>NZ_LUKG01000001.1:0-17505 GCF_001601815.1 Flavihumibacter sp. CACIAM 22H1
ACCACGCTCAGGTCATCCAATACCCAGAAGGCCCTGCCCTGCGTAGCTACCACAAGATCGTTGTCTTTAATAGTAAGGTCTGTGATTGGAACTTCGGGCAAATTCAATTGGAATTTCTTCCAGTTTAAACCATCGTCATAACTGATATACATCCCATATTCTGTACCTGCATACAACAAACCATCTCTTTTTTTATCGGCCCGCATTACCCGGGTAAAATGCAGTGGTTCAATTCCTTTGGTAATCAGCGTCCATGTTTTGCCATAGTCGGTTGTTTGGTAGATATAGGGACTAAAATCATCTAGCTTGTAGCGAGTTCCGGTAATATATGCCACGCCTTTTTTAGTGGGATGTGTTTCAATAGCGTTCCACATCATCCATTTTGGTGCAGTTGCAGGTGTTACATTGGCCCAGTTTTTACCGCCGTCTTTACTGATATGTATCAGCCCATCATCCGAACCGGTCCACAGAAGATGTTTTTCCAGGCTGCTTTCTACGGCAGTAAAGATGGTACAGTAATATTCTACCGAGGTATTATCTTTTGTAATAGGGCCGCCGCTGGGGCCTTGTTTTGATTTATCATTCGTTGTTAAATCAGGAGAAATTTGTTCCCAGCTGGCTCCTTCATTTTCTGTAACAAAAAGAGCATTTCCTGCACAATACAGGCGCTTGGGATTATGCGGCGAAAAGAAGATCGGGAAATTCCATTGGAAACGATATTTCAATACATCAGCCCCGGCTCCCATCGGGTTATCGGGCCAAACTGTTATAGCCCTGTTTTCCCCGGTTTTATGATCTAACCTGGACAAATACCCGCCGTAATTACCGCCATATACAATATCCGGGTTCAAGGGGTCAGCCACTACATATCCGCTTTCAAAACCAGCCGTTTCTTCCCAGTCGTTCTCTGAAATAACCGAACCGTAGGTTCTATGTTTGATGCGTATGGTGGTATTGTCCTGCTGGGCGCCTAAAATCCGGTAGGGAAAACTGTTATCGGTGCTTACCCGGTAAATTTGGGCAGTTGGCTGGTTCATATAACTGCTCCAACTGGAACCGCCATCATAACTAACCTGTCCGCCGCCATCGTCTGCCACAATCATACGATTGGGATCATGGGGATCGATCCATAGATCGTGGTGATCACTATGGGGTGTACGGATTCCCTGAAAGGTTTTTCCACCATCGCGGCTTCGCATCAAACCCACATTGGGTGCATATACCAGGTTTTCGTCTTTCGGATCAATAAACAATTTGGTATAATACCAGGCTCTTTGACGGATATTATTATCGCTGCTGGTCAGGCTCCAGGTTTTGCCGGCATCTGTACTGGTGTACAAACCACCTTTTTCATTTTCAATCAATGCCATTACTTTATCGGGGTTGGAAGCAGCAATAGCCACCCCGGTTATACCCCATACACCTTTAGGCAATCCTTTTGCAGTAGTAATATTGGTCCAGCTTTCTCCCCCATCTGTCGATTTCCACAGGCCGCTACCTTCGCCACCACTTTCCATACTATAAGGGGTGCGGATTACCCGCCAGGTGCCGGCAAACAGGATGGATGGATTGGTAGGATCCATTACCAGGTCGCTTACACCTGTTTGCGCATTAACAAATAAGGTTCTTTTCCAGGTTTTACCGCCGTCGGTTGATTTATATACACCGCGCTCCTGGTTGGGTCCGAATAAATGCCCGATTACACCAGCCCACACAATGTCTGGATTTTTAGGGTGTACCAGAATACGGATAATATGCCGGCCGTCTTTCAAGCCTAAATTCCGCCAGGTTCTACCTGCATCGTCAGAACGCCAGATGCCTCCCAATCCTTCGGCCACATTTCCCCGGAGCGTATTTTCTCCTTCACCTACATACATAATCTGTTCATCACTGGGTGCAATAGCAATGGCACCAATATTGGCGATATTGTATTTATCAGAAATATTCTTCCAATTATTACCCCCATCGGTAGTTTTCCAAAGTCCACCACCCGTGGCACCCATATAAAAGGTTTGCCGGTTGGATACGGAACCTGTTACAGCCGCCGAACGGCCACCCCGCCAGGGGCCGATTAACCGGTATTGAGTAGTGGTAAACAAGAGGGAATCTGCTGTACCTGTAGCAGTTGGTGCAGTTGGTTTCTTCCTTTGTGCCTGTACCAGCAGGGCAGGGAACAAACAGGCTACTAACAATATATTTCTCATCCTACAAATTAAACAAAAAAATGGCCGGTCAGCGCTTGCCAACCAGCCATTTATACCTGGAAACAAAAAACTATTTTCCTGCAGGGTCGGTCAGCACAGGTGGCTTAACGCCTTCTTTTGCCATAGCCTGTTTAACTTTTTCTGCATATTGTTTATTAATGGATACGTGTTTTGCCTGTGCTGCTGAAAGTTGGCCACGAATTACCTGAATTCGTTCCTGTTGCAGATTGCTTGGTCTTGCTTCGTTTCCGGTTACGGTAATATAGAGTTCGGTTAACCGTTCTCTCAATTGTTCTTCATCTGCAAAAATACTGGTTTGTTTGGTGGCCAGTAAACCGCTCCTCAATTCCTCCAGTGAACTATTATAGGTTTTCAATAGTTTTTTCACTTTTTCACTTTTGATCTTATCACCGTTTTCTTTGAGCAGTTTCTGTTCCGCATTTACTTCTTCAATAAGTGTATTCAGTTCTTTTTGCAGGTTATACAATTCCATGGATGCTTTGTGCTGTGCCAGGCGGTCGTCGGCGGTATAACCGGTATTGTTTTGATCATGTACCAATACCAATGGCTGCTTGTATTCTTCTTTCCCTACAATCAGTTTAAGCGTATAGGTGCCGGGTAATACCTGGGGGGCAACCATACTTCCCCGATCCATTTTAGTTCCGCCGGCAACCGATTTATTAGGGGTCATGCGCTGATTCCAGTACACTTTATTTACACCTTTACGTTTGGATCCGGGCATGGATTGCACCAGCTGTCCTTTCTCGTCATAAATTTCCAGTTTCACATCACCGGTCATGATCCGGTCTTTCAGGTAATATTGAATGGGCGGAATGCCGGCCGGATTTCCTGCCGACCAGCCACCTGTGGGCGGAAAGCCGCCGCTTCCAAACTGGCCATCGCGGATGGGTTGCGGATCCTGCGCAAAAATATGTACGGGTTTATTGGCAATTTCGCCCGCTAAATCGCGCATAGGTCGAATATCATCCACTACAATTATTCCCCTGCCATGGGTTCCCAGTAATAAATCGTGCGTTTTTGGATGAATAGCGATGTCGCGTACCAGTGCATACTCTGGAATCCGGTTTTTCATACGGAACCACTCACGCCCACCTGTAACCGAAGCAAACATACCCATTTCAGTACCGGCAAATAAGAGGTCTTTATTTACCAGGTCTTCTTTTATTTTATGGGCAAACCCAGTAAATTCATCGCTTTTAAAAAGCGTCCAGGTTTTTCCCATATCGGAAGATTTTGCCAGGTAGGTTTTATGATCACCGTACATATGATTATCAAAACTGGCATAGATGACCTGTTTATCGAACCGGGATGGTTCTACGCTGCTAACCCAGGTTTGCGCAGGAATACCTGCTGCTGCCACATTTGCGGCAACATTGGTCCAGCTTTTACCGCCGTCTGTAGTGTATTGCAGGTTACCGTCGTCTGTACCAACCCAGATGATGTTTTCATCCAATGGAGATTCTGAAATGGTAAAAATGGTGGTATGGTTTTCGGCAGATGTATTATCGGCACTGAGGCCACCACTGTTTTCCTGCTCTTGTTTTTTCTTATCATTGGTGGTTAGATCGGGCGAAATACGGGTCCAGTTGGTGCCTTTATCGGTACTCTTAAACAGGTATTGCGCGCCGGTGTAAAGATTACCGGGGTTTTTCAATCCTACGTGAATAGGCGTGTTCCAGTTCCAACGAAGTTTATCGTCTTTTGCGCCTGCCTGTGGTTTTATGGAAACAGATTTTAGCGTACGCAGGTCAACCCTCGACATATTTCCACCCTGGTATTCGGCATAGGCAATATTGGGGTCGGTAAGATCAGGTACGGTCCAGAAGCCGTCTCCACCATATATGGCAGTCCAGTCGCCATTATTTACGCCATTGGGTTTGGCAGAAGGTGCGTACCAGGATCCATTGTCTTGCAGGCCACCAAAAATATTATACGGCTCTTTATTATCAACTGCTACATGGTAAAATTGTCCAACGGGTAAATTGGATACAAATATCCAGGTAACGCCTCTGTCGAGGCTGATATATACGCCCCCGTCTGTACCTAAATACAATTGATTCGTATTATTCGGATTGATCCACAATGCATGGTGATCGGAATGTACCCAGCCACCGTCGCCGGAGGCTTCCGCAAAGGAATACCCGCCATCGTCGGAATAGGAAAAAGAGAAGGCAGGCCGATACACCCGTTTCGGATCTTTCGGATCAATTACCAGGGTACTGAAATAAAAAGGGCGCGATACCACATTGAGGGTAGCGCTTTGTTCTTTCCAGTTTTCACCGCCGTCTTTGGATATATACAACTTGGTATCCTTGGCTTCTACAATCGCAATTAAATTCTCCGGAGCGCTGGGTGCCAATGCCAATGCGGTACGTCCGAATGGTTTAGGGGGCAATCCATTGCTTAACTCTTTCCAGGTTTTTCCACCATCGGTTGATTTGTAGATGCCGGAACCTTTACCACCGGAATTAAACAAATAAGGCAGGCGGCGAAACTCCCAGGTAGTAGCATAGACGATATTCGGATTAGCGGGATCAAGGCTAACATCGGCGCAACCGGCTTTATCGGAAATATAGAGGGCTTTGGTCCAGGTTTTTCCGCCATCGGTTGATTTATACAAGCCACGATGTTCACTATCATTCCAAAGCGGGCCTGGTGCTGCTACGAATACCGTGTTGGGATTAGCGGGGTCAATAACAATTTTGGAAATATGCTCCGTACTGTCCAGTCCTATTTTGGTCCAGTTATCACCTCCATCGGTCGACTTGTATAAACCATTGCCGATGGAAACGGAATTGCGCATATTACTTTCGCCGGTACCGGCATAAACTATGGAAGGTTTTGACTGATCAATGGCCAGCGCGCCAATACTCTGGCAATAACGATCGAAAATTGGTTTGAAAGATGCACCGGCATTGGTTGTTTTCCAGATACCCCCACCAGCCGTGCCGATATAAATTGTTTTACCGTCTTTATTAACGCCTTCAATGGCAGTAATTCTTCCACTCATAGTGCCTGGTCCAAGCCACCTGGCTTCCAGCATACCAAAGGTAGAAGAATTGACACCCGATTGGGCGAAGGAAATTATAGCAGATACAGATCCTACAAACAGGAGCGCGATTTTTTTCATTTGCTGTGTTTTGGTCAGGAATGAAAAAGCCCGGCAGAACCGGGCTTTTCAGTTGCTTTATTTTGCCGGTTGGAAAAGGGTGGCGGGAACTTCTTTATTGATGGAGACTTTACTGATTACCATATCGGCGTTCATGCCTGGCCCGAGTGGCACGCTGATGGTCATAGGTACAGAAATTCCTTCCGGTAGTTTCTGGTAGTTGCTATATCCGGTTGTCATTTCCATTTCCTGCCCGTTTACTTCCTGTTTGGCGGTTGATTTGATCAGCAGGTAGCTCGAAGGATCGATGTAATACGTAGTAACTTTTCCACCTTTCAGGTTCAGTTTAAGTTTCAGGCATTCTGTTCCTTCCACATCTTCTTTACCAAGGAATTCAATGGTATGTCCTTTTGCTTTGTAATCAACTAATGCACCCTGGGTATCAAGTTCATCGGCGCCTTTTTTTACCATTTCTTCTGTCATAGGTTCTACATTCTGCTGCCCCTGCACCGGCATAAACATCCAACCTGCGGTGGGGGTCATAATAATATAGTTCTGCTGCCCCATGATGGTAAGGTCTTGCCGGCTGCCGGTATTGTGTACCGCTGTGGTGGTTACGGCAATATCAATTCCCTGGAAAGACATATTACCTTCCATGATCACTGATTTCACTTTTTTCCAATTCTCTTTTCCGCCAATAGCTTCAATATGTTTATTGGCCACTTCCTCCGCCGTTTGCGAAAAACCGGAGATGGTTCCTAATAAAGAAGCTCCTAAAAATGCAAGTTTCAACGCTTTCATGTGTTTCTGTTTAATGTGTAGTTGGTATTAATTTGAGTGGTTATTCCGGTTTATATAACTTCGGATCGACTGTTTTGTTTACCTCGATCTTTTCATAGATGGTTTCGCCTCCCATTCCGTTGCGTTTAACAGTAAAAGGAAAAATAAAACCTTCCGGGGTAGCTTTATAATCAGCAAAATCAGTGATCAGTTCCTGGGGCTGTGCTCCCTGGTTAGCTCCCTGCCTTCTTTGTCCGCCCCCCATCAGCCCGGCCCCTTTTCTAATTTCGCGCATCGGAAGATAGGTTGCCGCATCCAGATAATACGTTATTTCATTCCCATTTTTCAGGGTAAGCTTAATTTTAAAGGCATCTTTGCCGTTAATGGTTTCTTTTCCTTCCAACACAGCCTGGTGTCCTTTTGCAGCATAATTATAGAGTGGCCCTGTTATATCAAGTTCTGTTTGAGCTGCCTTGTAGCGTTCTTCCGGCATGGGTTCAAATTTTCCGCCATTCCGGGGGTTGGATATCCAGCCGCCCTGGTCGGTTAGCAGTACCGAAATGCTGCCCATCCCGAAACTGATCTCAGACCGCATCAGTTTTTGATCGACCTTGGTTAGTTTCGAGATGATTTCGTTCCCGTTTCCGGCAATGGAAACTCCTTCCAGGTAAACCGACTGAAGGGTTTGTAGTTTTTCTTTGCCACCCAGGGCTTTTTCATATCCTTCCAGTACATCCACAACGGTTTGTGCCTGTACCGTAAGCAGCCCGAAAACCAAACAGGCGAGTAATGTAAAAGCAGGACCTTTCAGCATGTTGTAAGCTTGAGTCAGTAAATTTGGATCAAATGTAACCGGTATTTTTTCTATTAGATGCCCGATCATCCAATTCATTACAGGTTAACCATCAGTTTCTAGTTTTTTTGTGGTTCTTGGGTATATTGTGTTGCTAAGCCAGCACAATATGGAAAAAATCCTACAGGGGAATCTGATAGATATACCCAATAGAACCATTTATTTCGCGGAATTACACCTGGAGGGTCCGCGCATCCGCGAAATTCGCTGTCTTTCCGAAAATCCGAATACTGCGGCCGCTTATATATGCCCGGGTTTTGTGGATGCCCATGTGCATATTGAAAGTTCCCTGCTTGTACCGTCTGAATTTGCAAAACTGGCTGTGGCGCATGGAACGGTGGCCACCATTTCTGACCCCCATGAAATTGCGAATGTTTGCGGGGTGGAAGGGGTGGATTTTATGATCCGCAACGGGCAACAGGTGCCGTTCAAATTTCATTTTGGCGCGCCTAGCTGTGTGCCGGCAACCCGTTTTGAAACAGCCGGCGCCGAGCTCGATGCCCTTGCCGTTCGTCAGCTCCTGGAACGAAAAGACATTTATTACCTGAGTGAAATGATGAATTTTCCAGGCGTTTTGAACAGGGATCCGGAAGTGATGGCAAAAATTGCCGCTGCCCGTGAATTAGGTAAGCCGGTTGATGGGCACGCCCCCGGCCTGAGAGGGGATGAAGCCGCCCGTTATATTGCCGGTGGTATGAGCACCGATCACGAATGCTTCAGTTATGAAGAAGGCCTGGATAAACTACAGCAGGGCATGAAAATTCTGATCAGGGAAGGAAGCGCTGCTAAAAATTTTGATGCACTCATCGAATTGCTCCGAAGCCATCCTGATAAAATTATGTTTTGCAGCGATGACAAACACCCCGACAGCCTGCTATTGGGGCATATCAACCAGCTTTGCGCAAGAGCCCTGCGAAAGGAAATCGATTTGTTCGATATCCTCCGAGCAGCCTGTATTAACCCGGTAGAACATTATAAAATGGACCTGGGGTTATTGCGGGAAGGCGACTGGGCTGATTTTGTTTTACTACGTGATCTCAGCAGGTTTGAGGTCGAAGCTACCTGGATCAACGGCGAATGTGTATATGCAGACGGGGTAAGCCGGATTGCCTCGGTGGAAACCTCCCCTATCAACCAGTTTAACTGCACAGAAATTAGCGTGGAGGACCTGAAAGTAACTACAGATTCTTACTTATACCCCGCCATCATAGCCTATGACGGGCAACTAATAACCGGGTCTAAAGAAATGGGCGCTATGGACCTGTTGCGCAAGGCTGGTAATTTTGTAAGCAACCCGGCTACCGACTGTTTGAAAATTGTGGTCGTAAACCGGTACCGGAAAGCGCCGCCCGCGAAAGCATTTATCTGTGGAATGGGCTTAAAAAAAGGAGCCATCGCTTCTTCAGTGGCGCATGATTCTCATAATATTATTGCAGTAGGCGCAGACGATGATTCTATCCTGGAAGCAATTAACCTGGTGATCCGGGAAAAAGGCGGGCTGAGTTGTGTTACGCCGGCTGAATCGGCGGTGTTAGCTTTGCCGGTAGCCGGATTGATGAGTACCGACGACGGGTACGATGTAGCGGCTTCCTATACCGAGCTGGACAGGCTGGCAAAATCACTCGGCAGTCAGCTGGCGGCGCCCTTCATGACCCTGTCTTTTATGGCGCTGCTGGTTATACCGGCGCTCAAGCTCTCCGATCGCGGTCTTTTTGACGGTAGCAGCTTCCGGTTTCTCTGATTTCCTGTGTAGCATATTTACCGACAAAAAACCGGGCTTTACCGAGAATCTGCTGGAAGTGGCAGGAAACTGCTTGTATACCGGGCAGGCGGACTGTAGTTTTACTTAAAATCTGAAAACAATGGGTAGATATAGAAGAAACCGGGGCAATGGCCCCTGCCGCGGAAACAAACAGAGCCGGTATATTTTTGGAATTTTGCTGGTAGTTATTGGCGGACTGTTATTCGCCAGCAAAGCCGGGGTATTCATACCTACCTGGATCTTTTCCTGGCCAATGATCCTGATTGCAGTTGGATTAGCCATCGGTATCAGTCATAAATTCAGGGGTACCGGTTGGCTCTGGCCCCTCGCTATTGGTGCTTTTTTCCTGGCGGATAAAGCGTTTCCCCAATTTTTTCCAAGAGAATTTTTCTGGCCGGTGATGCTGGTACTGGGCGGGCTCTTCCTGATTTTCCGGCCCCGGCATTGGGATAACAACAGGGCGGCAGCGGTGGCATCCGCAATTCTGGAAGAAGACCCAGCTGCCAGCACCGTCAATGAAAAATTGAATGAATCGAGCGTGTTTGGCAGCATCCGTAAAAATATCCTGACCAAAAACTTCGGCGGTGGTGAGGTATCTACCGTATTCGGAAGCGCAGAGATCAACCTGTCTCAGGCCGATTTTGACCTGCCACCCAAGCTGGAACTGAATGCAGTTTTTGGCAGCATCCGGTTAATCATTCCATCACACTGGCAATTGAAAATGGAAAATAATTCGGTACTGGGCAGCGTGGAAGACCAACGCCCCAAACACACCATTTTCTCGGATAAAATTCTTTATGTAGAAGCCAATGCAGTTTTTGGTGGCATTGAGATCTCCAACTTCTAAGCCCTAACCATTAAACCATCCTTATGTCTTATTACCTGGCAACCATTTGCTATGAAATTATATGCGGAGAGGGTAAGCATACTCCCCAGTTTGAAGAACAAGTGCGCCTGCTCGACGCAGGTACCAGGGAACAAGCTATGCAGGCCGCACAGGAAATCGGGAATCAGGAACTGCTAAGCTGGCAATATAACCAGGCCACGAAAGTGGAATGGAAATTCCTCGGAATAAAAGAGCTTTCCTGCCTGCCCGATTTATTTCACGGTGCAGAGCTGTACCAGCAACATCATGAAATTGAACATGCCGATGGCTACCGGAATTATATAAAAGACAAAACCATTCAACTACAACGCAAACCGGATTATGCCATCCATTCCATTTAATAACAGATCTCTGCTGTTGCTTTGCAGTGTCTTTATTTACCTGATATGGCAAATCAATTTCTTTGCCCTGCTCAGTAATGGCTATAATTTTTCCATCAGTGCAACAGAATCACTGCTAAATGCCCTGCTGCTGGTTTTTATAACGGTTACTCTTAAGCGAATTTTTAAATTTTATACACCCAATGCCACCGGGTTTTGGATTGCCATTACTTTAACAGCCGGCTTATCCAGCTTGCTTCCGGTTGCAGCCAAACTATTGCTGGAATCCATGATCCCCGATAACCCTGCTTATATCAGCATGCTGAATGCTACCATGCAGATAAGGATTGGTTTTTCCATGATTACGGTTTCCAGTATCCTGGTACTGATCTTATTATTTAATATGCTGCAAAAAGCATCGGCTGAAAAAAAGCAGCGGAATGAAATCCAGCAACTGGCAACGGAAGCTGAGTTATTCAAATTGCGGCAGCAATTGCAACCGCATTTTTTATTCAACAGCCTCAATTCTATCAATGCCTTAATCGGAACACGCCCGCAGGAAGCACGCCATATGACAGAGCAACTGGCTTCCTTCCTACGCGGAACCATACACCAGAAAGAAGATAAACTGATAGAACTTAGCAATGAAATAGACCAGATTAACCGCTACCTGCAAATAGAAAAACTACGGTTTGGGCACCGGCTGCAGGTATTTATACATCGGGATGAAAACGATGCCCGTGCTATTATTCCACCGCTGCTTTTACAACCCCTGGTTGAAAATGCGATTAAGTTCGGACTGTATGAAACCACCGATGCGGTTGAGATTGAGATAACTACCCGGCTGAGAGAAAAACATCTATATATTACTGTTAGTAACCCCTTTGACCCCGAAACGCCTGCCCGAAAAACCGGAACCGGTTTTGGCCTTAGTTCTGTTCAACGAAGACTGTACCTGCTTTTTGGAAGAACCGACCTGTTGCAGGTAAAACAGGAAAATAATTTATTCATAACAACTGTAATCATTCCACAATTATATGCTGAAAGTACTGATAATAGATGATGAACCCCTGGCCTGTTTGCTGGTACAGGAGTACCTGGCTGCTTTTCCGCAAATGCAGGTGGTGGGTATTTGTCATGATGGCTTCAGCGGATTAAAAGCCATTCAGCAAGAGGAACCTGACCTTATTTTTCTTGACATCCAGATGCCCCGTATCAATGGCTTTGAAATGCTGGAACTCCTGGAAAAACAACCGGCAGTAATTTTTACCACGGCTTTTGACGAGTATGCTATGAAAGCATTTGATCAACATGCGGTGGATTATTTACTAAAACCCTATAGCCTGGAGCGATTTCAGAAAGCTGTTCAAAAATACCTGTCACAGCAACATCACCTACCTAATGAAGCCTTGCTTACGAGCGCCAGTTTATCGCCCCAGCAACAAGACCGCATTGTTATTAAAGACAATGCCACTATCCGCATTATTCCGGTGAACCAGGTACATTATATTGAGGCGGCCGATGATTATATCAAAATTTTTACGGCAGATGGAAGCTGGCTGAAAAATAAAACCATGGCGGCCATGGAGCAACAGTTACCAGTGCATCAGTTTGTACGCATTCATCGCTCCTACCTCGTGAACGTACAGGAAATCAGCCAGCTCTTTCCTATGGAAAAGGAGAGCTACACTGCAATTCTTAAGAATAAAAAGCAGTTGCCTGTTAGTAAAAGCGGGTACCAGAAACTGAAAGAAAAGCTGGGTATCTAGGCTTCATTTCCCAACCAGAGCGCCCCCCCGATGCTGTTGCGGGTGGCGCCGGTTACGGATGCCAGTACCGTGTACTCTTCTCTCCACCTTAATACCCCCATCAAGGCCATGATAATGGCTTCCTTGAATTCTACCAACAATCGGTCGGGTACCACCAGGTTTACCTGTAGGTCTGCCAACTGATCCTGCAGGCAATTAACCAGAAAACTATTCAGGGCGCCTCCACCAGTTACCAGCAGGGTTTTTCCGGCAGGGTCAATACCCTCTTTTACTGCTACCCGGGCAATATCTGTAGCAATTTGTGCGGCAATATGTTTAACGTAGGTATGTAATGCATCGGGCAGGGGTAGTTCCAACCTTTTAATCAGCGGGTAAACTTCATCGGTTCCAAATGCGTTTGCGAGTGATTTCGGGTAGCTGAGCTGATAATACGGTAGCTGGTTGAGTTTTTCCAGCAAACCGGCATTTTCTGTGCCGGCAGCTGCTATTTTTCCATTTTCATCAAAAGCAAGGCCTGCATCGGCAGCCAGCATATTTAGTACGCGGTTGGCGGCACAGGAATCAAAAGCAATGATCCGATCGTTGCGGTGAACCGATAAATTGGCAATACCGCCTAAATTCAGCAGAAAGGTATAGTCGCCGAACAGGAGTTTTTCGCCAACTGGTACAATCGGTGCACCTTGTCCGCCAAACGCTATATCCATGGCCCGCAGGTCACTGATCACCGGCAGCCCTGTTTCTGCGGCAATGGCCGCTCCATCTCCAAGTTGGGCCGTCATACCTGCTGCGGGCATATGGAAACTGGTATGCCCGTGAGACGCTATCATATGCACTTTATGCTCTAGTCCGTGTGCTTCAATAAACCGATTTACCAATTGGCCGGTTAAATGCCCGTAAGCGCTGTGCAGCAGCAGGTAATCCGCTGCTGAAAGAGCGGTGCAATTCCGTAGTTTTTCTTCCCATTCGGGGGTATACGCATAGGTTGTTGCCTGCAGCAGTTCCATAGACCATTTACCGCCAGTGGCATGAAACTGTACAAAAGCAATATCCAGCCCGTCCAGGGAGCTACCACTCATCAATCCGATAACATTATAGACCATTCTCAAAAAAGTTTTTGATTTACCCGGCAGCCCTTTAGATTTGTCGGGCGGGTGCAAATTACAACGATTGACACCGGCAGAAAAATTGGATAATCATGGTGGTTAATTTAAGCAAGCACTACTCCCTACTCTGCGATTTCGTAAGTGAGCTGCGAAACGTACAGATTCAGACAGACAGAATGCGGTTTCGCCGTAATCTTGAACGAATTGGGGAAGTAGCGGCTTATGAAATCAGCAAACATATGGCCCATGTACAGGTAGAAACACCTACCCCTATGGGCAGTTCCAATTGTAAATTATTGCAGGAACAGCCAGTATTGGCCACCATCCTGCGGGCAGGCCTACCCCTTCACCAGGGATTGCTGAATTATTTTGACAAGGCCGATAATGCCTTTATCTCAGCGTACCGGAAACACCATGCCGATGGTAGTTTTGAAATCAGCATGGAATATGTATCGAGCCCCGACCTGGAGGATCGTATACTGATTATTTCTGATCCGATGCTGGCAACCGGCGCTTCCCTGGTTAAAACCATCCAGTTTTTACGCGAGGAAGGCAAACCCAAAGAAGTTCATATTGTGTGCGCTATTGCATGTACCGTTGGAATTGAGTATGTTCACCGCAACGAACCCAATGTAAGGATCTGGTGTGGTGCCATCGACGAAGAATTAACCGCCAAAAGCTATATTGTGCCGGGGCTGGGAGATGCCGGCGACCTGGCATTTGGCAATAAACAGCAGGCCTAGCCAAAATAATTACCTGTCATTGGGCATTTTTTGTATTTTACCTTTCCTATTATGAGAATTTTTGTTGGAATACTGCTTCTGTTGGGATGGAATGCTTCTCCGTTATTTGCCCAGGACCCGCACTTTTCGCAATTTTTCGCCTCGCCCATGACCTTAAACCCCGCTTATACCGGGAAATTTAACGGCATAATACGAGCGGCCGGAAATTACCGGGATCAATGGCCGGCCATTAGTAAAGCCTTTGTAACCTCTACGCTATCACTGGACGCCCCCCTGCTGAAAGGCCGTTTGAATAATGATACCTGGGGTATTGGTGGTATGGCAATGACAGACCGCACAGCAAATGGTATCCTTACGTCTAATTACGTGGCTTTTTCCACGGCTTATCATAAATCACTGGACGAAGATGGCTTTCATCAACTGGGGCTTGGATTCCAGGGCGTTTATACGAGTAAACGGCTGGATGGCTCTCAATTGAATTTTGAAAATGAGCTGGCGCTGGACGGCACCTGGACAAATCCGAGTGGCGAGGCGGTGGATGGCACCCGCATCAACGTAAGTTATGTGGGCGTAAATGCCGGCCTTTTATACAGCGGATCTACCAACGGAGAGGATAATTTTTATTTCGGTGCATCAGTCTATCATATCAACCGGCCCAAAGAAAATTTCACCAACGGGTTTTATACCCTTCAGCCGAGGGTAACTATTCATGGCGGGGGCTATCTTCCGGTTGGACAAACCACCACCCTCCATATGTCGGCCCTGCACAGCCGCCAGGCAGGCGCTTTTGAAACCCTTTTGGGAGGGGCTGTTGCTTTTAACCTGAACGAAGATTTTGAGCGGCCGACGGCCTTTTATGCGGGTTCCTGGTATCGTTTTGGCGATGCACTGATCCCCTATATGGGTTTTGAATGGGCAGATTTTCGCCTGGGGGTTACCTATGATGTAAATACTTCTCAACTTAAAACAGCCTCTCAGCGCAGGGGTGGAATCGAAATTTCCCTGATCTATATTAAACGTCCTTCTGAGGGACAAAAAGAAATTCCCTGTCCCAAATTCTGATTCAGCTTTTTTCTGTCAGCAGAAAACGGTAAGGCAGGTCCTTGTCTTCCTGTGCATAATCAATGCCGATACGGGGTGTAATGCGGATGGCTTCGGGCCTGAACCCATCGTCCCAGATACTGATGCTATCATTCAGCAACAGGCCGGTATGGTGGGTGCTGATACCCAGGGCCTTTGCCACCAAACCCGGTCCCAAAGCTAGTTTTGCGCTCGGAACCGATGCAGTTTTTTTTAACCTGGCGCGGATAAGCGCCTCACCTTCCAGGGGTAGTATTGCCCGAATCAGCACAGCGTGGGGTATATCGGGCTGGTTGGTTACGATATTAAATAGATGATGGATGCCATAACAAAGATAAACATAGGCCGTTCCTGCCTGCGCATACATGATTTCCGTTCTTGAGGTACGCCGCCCCCCGTAAGCATGCGAGGCTTTATCGGTTACTCCCGCATAGGCTTCTGTTTCTATGATCCGGCCACTGGTAAGCCCATCGTCGAATCGGGTGCGGATAATTTTTCCGATCAGTGCGCGAGAAATTTCCACTACATCTGTACCGTCAAACCAGGAAAGCGGGAGTTTTGTCATCTTTTTGCGAATGGTCTAGGTTCAAAGTAATAAATTTAGGCGCTTAAACAACCCATATTGCTGAAAGAACTTATCATAGCTTTTGAATCCTTCTACAAGGCACATCATTTTATAGTACAGCATAAACTCTGGCGGTGGATTATTATTCCGGGAATAATTTATATGCTGCTTTTCATCACCGGCATGTTTTTTTTCATCAGTTCAGCCAACGATGCCGTAAATTATCTTACCAACCTGATTGGAATAGACAGGTGGTTACAGGAACAAAAAAGCGGCATCCTTAGTTTTTTATTCATGATGGGAGGCATAATGGTGCAGGTGCTGCTGGTATTTTTTTATTTCTCTTTTTTTAAATTCTTTTTCCTGATCGTAGGTTCGCCGGTATTTGCCTACCTCAGTGAAAAAACGGAATCCATATTGGAGGGGCGTGAATTTCCTTTCAGCTTTGCCCAGTTGATGAAAGATATTGTACGGGGTATTAAACTGGCCCTTCGTAACCTGCTCTGGCAATCGGTTTATACCGTTTCCATTTTATTGCTTTCCTTCATTCCTGTTGTTGGCTGGATTAGTCCGCTTATTTCTCTTTTTGTAGAATGTTATTACTATGGCTTTTCCATGGTGGATTATAGCTGTGAGCGAAGAAAATTATCCCCGGCAGAAAGCATTCGTTTTATCAGCGATCATAAAGGTTTGGCAATCGGAAACGGCTTGTTGTTTTACCTGATGCATGCGATCCCCTTTGTTGGCTGGGTACTGGCACCCTCTTATGCCGTAATTGCCGCAACACTAAGTTTTCGCGAAATGGATAAAAAATAAGTATGGCAAGTTCAGCACTTGGTTCTGTTTACCTTATTCCCTGTTACCTGGATGAGGAACACCTGGAGGTAATTCCGTCTTATGTACTGGAAGCAGTACAGCAATGCCAGGTTTTTTTTGTTGAAAATGAACGCACCGCCCGTCGATTTCTGAAAAGATGCTGGAAGGAAATGATCATTGACAATTACGATTGGTATGCGATTCATAAAGCCGAGCAGGAGGTTAAAGACCAGTTCCGCCAGCAGGTACAGCGGGGAAAAAATATCGGCATCCTGAGCGAAGCGGGCTGTCCGGGCATAGCAGATCCGGGGCAGCTTTTAGTAGCGGCAGCCCAGGAAATGGGGGCATTGGTTAAACCGCTGGTAGGCCCCAGTTCTATCCTGCTTGCGCTGATGGCAAGCGGTTTAAACGGTCAGCGTTTCCAGTTTCATGGCTACCTTCCTATTGATGCAGCTGCCCGCAATAAACTTATAAAGGAACTGGAGCAGGAAAGCCTGAAAAATGGCTGCACCCAGATTTTTATCGAAACCCCTTACCGGAATACTGCATTACTGGAAGCCTTTCTTCAGCAATGCCGCCCTGATACCAGGTTATGCATTGCAGCTGATATTACCGGTACCAATGAAACCATCCAAACCCGTACGGTACGCAACTGGCAAAAAAATAAGCCGGAGCTGCATAAGCGTCCGGCTGTATTCCTGTTAGGTGTTTAATATTATTGCGTGTTTTGCACTTTGGGTCGAATAGATTTTTCTTCGGGTTGTCCGTTCATTGACAAGATACTATCCACCACATATTTGGTATTTCCTCTCCAGGGTAAAGCACCCAGGTATTCTTTGTAATGCAGGTCAAATTGTTTGCCGCTGTTTTCCATAAGAGTGGTGGCAATTTGTGCATTTTCTACAGAAAATTCAAACTCGTAGGATTGGATACTACCGGCCATACCACCCCGAAAGCCACTCTGTATCAGCTTGCCCTCATAGGTTTTGAAGATATATCCTTTTTTAACCACGAAATTTAATTCGCCCGATTTAACGCCCTCCCCGAATACCCAATAAAAACGCCAGTAAAACAATCCTGCTCCGATTAGTACCAATGCAATAATCACGATTGAAAAAAACCTGCCCATAATGTTGATTTATATATGAAAATAATCATAATCCATATTTGTCGATCATATAAATCAATAAAGCCATATTAAGGGCACCCAAATCCATTTCTCTTTTGTTGACAGCTTCAAAAACATCGTTGCGGGCATGGTGCAGATCGAAGTAGCGGGAGCCATCCGGGCTTAATCCGGCTACCGGCGTTCCCAGGGCACGGTTCAGCGGACCAATATCAGCACCGCCCCCTCCATTGGCAAACTGGTATACTCCATAAGGTACAAACAGGGGTACCCAGGCGCGAATTTTTTCCAGCCTGTTTTGCTCCAGGGTAAAGCCGAACGAGCGGGGTGTAAATCCACCCGCATCACTTTCCAGGGCAAAAACATGT
>NZ_LUKG01000001.1:17967-20743 GCF_001601815.1 Flavihumibacter sp. CACIAM 22H1
GGGTAAAGCCGAACGAGCGGGGTGTAAATCCACCCGCATCACTTTCCAGGGCAAAAACATGTTTCTCCCCTTTTGATTTGGCTTCCTGTGCATATTGTGCACCTCCCCGAAGGCCATTTTCTTCATTGGCAAAAAGCACTACCCGGATAGTATACCGCGGTTTGTACCCCATAGCTTTCATTGCCCGGATTATGTCGATAGACTGAACACAGCCGGTGCCATCATCATGGGCGCCTTCTGCAGGATCCCAACTGTCGAGATGGCCACCTACGGTTATGTACTGATCCGGGAAGACGGAACCGGTTAATTCTCCGATAATATTATGCCCGGTTGCATCCGGTTTAAAATGTGCCAGGCTTTTGTAATATACCTGTATAGACTTGCCAGCCTTAAGAGCTGCAATAAGTTTATCGGCATCCTGAAGGCCCATGGCCGCAGCCGGGATTTTCGGGTAGGCGCTATCGTAAGACGTGGTGCCGGTATGCGGATGATTATCATTAGCAGATGCAGATACAGACCGGATCAGGATAGCTGCAGCCCCGTATTTGGCCGCCCGACTGGGTCCGGCCCGGCGATAAGCACCAGATTCGCCGTAAGATTGACCCACCGAAAGGTTCCTGGGGTTGAATACATTATTAAACACCACGATGGCATCCTTTACCTCCTCTTTTCTTTTTTCGAGCTCCTCGAAATCTTCGATCAGTACCGCTTTTTTGAACAGCCCGTTTTTACCTGTTCCAATAGAATTTCCCAGGGCCAGGATATCCAGCTGTATCCTCGTTTTTTTCCCGTTTGCATCGGTAACCTGGTACCAGGCTTCGTCTTTTCCGCCCCGATCCCAGTGCGGCACCTGCACGGCCTGTTTCCAAACCTTATCAGCCCCTGCGGCCCGCAGTACCTGTTCGGCCCAGGCTTCGGACTTATACATTCCGGGTGAGCCTGCCAGCCGGGGCCCGATCGTTTTACACAAAACCCGCAAATTTTCATACGCCGTTGCTGAACTCAGCACATCGTCTGCCATTTTCCGAAAAAAAATGGAATCCGTTTGAAAATCAGCTGTTTGTGCAGATGCAGAAGAAAAAAATCCAATTTGAGAAACCATTAAGGCCAACCAAACAATTCTATTCATGTAGCTGTTTTTTTAAAATTACCTAAACATTTTAAACCAGTACCTTCACAAGGAAGTATTTAAATTATGCGTATAGGAATTGTATGTTACCCAACCTTTGGTGGAAGTGGTGTATTGGCAACAGAACTCGGAAAAGCCCTGGCCGACAAGGGGCACCAGGTTCATTTCATTACCTACCAGCAACCTGTTCGATTAAATGAATTCAATGCGAATATATTTTATCATGAAGTAAGAGTTCCAACCTATCCTCTTTTTGATTATCCGCCGTATGAAACAGCCCTGGCCAGTACCATGGTGGATGTGATCATCAACAATAAGCTCGATTTATTACATGTGCATTATGCCATTCCGCATGCATCGGCGGCTTACATGGCCAAACAGATTTTATTAAAAACCGGCCTCAATATTCCTGTGGTTACCACCCTGCATGGTACCGATATTACACTGGTTGGCCGTGATAAAACCTATGCGCCGGTAGTTACGTTCTCTATCAATGAGAGCGATGCTATAACGGCCGTTTCTGATAATCTTCGTACAGAAACCTACAAATGGTTTAAGATTGAAAAAGAAATTGAAGTGATCCACAATTTTGTGGATGTAGGACGTTTCCGCCGGAAAGGGATTGATGCCTTCCGTCGGGTGATTGCACCCAATGGCGAACGCATTCTTATGCATGCATCAAATTTCCGCAAAATAAAACGGATTGATGATGTGGTTCGCATTTTTGCCAATGTGGTTAAAAAAGTACCAAGTAAATTATTGTTTGTAGGAGACGGACCCGAGCGGCCTGGTGCAGAAAGCCTGGCGCGCGAATTAGGCATTTGCGACCATATTCGGTTTGTGGGAAAACAGGAACAGATGGAAGAAATCATGGCTATTGCCGACTTGTTTTTACTCACCTCTGATTATGAGAGTTTTGGTTTAGTGGCACTGGAAGCCATGGCAGCGGGTGTGCCGGTTATTTCTACCAATGCCGGCGGCTTACCGGAAATCAATATCCATGGTGAAACCGGTTATCTCAGCAATATCGGGGATGTGGAAGATATGAGCCGCCACGCAATTGAACTGCTCAGCAACCAGCCCCTGCTTGATCAGTTTAAGGAAAATGCCAAAGCCCAGAGCGATCGATTCGATATTCACTTTATTGTTCCCCAATACGAAGCACTGTACGAAAAATGCCTGGAACCGGCACCGGTTGGCGAATAAAAACTTATCGCTGTAACCAGAGTTCTGGATTGAGGTTAACCTGGCTATCGTTGGTGATAATAAATTCAAGTTCTCCACGGCCGGCATCTTTTTCTTCCAGCCGGCCGATTAACTGGCCGGTTTTTACTTTTTCGCCCTTACTTACCGTTACACGGGAAAGGTTGCTATAGGTTGTAAAGTACTTGCCATGCTTGATGATAACAGCCTGAATGGACCCAATGGTAAAAATGGCAGACACTTCTCCGTCAAAGACTGCTTTAACCGAGCTATTGGCCTCTGCTTCGATGGTTATCCCTTCATTCACATAGTCTACATTTAATCCTTCATATTTATTACGGCCGAATTTCATGGTTATGCGGCGGGAATTTACAGGCCAGGGCAAACCACCCTGGTTTTTTTCGAAGATATTTGAAGCCAGTTTAATTTCTTCCCGGGTATCCA
>NZ_LUKG01000001.1:21490-51643 GCF_001601815.1 Flavihumibacter sp. CACIAM 22H1
CCTCTTCCTTTGCCTTCCTTTCTTTTTCAAGCTCTGCCAACCGTTTTTTCTCGGCAGCAATTTCTCTTTTAATAGCTGCAGAAATGGCCGCTTTCAACTTATTATCCTGGTTACGTTTGGTTGTCATGTCTTTCATCAGCTCCCTTTCCTGCCCTTTGATCTTGCTCACTACTGCATTTTTTTCCGCCCGCTCTTCTGCTAATACTTTAAACTGCTTATTCTGTTCTTCCAGGGCTGAGCTTTTTTCTTTTTTGCTCAGGTTCAGCTTACCGATCTTCTGCTCCAGCTGGTTTTGTGTATTGGCAATATTAGCGGCCTGCTGTTCGCGATAAGCCCGGTAAGATTTCAGGTAGGCCATCCGCTTCAGGGCATCGTTAAAACTACCTGCACTGAAAATAAAATTGACAAAATCGTAATTGCTGCGATTTTTATACGCATACACTACACTTTTCTCATATTGAATTTTGAGGGTATCGAGCTCTGCGCGCAGTTTCACAATATCGCGCCAGCTTTGGTTGATATCTCCCTGGATCAGGTTGATCTGCTGGTTGATATTACTGATCTGTGATTCCCGCAGTTTCAGTTTTTTCTGTACCAGGTTCAGCTCGGCCAGGCTTTTCTTCTTGTACTTGCCGGTTTCGGCCAGCTGTTTTTTCAACTCATCAATTTCCCGTTGAATTTCGGCCTGCTGCTTTTTTAAATCGGAACTGCTGTTACCAGCCTGTGCCAACACGTTCAAACTGCCGGCTACAATAAAAAGAAGTATCCAGATTTTTTTTATCATGCTGTTCAATTGGAAGATGGAATGTTTCAAATATATAAAGTCCCGTCTTTATTGAACGCTATAATTTTTCGGAATGGCGAATGGATAGCTTAAACTTTCGTTAAAGGAATACTGTTTGAACTCCATCTGCACATCAATCTTGGATTTTTCGGTGAAACTCATTTTGCGGTAAGTAGAAAACGGAATCCCTCCCTGCCCGTTGTAATTGGAAAAACTAAGATCCGCTGTACGATTACGACGCAGGTTTTGATCGTCCAGTTTTATATGCTGCAGCAGGTAGTTCTCCATGCCCAGGGTAATCAGGTTCTTGAACAAATTTCCCATGCTCAGCAGGCTGATCGTTTCCGGCCCTTTGCGATAGGATACAATATTCGAGTCGAGGAACAGGGGGTTGCCGATGATCAATTCCTGCACTGCCTTGAAATCAAAAGGGATCTGCGCTACTTCTTCCAGGTACTTGACGGAACGCAGCTGCACCACTTTATCCTGTTTATTTATGAGTTTAAGGCTATCCGGTGTGATCAGCACCCGGAAAGCTTCGTAACTAAATACCGTGGCATTTACGGATAACCAGATAATGCTGTCTTTTTGCATGCGCACAAAAACGGTCAGATCAGGTCCTTTTCCGTCTTTATCCCAGTATTCCACCTTCATTTTAGCACTGAAGGTTTTGTAATCAATAATATTGGACGCCAGTTTAGAATATACTTCCCGGATATACCGCACCGTATCTTCATGTGCATCTGCCATCAGCGTAGTAACGGCAGAATCTTTTTTAGCAATAACGGTATTGATTTTTTTGGTTGCCCGACAGCTGACTGCCCCGATAGCCATTAATGCTACTGCGATGTAAACAAGTTGCTTCATGCCTTATGCTTTTCCGGTATGCCCGAATCCACCGGCATTCCGTTCTGTTGAAGATAATATTTCTACGGGAACCCAGCTCACCTGTTGAACCTGCTGGATGACCATTTGTGCAACCCGATCACCGGGTGCAATAAGTTGCGTTTCATTGGACAGGTTGATAAGGATCACCTTAATCTCTCCCCGATAATCAGCATCAATCGTGCCGGGGGTATTTAAACAGGTAATTCCCTGTTTAATGGCTAATCCGCTGCGCGGCCGGATCTGTGCCTCGTAGCCATTGGGTAATTCCATGTACAATCCGGTCGGAACCAGGGTTCTTTCCAGTGGTTGCAGCGATAGTGGTTCTGAAATATTTGCTCTCAGGTCCATACCTGCGGATCCGGCAGTGGCGTAAGCAGGCAGTTCAAATGCAGATTCATTTTTGATTTTTACGGGCAATAAGGCCGGGGCCATGGTATCCAGCAAAACAGCAGCATAAGCAACCAATCCTTCTTCGCGCCCCACAAAGCCCATTGTTTCTGTGGTAGTGGCTTTGATTGATACAGCGTCTGTGCCGATGCCTAAAATGCCGGCAATGGTTTCCTGCATAGCCGTTACATAGGGCTTTATTTTCGGTTTCTCCAAGGTGAGTGAGCTATCCACATTTATAACACGATAGCCTTTCTCCCGGATCAGCTCCACGCATTTAACCAGTAGTTTCTTACTATCAATATCCTTGTACGCCGGATCGGTATTGGGAAAATGAATGCCGATATCACCCAGCGCCAATGCACCCAGCATAGCATCACAAATTGCATGCAACAACACATCTGCATCACTATGGCCTAATGCGCCTTTGGTATGCGGGATAGCCACCCCGCCTAAAAAAAGGTCGCGTCCTTCTACCAGCTGATGAAAATCAATGCCAAAACCAAGTTTATACGTACAATTCATTGAATCGGTATTAAAGATTATGGAATAGGAAGGTGGATGCTGAATTTGCTCCCTTCCCCCCTTTCCCCAAAGGCTAAACAGAAAAAAAATCGCCCCGCAAAGATGCAGGACGATTCTTATAAATCGATCTAAAAATTTAAACGGGCTTATTCACCTGTCTGTCCCAGGTCAAATACCAGGCTGAAACGCAGGGTATTGGATAAGGGATTCTGGTTTACTCCGGAACCGGAAGGAACGATATAACTGAAGTTCAGGCCAAATACATTGTAGCGGATGCCTGCTCCCAGGGTAAAATATTTCCGGTTTCCTTTGGTTTTATCTTCATAAAAATAACCAGCTCTCAGGGCAAATTGGTCTTGATACCAGTATTCAGCTCCTGTAGATACTGTAAACTCGCGTAATTCCTCGCCGAAGCCTCCGGGCGCATCGCCGAAAGAGCTCAGCCAGCTACCTACTACTGCTTTATTCCGGTAATTCGCCAGTCCGGCAGAATCTCCAACATTCGGCGGGGTTGGCACCATCAGTTTATTAACATCCATACCAACGGTAATCTTATTGTCTTCATCAAATACTTTGGTATAAGCAACACCCAATCCCAGGTTTGCCGGAATAAAATCCTTTTGGGTGGCATCTGATGTATAACCGATTTTAGTACCCAGGTTGGTAAGGGTGGCGCCGGCGCTGAATCCGTTACCTGCTTCATTTTTGCCATTGTAGTAGAAGCTAAGGTCACCGGCAACCGCATTACCCGCTTTATAGGTATTACCGTCGATGGTTTGACCAGCCGCCAGGTTGGAATAAATATAGCGGAGCGCGATGCCTAAACCTACTTTTTCGGATAATTTCCGGGAATAGCCCACGTCAAAGCCCCATTCCCTGGGACGGCCTTCGCTGAATACATTACCCAGGTTATCGGTGAACTGAATACTGCCTAAATTAAAATAACGGAGCGTGGTGGAAATGGCCTGATCGTCATCCAGTTTATAGTAACCACTCAGCGATCCCAGGAATACATCATTCAGGCCAAGCCGTTTCAACCAGGGCGTATAGGTCATTCCTATCTGAAACTTGCTCTCATTAAACGGCGTTTTTGCCAGGTTCCAGAAAGGCGCGTTTACATCCGGAGAAGTGGCAATACCAACTTCACCCATACCACCTGCCCGCGCATCGGGAGAAATTCTAAGAAAAGGAACAGCTGTCGTTACCACGTTAATCGGCTGCACATCCTGCGCCACCACTTCATTCACCGCAATGGTACCAATCAAAAACGATACGACCAGTTTTAGGGACTTTTGTCTCATTGTATTGAATCTTTCATGTTTAAATCGGGAAACGGCCGGGAACGGGCCCATAGAATAATAATTTACCCATGAGAGGCACAGTGTGCCAGGACGTTTCAGTAATTAGTTCGGGTAAATTTTCTCAATAAGCGGCGAAAATAGTGATTAATAATAAAATAGTTTATAATCTGATCAATTGACGAGAATGAACGGCTGTTTGCCCATTGCGCAAACGAAGCACCAGCCGGTAAAAATAGACGCCCGGAGCCACCGGGAAGCCTTTTTCATTTCTTCCATCCCAATCCAAGTAGGAACGGTTTCCATTGGCAATTATTGTACCGTTTATTATTTTGATCCGCTGCCCCTGTAACGAAAAAAGCTCAATTGATGCTTCCATTGGCACCTGGTACTGGTTATGGGCAAATACAAACCGAACTGCTCCGGCAGAGGGATTGGGCCATACTCCCAGGCTCTCTACCACCAGCTGTTTTTCCGACCGAACCCTGAATTGCAGTGTTGTTTCAGCGCTGTTATTCAGTTGATCCCAGGCTTTTATTTGCAGGGTATGCAGCCCATCCGGCAAACGGGGCAACTGAAACCGCAGGCTGCCTGACTGATAAGTATCTGCATCCGCCTCAAAAAAGGGATTCAGTCTTAGTGGTTCATTTACAGCACCGTCCAAAACCAGCGTAATATCGTGGCCAAACCCGCTACCCATAACATTAATACCGGATGTATCCGCCAGGCGAAGCAGTAAAACAGGCTGATCCTGCACCAGATCGCCGGATCGAAACAGGGTATCGTTCAGCCAGGCCCTTATCCGGGGCCCTTCTGTATCGGTAGGTGGCGGGGCAGACCCGGAAATTTTAAGTTCACTGAAGCCGCCCTGCGCATCCGAGAGGCTATCCATAGCATAATATTGGATCCGGATATTGCCTTCCTGGTAATTTATATCACGGGGGATGAAGAAGGAAAATTCAAATTTTCCTTCTTTTACGCTGGCCCGTCCGCGGAAAAGGGCCCTGTCCTGTACCGAAAAACGCGTAGCCTGGCTACCAGGATCATTTCCCAGTGTCAGCCGGTCATAGGGCTGATCCAGTACAACCGGAAAAACAGTGCCGTTAAACCCGGTCAATAACTGGCCCCGGTAGTCGGCAACCTGTCCGCGGACGGTAACTTTTTCCAGCGCTTTTAAGGGCTCCACGGCGCCCGTTACCTGCCGGTCATTTATATGGGTGGTAAGTACCTGGTGTTCCGGAAAGGCTAACCGCAGAGCAGGATCACCTAGTAGCGTAAACTTCAGGTTATTAAAGATATCGCCCGAGCTGGAATAGGTACGGTTTTTAGCTTCCCGCGCTGCTTCTCCGAGGGTGCGGTACCTGCCATCGGGCCGGCGTTCCAACGCAGCCTGCATATAGTTGGCATTCATTATTCGATTGCTGTAGGCAAATACCAGGCGGGTAGTAGTCATAAGCGCAATGGCGCCGGCCCGGGGCTTTATCAGCAGGTATTCTCCCAGCGATTGAATGGTGGGGTTATCAAACGGAGCAAAATCACAGGTAGCGGTAACAAATAAAGGCAACCGGCCATTTTGCTGCCATCCGTCTACTATGGGTTGTTCCAGAATAACTTCATCCGCCAGCCGGCGAAAGCCGCCGTGCCCGGTATAATTCCAGATCAGGGTGCCTGTTTGCATTTGATCGCTGATGGCCTGGTTTACCTGGGGATACCGGCTGCCCGCTGCACTACTCTCCTGCTGGTAAGCATCCAGGTAAATTTTCTGGTGAAGAAACCGATCATTGGTGGTGGCGGCAAGTTGCGTAATTCCTTCCATATCCTGCAGGTGCAGGTTATTGTCTTCATCATCAGCAATAAATGTCAGTTCATTTCGCCAGGCGCCTCTTGTGGAAGGGTTTTTATAGGCAATTAGTTTATCTATATAATCATTGGCGGCGATAGGGGTATTCACCGGAATCCTCCCGATTGAGATATCGAGCAGGTTGGTTTGCGGGCCCCCGTTAATATCTTCCGCATCGTCCAGGAAACCGAAAAAATCATCGCTTACCCAAGTGCTTAAGGGGTCGAGTGAACTACTGCTTTGATAGGACGGGATGCCTGGCTGGCTACCGGTGGTCCGGTTTTTAGGATCAAAAGAAGCATCTCCCAAAAGCAGCAGGTAAGCGGGCTGTTTGTTACCGGTGCCGCGGTCGTGCAGCAGTTTTACAAAATCGCGGATAGCGGCGGGGTCAGGAATACCAGCTGAGAATTCATGGTAAATTTTTTCTACCGGAACTACCAGGCATTGCAGGCCGTCTTCCGAACTGTGCCAGTTGGCCAGGCGTTGAGCAGGTTGTTCCAAACCGGCTGCTGCAATTATCAGCAATTCCGGCGTTGCAACACCGTGCAGGTTTTGAGTCGGAATTCTTTTCAATAAAAAAGGAGTTGGGAACCCGGCAGCCTTATTAAATACAAAATAATCTTCCGGCTGCTCCTGCCGATCAATAAACTCCAGTTGGTTCCCGGAAAAGCTGGTAATCATCCGCACGGGCGACAGGGGTGCTGAAATCTTCCATACCTCCAGGGTAGGCGATGCATCAGAGAGTTGGTACCGGGCAATTTTACCCGGGCCAGCCTCTTGCCAGCTGCGAAAATCGAATGCTTCGCCCGCCCATTGAAGCCGGCAGTCTGCCAGCACCTGAAACCGGTTCATCCAGCCGATGGCTGAACTATTGGTAGAAGCAAATCGAATATTGAGGTCGAGCTCGGAAGCAGGCTGAAAGCTGGCTTCTTTACTGCTTTCCCGGGCAAAAAGGTCGAAGCTGGAAGCGGTAACCGGCGCAATGGTATGTGATTCGGCCACCGCTCCATTCACCAAAAACTCAAAACCTGCTGTGGCGCCCACGGAACGGGCGGCCACGGTGGAAGAAAAACGGGCCAACCGGTCGGGTACCGGAGCCGGCAAACGCAGGGTAAATCGGAGCGGCTGGGGAGCTTCGGCCAGAAACCGGTGACCGTACCATTCCTGTCCACCGGAAAGCAGGTTAAACTGGTCATTTTCCTGCCAATATCGGTATTGAAAGGTAGAAATGGTGTGCGTTGGCGGGCCGGGAAGGGCCCCTGTTGGTAGCCGTAGCCCAGTACCCCCGCTGGTAAGGTAATAGAAGGCGGTATCGCTGTAGATATTAAGTTCGTGCCGGAAACCCCGGGAATTGGGAAGGGGCACCCAGTTATGCGGCCCCGCAGCATAAAACAACAGGTAATCGGAAGCCTGTACCTGACCATCGCCCCCGTCTTCTACCCAAATAGCCAATTCGGTAAGATCATCAGAATAAGGGCCACCGGCGGCTTCGGCCAGCTTACCCGGATGGCGGCCATAAAGGCGTAACTGGCTGGCAGGAAGGGGCAGCGTAAAGCCCATTGCCTGAAGGGCATTGCCGTCTATCCGGTAAATACCTGGCGCAGTAGTACCCACCTGGTACCAGTTTCCGTTTGCCAGCACAGATTGAGCCGCATAACTGCGCTGTGCCGGCAGGTGGGCGGAGCAGCAGACAAGGCCTATCAGAAGGAGCAAACGGAGCGGAAGCGGCATAACGGATCAAAAATAATATAAAGGGCTACGGATTTAAGATTTTGGCAAGAGTATTGATTGCTTTATCTGATTATATTCGCGTTTGGTCGAAGGAATTAACACAATAATAGACAAACTGTTCCGTTATAACTATCTAAAACCAGCTTAAATGGCTATCAATATGAACTGGAAAAACCTCACAATCCTTGTATCCTGTGCCGCTATGGTGGCTTCCTGTAAAAACGGGAAGTTATTTGGCAAAAAAGCCGAAAAATCGGACGTAACCGGTTGGAATTATAACGACAAAAACCAGGGAGGCTATCAGGTCTCCAAAGAAAAAGAACAGAGAACCGGTCCCGGACTCATTTTCGTTCAGGGTGGTACCTTTACCATGGGTGCTACAGAAGAGGATGTGATGGGCGACTGGAACAATATACCCCGCCGTGTAACGGTCAATTCCTTTTACATCGACCAAACTGAGGTAGCCAACGTTCATTATCGCGAATATCTATACTGGATCAATACCGTATTTGACGGAGATGAGCATGCCGCCATCCGTAATGGTGCATTGCCCGATACGCTGGTTTGGCGCAGTGAGCTGGCTTATAATGAACCCATGGTGGAGTACTATTTCCGCCACCCTTCCTATAACTATTATCCGGTGGTTGGTGTAACCTGGAAGCAGGCGAATGATTTCTGCTTATGGAGAACCGACCGGGTGAATGAGCTGGAGTTGATTAAAAGAGGTTTTATCAACGACAAATCACTGAAGAACATTACCGGTATTGCAGAAGAGAATTTCAATACCAAATCATACCTGACCGGCGAATTCCAGGCTACCCCCGGAAAAGCTGCCAAGTCAAAAAAGAATACGCTTAAAAACCCCAATGGTACACCGCGTACACAGGTTACTTTCGAAGATGGTATCCTGCTGCCGAACTACCGTCTGCCAACAGAAGCAGAGTGGGAATATGCTGCCCTGGGATATGTTAACCAGAATCCGCAGCCTTCTAAAAAAGAAGGAAAACGGGGTGAAGAGCTGGTTGCCAACAAGCAGGTTTATTCCTGGAACAATAATGTAAATGGTCTGCGCGATACCCGTAAAGGAAGCTGGCAAGGTACCTTTATGGCAAACTTCAAGCGTGGTTCCGGTGATAATATGGGTGTTGCAGGTGGTTTAAACGACCGCGCTGTTTATACTGCCCCGGTTGAATCTTTCTTCCCGAATGGTTTTGGTATCTACAATATGAGCGGTAACGTAAACGAGTGGACAGCTGATGTGTATCGCCCTTTGTCACTGACTGATTTTGATGATGTATCGCCTTACCGTGGTAACAAATACTCTACGGTTGATATTGATGCCTCTGAAAACAAACCAACCAGAGACAGTTTGGGTCGGATCAAATACCGTATGATGACAGATGACGAAAGTAAAGATCGTCGTAACTATCAGCGGGCTGATGTGATCAATTACCTCGATGGTGATTCCCTGATCCAGGGTGTAAACTACGGTTATGGAAAAACTACCCTGATCGGCGATAAAAGCCGTGTAATTAAAGGTGGTAGCTGGAATGACCGCGCTTATTGGCTGAGCCCCGGTACACGCCGCTTCCTCGAAGAAGACCAGGCTAGTTCTACCGTTGGTTTCCGTTGTGCAATGGATCGTGTAGGTAGCCCGGAAGGCAATGGCCGCAAAACAGGTATCAACTACAAAAAGAGAAAACAAAATTCTCGTAAGAGATAATCTTTGTAATACTATTCATAAAGAGTCGCTGATTGGCGGCTCTTTTTTATTTTCGTTGTATGACCATTCCAGAACTTTACCAGCTGTTTTTAAAGCATCCTTCGGTACAGACAGATACCCGTAAACTAAAAGAGGGCGATCTATTTTTTGCCCTTAAAGGCGATCTGTTCAATGGTAATACCTTTGCAGCGAAGGCATTGGAAGCCGGCGCTGCTTATGCTATCATTGATGACCCTGCCTTTCAATTGCCTGATCGTACCATCCTGGTAGATAATGTATTGCTATGCCTGCAACAGCTGGCCTTACACCATCGCCGTCAGTTTAGAATTCCGGTGCTTGCCATTACGGGCAGCAATGGTAAAACAACTACCAAGGAATTGATCCATGAGGTATTGTCATCGACCTACAAAACCTATACAACCCTTGGCAACCTCAACAACCATATCGGAATTCCATTAACCCTGCTGCGCATTCAGCAGGATGCGGAAATGGCAGTAATTGAAATGGGAGCCAATCATCAGAAAGAAATCAGTTCTTACTGCACCTATACAGAACCTACGCATGGATTAATTACCAACCTGGGTAAAGCACACCTGGAAGGGTTTGGTGGTGTAGAAGGGGTACGCAAAGGGAAAGGTGAATTATTCGACTACCTGCGTGCGCGGGAAGGTACCGCTTTCGTGTATTGGGATGATGAACATTTGCGCCGTATGTCACTGGGAATTGAAACCATTATCCGCTATGGAACCAGGGAGGGAGACCTTACGGGCAGGGCGGTGGCAGCGCCTTCTGCTCAGCAAGAATTTCTACAGGTAGAGTTAACCAGGGGAGCCGCCCTGGAAACCATTTCTACCCAATTGGTGGGTGATTATAATACTCCCAATGTACTGGCAGCTGTAGCGGTGGGTAAATGTTTTGGTGTGCCGGAGGAAGCAATCAAAAAAGCCATTGAATCCTACCTGCCAGAAAACAGCCGTAGTCAGCTGATTCATAGAAACGGGCTGCATATTATCCTGGATGCATATAATGCCAACCCTTCCAGTATGCGGGCTGCCATCGAAAATTTCAGGCAATTAAAAGTGCCTGCTAAAGTATTGCTACTGGGTGCTATGGCAGAACTGGGAGAAGAAAGTTTAGAAGAACACCAGGCGATCATAGACCTGATTGCAGCATCGGACTGGAAATATGTTGTGCTGGTGGGCGGCGATTTTGGCAAACTGAAGCATCCTTATATCCAACTCAATAACAGCCTGGAAGCCCATGAATGGCTGTTGAACCAGTCGCTCGAGGATGCTTACCTGCTTATTAAAGGATCGCGCAGCATGCAGATGGAAAAAGTGTTATAAGTTCTCCAGGTGATTAATATCACCTTTTTATCCGGTTGCAAAGAGTAAATTTGCCGCAAATCGGATGGATATGGGAAAAACTACAAATCGACCAGGTTATTTATCTACTGTATTAACAAATACTTGTCCACGTTGCCGCGAGGGAAAAATATTTGAATCCTCCAATCCATATCAATACGGAAAGATCCTGAAAATGAACGAACGCTGCCCGGTATGCGGACAGCCAACGGAAATTGAAGTGGGTTTCTATTATGGCACTGCCTATGTAAGTTATGCGCTTACAGTTGCCTTTTCTGTAGCAACGTTTATAGCCTGGTGGGTATTGATCGGATTTTCCCTGGAAGACGGCGACTACCGGGTCCTGTACTGGGGTATAACCAATGCTGTTTTACTAATTGCCCTGCAACCTGTTTTCATGCGTTTATCAAGATCCTTATGGTTAAGCTGGTTTGTTAAATACGATCCCAACTGGAAATCCAAAGGCATTGACCGCCAAACCCTGGAACGGGTAGTTCCAGAACACATGGGCGATTGGTAAAAAAAGCTTATGGATTGGTAGAAAAAATACTGGCTTCTTTCAATAGTAACCGGGGATGTAATTTTAATTGTGCAATCACCAGCTCGGCAAAATCTTCCGGGTGCATTACCCGTTCAGGATCACCTTTAATTAGGTTAGCGCTGTTGGCCAACTCAGTAACAATGGTACTTGGAGCCAGTGCAGTAACCCGGATATTATATTTTCGCACTTCCTGCATCAGGCTTTCCGACAAACCGAATACAGCAAATTTTGAAGCACTGTAGGCACTGGTTACAGCACTGCCCGATTTACCTGCGGTGGAAGATATATTGATGATATCACCTGTTTTAGCTTCCATCATTTCCGGTAGCACAGCCCTGGTAACATAGTAAACACCAAATAAATTTACCTTAACCTGCTGTTCCCATACTTCCGGATCAAGTTCAAGAAACCCACCGAATGTTCCGGTTCCGGCATTATTGATGAGGATATCGAATTTACCAAGGGAAGCACGCAAATTGCTAACTGCTTTTTCCACTGCCAGCCGGTCACTTACATCGGCAGTTGCATATACCGCTTTTCCACCATTCGATATAATTTCATCGGCCAGTTGTTTTATATCTTTTTCTGTTCTTGCCAATAAAGCAACCGAAACACCCTCTGCTGCCAGTGCCTGCGCAATGGCCTTTCCAATACCTTTTCCTGCACCGGTTACAAGTGCTGTTTTATTTTTTAAACTTTGCATAATGGACCTGGTTTAACTACTTTCCACAATTCTTGTTCAATTAGATTTCAAATGTAGGAAATTCCTTCTTTGAACTAATTTTGACAGGATTAGTTATACTACACAAAACAACCCGAATGGAAATTGGAATATGTTCATTTGCCGACCTCGGAACCCACCCCATTAGCGGAGCGTCCGTGTCTGCCCAACAGCGACTTGAAAATTTACTGGAAGAAATTGTATTGGCAGATGAACTGGGCCTGGATGTTTTTGCGGTGGGTGAACACCATCGGGCAGATTATGCCGTTTCCTCTCCTACTACCTTACTGGCGGCAGCAGCCGTTAAAACCAGCCGTATAAAACTTTCATCGGGCGTTACAGTTTTAAGCTCAGAAGATCCGGTTCGGGTATTCCAGCAATTTGCTACGATTGACCTGCTCTCCAAAGGAAGAGCTGAGATCCTCGCCGGACGTGGTTCCTTTATAGAATCCTTTCCCCTTTTTGGTTATAACCTGAAAGATTATGATGCCCTTTATGCCGAAAAACTGGAAATGCTGGTAAAACTAAACGGATCCGAAAAAATCACCTGGGAAGGAAAACTGACACAAACTATTCCCAACCGCGGTGTGTATCCCAGACCCTTTCAGGAAAAACTACCCATTTGGGTGGCCGTGGGCGGTACACCGGAATCGGTCGTACGTGCGGCTGAATTCGGATTACCCATGACCCTTGCTATAATCGGCGGACAACCGGCCCAGTTCCGCCCCTATGCCAACTTATACCGGGAACGTTATCTTCAGGCAGGTCATTCCGCCGCAGATTTTCAACTAGCTATCAACTCACATACATATATAGCCGAAAACTCTCAACAGGCATTGGATGAATTTTATCCGCCCTATGCCGATGTAATGACCCGTATCGGAAAAGAAAGGGGCTGGCCCGGTTTAAGTCGTGAACAATACCTGGCGGGTGCAGGCCCATCCGGAGCCCTTCTCATCGGAAGCCCTCAGCAGGTAGTTGACAAAATCCTTTACGAACATGAACTGTTCGGCCATACCCGTTTTCTTGCACAAATGAGCATTGGTGCTTTACCGCATAAACTTGCTATGAAATCCATTGAATTACTGGGAACAAAAGTGTTGCCTCAACTAAAAAAGCAGCTTCAACCAAGTTCTTCTACCCAATAGCATTTTCTGCCCGCCTGTTTGGTGCAGCTGTATTGTCAGCGCTGACCAGTAGCAAATAGGCTGGAGCAATGGCTATTTTTTCCGACTGTTCATCAGGCTATCTCCGATGATCTTTTCTGCGGGGTAATAATGAAAGGTTTTATTATCACTCATAGCAACAAACAAGCCATAAGGAAAATCCGGTAATAGCGGAGTTGCTACAATTTCACTTCCATCGCTCTCTCTGGCAGCAACATATTGTTTTCGGAGTAACAGATGCGCATGCGGGTTTTCTGTAGACCCCTCGCGTGTATAGATATGAAAACTATGATCCTGCTGGTCCGAAACCAGGATAAAACCGGTACTGTCCGTAAGCGCATAAATCGAGATACCTTCATTGTCTTCCTTAAATAAACCGCGGCCAAATAAAGCCAGTTCCTGGTTTCCCTTTTCCGGATCGGCATAGTATTTCCGAACGCCCACTCCCTCGTCGGAATAATAAATATAACCCAGTTGATCATCCACGGCAATGGATTCTATTTCATGCAACCCGCTGTAAGCTCCAAACTTCCGAACCAAGGTGGCTTTAACGGTATTAGCACCAGTTCCGGTTAAGAGATATTGCCAGAGATAAGTGCTGTCTACCGGGCCGTTTTTCCTGCCCACGATAGCATATACATCGCCCTTTTTGTTCTTGTACAATGATATGCCCATCAGATCGCGGTAACCAGTGCCAGTTTCTCCTTCAAAAACCGGAATACCACCAGCATCCAGTGCCAGCATATCCGGCATCCGGAATATACGGATCTGGTTGGTTAGCCGTTCCGTTACCACAGCTATATCTACCAGTGTATCGCCGATTTTAAGACCGTATTCAATATCTACATTATTGGGTCTTTTAAGTCCGGGTACAGATCGGGTGCTATCCAGTTTTCCTTTTAAATCAAATACATATAATCCACCGGCCTCATCTTTATCCGTTCCTACGATTAATGATCGGGAAGGATCGGTGGGATGAATCCAGATGGCTGGATCGTCTGTATCATGCGCCAGCGTATCGGTGGTATAGACTGGCACTAGCAGGGCTGCCTGTGTTGCCGGATTAGTAGAAACTACGGGTGTATTGCAGCTTATTAATACCAGTTGGGCAAGCAGGCTGGCAAGAATTATTCTGTTCAGATTCATAAATTAATGCAGGATTTATCGGTTTAGAAAAAGGGTAGCTTCCACCGTTTTTTTATCAAATTCGTTTTGCAGCTGAAGTTGAAGCTGGTTACCGGAGAGGGTATAGTTGCCTCTGAGCAGGTATTCAAGCAGGCTGTTATCTGTTCCCTCCAATTCTCCTATTGCTTCCAGGTTGCCAGCTGCTACCAGATAATCCAGCTCTTCTATTTCCAGTTCCAGTTCAATTCGTTTATGCACTTCAGCAGTTTCGCCACACTCTTCCGCCAGTTCTGTTTCTTTGAGTTCTACTGTCAGGTTTACTTCATCCAATTCAATTTCTATTTCTACCTTCTCTACCATGGAAAGCTCCAGCGCGGCAATTTCTTCATTTACCAGCCCAAACAATGCTTTAAAAGCAGCAAAATTGGCCTGATTTTCCAAATCCAGTTCCCAGGTTCCGTGAATGCCTTCCTCATCCAGGAATTCCACTTGTACGCTCAATGCTGTGTTTACAACCACATTTTCAGCACTGGCTTCGAGCGAAACCAATTTAAACTCAATAGCTCTTTCTTCTTCATTTAATAATGCATCGTTGAGATAGGTATCCTCTACTTCAAATACCAGTTCTATCTCCTCCACTCCTTTCGGAAAAATAACGGATCCCAGGCCGGTAGCAGCATCAAATTGAAACTGAAGGTCGATACCCTGGTCAGCAGAATTAGTACAGTCGTCTATCTCATAAACCGCGGTTCCTCCTTTAATAAAATCGGCTAATTGGTCGATTCCATCTTTGGCTGCAACCGTAAAAAATACCCGTACATCCGCTTGCAGTGGTATAATTTTTCCGCCGGCTGCTGCTCCCTCAGGGTCCACGCGGTCGGTAAGCGTTAGTGTAATACTAAATTCATCACTGTTCTCCAATTCACCGGTTTTATCGTCGGCAAATTTTATCACTTGTGGAAACTTATCCGTTGTCAGCGGAAGTATAAGCTCCTTGTTCTTTTTATCACAGCCGATACTGCCAAGCAATAACAGGCTGCTCAGTAAAAGCCAATAAGATTTCATGGTTACATTATTTAAGTTGAATTATTTACCAGAACTGAGATCAAATTTTACACCCAGTCTTGCCCAGGACCGGTAAAATTCACGCTGTGCCATTACAGATTTAGAACCGTAAAATGATTCAAAGGGCTGATTGGTTAGATTCAATGCTTCTGCAAAGAACCTGAAACGCTGACTGAATGCATAACTGCTGCTGAAGTCGAGTTGCAGGCGACTTTTTATATAAAGATCTTCGTTCGCGTTGCCTCCAACTTCTGTAAGGTATTCGCCATTGAAATTGGCAGCCAGCCTTAGTACTAATTTTTTGTTTTCGTAGGCTAGGGCCAGGTTACCTACATGCGTTGCCTGGCCGGGAAGCCTGAATTTTTCTTTTTCATCGGGTTTGGTTTCATCAGCGGTACGGCTTTGAATAGTAGCTTTTGAATGCGTGTAGGTATAATTGGCATATACACTCAGTTTCTTCAAAAAACCAGGTAGGAAATCGAGCTTTCGCTGAAAAGAAAATTCTAGTCCCACCAGGTTAGCAACATTTCCGTTCTGCGCCTGGATAACATCAATTCGGGGAACAATCGGGGTTCCGGTTAATGGATAGCTGCTATTAAAACGTACTCGTCGGTAAATAAAATCATCCAGCTTTTTATAAAAAATACCTGCGGCCGCAATACCGACATTACCAAAATAATGTTCCAGTAACAGGTCGAGGTTAAGGGCATTGGTGGGTTTTAAGGAAGGATTACCCAGGTTAGCGACCCGATCTTCACGGTTTATTTCCTGCGCGGGAATAATTTCTCCGAAATTGGGTCTTGCATAAGAACGGGCCACTGAAGCCCTGAGGTTAGTAAACTTTGACAGTTCATACCTGGCCTGGACCTGGGGTAATAAAAAACTATAGGAAGAACGTCCATCAACCGGGCGAATAGCTTCCAGGTCGCCGGCTGCATCAATCAATACATCTTTTGACTGATAAGATACTTCGGTATGCTCCCATCGGAAGCCGCCGGTCAATAAAAGTTTTTTGAATTGATGGCGGCTCATAACAAACCCGGCATATACATTCTCCCTGGCATCAAATGATTCCAGCGCTTCATCAATTGATTTTGATTCCACATCAAGTTCAAAAAAGCCCGGATTAGCATTAAAAAAACGGTTGAAGCTGGACAAATTAAGAGGCCGGCCCATATCAAAGCGTCCCTTCAAAAATCTTGCTTTAATGGGTGCTTCGTCAAAAGCATCGGCAGTTGGAATGCCTGCGTCAGCAGCATAGATATCATTGGTTATGGTATAGGATTTCTGTTTGAACCGGGCTTTAGCTCCGAATTTAAGGGTACCACCCGACCTGCCGGTTTTATAGGGTATGCCAATTTCAAATTTCCCTGTTGTATTCTGGTCTTTTGCATAACTACCTCCATAAGCAACCTCATCAAACTCGTATAAACTGCTGTTGGTATATTCATTTGCATTTAAGCGGGGGAATTTACCATCCGGAATTGAATAGGAAGACGGCAACTCTGCTACAAAACCAAGTTCATGATCATAAGGCGTATGCTGAATGCCGCGCGAATACTGGGCTTCGTAGTTGAGGTAGAAACCATTAAACCGGTGTTTACCCCCCAGGTTGATAGCCATAATGCTTTGCGATTCAAACCGATCCTTGGTCAGTTTTTCGATTTCCTCTTCTTCGGTAACGAACACGTATCGGCGCCGCCACTCCCGATCGGTAAACCGGCTGTATATACCTCTTACATAGACTTCATGCCGGTTATTGAAATGATAATCAACGGTGCCACTCAGCCCGGATCGGGTGCGGGTTAACTCATAATCTCGCAGCTCCAGTTCATTATCATTCGGAGCCTGCTCCCAGTTATCCGAACCCAGTTGGTTCAGGTAATAATTTCCATTCAGGAGCAGACCAAGTTTTTCTTTTTTTCCAAATCGCTGCTCGTACTGCAATTGTCCCTGCCAGTTGGGTAGTTTCATCAATGCGTTATAACCGCCTGCAAGCGATCCGCTGATACGGGGCTGTTTTGACTGGGCCATCCTGGTAATTAGATTAACAGAACCGCCAACAGCATCGCCATCCATATCCGGGCTTAGGGTTTTACTAACTTCAATAGATGCAAGCTGGTCACTTGGAATGGCATCCAGCGCTACAAAACGTACATCGGCTTCTGGACTGGGAATCTGTTCTCCATTGATATTTATATTGGTAAACTGAGGTGCAAGACCTCTTACCAATACATAGCGGCCTTCGCCCTGGTCTCGTTCAATATTAACACCCGGAACCCGTTGCAAAGCTTCCGCGGCATTTGGATCGGGGAAACGGCCGATCTGATCGGACGAAATAATGTTTTTTATATTATCGGCGTTTTTCTGCTGGTTTAAGGCCTTTGCCTGTCCCTGCAGATAACCGGCTATTACCACGCTATTCAATTCAGGAGTATTACTGGAGAGATGAACCCGCAGGTTATGAACCGTTCCTGCCTCCAGGCTCAGTTCCAGAACCGTATCGCGATAACCGAGGTAAGAAATCTCAAGTGCAATGGCGCCGGGCCTGGTATAAAGTGCAAATGCGCCATTCAGATCGGCAATAGCCCCCTCGCTGCTGCCTTTTATCCGGATAGATGCCCCACCCAGTTTTGACTGGTTTCTGGCATCGTCTACCACTCCTTTCAGCAACGCGTAGTCATTGGAAGGCTGTGCCAGTACCAAGCTGCTGATAAGAGAAATTAAAAGAAGAAGTCCTACTTGTTTCATACAAATTTGTTTCAGACCCAAAACTTGGAAAAAGCAGGTGCAAACCCATTTTTACTGCGTGAACAAATAAGCAACAGCCCGTTAACAAGCGTAATCACAATAGCAACAGTTTTGCCTATTTGGCTGCTATTAGCTTGGTTTTCAATACATGGCGAATTTCAAAAAGCTTCATTAAGGAATTATTACCGAACCATTACCGTAACATCAACTGTAATCAGGCAAGTGTCTGAACAAAGGAACTGAGTGATTCCTCCTGCCCCAATTGCAATTTCTTTTTAACCCGATACCGTACAACGCGCAAACTATCGGGGGTTATGCCCAACAGTTTGGCGGTGTCAGCGGAGGACATATTCATCTTTACCAATGCCAGCAAACGCATTTCACTTTGCGTAAGTGTTGGAAACTGCTGCTGCAACCGAGCCAGTAAGGTGGGGTGTACTTTATCAAAAATAATCCTGAATTCTTCCCAATAACTGTCCTGCGAAAAGCTGAAGCTTATTTTTTGAAGTAGCTGACGAAGTGCTTTTTTATGGTCGCGTTTATCTTCCCTGACCAGGTCCTGCAAACCGTTCCGAATTTCTTCCAGCACTTCATTTTTTTGAATCAGGTGAAGGATATGGGACGAAAGTTCCTGGCTTTTAATTTCGAGTTGCTGTTTAAGAGAGGCTTCTTCCAATTGTTGCCGTTGCAGTTCAGATTCCATTAATCCCTTTTCTGTAAGGAATAGTTGCTGATGTTGTTGGTGCACTATTTGTTCATTCCTGATTTTTAGTTTTTGCCGGTTTACCGTAAGGAAAGCAACTATGGCCAATAAAGCAAGAACCAGGAGAGAGGCAATAAGTAAAACACTATGAAGCCTTCGATCGGCGTTCAGGCGGTCAATCTGCACATTTTTTTTGTCGGTTTCATGAATGGTTTGCAAGAGGCTAACCTGTTGCGCATTTTCTTTTGCATAAATTTCCTGGATTAACCGGCGACTCATTTCCAGGTAATTGTACGCGCTATCGTATTGATGAAGTGCTGCAAAATTCTGCGCCATATCACGATAAGCGCTTTGCAACTGGTATTTTTCCTCCGATTGTTGGGCCAGTTGAGCGGCTTGCCGGGCGTATTCCATTCCCCCGGCCGGATCACCTCCCTTGCTTACCACATCGCCCAAATTATTGATTACCTCAATTTGTTCTACCAGTTTTCCACTTGACCGGTACCCGTTTAAAGAAAGGTTGAAATAAAAATATGCAGAATCATACTGTTGCCGGTCTTCCAGGATAGATCCCAGGTGTTCGTAAATTTTAGCAAGTGCAACCGGCTCACCGGAAAGGCGGGCTTCTTTCAGGGCAAGCTGTTGAAAATAAAAAGCAGAGTCGTACTTACCCTGCTTTTCATAAAGATGTCCTGCCTGGCCATAAGTTTCGGCCAAACCCGCCCTGTTGCCAGATTGTTTGTACAAATCCAGTGCCTCTCTGAATGGGTGCCAGGCCAGGTCGGGTTGCTGGTTATAATAATACAGCAACCCCAACTGGTTCAGGTTATTCGCCAATTGGTCGGTTGCCGTAAGGGAACGGTAAAGTTTATCAGCCTGTAATAAATGTTGTAGTGCTGCTGTATAATTTCCCAGATGAAAATACAGTTGTCCCATTTCCTGCAATGCATTTGCCTGCCCGAGCCGGTTATCGGTTTTGCGATACTGATCGAGCTGATTCTTCATTCGTATAAAACCGGTATCGGTAGTAGCGGGGGCCGAAACTGCCATAGTGCTGGCTCCTGTTAAAATAAACAGGACGGAAAAAAACTGGAGAATTCGTTTAACTAGCTGCATTTCTGCAAAACTCCTCTCCGAAGCTGAAAAACTTCCCACCATTTGTATTGGAAACAATAATTTAATATGGATGGCTGATTCAGACACAGATTTACCTATTCTGTGGATACATGTTCAACGAAACCTGTAAAAACTGAATATGCTGGAAAGAATTAAGGAATGCTGACCACTATATCACCTCCTACCGGATATGCCTGGCAACACAGGAAACGCCCTGCGTCCACGTCCTCATCCAATAATACTTCATTGTAGGCCATCCATACGTTGCCTTTGGTACAGGTAGCCACACAACTGCCGCAACGCCCGGCTTCACAACTGTAAGGGATTGGAATACCCTGCAATTTGGCGGCCTCTAATATGGTTTGAGGATATTGAACGGTTAGCTCCTGCACCCCGTTCGCCAAATGTATCAACACCCGGTGCTGTTGCAGATCCGGCGGTTGGGGTTTGGTAACCCTCGGAACGGTCGTAAAATGTTCTCTATGTATGGCAGCCGGCGGAATGTTTTCACTTAGCAGGGTAAGTTGCACCATTTGCATGTAATCCCAGGGACCGCAAACATAGACCAGCAGTTGTTCTTTCTGCACCTTGCGGTATTGTTCAAGTAACTGAGGTAAGAGCCATTTACTAAGCCGGCTATTGTAAACATCGAATAGTTCACTGAACAGGAAACGAATTTCGAACCGTTGCGGAAATTGCTTTTGCAGGTCCTGTAATGATTGGTGAAAAATAGTGGTAGCGCTGTTACTGTTGCTATATACCAGTACCACTGTAGCTTCCGTCGTAAAAAGAAGTGTTTTTATTAGAGCGTAACAGGGTGTTATGCCACTGCCTGCCGCAAAGAAGAAAAATTGTTGTTCCGGTGAAACAATGGGGGGAAGGGTAAATAATCCACTAACGGCACTTGCTATTAATTGATCGCCGGGTTGAGCAAAATCTACCAGCTTGCGAGAAAATTCTCCATTCACCACTTTCTTTATGGTAATAGTGGGGGTTTTATCCAAAAAGGGCGTGGAAGAAAAGGAATAACTTCTTCGTTTTTCTCCGAATGGCGTATCAAATACCAGGGTTATAAACTGACCAGGCAAATACTGAATCGGGCTGCCATCCACAGCAGCCAGGGTAAAACTGCTGGCTGTAGCTGTTTCTTTTTTGATAGACTGGATAACTAAGGCGGTACCTATTGACATGGCTTTGAATGGCTGCAAGAATAGGTTTTTCTCCGAATTTCTCCTGGAAAAACCAAGTGTAGCTGGGAAAATGGGTGTTGCAAAGAGAACTATTGTTCCTTTTCCCGGGGAAAGGCGGGATGATTTGCTGAAATTTCCGGGTATAAAAAGGGGCAAATCAGTGTCAAAAACCTGTTTCTCCCCGGGGAAAGCGGCTAAAAATGCCTTTTTTGCCAAAAGTTAGCGAGAACTTATTAACACCTGTGAAGTAAGCTGTTCCAGTGTGGTTATAATTCCTAAATTGGACCGATAAACAAAAAATCTTATAAAATAGACCATCATGGCCAAAGCAACCAAAAAAGCAGCCGCTAAAAAGGCTGCACCAAAGAAAGCAGCTGCAAAAAAAGCCGCTCCTGCTAAAAAAGCTGCTCCCAAAAAAGCTGCTCCTGCAAAAAAAGCTGCTGCTAAAAAAGCCGCTCCTGCAAAGAAAGCCGCTGCTAAAAAAGCTGCTCCGGCGAAAAAAGCTGCTCCTAAAAAAGCCGCAAAAAAACGTACTCCTAACGCTGCCTTCATGGCACCACTTACACCAAGTGCAGCACTGGCTGATGTTATTGGTAGTAAGCCGGCATCACGCCCTGATATCACCAAGAAAATCTGGGATTATATCAAGAAAAATAAACTGCAGGACAGTACTAACAAACGCATGATCAATGCGGATGCAAAACTGAAAGTTCTTTTTGGTGGCAAGAGTCAGATCTCTATGTTTGACCTGGCGAAAATTGTAAGTGCCAACGTAAAATAACGCACTGCCTTAAGATTTTAACAACCATAACCGGTATTTTACTGGTTATGGTTTTTTTTATTTGTACTTTCGCGCGTGCGGTTATTGATCTTTATATGTTGTTTATTGGGTATCGGAAACAGCCTCTATGCCAGTTCCGGTGCGGCTTTCAGTACCGGTAAATCCCGGAAAGAAAGCAAGCAGTTATGGCAGCAGGGGTATGAAAATGACCGGCCCGGCCAAAAAGATCATTTCACACAGACAGCACTTTTTAAATTACGTTCCGTTCGACCGGAAGAAGAGATCAGTTCTCCTCCCTTTAAAAAAATAACCGACAGGTATAATTTCCGCATCAATACTATCCGGCTGGAGGCAATTCGTTTCAGAGAATATCTGCAACAAAGCATACCTGATTCAACCACTTATCTGCTTTTTCCAAAACATCATTTCTGGTAGTTGGCCTACAATTAAGTTAACATAGTTCCTTCCCGGAACTAGCTGATATTTTGTAACCAAATTATTACCATGAATGAATTCATAATTGTGGCGATCCTTTTTGCGCCCGTTCTTATTATACTTATTGTATCCAGAATTGCGCGGCTGCGCTCCAAGAAAAAACGAGCGGCAACCATGCTCTTATTCCTTCAAAATAACTATCCCTCACTTAACCAGCATAACCGAAAACTGATTTGGTTAAATCAACAATTACTGGCCTTGTTCCCCGAGGAAAAGCAGGCGGTGATTATAGAGGCAGAAGGCCCCCACCCCGATGCTGTACTAATAGATCTTAAACAGGTAAAAAAAATAGCCCTCTTTAAGGACATTGAAGAGGTGAAACTGGAAGGGAAAGGCGCTGGTATAGATAGGGTAGTGATGCGGATGGGGTTATGCGTTTCCTATAAAGAGGAGCAACAAGAACTGGTGTTCTTTGACTATAAAGTGGAACATACCAGCCTGCTGGCGGAAAAAGAAGCGGCTGCGCTTCAATTGCAGCAGGAAATACAGAACCTTTCAAAAGAATCTTAAAAATCGAACGATGAGTCACCTGCCGCATTTAATACTTGATCTGTCGCTTATACTCGGAGTGGCTGCCATTACCACCCTTCTTTTTAAATGGCTCAAACAACCCCTGGTACTGGGGTATATCCTGGCGGGCTTTGTTGTTAGTCCATATTTCAAATGGTTTCCCACGGTGTATGAAGTAGAAAATATAAAAGTATGGGCGGAAATCGGGGTGATTTTTCTATTATTCAGCCTGGGGCTTGAATTCAGCTTCAGGAAGCTCTTAAAAGTTGGCGGATCAGCCTCCATTACAGCGGTAGTGGAGGTGATCGCCATGAGCATTATAGGCTACTGTACGGGCATTGCTATGGGCTGGTCACATATCGACAGCTTGTTCCTGGGCGGCATCTTATCAATCTCTTCAACCACCATCATTATCCGGGCTTTTGATGAGCTCGGTTATAAATCAAGGCAATTTGCTTCCCTGGTTTTTGGGGTATTGATCGTGGAAGACCTGGTAGCAATTATACTGATGGTATTATTGGCAACCTTATCGGTAAGCCAGCAATTTTCCGGCTCGGAAATGATTTTTTCAATCCTGAAACTTTCGTTTTTCCTGGTGATCTGGTTTGTAATGGGTATTTTTTTTATTCCAACTCTCTTACGAAAAGCCAAAAATATTCTCACCAATGAATTACTGTTACTGCTATCCGTAACCCTTTGCTTTGGAATGGTGGTACTGGCTAACCAGGTAGGCTTTTCGCCGGCATTAGGCGCTTTTGTAATGGGTTCTATCCTTGCAGAAACCACCAAAGCAGAACGCATTGAACACCTTGTAATGCCGTTAAAGGACCTTTTCGGAGCAATTTTCTTTGTTTCCGTAGGCATGTTAATTAACCCGGCCATATTACAGGAATATGCAGTTCCTATAATGATCTTATGCGGTGTAACAATAGTTGGTAAAATTTTAAGTTCCGGGTTAGGCGCCCTCTTGTCTGGTCAAAGTTTTCAAACCGCCGTACAGGCAGGCTTCAGCCTGGCACAAATTGGTGAATTCTCGTTTATCATTGCAACATTGGGAACCACCCTTAATGTAACCAGTGAGTTTTTATATCCCATTGCGGTATCCATTTCGGCTGTTACCACTCTTACAACGCCCTATCTAATTAAAATATCGGGCGGGGCCGCCAGGCTGCTTGAAAACCGAATTCCGGAACCTCTGCTGGAGCGCATGCGCCAATATAATGTATCGGTGAATAAAGCAAGAACCTCCAGCTCCTGGAAACGTTTTCTGCAGCAACAAGTACTGATCGGAAGCCTGCAGATCAGTGTAATAATAAGTATAATAATGGCCAGCGCAGGTTTTCTGCAACCACTTCTAATAGGTTGGAAAACAGAATTCTGGATCAATTATGCACTTGCGGCATTCACGTTTTTATGCATTGCTCCCTTCTTATGGGCATTTGCGATCAGAGTACCAACGTACAAAGACTACAATAGTGAAACCGTGAATCCGCGACTGATCAAAATGATCCATTCCATTAAACTGTTTCTTGCCTGCCTGCTGATCGGCTTCCTGGTATTCACCTTTTTCAATTATTACGGAGGCCTGCTGGTGGTTCTGATAGGCTTGATAGTGTTGTTTGTATTCTCTCAAAAGATTCAGTTATTATATAATAAAATCGAAGCCCGGTTTTTAACAAACCTGAATCAGCGGGAAACAACCCAGTACCCTGAGCAACAAAAAGAGCTGGCTCCCTGGAATGCCAGAATCTATCCAATTAAAATTGATAAGCACTATAATTTCCTGGGGCAACCCCTTCATACTTTACAATGGCGGGAAAAAATCGGTGTAAACCTTGTTCTTATTAAGAGGGAAACGCATACAGTAGTTACACCCGATAAAAACGATTGCATCTTTCCGGGTGATGAACTTTTTGTTATAGGCACTGAAATACAGGTACAAAAATTACAGGTCGTACTACGTAATAATGAAATTGAACCGAGTGAGGCAAGAACAGAAATAGAACCGTTTAAACTCCTCTTATCGGCGGGTCATCCTTTTATCGGAAAAACGATTCGGGAAACAGGTTTACGGGAAAAAACAAATACCCTTGTAGTAGGTGTAGAAAGAAAAAAGGAGCGGTTGTTAAACCCCTCCTCGGATTTTATACTGATGGAAAATGACCGTTTGTTATTGGTTGGAAACAGGAAAAAAGCAGCACAAATACTTCCGGAAAACTCAGCTACCTGATCTGGAAAGCCTTATTAGGAGATGGTTTCCGCTCTTTGTCCATAATTTTTTCAAGTGCTTTAACTTCTTTTGTGTGGTTTGAAGAAAGGTCTGTTGTTTCGCCTTTATCGGTACGCAGGTTGTATAGTTCTGTACGAATTGGCAAACCGTTCGAGTAAAAGCGGATGGCTTTCCAATTGCCCTGCCGTACAGCCTGTTTATATCCCTGCTCATAAAACTCCCAATAAAAAATTCGGTTGGCGAACGTTGAAAGCATTTTTTTCGAAGCGGTATTTTTCCAGATCGGAAGAAGCGAAATACCGTCATTTTCGGGTGGCTGAATTTCGGCAATAGCTGCCAAACTTGCCATCAGGTCCCAACTGGCGGCAGGCACATCGGTATAACTTGCTTGTTCAATTTTAGTATCCCACCGGATAATAAAAGGAACCCGAATACCACCTTCGTATAAGTCGCGTTTTATTCCTTTAAAGGGACCGCTGCTTTGAAAAAATTGAGTGGCATCTTCCAGTGATCTTCCGCCCTCTTTATGCGTTCCATTGTCGCTGGTAAAAATTATGATCGTTTCTTCATCCAGGCCGAGCGCATGTATCTGTTGTACAATTTTTCCCACATAATCATCCATCTGTGTAACCATAGCAGCGTAAGCCGCTCTGGGGGCGGGCTGAGGCCCATAATGCTGACCAGGCAAATGTGGCCTTTCAGGAGCAAAAATACTTTCTCCATTTTCTTTCAGGTATGGTTTTATATACTGATCGGGCACTACCAGTTCTGCATGCGGAAGGGTAAAGGAGAGATAAAGAAAAAAGGGATGTTCCTTTTCAGTAGTAATAAACTCAAGGGCTTCGTTGGTAAACCATTCATTGACATATAGGTTTGCCGGAATTTTAGTTTTTTCAAGCACTTTATCCTTGATTTTCCAGGCAGAATCGGGCTTTTGAAAATGCCCTTCAACATGGTGTACATGCCCGGAAAAATAGTCCCATCCACGGGTTTCCGGCGAGCCGCTTGTACCGGCTAAACCAAGTCCCCATTTCCCCATCATACCATTTACATATCCACGCTCTTTTAATAACTCCGGTATTGTTTTTTCGTCTTGGGGTAAGGGAAATTCTCCATTGCCGCGAATGGATACATGACCGGTATGTTTTCCTGTCATCAGGGCGGCACGGGAGGGTGCGCAAACTGTGCTGCCTGCATAAAAGCTGGTAAATCGTTTCCCTTTTGCAGCAAGCTGGTCAATATTGGGAGTTTTTATTTTCTGTTGACCGTAACAGCCCAGGTCGGCATAGCCTAAATCATCGGCAAGGATATAAATTATATTAGGCAGACGCTGTTTTTTTTGTGCGTTAGCAGGTGAAAAAAGACCGAATAAAAGGATTAAAAAACAATATTCGGTTATACGTATACGTGATACTTTTTTCATACATCTATTTATAGGATTTAAATATACATTTTTTCATTTAATAAATCGGCTACAAAGCTTATCCAGACTGAATTTTACGTATCTTCATTTAAATAATTTACACTATGCGAAAATCACATTTTGCATTGCTTTTCGGTTGTTCGGTACTGGTATCATTTAAACCGGAGGCAATGCCGGAAAAAAAGGAAAGACCACCTTCGAAACCCAATGTCGTTTTAATATTTATGGACGATATGGGTTATGGCGATCCGGTCTGTTACGGCGGGGGGCCTTATCAAACACCCAACCTCGACAAACTGGCCTATTCAGGTATTCGTTTCACGAATTTTTATGCAGCGCAGGCGGTTTGTACTGCATCAAGAAGTGCCCTGTTAACGGGTTGTTATCCGACAAGGATTGGCATTTCCGGCGCAATTGATCATAATGCAAAGTTTGGCCTGAATACCAACGAAGAAACCATTCCGGAATTATTAAAAAAATCCGGATACAAAACCGGCATGGTAGGAAAATGGCACCTGGGGCATGTGGAACCCTATCTACCATTGCAACATGGGTTTGATGAATACCTTGGAATTCCCTATTCGAATGATATGTGGCCTGTTTATTACGATGGAACGCCGTGGACGGATACCACCAGTTATCGCTCCACTTACCCGGTACTTCCATTAATTGAAGGGAACAAACCGATCGAATACATTCGCACCTTGCAGGATCAGTCGCAATTAACCCGTCGATTTACAGAGCGTGCCATCCAGTTCATTCAGAAGAATAAAAAATCTCCGTTTTTTCTTTACCTGGCACATCCTATGGTTCATACGCCAATAGCAGCAAGCGAAAAATTCAAAGGAAAAAGCAAGGGCGGATTATTCGGCGATGTAATGGAAGAAGTTGACTGGTCGATCGGCGCCATCATGAAAACACTGGAAGAAAACCGGTTGCTTGAAAATACCCTGGTAATTTTCACCAGCGATAATGGTCCTTGGTTAACCTTTGGCAATCATGCGGGTAATACCGGTGGATTAAGAGAAGGAAAAGGAACTGCCTGGGATGGCGGTGTTAAGGTGCCCTGCATCATGAGCTGGAAAGGCACCCTGCCTGCTGGTGTGGTAAACAATCAACTGGCCACTACGATGGAAATATTACCTACACTTACCAGCTTATGTGGTGCACCCTCACCGAAATTGAAAATTGATGGTATAAATATGGCGGGTGTGCTGACGGGAAAATCTACAGAAATTGGCCGTAAGGAATTTGTTTATTATTACGACAAGAATAATTTGAAAGCCATTCGCAATGAACGGTTCAAATTGGTTTTCGCGGCACAATCCCAAACCTATGGTCCGCCTGCTCTTCCGGGTAAAGATGGTTTTCCGGGAAAACATGGAACCGATTCCGTAAAACTGGCTTTGTATGATTTGTGGACGGATCCGGGAGAGGATCGTGATGTACAGTTACTATATCCGGAAGTTATCAAAGAACTACATTCAATTGCCGATCAATACCGTAAAATGCTTGGTGATGGACTTACGAAAATGAGCGGTTTGGAAGTGCGCCCGGCGGGTGTTTTGTAAGAAAGGTGTCAGACACATGTTCTAACATGTGTCTGACGCCTTTACCTACCAACCTGGATTCTGACCAAGGGCCGGGTTCAACGCTGTTTCCTTTTGCGGAATGGGCCATAAGTAATGCTTGGAAGCATCGAAAACCCGTACCACACTCGGTACCTGAACCGTAACAGGATTTCCATTTTCATAATAAGTAATCCCATATACCGGCCCTGTCATCACCTGCGGACCGATTTTCCACCTGCGGATATCGAACAAACGCCACCCCTCAAATGCCAGTTCAATGGTGCGCTCCCGCCGAACCGCCTGCCTTAATTCCTCCTGTGTCAATCCCGCTGCCAATACCGGCAAACCTACATCCGGACGGGTTCTTACTTTATTGATCGCATCATAGACCGACTGGTCGATCTGGTTCAACTCAATTTTAGCTTCCGCATACGTCAGCAACACTTCCGCATAACGCAGCAACTGGAAATTTAACCCACTGGCACCCGGTGTTTGCAAATCGTCGGCCAGTACATATTTTTTGACCGAATAACCGGTGGCTGTATTATACTGTGTTTTGCCTACCTCATCTGCGCCCCCGGCTCCCGGAACAGGTTGAAACAATATACCGCTGGGCAGGGGATCGCCATCCAGGAACATAGTGAAACGCATCCGCGGATCGCGGTTTAGATACGGATGTGCAGGATCAAATCCGGAGGCAGGATCCGTAATTTCCAGCCCGTTTTTCATGGTATACATATCTGCCAGCGATTTGGTAGGAACAAAACTACTAGAGCTATTGCGCTGGCTATATGGCCCCATAAAAGAAAAAGCGTTATGCGTCAGCGTTCCGGCCAGGAACTGCTTATCCAGCACCACTTCCTTGCTGTTTTCCATGGCATAGGTAAAGAGCTTACCATACTCATCCACCAGGTCATACACGTTTAAATCCATTACCGCTTTGGCCGCAGTGGCCGCCCCCCCATAGTTACCGGCCCAGAGATTAGCACGTGCTTGTAAGGCCAGGGCAGCGCCCCGCGTAATCCGACCCTTATCCGCATTTGCATAGCTGGTTGGTAAGGCGGCTGCAGATGCCGCTAATTCGGTATCGATAAAATCCCAGATTTCTGCCTGTGCGGTGCGGCTTATAGACAATCCTTCCGCTGCCGAAATAGGACGGGTTATCAAAGGAAGATCGCCGTATAAACCGGTTAACTTCATGTAATAATAGGCACGAAGCACCCGGGTTTCTGACTTCAAACGGTCAATCAGCGCGGTATTGGTAGTACTAACCCGGTCAATATTCGCCAATACATCATTGGCCAGGAACACTCCCCGGAAACCATTCTGCCATTCGGTCTGAATTCTTGAATGCGATGCATCGTAGGTACCGTTTTCAATATTGTATTCCACCGTAAACGTGGTATTTGTATGCCCAATATCCGTTACCCCGTCCAGCACAAACAGGTTCACTGCGTCCAATGCAGAGTACACAGAATTGACAGCATAAATAGCATCTGACTCAGTACGCCAGTAAATGGCTGATGATACGCGGTCGTTGGGAATAGTTTCCAATATATCTTTCTTACAGGAACTGGCACCTGCACTTACTGCAAGCGCTAGCAATAAAATTTTATAATAAGCTTTTTTCATTTTGATGGGTTGACGACTTAAAAATTAAGATTCAGTCCAAGGGTATACAAACTGGTTTGCGGATAATAAATACCCCGACCAGATTCTGCTTCCGGGTCCAGGTTCCATTCATTGAGCTTGGAGAAGGTAAGCAGGTTGGTACCAGACAGATATACTCTTGCCGAATTAATACCTGCTTTCTGCAATAGGTTTGACGGAACTGTATAGGTCAGTTGCAAGTTCTTCAAACGCAGGTAGGACCCATCGATTATTAACTGATCAGAGGTATTTACATTTCGCTGATCGCTTTTACGGGGCAGGGGAAACCGTGCATTCGGGCGCTCGGGGGTCCAGTAATTATTAGTAACGATTTCGTGGGTGAACCCCTCAAATATTCCGTACTCCGATAAAGCACCTGATAATCGGGTATCCACATCAGCGGCTCCTTGGAACAACATGTTCAAGGCGAAATTTTTGTACGAAATTTCCGCTACTGCACCGAATGTGTATTTAGGAAATGGATTACCGATAACGGTCCAATCGTCGGCATTGATCCGGCCGTCTTTATTGAGGTCGACATATTTCACATCGCCCGGCTTGGTATTGGGCGCGAT
>NZ_LUKG01000001.1:51762-55353 GCF_001601815.1 Flavihumibacter sp. CACIAM 22H1
CGATGGTTGGATAATTGTCGATTTCTTCCTGGCTTTGGAAAAAGCCATCTGTTTTGTAGCCCCAGTGCGAATTAAAAGGCAAGCCTTCTTTTACAATATAGCGGGGGTCCAGGTCATAGGAACTGTTGATAAACGGGCCGCCCCCTTTCAGATCAATTACCTTGTTATTATTGATGGCAAGATTGGCCCCCAGGTTGTATTTTATGGCATGTTCATTATCCCTGTACCCTACTGTAAATTCGAAGCCTTTATTATCAATAACACCGGCATTCTGGTTCGAAGACGCAAAACCTGTTACCACCGGCAGGGGAAGTGCCAACAGGATACCACTGGTTCTTTTTTTGTAGTAATCGATCCCGAACGACAATTTATAACCAAGCAAACTACCCTCCACTCCTATATCCGTTTGCGTATTTGTTTCCCAGGTAATCGTGGGGTCAGCCAGCACAGTTTGTGAAAAAGTAGGAGCAGCTACCCCACCAAAAGTATAGGACCCCTGCGCCAGCGAAGCAAAATAGCTGTAAAGAGGAACGGTCTGGTTACCGGTTTGTCCCCATGATCCGCGGATTTTCAATTCACTGAACGGCGTGTTCAGGTTATCAAAAAAATCTTCTTCGGTAATTCTCCAGGCACCCGAAAAAGAGGGAAAGAAACTGTATTGATTAGCCCCGGTGAAGCGGGATGAGCCATCGTACCGGCCATTTACTTCCAGCAGGTATTTCTGGTCAAACGCATAATTTACACGGGCAAAATAGGAACGCAGACCAAATTTTGTTTCATTGCCTCCATTGTCTTTCGTCGGATCATTGGCTCCCTGGCCGATCGACTGAATTTCATTATTATAAAATCGTTCGCGATAAGCTGAAAGATTATACCCGCTATTATACAATTCGGAAAAGCCTGCCAGCGCTTTCAGTTCATGTCGTCCAAAACTGGTGGCATAATTTGCCAGGTAATTGGTAGTGATTTCACGATACCGGTTGCGCGTTTCCGTAAGTGAATTATTCGCTACCTGGTACCGGCGGCCGGTAAGAGAATCAAAATTATTAACCGTATTCCGGAATGATTTATTTTCTGTGAAGTCCATAACGGCCGATACCTGTGCACTAAGAGTAAGGCCCTTCAGCAACTGGTATTCGAGCTTGCCCGAAGTAAAAAAATAGTTGCTGGCAATATTCGTATTTCCAGATTTTTCCGCCAGCAACAGCGGATTAAATCCCTGCTGACTTAACCCATAAGTGCCATCGGGATATTTGGGAACTGCAAATAAGGTTCCGTGAAAAAACCGGTTGAACACATCCGTGGCAAACGGGCTTCTGGACATATTATACCGATAGTTGAAATCTGCACTTAGTTTCAACCGTTTGTGCAATTGCATATCATTGTTGATACGTACTTCCCGAACCGATGCACTGTAATTTGGCGCAATTCCTCCCTGGTCCATATACCGCATACTTACCCGGGTACGCGAAAACTCATTTCCACCGCTAAAAGAAATATTATGGCTGTGTTGGGGGGCTGGTTTCAATACGGTTTTAAACCAGGTATTCACATCCGGATAACGGTATCGATCGGTAGAGTTTACCCAGGTTTCAATGCTTTCATCGGTATAACGGGCCGGGATAGTAAGTCCCTGGTTGGTATATGCCAGTTGCTGGTACCGCATATAATCTTCCAGCTTCATATTCTCTGGCTGGTTCACGGATTTCTGGATAGCATAATACCCGTTATACGCGATCTGCACCTTACCTGATTTAGCTCTTTTGGTGGTAATCAGCACTACGCCATTGGCAGCCCGTGATCCATATATAGCGGTGGAAGAAGCGTCTTTCAATACAGAAATACTTTCCACGTCTTCCGGATTGATATTAAACATGGTTTGCTCCACTCCGTCTACAATTATCAGGGGCGAACTGTTGCCGGAACTATTACCCGAAAAAGTGGTGGTACCCCTAACCCGCATGGTTGCCGAGGAACGCCCCGGCTCACCTCCCCGGTCGAGCACGGTTAAACCGGGTGCCTGCCCCTGCAATGCCTGTTGCAAATTGGATACCGGCCGGCGAACAAGGTCTTCTCCTTTTACCTGGGTTACGGCGCTGGTCATGCTTACTTTTTTCTGCGTTCCATACCCCACTACTACTACTTCGTTCATGGACTGGTCAACTGCTTTTAACTGAATAGAGAGGTCATTACTGGTTCCTACTTTTATTTCAGCCGCTTGCATATCTACATAGGAAATAACCAATACCGCATCATTATCGGGTACCGAAATGGAAAACTCACCAGCATCATTGGTCGTAGTTACTACTGAACTGCCTTTTACCTGAACGGTTGCGCCCGACAGGGGTTCTCCTTTGGGTCCGCGTACAGTTCCGGAAATTGTTTTATTCTGATCTTCCTTACCTATGCTGGTAATTACAACTATGCGATTGGCCAATACTTTGTAACGCAGCTCAGACGCCGCAAGAATACTTGCCAGCACATCTGTAACCTGTACATTTTGGCCCTGGTAGGTAACTGTTGTATTACCCGGAATTTTGTCACTGCTGTAAACGAACCGGTAAGAGGAAAGGTGTTCAATTTCCTTCAATGCTTTTTTAAGCCTGGTTTCTGAAAACCGAACCGATATCCGTTCCTGAGAATAAGATTTTGCGGCTACCTGCAGGCAGGTAAGCAGCACCAGGGCAACCGTTAGTTTCATAAGCAGCAGTGTTTTTAGCACCTGCCTGGAAAAGGGAGGGCACGTGCAGTCCTTCGATTTTTTCATACTTTTGTTTTGGTTTGTTACAGGGCAGTTGCCAACACCACTTGAACACTGCCGCTGTAGGTTTAACTAATCGAAAAGGGAGGAGTCAACTCCCTTTTCATTTATGCCTCATTTTGATCTGATTTTTAAAACTTGTCCATCTGATTCATAATAGAACGCATTCGATAACTGCATAGCTTCCAGCGCCTGCTCTAAGGGAATATTTTCAAAACTTGCTGTAAAGCGGAATCGTTTGATAGCTTCATCTTCAAAAACAATACTTACCCGAAACCAGCGTTCAAATTTTTCTTTTAACTCGTCAAATCGTTCGTCGTTTATTTCAAGTGCATTTCTTGTCCAGACGGTTTCTATGATAGCATTTCCATCTCTGCTGATGGTAATGGGCAAAATTGCCAGTTCGGGTTTTGGCAGTTCCTTTCCTACAGTGGAGCCGGCTACAAGGCTGGGCTTGATGCTGCGGCGATAAACCAGTTTTTGATTGGGTTTCAGAAAAATAGAACTACTGGAATCAGCCGGCAAAATTTCTACTGACCCCCTTAACAAAGAGGTTTCGGTAACCGGAGCTCCCCGGTAAGCCCGCACGTTAAAAGAGGTGCCGTGTACTTTTACGGTAAATTGATCGGTTTCAACCAGGAAAGGCAATTGGTCGTTGTGTTCTACTTCAAAAAACGCTTCCCCGGAAAGATGAACCGTTCGGTTGCGTACACCAAATTGCGCCGCTACAGACAAGCTGGAATTGCCATTCAGGACCAGTTTTGAGCCATCGGGCAACAAAACCGTCCGTTTCTCTGTTCCCGTGGTTGTAAGCGAGCCATTGGCCGCTA
>NZ_LUKG01000001.1:56238-116939 GCF_001601815.1 Flavihumibacter sp. CACIAM 22H1
CGGGTGGGCCGGACGATGTTTCGTTGGAAACAGTGGAAGCGGTTCCTTCAATTGCCCGTTTCAGGCGATCCAGTTCCTGGCCCCGCTCTTCTGCCTGCAGGATACCAAACAAAGCCAGCAAAAAGGTTTTGGCTTCTTCAAGTTTGCCGTATTCATCCGGATAAGCAGCAAGATAGTTTGCCCAGTAAGCCTTATCAGCTTCCGTTGGGCGAGTGCAGAAGCGGATAAAATCAGCATCTTCCAGTAATTCCTGCCTGGTCTTTTTTTCCATCATACGGGTGACTTGTACCTGTATGACGGAGTACCCCTGAAAATCTACCTGCTTTTTTTAGAAAAATTACAGTTGCAGTAAAAAGAACTGCAGCAGCAGCAGGGAAATGCCTCCTTTGGCCAGTTGGGGATATTGCTCCAGTGATGCTTTCAGCTGTTTCAGGCCGATCGACAAATAATTGTAAGTACTTTGTGCCGACCAGCCTGTTTCCTGTTGTATAGCAGTGGCTGACAGGCCCTTATAGTACTTTAGAAAAAGAGCTTTTTTGCAACGATCCGGAAGTTGCTGATAGGCTTTCTGCAATAGATCACGGATTTCATTCATCTGTTCTTTATCGATCAGGTTGGATTCTGGTGAGGGCATTAAGGTAAGCGGATGGTTCATCCAGTTATCGTGTAGCGAAAACCGGGCAGACTCCCGATAGAAATCAATAATTTTTCGTTTGTAGGAGGTAACGATGTAGGAGATGGGATTGGTGACCTTATCGAGCGCAATCTTCTTTTCATAAAAGGAAAGAAACAGTTCGTGGATCAGGTCTTTCTGAATGGCTTCATCGAGGCGGCGCATTCTACCTATTCCGAGTAGCTGATCATAGATCTCTTCGAAAATCCGGTAAAGTGGTTCGCAATCGTAGGGTGGCCTGAAATCCTCGTTCATGGCAGTTATTTTTGGTGTCCATCGGGTTATTAGCAGTAACCGTTCTTTGAATATATCAAGAACCTTTTAAAAAGCTTTATGCAATCGTTTGATCTAAAAACTATTGAATTAATCCTTCATTTTAGTAACCGATAAGCTCAGCCAATGAAACCATTTTTGTTTGCCGTAGTATGGCCGGTTGTATTTTTTTCTATGCAGGCCTGTACCACATCCGCCAGCCGGCGTCCGGAGCAGAAGAAGCAGCCATTGCCCAATATTATTTATATCTATGCCGATGATCTGGGCTATGGAGAACTGGGTTGTTATGGCCAGACAAAAATTAAAACGCCGCATCTCGACCAGATGGCAGCTGAAGGCATGCGTTTTACCCAACATTATACATCTACGCCGGTATGCGCTCCTGCGCGGGCCATGTTGTTGACAGGGTTACATGGGGGGCATTCCACCATTCGGGGAAATGTTGAATTAGGTGGATTTCCGGATTCAGCGGAACGCGGACAGGCGCCTTTGCATTCGAAGGCAGTAACGATCGCAGACCTGCTAAAGAAAAAAGGATACGGAACCGGAATTATCGGCAAATGGGGATTGGGTATGGCAAATACGGAGGGCTCGCCCAATTTGCATGGATTCGATTACAGTTATGGCTATCTCGACCAAAAGCAGGCACATAATTACTATCCCACGCATTTGTGGGAAAATGGAAGATGGGATAGTTTGCACCAGCCTTTTATTGATGTGCATCGCAGGCTTGATCCGGCAACGGCAACTGCCGCCGATTTCGATTATTTCAAAGGAACGACATATGCACCGGATAAAATGACGGAGAAAGCGGAGCAGTTTATCCGCAACCGGAAAGAGCAACCCTTTTTTTTATACCTGCCGTATACCATTCCGCATGCTTCCCTGCAGGTTCCGGATGCCTGGGTGGATATGTACCGGGGCCAGTTCAATGAGCAACCCTATTATGGCCAACAGGGCTATGCGGCCAGCAGGTATCCTTTGTCGACGTATGCGGGTATGATTAGTTACCTGGATGCACAGGTGGGAAAGATCATGGCCTTACTAAAGGAACTGGGTCTGGATGAAAACACTCTTTTATTTTTCAGCAGCGATAATGGTGCAACATTTAATGGCGGTGTGGATGCTGCTTTTTTCAATAGTGCGGCCGGTTTAAGGGGATTAAAAATGGATTTATACGAGGGAGGGATCCGGATGCCTTTTCTTGCCCGTTGGCCTGGTAAGATAAAAGCGGGTGAGGTCAGCGGATTGGTATCAGCGCAGTATGACCTAATGGCTACGCTGGCTGAATTGACGGGGGTGGAAGCACCTCCGAATGACGGGGTATCTTTTTTGCCAACCTTACTGGGAAAACCGGAGCGGCAGCCGACACGGGATTTTCTATATTTTGAATATCCGGAAAAAGGCGGGCAGCGGGCGATTCGGATGGGTAACTGGAAGGCGGTTAAAACTGGTTTGAAGAAGGATCCTTCTGCTCCCTGGCAATTATACGATTTATCGGAGGATCCTTATGAGACCAGGGATCTGTCTTTGCGGCACCCGGAAATACTCCGGCAGTTGGATGGAATAGTGGCGAAGGAATTGCGTTAGGTGGTTAGGTGTCAGACAGGTGTTAGAACATGTATCTGACACCTAACCGCTTTTCTTTTTTGACCGGGCTGCCGCGCATTGTTGCAGCCAGCTTTCAGCACCGGCGTCTAATGATCCAAAACGGTCGGGACGAAATACAGCGATCTCCTCCCCAGCCACACTCCCTGACAACAAAGCGGTCATCAATTGCCCTAACCCGCCAGATAAAGCGATCCCGGCCCCGCAATCCCCACCTGCAACGAACAGATTATCCAATCCCGAACAAGCACCTGCCGTAATACATGCATCCGGCGAATAGCCAGAAAACCCTGCCATATAGGACTTGATCCCCACATTGTATATTTCCGGATAAAACGGTTCCAACAAGTGAATTACGTCCGCCAGTTCAGAGAAACCTTTATCGGCACTGTATAAAAAATCATTCATCTGCATGGGCAATTTACCCGGCGCTACGGCTATTGATTGTTGCTCGCGAATTCCAAATAACAAACAATTCCCTTCCGGCCTTAGGTATGCATTGGCAGAGGGGATCAATACAATCGGCGCATCTTGCTGCAGGCCGCGAACTGGTTCTGTTATCCAGAACTGGCTTCGGACAGGAGCATATGGAATTGCTGCACCGAATTGTTCTAAGAGCTGATTGCTCCAGACGCCTGCTGCCAACACCACCTGTTCAGCACGGATGCGATCATCTCCTGTAAGAACTGCAGTTACCCGCCCATTTTTAACCACCAGTTCGGTTACCCGGGTAGACTGCCGGAATGCTACTCCATTTTTCCTTGCAGTCCTGGCAAAAAAACTTCCCAACCGATAGGGATCGCAATAGGCTTCTTCTGGAAAATAGCCGATTTCAAGCGCTGCATCCAGTTTTAGCCAGGGAGTTTTTTCCAGTAATTGATCCGATGTCCATTTTTGGTAGGGTTCATCAAACCGATCGGCTATTTTATACATGCTTTCTAGTGCGTTGAGCGAGGCTGCATCGGTGGCCACCTGTGCCAATCCCACTTTTTTTATATCGAGCGAATCATCGAGTGCTGTTTCAAGTACCGGGATGATCCGGGCTGTTTCTTTTGCTAGGGGGATCAGGGCCTGATTTGATCGCACTTTCGTAAGCAGAGCGGCCGCCCTGCTGGTAGCGCCATTATTCAGTTCGTTTTGTTCAAGCACCAGTACGTTTTGACCGGGATTAGCGGTTGAGTAATAATAGGCAATAGCGCACCCCCAGATTCCTCCACCAATAATTAGTAAATCAATTTTTTGTTCCATCTGCTATGCATTTAGTCGAATACCTTAGGTTGATTCGAAATAGCTACTGTTTACCTTCTTTTTTATGTACTAGTTGGCGATGGCAATGATACGCATTTTTCAGGTGTCAGATAGGTGTTAGAACATGTATCTGACACCTTTCCGTACCTTCCATCCGCCATGGAAAAACTCTTAACCTTTTTAAGAAAGCTGGGGCCATTATCAGCTGAAGCTACCGATGCAATCGCTGCGATCTCCCGCCCGGTAAACATTTCCAGATACAAAAATCTGCAGCAGATCGGACAAACCTGCCAAACTATTTATTTTCTGGAACAAGGTATTGCTCGCATTTATTACTATAAAAACGACATTGATATAACAGAAGGGTTCTATTTTGAGCAGAGTATTATTGTAAGAGCAGAAAGTCTTTTTACCGGAAAGCCAAGTCGTAAAGCAATTCAGGTGCTGGAAGATTCAGTGCTTACTGCCATTGATTCGTCCAAATTCTTTGCCCTGTTTAATACCTATCCGCCCATTGAACGGATCTTTCGAAAGATAATTGAAACTGCTTACGTCGAAACCATTAACCGAATGGAAAGTATCCAGTTTAATACTGCAGAAGAACGATACCAATCACTTATCAAGTCCAACCCGCATCTCCTTAAAAAAGTACCGCTCAAATACATCGCATCTTATCTTGGCATTACGCAGGTAAGCCTGAGCAGAATCCGTGCAAATCAGTAATTATTTATCATAAGATAAATTAAAGCCTGCCATCCCGGCTCATTTTTGCAGGGGATTAGTTCCCTGTTAAAAGATTCTACCCACCGAAGGAAGTCAAGCAGGAACATATCCCTAACAGAGCTCTAACGCTATCCTAACACCTGTCTGACGTCTATGAAGGAAAACTGGAAACAATTTACCCTGCTGGTAATCGTAAATGCCTTTGTTGGTGGGATGATCGGTCTTGAACGCTCCATTCTGCCCGCATTAGCGGAAAATATTTTTCATATTGCTGCAAAAACCGCCATACTTTCCTTTATCCTCGTATTTGGCCTGGTTAAAGCATTTGCTAATTATTTTACCGGTGCACTCGCTAATCAACTTGGTAGAAGAAACCTGTTAATTGCCGGATGGGCTATCGGTCTGCCCGTTCCCTTTCTCCTGATTTATGCACCGAACTGGAACTGGATTATTGCGGCAAATATTTTACTCGGTATCAACCAGGGCTTAACCTGGAGCAGTACCGTTGTGATGAAAATAGATCTGGTCGGTGAGAAAAACCGCGGATTAGCAATGGGTCTTAATGAATTTTCAGGGTATCTCGCCATTGCTCTGGTAGCGTTTCTTACCGGATGGCTTGCCGGAAACTATGGTATCCGTCCGGTTCCGTTTTATACAGGTATTTTCCTGGTCATCGCCGGCTTATTCACCAGTATTTTTCTTATCAGGGAAAGTTCTCCTCATATTCAAAAAGAAGTAGCTACCAGCAGGGTTCCGCTAAGAAAAAACCTTTTCAGGGAAACCACCTGGTCGGATCCTAATCTCGGTGCAGTAACCCAGGCGGGACTAATCAATAATCTTAATGATGGTATGGCATGGGGATTGTTTCCGCTCTTATTGGCTTCCAAAGGATTTGACATGGGTAAAATTGGGTTAATCATGGCCATTTACCCGGCTGTTTGGGGCATTGCACAATTATTTACCGGTTACCTGGCAGATCTGTACAGCAAGAAAAACATTCTTTACGCCGGAATGCTGGTGCAGGCTTTGGCACTATTTCTTTTTCCGTTGGCAGATACCCTGGTGGCGTTTATTGCATTATCTGTTCTATTGGGGCTTGGCACCGCGATGGTATACCCGAGTTTCCTGGCTACTATTGCTGATTATACCCACCCACATGATCGTGCGAAAAGTTTGGGCATATTCCGGTTCTGGCGTGATCTCGGGTATGCGATCGGAGCCCTTCTTACAGGTGTACTGGCTGATCGTTTTAGTATTGCCATTTCTATCTACGCAGTTGCGGGCCTCACCCTTTTTTCGGCATTACTGATCCTCTTCCGGATGACACGTCAGACAGGTGTTAGTACTTAACACCAACACCTGTCTGACGCCTAACATGAAACCTGCCCTTCAGCCGTATATCCGCAGAAGATGCACCAATCTGAACCGCAAAATCACCCGGCTCAACTACGGGCTTCAGGTCTCTGCCAATGATCAACAGGTCTGCTTCTGTAACCCGAAAGCTTATCCTGCGCTGTTCTCCGCCAGCAAGTTTTACCCGCTGAAACTGTTTCAGTTGCTTAATGGGCTGCACCACCGAAGCCAGCTCGTCCCGCAGGTATAGTTGTACAACTTCCTCGCCGGCAATATTGCTGGTGTTCTGGAGACTAAAACTGATTTCGAACAACAACTCGCCTATCGGCTTCACCACCAAATCACTGTATTGAAAATTGCTATAGCTCAACCCATATCCGAAGGAATAAAGCGGCGTTGCTGAAAGTTCTACATAATCATGCCCCCTGGGGTTTTTCTTGTTGTAATACACCGGAATCTGACCCACCTCCCGCGGAACGGAAATAGGCAGTTTGCCAGAGGGGTTTACAGCACCGGTCAGAATATCAGCCAGTGCATTTCCACCTTCCTGTCCCGGGTACCAGGCACAAAGCAGGGCATCTGCCTCAGCAGCGGCCCAATTCATTTCCAGTGGTCTTCCCTGGATATACACCACTACCAGGGGTGTTCCCGTAGCTTTGATGGCTTTCAGCAAATCCAGCTGTTTTCCCAATAACTGAAGCGTGGCACGATCAAACCCTTCTCCACTTTCCATATCCTGCACCGATTTAGTATCTGTAACAGCGGCACCGGTTTCGATATAGGTGGTTTTAAAATCACGGGCACTTGAGCCGCCCACCACCACAATGGCCACTTCTGCGTTTTTTGCAGCCCGCACTGCAGCCGCTAATTCAGTGGTAGTGCTATCACGAATGGCCACTCCTTTTACATAACTTACTTCTGCCTGTGGAAATGCCTGTTTGATTCCCATATAGGGAGTGCTGATCAGTCCATCTTCCTGCGGGGCAGTATAATCGCCTAACTGATTGTAGGGTGTATGCGCATTTGGACCCAATACAGCTATTCGCTTAAGCGTAGCCGGTAGTGGAAGCAACTGCTGTTTATTTTCTAACAGGACAATAGACTGCTGCGCCAGCTCGCGGGCAATAGCCTTGCTTTCGGCAGTTCTTACCTCCGCTTTTGCTTTAGCGGGATCTGCATAAGGCTGTTCAAATAAACCCATTTCAAATTTCAGCCGAAGAATTCTTGCCACCGCATCATCCAGTTGGCGAATACTTATTTTTCCTTCCTGCACCGATTGTTTTAAGGCGGCAAATCCACTTGCTCCCAGGTCCATGTCCACGCCGGCTTTGAGAGCCATTTCGCCCGATTCTTTCCGGTCTTTCGCCACCCGGTGACTTCCACTTAAACCATCAATGCTAAACAGATCAGATACGACAAAACCTTTGAAGCCCCATTGGTTTTTCAATACGTGCTTATAAAGATATTCATTGGCTGTACAGGGAATTCCATCAATAGAATTATATGCTGTCATAATAGAAAGGGCACCCGCTTCCACCGCTTTTTTAAAGGGAGGAAGAAAATTTTCATGCAGCTCACGCTGGCCAATTAAAGTGGTATTTCCGTTATGGCCTCCTTCAGGAATACCGTAGGCAATGAAATGTTTGAGCGTAGAAATCACACTGTAGGGTTTGTTCAGCACACCTCCGCCTCCACCTCTTACAGCTGCAGCACCAATGGCAGCAGTGAGTACAGGATCTTCGCCAAAACTTTCTTCCACTCTCGACCACCGGGGATCGCGCGACAAATCCATGACCGGTCCATAACTGATATGTGCACCCTGAAGGCGTATTTCTTTTGCCATAACACCGGCCGCTTTTTCAACCAGGGCAGGGTTCCAGGTGGATGCCATACCGATACCCGTAGGAAAAACTGTAGTGCCAATAGCCATATGCCCGTGTGGCGACTCTTCCGCCAGGAAAACAGGAATTCCCAGTCGGGTTTTTTCCATCACATATTTTTGCAGGGCATTACCGGCAGCTGCAGCCAGTTCGGGATTAAGCCCCGTTTCCAATGTTTTTTTGGTCCAGGGGTCGGCCCGGTAAACACCCCAGAATGCGCCCACATACTGGCTATCAATAAGTTTTTTGAAAGCGGTTGAATAAGTAACGGAATTGCCTTTTTTTTCCCACATCTCCCAACCCATGGGGCATACTAATTGCCCTACTTTCTCGTCCAGGGTCATTCGTTTCAGCAGATCAGCAGTTCGCTCAGCGGCGCTAAGTTTCGGGTTTTTATAAGCAGGGCTAATCTGTGCAAGGGCTACCGCCTGTGAAAGTGCGATAACGGCAATACCGGAAATAAAATGTTGAATACGCATGATTAAATCCCGAAGTTAGTCTTTATGCGCAATTCCCTACCGGTTTCGCATTATTCTATATATTCATTACCGTTTTACCAAAAGGAGCAGGATGAAAACTTTAGCAGGAAAACTGGCTGTTATCAGCGTCGTATTATTTTTTGCAATATCCGCAGAGGCCCAATACATCCGGGAGCTCATCAATATGAACCGCTTGGATCAACTGGCTGTTTATGCGCCCGGTTCCGTAGCCGGGCAGTTATCGAGTTACGATACAACGGGCGGAAATGATGATGGTTTTTCCGGACGATACTCTTTCAAAGGAATGGAAGACGGCAAACAACGCATCGGTTTTCTGGAGGGGCCGGGTATCATTCAACGCATCTGGACACCCACGCCTACGGAAGACACCATTCAATTCTATTTTGACGGTGAATCTACCCCGCGTATTGAAACCCCTTTCATAGACCTGTTCTCCGGTAAAAAATTCCCGTTTATAAAACCCGTGGTCGGTAATGAAGTAGGTGGCTATTACTGTTATCTCCCGATTCCTTATAAAAAATCCTGCAAGATCTTATTCAAAGGAAAAATGCAGTTTTTCCAGCTCCAATACATTCAAACTGGCCAGGATCGGGTTAACGGGTCTTTCTCTCCTCAATTTACCGCAGCGGAAAAACAGGCACTGGAGCAAGTGGCGGAAAGCTGGGCAAATTTTACCGGAAGTCTCCGGTCTGCGTTGCCGGGTAGGGCGATACCAACAAAACGAATAAACAAACGAATTCTTCTTAAACCAGGCACTACTTCAAGGATCTTTGAGGCCCATACAGGGGGGCGGATCCTGGCCATCCGTTTATCGCCCAAAGCGCTTCTGAATGCAGGGTATAAAGATATCCTGCTGAAAGCCTCCTGGGATGGAGAACAGGTAGCGGCTATAAACTGTCCGCTTATTGATTTTTTTGGGTATGCTTTTGGGCGGCCCTCCATGAAAGCGCTGCCCTTAGGCGTTGATAACGGGCTGCATTACTGTCGGCTGCCGATGCCTTATGACAAATCCGCCACGATTGAACTACAATATTTGATGCAGGAAGGACAGGAGGCGGGAGAAATTCCTTTAGACCTGGAAATTGAGTATGCTGAGAATAAGCGCTTGCCAAATGAAGGCAAATTTTATGCGGTATGGAACCGGGAAAAGGATCCGGCACAGGGTAAACCTTTTCAATTCCTGCAATTCAGGGGAAGGGGTCATTATATCGGCAGCATTTTACAGGCGCAGGGCCTGGATCAGGGAATGACGGTTTTTTTTGAAGGCGATGATCGCACGTATATTGACGGAAATCTGGCCATCCATGGCACGGGGTCAGAAGATTATTTCAACGGGGGCTGGTACGCATTACCCGATCGGTGGGATCAGGCGTTTAGTTTACCTACCCATGGATGCCTGGATTATTCGATTCCTTTGGCAAGGACGGGTGGGTATCGATTTTATATAACCGATAAACTCTCATTTCAGAAGGATTTTCTGATGACGATAGAACATGGACCGGAGAATAATGCTATACCGGTAGATTATGTATCGGTGGCATTATTTTACGCAGATCGTCCGCCGGTATCCAATGCCGCGCCACCTGCAGCCATGTTAAGCCAGCTGGTATCTCCCCGCACCAATGTATATTGGCTGGATTTATTACCCGTGGAGGCCATGAGTACAACGGCCAGTGTTTCTCGGGTATTTGTAAAAGACGAGCTGTCTGGAAATGAGTACAATGTTTATAAACTGGAGGGCGGGGACCATGCATTTGCCAAGTTCAGGCTGGATATTGCCGAAGCCGGGCACTACAAGTTATATGTCTCCTATTTTAAAGGGCCTGGATCCGGAACATTTGATCTGAATCAGCGGCAGGTTCCGGTAAAGCGGGGAATTGATGCCTATGCGCCGGGGCTGCAGTTCGTTGAAAAAGCGTTTATGGGCAACTTATACATTGAAAAAGGGAGCAATACCATTACGTTGGTAATAAAAGATAAACCAGCAGCTGCTGAACGGAATACGGTATTACTGCAAGGTTTTATGCTGGAAAAGTAGACGTCAGACAGGTGTTAGAACAAGGTTCTAACACCTGTCTGACGTCTACAACGGCCGGGTAATTTTTTTAACCATTGAATCCAGCACCTGGTCCTGATTGTTTTTCAATTTGAGGTAGCGGTGTAAGCCGCCTGGTTTTTCCTCAAACAAGGTATTACCCAGCGAGTCTACAGTAATTTTACCGGCAGGAGATTCCTCAAAATAAGCCAGCTCAGGCTCCACCGCATGCAGTACCGAGGTCAGATCCCAGGTAGGCCGGTCATAAGGCATCGGCTGATAAATTTTATAGGACAGCACCAGGGGATTAGTAGCCGCCTGCTCAAAATCAGTATTGATACTGGTAGCCGGGTACAGCAGTTTGGTTCCCACTTCATATCCACTTGCAATGACAGGAACCGGACAGCGCGAAAAAACCAGCTGCGCCGCTTTCAGATCCTGCACAATATTCCATTCCGGAAAATCATATTCCTTAGTATATAAACCACCCATTACTGCCACCGATTTCACTTTTTGTTGAACCAGTTCTACCCCCGGTAAAGAACTGAACTCATCCGGCTTCGATTCCAATAAACGCGCTAAATTGGTTTCAGGCCCTACCACCACCAGCACAACAGAACCATCTTTCTGGGCCGCCAGCAATTTCCGCATCAGCAAATGGCCCTCCGGAATAGAAGCATCCAGTTTACGCTGCGGAACTAAAACCGGTTTCCCATTCACCAGCGTATCAAGTGTAGCCGGAACATAAACATTCGGTTCGGGATTTACCCCATTGTACGCAAAACCCAGCGGAATTCCAGCCCTGTTTTGTTGTCTTGCATATGCATCAATGTATTCCACCACACGAGGGTAGGATTTACTGATCGTTATTCCCAGTAAGTTAATTTTTTGCTCGGCTTCATACTGAAATAAAAGCTGTAAGGCCAGCACATCATCTATATCATTGCCGATATCTGTATCAAAAATTACCGGAACAGGCTCCTGAACCGGCACAACACTATTAGTACAATGAATTGCCGGTATAGCAAGCAACAACAGCAGTAAACTCTTTATTAATGGCATGGTCATTTATTGTTGAATGGTTGAATACATAAGACTGGTATCAGCCTGCAAATCCTGAAACGCTTCCTTCGGTACAGCAAATCTATCCGGTTGCTTATCTACCCCTATTTGTCCCAATATCGTATAACCGCCATTACTATAAGAGCTATTTGCAAACCGAAGTGATGGCTGGTTTCCTGCAGGATCCACCACGGACAGCGCCAGTAAGTACTTACCAGCCGCCAGTTGCTCTACCTTCCAGCTCGATTTAATTTCCACTTCAGGCGCTGCACTACGATATACTGCCTGCGTGGAATCCCAATCGTCTCCGGGCATCCAGTTTCGGATATCAATACCTGTTAGTTGCTGGCTCCACACCGGTTTTTTGGTCTCCGGATCAAGCAGGAATAGCCGTACCGGCCAATTATAATAAAAGGGAGAGGATCCTTTATTAACGACACTGAAACCAATGGTAGCTTGCTTCCCGTTTTCCACTTTAACAGGATAACGGGCATGCCTGATAACAAACCGATAGCCCATTGCCTGTTGCAGGGAATCCGCTACCCGCATAAAGGCTGTATCCTTAAAATTTGCCCAGGTAATACCTCCCAAATGATTGGCATGAAGATTCCTGATCTGGTGCATCGTAAGGGTATACGTTGCAGGATCTTTCACCACTTCCTCAAAGGATTTGAACTTTTGTAAGCTGCCCCAGTTCCAGGTTATTTCACCGCCAATGGGCTGCGTTCTCCAACGATCTTTCAGCTTTCTCATTTCCTCATAGCCCCGTTTTTCTTCTTCTCGCTGCGACCAGGAATCCCAATAAAGTCCAAATTCATAGTCCTTAAATTCATAAGCATACCGAACCATTACTTTTTTGTTCGGGAAAGCTGCTTTAAATGCATCACCCAGAACTTTCTCCAATCCGGGTACCCAGGTTCTATTCACCACATGTTCGGGTTCATCGTGTGGCGGCCAATAGGTAGATAGATCCGGGTCATGGTGTTCTCCCCATTCGCCAACAATGCCCATTTCAACATATGCTACCCGGGCATCCTGGTCCCAGGCTTCGCCCAGTTTTTTAACCAGTTGCTGTACTCTTGCTGGAAAATCGGGATGAAAATAGCCACCGGTTATAGGTGTATTTTTATCAGCCGGGTCTACCATGGCACCCACCGATCCGGGTAGTTGTTTATACGGTCCCTTTTCTTCCGGTATTCCCTTTGGCCAGTGGGTACCACTGAGATCATCCGGGTTATCCGGATTCTTTTTCTTTCCGCCATGCCAGGGTTCTACCCATACCAGGTAAACACGCGGAATAACTTTCATATTCATAGCTTCTACCCCTTTCCAACGATGATTGCTGTAAGCTATGATCTTTTCCACTCCATCTGAAGGGTCATCTTCCAGCATATTCCATTGCATGTATTCTTTAATCATGGATCCATACGGGTAGGGATAGCCGTCTCTTTTTTTATCGACCCCTGGCTGAAAAAATTCCCGGAATCCTTTCATCGGGTTCCGAAAAGCAAATGGATACTCGTCCAACTGCACCAGAACCTCCCCGTTCTTCACCTGGTAATGATCGTCAACCGAATGCCTTTCCTGGCAGGAAACAAGCAATAGCAGGACTACAATCCATACCCCGGGAGCCTGGAAGTTTTTTTGCCTGTTGGTCATTGCTTGCTGTATTTTAAGGTTCGGTCGGTCAGCATGTCTTTAAAGTCTGTTTCCGGTATTTCATAATTCGGTAACTCTTTGCCGATACCAATATACCCCAGCGGATGACGTCCTCCTGTAAAATAGTTAAGCATGGCAAAGCGAAGCGATGGTTGCATACCGGCGGGGTCCAATACCGAAATAGAAAGCACGTATTCCTCTTCGGTAAGGTCCGTATCGAGCGTCAGGGATTCTGAAATACTGTATTCCGGAGCGGGAAGCTGGTAGGCATTGGCTGCTTTGTCCCAATTATCACCCGGCATCCATTCTGAAATTTTCACGCTTGACAGTGTTTTTCCCCATACTTTCTTTTTGGTTCTTTTATTCAACAACGCAATTTCCACCGGCCAGTCGTAATAGAACGGAGAAGACCCATTATTCTTTACTTTAAAAGAAACCGTAAAAGGCTGCCCCTTCCGGATGGAGGCAGGGTAATTAAACTCGGATATGACAAAATTATATCCCATTGTTTTTTGCAGGAGCTCAGCATGCGGACGAAAATCGCGGTTATTAAAATCGGCCCAGGTAATACCACCGAGGTGATTGTTATGAAGATTTCTGATCTGTTCAATCACCACCGACCGGGTGGCATCGTCCTTCACCACTTCTTCAAAGGATTTAAATTTAGATAAGCCACCCCAGTTCCAGGTTATTTCTCCGCCAATAGGTTGTGTTTTCCAACGGTCGCCCAGTTTTTTCATTTCATTGTATCCCCTGTCCTGCTCTTCGGGCTGCGACCAGGAATCCCAGTAAACCCCAAACTCATAGTCGTTGAATTCATAGGCATACCGAACCATCACTTTTTTATTTTTGAATGCACTTGTAAAGGCATCTCCCAGGGTCTTTTCCATACCAGGAATCCAGGTACGGTTGGCAACATGTTCCGGCTCATCGTGCGGATCCCAGTAAGTGGTGATATTAGGATCGTGCTGCTCTCCCCATTCGCCGATGATGCCCATTTCCACATAAGCAACACGGGGATCATTATCCCAGGCTTCTCCCGCTTTCGCAACCAATGCTTTTACCCGATCCTGGAAGGTAGGATGAAAATAGCCCCCTGTTATTGGTTGCGATGGATCAGCAGGCCGTACCTGCCCGGGGATATCGGAAGGCCAATGCCATCCGTTTAAATCATCGGGATGAGAGGTATAGGTATTTTTTGCTACCCCGCCATGCCAGGGTTCCATCCACACGATATAGATCCTTGGAATTACCTTCATATTCATATCCTCCACGCCCTGCCACCGATGATTGGAATAGGCAATAATTTTTTCCACCCCGTCTCCGGCATTATCCTCCAGCATATTCCATTGCATATATTCTTTAATCAGGGAGCCATAAGGATAGGGATATTCGGAGCGCCTGGGATCAATACCTGCACCAATAAACTCACGAAAGCCTTTCATCGGATTTCGAATAGCGCCGGTAAATTCAACCGGCCGCACTTTCACAATACCATCTTCTACACTAAGACTGGGCAGGGTTGAACCCGGCGGAAATTTTTCCGGTCCTAATTTGCTGCAGCCCAGGATTAAGCTGGCATGTGTTATAACTGCGAAAACTGTTTTCACCCGGTTATACAAATTCATACAGATAATTTTAATTGATTAATACCCTGGATTATTTTCAGTAATGGCATCATTGGCATCCAGGGCATTTTGCGGAATAGGATACAGAGCATGGTGGTCCTGAATGGTAATTCCCATCCGGTCGGCGAGGTAAGTTTTAAGTTTTCCAAACCGGATCAGATCAAAGCGACGCAGGTGTTCAAAACATAGTTCATGTAACCGCTCCTGTAAAACCCGTTCTGCAAACTGCTCCTGCGACAGGTTTTCGCCGGCAAGAATTTCGGGTATGCCGGCCCTTCTTCGAACCTGGTTCAGCGCCTCGTATTTGGCATTTCCCTGATCGCCCGTAGCATTAAGCGCTTCTGCTTTCATCAATAATACATCGGCATACCGCATCAGGATAAAGTTCAGGTTATCATCTTCAATCACATTCCCGTGTTCCGGATCCCAAAATTTATTATTGGTAGCAGGCGATTGTGTTACGCCCATATATTCAGGAAGGAAAAAAGCCTGCTTTCTTTTATCTCCTGCTTCGTAGCTGTTATACACATAATTTGTTGGACCAAAACCGCCCCATCCGCCAAAATTAGTGGGGCCGCCCACACCGCGTGGCCCCCAGTAACTGTGTTGAATACTACCTTCCAGTCCCCAGGAACCGGAATGCCTGAACTGAACTTCAAAAATATTCTCGTATTCAGCATTCTTGTTTTTAGGGTGGAATATGTCTTTCAGATTCGCATAGAGTTGAAATTTGCCATCCAGCTTATTAAGATAGTCCAGCGCCTGCTGCGGTTTCTTCCACTGTAGGTAAATACGTCCTAAAAAAGCCTGTGCCGCATATTTTGTAGCGCGGCCTTTGTCGGCTGCGTTGGTCCAGGTTTCAGGAAGTACTACTTCGGCATCTTTCATATCCTGGGTAATTACTTCATATACCTGGTCCATTGTTGCGCGGGGTTTCATAATTTCTTCATCAATCGATGATTTTACCCAAAGTGGCACACCACCGTACATTCTGACCAGGTCAAAATAATAAATAGCCCGGAGAAATTTGGCCTGTGCAATCATCAGCTGCCGGGTAGCTTCGTTTACAACTCCTTCCGGCATATCTATAACTGCATTGCTACGTTTTACCCCTTCGTAGCAAACCCTGTAATGGTCCTGGAAAAAAGGATGCTGGGCATTAAAGGTGTACATTTTTAGTTCGGAATAAGCTGCCCAACCCAAGTCATAGGGTTCTACTTCATCGGTACCAAATTCACCCAGGGTAATAGTATATTTTCCTACAAATACCCGTTGCATGGCGGCATAGGCAGCGTTCAGCGTTTTCTGCCATTCTTCGGGTGTGGTGTAGGCATTTTCAGGTGTTTGAATACTTCTTGGATGTTCAGTCAGGAATTTTTCACAACCCGTCAGTAACAAGGTTGATAAACAAAGAAGAACAGTTATTTTTTTCATGACTTCTTAATTAAAAATTGATAGATAAACCGGCAATAAAACTGCGGGCATTCGGATAGGGATTGGTGTTATCGCTTGATTCCACGTCGAACCCGGTAAAACGGGTCCAGGTTACCGCATTTTGAACAGATGCGTATACCCGCATTCCGCTGGAGCTGATTTTGCGAACAAAACTACTGGCCGGAAACTGGTAGGCCAGTTCAATATTCCGCAGGCGCAGGTAATCGCCTTTTTGAAAATTAGCATTCGTACCATCGCCATTGCTATAGGGGCTGCCTATGCGCGGAGCCGGGTAGCGGTTACTCGGACGAGCGGGTGTCCAATACCCATTATAATATTCCTCGCTCATATTTCCCCAGGTATTAAAAGAGTTCAGGTACCGGTTTAATGAATTGTTGATGAGGTGCCCGCCTGCGTAGGTGAAAAAGGCAATCAGTTCAACTCCCTTGTACCGGAAGGTATTGGTGAAGCTGCCATAATACTTAGGCACGCTGATACCGGAAAATGCCCGGTCATCACCATTGATTACGCCATCATTGTTCAGGTCTTTTACTTTCCTATCGCCTGGCTGTGCGTTGTAAACAGCCGCTTTTGCCAGTTCATCTGCCTGCCATATTCCATCTGCCTGCAGGGTATAATAGGTGCTCATATGCCGCCCTACAAAAAGAGCCTTATTAACATCTGTTTTTCCATTGTAGAGCTCGGCAATTTTATTGTCGTTGAAAGAAAAGTTACCCGAGGTTCTCCAGGAAAAATGCTTCGTATTTATATTAATAGTGGTGAGGCTGAATTCAATGCCTTTATTATTGATCTGCCCGATATTGGTTAATGAATTATCAAACCCCGATTCGGTGGGCAATGGAACCAGCCATAACAGATCGGTTGTTTTTTTATAATAAACATCTATTGTACCAGCGATCCGGTTTTTGAGCATGCCGAAATCCAATCCAAGATCCAGCTGGTTCGCTTTTTCCCAGGTCAGGTTCGGATTGCTGATGGTATTCTGAACAGAACCGGTGGCGAGGTTTCCGCCAAATACATAATCAGACCACTCCCCTCCCTGGCTGATGGTTGCGGCATAGGCATAGTCTCCGATATTCTGATTTCCCAAGCGGCCAATGCTGGCGCGCAGTTTCAGCTCACTGAATAAATCCTGTTCTTCCATAAATGCTTCCTTACTGATTCTCCAGGCAATGGCAGCAGAGGGAAAAAATCCCCATTGTTTACCCGGCGCAAAACGAGAGGATCCGTCCTGCCGCATGGTAACCGTAAAAAGATAACGATCGTCCAAATTATAATTCAACCGGCCATAAAAGGAAGTAAGCGTTGACGCAGAAGCATAGGAGCCATTGGGGCCATGATTTTGAGCACCACCCAGGTTATCGTATCCTAATACGGGAGAAAGATTTTTGGAATCGGCGGTGGTGCTTTCGTAGGTATACTTGGATGCAGAGAATCCGCCTAAGATCGTAAACCGGTGAATACTATTCACATCAAACATATAGGTGGCGGTATTTTCCGATTGCATATACCTTTTTTTACCATTGAATTTTACGGCATGTCCCCCATCGGGATAGTGTTGCCCCATCCGCCCGTCTTCATAAGAATTCACATTAAAGAACTCGAGTTCACCGCCGTTATCTGACCGGATTTTCAAACCTTTTACCGGTTCAATTTCGAAGTAAACAGAGCCCACTGCCCGGCTTTTTTTAGTTACTTTATCGAGCAGGTCTACGATGGCCACCGGGTTAGCCTTGGTGTTCAGGAAACCGTCAAAATAATCGCCGTTATCGAGGTAAACGGGAGCGGTCGGTTGTGAACTGATTGCACTGAACATGGTACCATAACCGGAATCATCTTCTTCGTTGATGTTTTTTAATGCAGACTCTATAATATTAAAACGCAATCCTGTTTTAAGCCAGCTATTCGTTTGTGCATCCATGTTGTACCGGAGGGTAAGTTTCCGGAAAGAAGAGTTTTTAATTGTACCCTGTTGATCGTAGAAATCTGCTCCCAGGAAATGTTTTACCGTTTCGCTACCGCCTGAAATACCCAGGTTATAATTGGAATATTTACCGTCCTGCGTAATAGCATCCTGCCAGTCGGTAGACAGGCCACGGCTGAGGTAACGAAGTTCTTCTGAGGTCCAGCTATAATCAGGAATAGCCCTTGATGCAAGTTGATAATATTGCTGGGCATTCATCAGTTTTTGTTTGTTCATCATTTTCTGGAAACCGCCGTTCAGGTTAAGGGTGATACGACTTTTTCCTTTAGACCCCTGTCGCGTAGTAACCAGGATAACCCCATTAGAGCCGCGAGAGCCATAAATAGCGGCGGAAGAAGCGTCCTTTAATACTTCAATAGATTGTATATCACCGGGTGAGAGATCCTGCAAACCACCTTCTACCGGAATTCCATCCACTACATAAAGCGGGCTATTTCCGGCACGCAACGAACCAGAGCCCCGGATCACTACAGAAGCATCGCCCCCGGGTTTAACAGAGCCGGTTGTTACAAAAACACCGGCCGCCAGGCCTTGTAATGCGCTGGTAGCAGTACCCACTTTGGCATTTTTTAATTCATCGGCCTTAATGGTGGCTACAGACCCCGTAAGATCAGATTTTTTTGTAGCACCGTATCCTACCACCACCACATCATCCAGGTTAACAGCCGATGGTTGCAATGCAATGCTCAGGCTGGTTTCTGCTGCTATGGTAATAGTGCGGCTGATCATACCGGTATAACTAACCTGTATAACCTCACCACGGTTTAGAGTGACCGAAAACCTGCCGGAAGAGTCGGTGGTAGTAAGCGCCTGGCCATTTTTTAATGAAATGGTAGCCCCTGCCAACGGCAAAAGACTGGCATCTGTAACAAGTCCGCTGATCCTGTTCTGTGCCCATATGGCCGCTGAGAATAGCAAAGCCAGGACAAGCATCGTTAGTTGTTTGTACATTTTATAGAATTAATGAGATGGGAAAACTTAGAAATAGCGAACCGGGCGAATACCAATTTTCCAGCCTTCTTTATCAACAAAGCCCGAGACAATATTTACCGGTTCATAAAAATTGACATAAAAGGCCGACCAGCCGGCGGCATCGCCATCGCCTTCACTGGACGACCAATAATTATTAGCGGGCAGGCCGGCTCCTTTTGACCACAGCATATCTTTTACTTTGAACAACTCAATCAGTTCTTCCTGGGAGGGAAGAAACCAGTCTGCATAGGAATCATTTCCTGCACCCACCGTTAATTCATCGCATAACTCAAAAGCTGCTTTTTTTGTGTTCCAGCTATTATTATTCTGCCGGAATGCGGCCATTTTGGTAACCAGTTTGGCAGTATTTGATTTACCGGAACCCATGGACCTGGAAGTACCTACCGCGCCGGAAAGCGCCAGCCCCGGACCAAACGATTCAGTTGCTGTACCCAGGTTTTCTTTGTGCACGATATAACCGTGGATTTTATTCGATTCAACATAATACACAATTCCCCCGCCTATTTCTGCGCCCACAGTTACTTCAATACCGATAGTGCCCAGTGTGGATCTTCGCTGGCCGCGAACAATAGTAACGGTATTTTGTCCGTATGCAGCTGTCGGCAGTAAAAATTCCATCCCATTGTCGGTTAGGGTAACTGGTACAGAAATAATTTTTCCTGCGGGATAAAAGGGCGCTGTTAACTGTATTTCATCGCCCTGCTGAAAACCCGCTCCGCCGATGGCAATAACCGAACCGGCCGGGGAGGTACCGGCGGGCATAACCAGGTCATCAATAACCACTACCAGGGGAACCAGCAATTCTCCGTCCAGGGTGGTTTGCAGCTCATGGCGTTCAACTGTTACCGTATAGGCTCCACCTGCTTCTTCGGGAACGAGGAAGCGGATTTCCTGGTTATTTACAGAAGTTACCTGCACTTCTGTCATAGCTGTTTCATTTTCCAGGAAAAGCCGATCGCCCTGATCAAATCCCTTGCCCCGAATACTTGCTTCGCGACCCGGCATTACATCATTGATCCCGGGAAAAACAATTTCCTTAAGAATGGGAGCAATTGGTACAGGTGTGGGGGCATCGTCTTTTTGGCAGCCCCAGAGAAAGAACAGGCAGCAATAAAGCAGCCCGCAGTAGGAAAGCATACGCATGGTCAATCGTTTTATATGGTTGTATATAGGTTGGTTCAGCCGTTAGATCAACGCCCGGCTGCTATTACAAGAGCTAATCCCGCTATAAAGCAGAGGAACATAGCGGAGATAAGTTTTTTTACAAAAGGAGGACTACCGGAAAATTCTTTCCAGATATAAACGCCCCAGATAGCTGCCACCAGTGTTGCGCCCTGTCCAAGTCCATAGGAAATGGCGGCGCCTGCCTTACCGGCAGCAACCAGGTTAAAGAGGTTGCCCAGTGCCCAGATAGCACCCCCGGCTAAACCAATCAGGTGAATAGAAAAGCGGCCGCTGAAATAATCTCTGTACGAAAGAGGAGTTCCGCTCAAGGGCTTTTTCATCAGGTAAGAATTGAAGAACAGATTACTCAGTACAATACCCAGTGCAAAAACCACCGAAGCAGAATAGGGGGTCATTTTTTCCGCCGCAGGTTGCTGAAAATTTTCCAGGTCCATACTGGCGGCAATGAATTTGTAGAAAAAGGACATTAGCAAGCCGGCTATCACAGAAAGTATAATTCCTTTTGTAGCGGGCTTTTGTGAATTGGTAGATTTTTTTCCATACGCCACCGCATTCAGTACAATAGCGAATGCAACCAGGGCTACCCCTGAGAAAAGCAGCAATGGATCACCACTCTCTGTTCCGCTATAATTTACAACTACTCCAATGATCAGCGCCAGTCCGATTCCGACTGGAAATGCAACCGACATTCCAGCTATGGCAATTGCCGCTGTAAGCAGCATATTGGCAAGATTAAACAGGGCGCCGCCTGTAAGCGCACTCAGGAAATTAGCCGTGGATACCTGTTGAATATCCTGTAGAAAAGGTCTTCCCTCCGTTCCGATACTACCCATAGTGAAGGCCGCCAGCAGGGAGAAGGCAAGTATGCCAAGTACATAATCCCAATAAAATAATTCAAACGGCCATTTTCCGGCAGATAGTTTTTGGGTGTTGGCCCAGGATCCCCAGCAGAGCATGGTGATGAAGCAAAACAGGATAGCGAGCGGGTAACTTTGAATAATAAACATAAGCAGCAAATCGATGGATGAACAAACAATAGATTTCAGTTTCCTCAGGCACCTGCCAGTTCTAACTGGGATGCTATCAACTCATTCCGGTAAGGGATGGACGATTGTGCACCGAGCCGGGTTACTGAAATGGAGGCAGCATCGCAGGCGAAGGCCACTGCTTCTTTAAGCGTTTTTCCTTCTGCGAGGGCAACAGCCAGTGCGCCGTTAAATACATCGCCTGCAGCGGTAGAATCAACCGTTTCCACTTTGCGGACAGACTGTACCGACAATTCGCCTTCTTCGCAAATGACAGCGCCCAGGCTGCCCATGGTTACCACTACATTTTTTACACCTTTTCCGCAAATGATACGGGCTGCTGCGGAGGCTGTTTCCAGGTTGCTGACTTCTATACCGGCAAGCATACCTGCTTCTGTTTTATTGGGGGTAAGAATATCTATCCGGGCCAGTAATTCTGCACCAAGCACCTGCGCTGGTGCAGGGTTAAGAATAACCCGTACACGGCGGTCGGCGGCATAGGCAGCCACATAAGAAACGGTGTCTATCGGGATTTCGAGTTGAAGCAACAGAATTCCGGCGCCATCGATTGCAGGCAATGCACCTTCCAGGTCTTTATTGTGCAGGTTGGCATTGGCACCAGAAGCAACAACAATGCTGTTTTCACCGGCTTTATCAACGGTAATAAGGGCTACACCGGAGGGCAGGCTTTCATCATACTGGATAAGCCGGGTATCGATGCCTTCATGGTTGAAAAGCTGGGAAAACTGTTTGCCGAAGAGGTCGTTGCCCAGTTTGGAAATAAAAACTACTTCGCCGCCCAGGCGGGCAACGGCAACGGCCTGGTTGGCTCCTTTGCCGCCGGCATTCATAAAAAAAGAGCCGGATAATACGGTTTCACCGGGCACGGGTATATGGTCGGTTTTTACAACCATATCCATATTGGAACTGCCAATTACTACTATTTTCTTTGAGTTCATACGATTTTATATGGATGAGAGAACTGCGATCGTTGTTTCCAAATGTACCTATGGATACAGGTAATGCAGCAGCCAATTAATTGATATTTCGATGTTTGTTAATTAGTTTTAATGATCCGAAACAAACACATTATATTGTTTTTCAATTATTTGTATTTTTATTTTTTGCATTATTTCGTAATTTATTAATATGTATCATGTCGCTCAGGTCAGTACAGCAATTAATCAATTCCATGTCGGGTGCGGAAAAGCGTTACTTCAAACAGCGTGCAGGATCGGGCCATGCAGAGCGGGATTACCTGCAGATGTTTGAGCTGCTTTGTGAAGAGGGGAAGCCGGATGCCGAGCTTTGGAAGAAAGTAGAAGAGGTATTTGATCCGATGGCATTGGACAGTGTATCCCGGTACCTGATGGAGCAGTTAACGGATTGCCTCATCCGGTTAAAGATCAACAAGGACCCGGTTTTCCAGCTTTACCAGGGTATTATGCAGGTAAAGGTATTACAGGAACGATCCTTGCAGGCGGAAAGTGATAAAAAACTGGCAAAGCTTCGCCAGAAAGCCAGCGAGCTGGAACAGCCTTCGATCCAGTATATCGCGTACCGGTTACAACTAGACAGGTGGAATGCCAGTGGTTTTGCCCGGATCTCTGACCAGGAATTGGTGGAGCAGCAAATGAAAGCGCGCGAGTTATTAAAAGGCATGAATTATATCCAGGATCATTATTCGCTGTTTGAAATGATGAAATACCGCCTATTGCAAGGCGGGCAGATACTGGCTGAGTCGGATAAAAAAAAGCTCAATGACCTGATGCTGAGCGAGCTTGTACTAATGGCCGGAAAGCACCAGAATAATTTCACTACGCAGAAATTACACTTGTTGTTTCAGTCTTATTTCCTGACCACGATCGGCGATTTTGAATCGGCCATTTCAACCTATTATGCATTAAATAAAGTGTTTGAAGATCATCTTCATTTACTGGATCATCCGCCGCTGGATTATTTGGCGGCACTGGATGGCATTTTGAATAGTTTGCGCCGGGTAGGCAAGTGGCATGATATGGATTATTACCTGGGAAAATTAACCCAGCTGGACCAAGCTATATACCCCGAATATTTTCGTTTCCAGGTTCGAAAATCGATAGCGATCTATACACTGAATAAACAGGTTGCCGAGGGAGATTTTACCGGGAGTTTAGAATTGATCAGCCAGCTCGACAGGGATGTTATCAGTTCCTACTACCGACTGAATGAGGAGAAGCAGTGGGAGTTGTATTTTTTTATCAGTGTGGTGTATTACCGGAGCGGGTTACTTAAGAAAGCACATGGGTATCTTGCTGCGGCTTTACAAAGGCATACCTTACAGGCAAACTGGCTGGTGTGCAAGGCTGCGCGTCTATTGGATATGATCATCTATTACGAGCAGGGTGATACGGCTTACCTGGAATACGAAATCCGTTCCTATAATCGATTTTTCAAAAAGGAGAAACGGACGCTGTTGAAGTCGGAGGAGCTGGTACTACGGTTGTTTCAATATAAGCCCTCTATTATGCGTAAAGCGATTCCGCAGGTGCAGGCCAACAAACTCAGGCGTTTACTAGAGGATATCCAGGCAGACAAATACGAGCAGCAATTGCTGGCTTATTTTGATTTTCGGGAGTGGGTAACCCTTCAGGTGTCAGACAGGTGTTAGAACATGGTTCTAACACCTGTCTGACACTTCACCATTAATTGTTCAATTTTACCCTTCTGCTAAAAAGGGAGTTTTTTTTGCTAATTTTAATCTGTCAGAACACTTCGATACTTCCTGTTTTTTCCCCTTCATTTCACCCTTAGAACGCACTTGTTATAAGCTAACTAGTATTTCCATTTCTAACTGTATGGCTTACAAAATTGAAAAAACAAGCATAACGCCAAGAACCAATAGCATGGCTTGTTTAATAACAAGAAATCAATCCTTCTTTGAATCCGTTTTTCATACACATCCCGAATTAGAATTGGTTTATATTTTAGAAAGTAGCGGTAAAAGAATAATCGGTAACACTATTGAAACCTTTGAACCAGGCGATATGGTTTTTATTGGAGCTAATACTCCTCACCTGTGGACAAACAACGAAGAGTATCTTGTAGGCAACACCGCACTCAGAGCAAAGGCAATGGTAGTATATTTCAATCCAGCATTATTACATGAACACTTCTACCAGCAACAGGAAAATATATCACTTTCCATATTAATGGCAAATTCGGTGAAAGGTCTTAAGATTACAGGACCGACGAAAGAAATAATTGCGCAAAAGCTTGTAGGCCTGGAAGGCAAAACCGGCATAGAGGTTTTAGTAGGAATAATAGACATACTAGCTCTGTTATCCACCAGTAAAGACACAATACCCATCAACAAAGAACTAATTCAGAAAACTATTAAAAACCATATAAACGATCGCATTCCTGAGATCCTGAATTATGTAACAAATAATTACATGAATGATCTGAGTCTTGAAACAATGGCACAACAAATAAATATGACCAGACAATCATTCTGTAGATTCTTTAAAACCAAAATGAAACAAAATTTTCTGGATTATGTAAATGAAGTTCGTATCCAAAACGCTTGCCGACTCTTGATGGAAACAGATCTTGCCATATTTGAAATTGCCTACGAATGCGGATATAAGACCGTGTCTAATTTCAATAAAGTATTTAAAGAATTAAAAGAAATAACTCCTGTAAAATTCAGACAGCAAACTCAGATCAAAATCTGACAGGAGTTAGTCTCTTCTTCCCTCCAATGCCAATCAATTCACCCTTAGCTCGATTTTTTCATCCTGGCGCAAGACCTGTTTAGGGTATTTAATCTTTTTCTCTCCTACTACAAATTCTTGGATATTGATTGATCCAAATAAACAGGCCACTTTCAACTGTTCATTTTCTAAAGAATAAGTTCCCCACGCGTATCCATTGCTCCAAAAAAAAGTGCCTTGCCTATTGTTTATTCGAAACATCTTTTTATATCCATTATAATCAAATCCGGTTAAGGAAGGAATCAATGACCAACTAGCCATCGCACGTGCATAGTGATGCCCACATTCGGGTTCATTATACGGGTTCCTTTTTTCTCCATCAAATCTTGAACGAATATTTCGCACTGCCGATAAGCCATTTTCCAGCTCCTGCTCATAAATCAATCCTATAGCCGCAGTATACTCAAATCCACTCATGGATTCGGCAAAATAAGGAAAAGGAACCTCTAATCTTCCTTTTGGCCAACTGGCCATTATCAAGCCAGGCTCCTTATCCATTACATAGGAGCGCATATTATTAAACACTGTATCAAATCGAAGTACCGAATTGTATTTTACAATACTCTGTAAGGCTGTTCGAATATGCTGTGGTTCAGCCAGGTAACCCAAACCACATAAATGCGCCATGTATTGCCCCGCCAACTGATCAACCAGGCATCCCTTTCCAAGTTGAAAAGGGGGCACCAGCACTGTTGTATCTGAAAGGTTCAAAAATTTCTTAGTAGTAGGATCCGTTATCCAATGTTCATAATATTCTCCATTAAACAGATTCTTATCAACCCAGGCACTACCTTTTGAAAGTATTTTCATGCAGGAATCGGCAAATTTCTTTTCACCCAAATAGCTGGCTATTTCGGCCCCTGCTTTTAAGGCCCCAAAATACCAAAACTGCATTTGGGGATTTGGACCGTAATAGTCAACATCCATCGTATTATGTTGTTTGCCTTCCTGAATGCCATCTGCATCCTGATCCCAGCTATCTAGCAACCACGCATACCGGATAGCGCTTTTTACAACAGGCCAGTGTTTTTTTAACCAATTGATATCACCTGCATGCTTCCATTCTCTGTAAAACCGCATAATTGAACCCATTTGGCCATCTGCTGCTGCAACATGGTCAATGGCAAAATTTGATTCCAATGGAATATTTACCCGATTCATCATTTTCCCGGTAGACTTGGTGCCATATACCAATTCAACCTCCCGCATAGATCTTGCTAAATCACCAAACAAAAAACTGGTTGCCGATTCATAATTCCAAACATGGGTACAATTTCCGTAACAGGAACCTGTTTCATTCATGATTCCTTCCCATCCCATTAAATGCCCAGACGGCAGTCGAAAAACGGTCTGCGATCGCAACGTGGAGAGGTTGAAGAGGGCTGCTTCCTTAACTTCTGCCGGCAGGTCGGCAGCCATAAATGCATTCACAAACTGAATGCTGGATTGTTCCCACTCCGGCAATTTAGGCAGCACCTTATCTGCAGCGTCTTTTGCATTTTTATACACTCGTGTATAATAATTACCTACAATTTTTCCTTTGTTGCCGAAGGTCCAGGAATTATTCCAATCCAACCTATTAGGAAAATGCCAGCTTATAAAAAACTCAAACACCTTTGTTTCACCGGGGTTTATGGCTGTTGCAGAAGCCAGGGAAGCCATCGGATTATCATCTACCAGTTCATTCCTATCTGTTAGCATTCCATCTGCTGAAAAATCGTCCCAAAAATTCAACAATGCATTTTCCCAATCGTTTCGTATAGAGCTACGCCGGTAACTTGTGTAGTACTTATTTGTGGTGCCAAGTAAAATAGTACCCCAGGCAGCATCAGAAGAATCTACTCCCTTGCTGGTCATATAAATTCCCTTGTACCCAGGTTCTTCGATGAATGTATTTTTGTTTTTATTTGCCCCTTCATATACAATATCCCCTTTCCAGTTTTTTGCCTGCCTACTCCCATCTATTCCAATGAAATTTCGCATGGTACCACAAATAGCCACCTCAACTTTCTTACTGGAGCTGTTTGTAACCTCGTACCGCAAAATAGCAATGGGTGTACTGCTCGCTTCCGTATTAGATGGCACAAATGGATTAAATCCGGTAAGCTGAACTTTTACCGGCATAGTACTATCAGAAAGGTGCACCCTCCCAAATGGATAGCTTGCTTCAAAACTGGCGGTTGAAAATCTTGGCAATCCATGATGATTAACCGGACGACCTTCATAGTGCTGGTATTCGCTGGCATGCAATGGCCCCAACAATGCCCTTGATTTAGCCGGTTTATCAGTTTCTTTAACATATATCGCAAAGAAGGGTGCCTGATTACCGGTTGTTATCGTACTAAACCCCTTGCCTGGCTTGTTCATTATTTCCCAATCCCTTAATTCTCCGCGCCCCCCCAGCGAAACAGTACCTGTACCTATTCCGCCAATTGGTAAAGCAATATTATACAAATGCTGTTGATCATATTTCTTTAGAAATTTAATATTCTGCGCATTACAAATGGCTGTTAAAAAAATAGCCATTACAGTCATTCTATATACTAATCTCGTATTCATAACTTTTAGTTGAGCGGTGTACCTAATAATTTTATTGCTATCGTATTCAATTGTTCTTTGGTACCAGAAACATGAATAGTCGTATGCCTATGCGTAATTGCTTCTTCTTTTTTTAACAATGCTGCAGGTGAAGATGTTTCCAGCTCATAAAAATCACCTAATTGTTTCCCTTTCACCGGCCCATCATTATACGCATTCACAACATCGCCCGAAAATGGTTGCTGCTGAATTTCCCATAAAGAATTCACATAGGGCAAAGGATCGGAGGGCAGGTTATAATGTACAAGGGTAAGCAATTCATTCTCTTCATCATAACTTCCTATCCAGGATTTGGCTACAGACTGGCTGATGCCAATTTTTGCCCGGTATTTCCCATCTGCCTTTAACTGTAGCGAAACGGAATCGATTGTTAATCGTTCAGGGGGTATTTCTCCAAAATAATTGGTAGTTATACCTTTTCCCGGGCTTGCCCCTTGCTGCAGCGGAACTATAATCCTGGTATTTTCAGCAGCTTTCATCATTCCTAAAATCCAGATAGATAATGCACCGGTAGACCTGGTCCAATCTTCCTTACCAGCATTCCAAATCGTATTTACGGATGTAAAGCCAACCATCTGTACACCGTCCAACGGTAGCCCGATCATTTGCGTCATATCCAAATTGGAAAGCACCTTCACTGTTCTGTCTACTCGTACCGTCAGTTCCTTTCCACTATAATTCGTTAGCTGAATTGTTTTTTCAAACTGAACCTCATGAGCCGTTTTTCTGACAACAATAAAAGGTTCTGTGTCCAGTGCAAGGGAAACCTGCCAATTTTCAAATACAAAGGGCGCATCTTGCTTAAAATAGACGGAGAACTGTCCTCCTTCGGGGCCAAGCCAGAAGCGATCTTCACCACCAACGGCTGTAATATGTGGCTCAGGCTTCTTTTGCGCGATAACATGATGGTTTATCCAGCCCAAAGAAATTCCCTCATCTCCCGCAATTGTACTAGTCATAACCCGACCCTGGTATTCCGGAGCAACTAAAATCTTCTGGTGCAGGCTATCATCACCGTACAACAGAATCATTTCCGGAAGATGCGTTTGAAGAAATGCCTTATCATAGCCAAAATCTCCCGGCTTAGATGATTCGTCCTGCTTCTTTTTCACAGCAGGATCACAGGATAGCAATGCCAACATTGCCCAACTAACTAAGAATTTTATGTTCATACTTGCTTATTTTAACGTTTACCATCTATTCTTCCACTTCAATCAACCCAATTTCAATATCAAGAGAACGGCCAGCCAGTGGATGATTAAAATCTACAAGGGCAACATTCCTAAGCAATTGTAATACCATTCCAACCCTTCCACCTTTTACCCAAACCCAGTCTCCAATTGAAAATTTATACTGATTAATGTCATTATAATCAACCAGCATACAATTCGCTGTTTCATACTCCCCATACAGATCCGCCGGACCTAATAAGAACCTGCTCCACTGGCCTTTTTTCATAAGATGCAGCTGTTGTTCGATCGCTGGCAGTAAACAACCCGATTCGACCATCAAAAACAACGGCTCGCCACCAATATTCGTATCCAGCATCCTTGCTTCCACATCCCGTATAATATATTGAATACCCAGTCGCATACTAGCTCACATAATTTTCAGCCTTGTAAACCTGGCAAAGAAATTCAGGGCCGTTCTCCCTGGCAGGGAGCGCAGTTATTACTACCTCCAGCGATGTTTCAATCTTCGATAATATACGTTCGATTATTCGACCAAGGCTATTCGCCACCCCATTATTCCTGCTATTTATTAACACTTTAACGGATTGCATGCCACTAGTAAAACGGGGAAATGAGATAGGAATATCTCCCCATGAAAAGCTGATTTTCTCAACGGTGTTGCCTGTGTACACTAAAACCTTGGTATGCTCTGTAACAAATTCTTTTCGTATTACCCTTCGGTTAAATCGTTGTATAAACAATCGAACAGCCCTGCCTGCTTCCGGGCCATTAAATTCAAATCCAGCTTCATACCAGCCAGCACTCCTGTCCTCGCCAAGTAATAAATAATTTTCACTAAAGACATCGGAATTTTGTTCTGTATCCCTTCTATTGATAGCATTTAACCAATCACAGATATCTGATTCAATATGTGAATTCTGGAGCAATACCTGGTTTTCAGGAAATTGTTGTGCCAACAGATACTGCAATCGATTCAACTGCCCTGTTGTCAACAAATCTTTTTTGGTTAAAACTATATACCGGTGTCTGTTTAGATGGCTCAAACTTTCTACCGCTCTTTTCAGCTTCAGAATATAGGTTCCCTTATTAAGTTGTTCATATACCGACCTTGCGTCCTGGAACTGAAATGCGCCAATGGATAAGCCGGGAAATCGTTTCAATAAGGGCTGTATTACACCAATTTGTATATCCTTGCAGCATTGCTCTATTTCCACCAACACAAAATCATACTGCTGCTGTTGCAGAACCGCTGTCAACAGATCTGCAAAACCTGTGATAGCGCAGCTGATACAGGCATGCGGGTAGCTGCTAACATCTAATTCCTGTTGCTGGAAATAGGTATAATCTACCGAATACCCACTTTTCCTATTTATCAATATCTTAAATAATTTCCTTTCTTTAAACAAAACAGACGCTACCCTTGCAATAGCTGTAGTTTTTCCTGCACCTGTGCCACCGTATAAAAAAACAAGCTTCATACACAAAACAACTATTAGTAATAAGGGAAGTACCCGCAGAGTTTGAATTAAAGTTTTACCTGAACAGTTTTATTTTCCGTATCAAACTGAATTTTTTGAACGGTTTCCTTTTTTGTTAGTTTTTCCCGGATCGAAATAGAGCGTTTCATTTGCCAGGGATAACTTAAGTAGGGAAGCTCTAATCCGTTTGACACGACCAGTATATGTTTATTCTTCCGATTGGCCGGGATCTTGAACCGCACCTCTTCTGTTGGAATAATCCAATTTCTTTCACGGTCTATATAAAGGCTGCCCAACGATCGGTAAATCTCTGACAACCCGGTATAAACCGCACTTGCTTCGCCCCATAAGGGATGTGTACGCATAGGGCATTGTGGGGTTGCTTCGTGATCTATATTCTCTGGCGCCATACCTACAGGGTAAAACTTAGGGTAAGGAAAAATATCATTCTTTTGGTGACTTGGCTGAACGATCAGCTTTACACCTGCTTTTCCGGCTGCTACACCACGTTCAATATAATCAGCTCTACCTGTTGTTTTGCCCAAATAGATAAAAGGTTGCGCTAATTCTGCCTGGCGCTGATCCAGGAATACAGAATTATCACTATTATCCGTACCCATTCCACCGAAGACATTGGCTGTAAATACAAAATGAGGTTTCCACACGCATTGGGTAAAACTCAGGTAATCGGCGCATTTTGCAGCCCAATACAAGCATTCCTGATCCATGGTTGCCTGATGCAAGGCAACATACGCATTCAGAGCCCAGATGGTTACCAGACTACCTCTATACCATTGCTTCTGTAAACTGTCTTTTATATAGGTAAAAGGTTTAGCACCGCAAGAATTGTATTGTTCTGCATCAATCCATTTAGCCGATGGTATAATTTCTTTACTTAAATAATCACCTATTTTACGAGCCGCCAAAATATAGTCATTTTTGCCGGTGGCTCGTCCGTATAAAGCCAGAAACCACATTGATGCTGCTGCGTGGGCACTTTCTTTTAACAGGGGTGATGGTTCCATGGACAAAGAAACAAAACTGGGCAGGTTGCCATCATCCTCTACAGCTGATACCAACCAATTTGCATATGGCTCCAGGTAGTTAAGGATGCGTTCATCCTGTTGAGCCCGCAGGTAAAAATCTGTAAGGTGTGCTGCTGTTTTTGATAAAGCAGGAATTTCATAGGATGCCGCATCGCGTAAGAATAATACGGATTTTCCATTGGGTGGATCTGTCCACCCAACTCCCCATTTTTTATCTTTAGCGCTATATACGGTATGAAAAAGGCCATAACTATTTCGGGGAGCAGACAAGCACCAGTTTATTATTTTTCCAGCTGCGGTTAATAAAGTATCATTCCCGGTTTCTTTACCCCAATAATAAAGTCCAATAGCATCGCGCGCCTGGTTCCAGTAGGGCGAATTGTTAATAACATCATTCCAGAAAGGGGCAGAGCACCTAAAACCTCCCCGCTGCTCTCCGTTTTCCGTCCATTCGAGCCAGGAACCCTGATCTTTATAACCTGGAACAGGAATATCTAATATTCCGCCGGAAATTTCTACTGGTTTATTATCAGCTGTTTTAACAGGATTAAATATGGCGCTGGTAGTTGATTTAACATATTCGATAAAAGGCATGGAAAGACCACTACTATCATAAAAATTGGAACGCCCAAATTTCTGCCATTGCATTTCCGCTACAATCGAATACGACATAGGAGCCGCCTGTGCACTTAGTAATAGGGTAAATCCGTATACAGCCCGGTTAGCCAATACTGTTTTAATTAATGCAGGATCAGCTTCGTCTCGTATATACCTGGTATGGAAACCAATTTTTGTATCCATCAGTCCAAAGGACATGACCGGTTTCGAAGTAAATCCTGCGTCAGTAGTATAATCCAGTGCAGTGGGCATAGTACGCAAATATTCCTTCATAGGAATATTAAACGGGCCATTGGTCGAATAAAAATAATCTTTCCTTGCATCCATGGTTCGGACCTGAAATTGATTAATAAGGTTTAAATCTGGAACCAGCGCTATAAAATCTGTTTTTTCCTGGTATATTATAGCTGGTGCGGCAAAGCTGCGATCTCCAAAAACCTGCTTCTCCGCCAAACCACTTCTGGGGTCATAAAACTTAACACCGGGTGTATGAATAAAATCCGGCATTCCACTCACATTCATCTCAAAACCTGAAAGCACATAATCCAATTTCACCGGCTCTTTTTTCCAATGAACCTCCACCCGATGTTCAAAGCCTGTGGTATTAGCTGAAATCCAAATCGTTTCAACAATTGAATCCGTTCCTTTTGAATAAAAAACTTGAATACTATCTTTCCAGCTATTAATAAGATTACAATGCAGATCGCTCAGGAGATAGCGAAAATCATTTAGCTCCTTATTATATAAAGGATGAACTGGTTGTCTTCCGGATTTTGTAACCGGCGTTGAAGAAACCAATAGCTTCCATTTACCATGAGTATCTTTACTATAATAAGATTTACGAAGAACACCTTCCTCCTTGTCCCAATGAAGCGTAAGTTTAACCTTATCATTAACTAGCTGATATTCGTTTGCTTCTGTTGCGGAAAGGGTTTTTATAGTTCCCCAAAAATTACCAATAACAAGCAGAGAGGCAGGTATTGCTTCCTTTTCATAATATTTTCTTATAGTGTAAATTCTGTTTTTCCCCTTCCTTTAATTCCATCCCTTCCTTTAATATTCTGCTGACAGCACCCACATTAATACGTTTCAACCTAAGTTTTCCTTCGGTCACCTGTATACCAATTTTTAATCTTCCGTTCCTGTTTTCGACCTGGTAAGTACCGTAAGCATATCCATTTGACCAGAAATAATTACCCGCTCTTTGTTTAACCGTAAACTCCTGCTCAATTGCAGAATATGAAAAACCCGTCCAGCCGAGTACAGCTGCCCAGGCAGCCATTGCTCTTGCGTACCGGTGACCATATTCACCTTCATTAAATGGATTCCGGTTTTTTCCATTATAACGGCTTCTGACTTGTTGAATCAGCTCAACACCTTCCTTATCCATTCCCTCATACAACATATGGCTGGCGGTACTGTATTCGAATCCAGTCATCACTTCCGTATAATAAGGAAAGGGCTCTTCTAACAATCCACCACGGGGATAAGAGGCCATTATTAAGCCGCTCTCTTTTCCCAAAGCAAAACTTCTGAATGTATTAATATGGTTATTAAAATCGGTAACCTGGTTAAATCGATAGATGCTTCTTAAAGTGGTCAGTTGTTGTTTTCTATCCAGTATATACCCTAAGCCCGCCGTGTGGGCTAGGTATTGCCCGACCAGTTGATCCACCAAACACCCCTTGCCGAGCTGTGCTCTTTGGGGTTTTCCTGCCGGGATCTGTTGCTCATAATATTGACCGTTGAACAAATTCAGTTCCACCCATGTGCGTCCCTGCCTGTACAAAGCTGCGCATTCTTTTTCAAAGGCAGTATCCTTCAAATAAGCAGCCATTTGCCTGCCAGATTCCAGGGCTGCTAAATACCATCCTGCCATTTGAGGATTGGGTCCATAATATTCAATATCCATTGTATTATGCTGCGGACCTTCCATTACGCCATCCTTGTTCTTGTCCCAGGGGCCGGTCCATGAAAAAGCCAGCGCTTTTTTTATAGAAGGCCACATTTTGACCAATGCGGCCGTGTTCCCGGATAATTTCCAGTCTCTGTACATCTTTACGATGGTGCCCATTTGTCCATCAGCTGCCCATTGTTGTACCGATTTTCCCTTGTCTTTGAGAGGAAGTCCTATGCGATAGCTCATGCCCCCGCTTTCATTTACGGCATATAAAAACTCCACTTCTCTAAACAGGAGGGAAAGTTCACCAAACAGAAATGGTACGGTTGATTCATAGTTCCACACATGCGTACAGCTACCAAATCCCCACCCCGAACTTTTTTCACCCCCCAGTATACTTCCCTGAACACTGCCCGTACCTTCAAATCCAAATGGATAGCCATCCGCAGTCAGAAAAACAGTCTGCGAGCGCAGGTTAACCACGTTGAATAATGCTGCTTCCTTAATAGCAGCAGGAAGATCTGATTGGCAGAAAGCTCTTAAAAATTGCAGGGTTCGTTTTTCCAACCCAACCAGGCTATCGGCAAACTGTTGTAATACCGACCAGGCATCCGCATGTCGGGTTGTATATAAATTTCCCAGTATTTCTGTGTCATGCGGGTTCCAGCCCCGCCGGTTCGGAAAATGCCAACCAAGAAAAAAAACAAATGATTTTGATTCACCCGGCGCCAGGGTTTGTTTTATGGACAGCGTGGCTGGCGGCGTACTTAGTATATTGTCATTACTTACTTCATTCAGTTCTCCATCATCTCCAAAATCATCCAGGAATTGACGGAATGTCCAATTCCAGGGATAAGCTTTCCAGGTAGTACGATAGCTGACTTTTCCTTTGGTATTGGTAGCCAATGCCATGGTACCCCAATTTACATGCTGCTTATCCAGGCTGTCTGATTGCATAAAGATTCCCTGAAGCCCCTGCTCCGACCGAAATATATTCCGGTTATGGCGGAAGCTACCGGTCCAGCCATCCTTACCTATATAATTCGGCACCATGCCACAAATAGCTACGTCTATTTCTTTATTCGTGGTATTTTTTACCACATACCGCAACGTAGCTACCGGCCAGCTACTATTTTTCAGATCGCCTGGAATTAAGGGATTAAATGCTTCCAGGCGAATCTGTAAAGGATAATTCTTTCTTTGAAATAATACTTGAGCGGTCGGATAGGCAGTATGGAAGTGGACGCTATCAAAGCGTGGGAACCCGGCATTTAAAACATCTGCGCCCCAATCGCCTTCTAAATTTCCCTGTACCGGCCCTTCCAGCAACCGAATATCCGTTTTTGAATTACCGGCTACTTTTGCATACACAGCGAAAAAAGGACCATTTGCAATGGTCGGTTCCACTAGTTTCACTGCCGGAGTCCAACCCAATGCACCGCGGTTCATGATTTCCCAATCACGCAGATCGCCTCTTCCTCCAACTGAGACAGTACCGGTTCCAATACCACCCAATGGTAGCGCAATTCTTTCAAGTTGACCTGCCTGGTAACTTTTCAGTACAGGCCATTGTGTATTCAATGTTTGCGCCAATACAGGTTCAGAAAATAAAAGAAACAGGAGTAGGAATTGTATAGGATTGCGCATGATTATTGGATTAGGCATGAAGAAGAAGTGAATTAGACTGTTTAGCTTCTATTTGTCGAACCGTTTGTGTGGTTCTGAATAATGCGTCGGGTGTCACAGAAATACTATCTATTCCCAGGTCTACGAGAAACGCGGAGAAATCAGCAAAATCAGAAGGACCTTGTCCGCAAATACCTACTTTAACCCCTTTTGATTTAGCAATGTTTATTAAATGCCGGATACTTGCTTTTACCGCCGGGTTACGTTCATCATACAAATGAGCAACCAAACCGGAATCTCTGTCAAGGCCAAGAGTGAGTTGGGTAAGATCATTGGAACCGATTGAAAACCCATCAATTAATGCAGCAAAATCTTCGGCCAGCCATATATTGGAAGGCAATTCAGCCATTACATAAATTTCAAGCTCCTTTTCACCTCTTTCCAAGCCATGTTCCTTCATAATCTCCAGTACTTTTTGCAATTCCTGCGGAGTTCTGCAAAAAGGCACCATTACTTTAATATTGGTAAAGCCCATCTCTTCTCTTACAAAACGGATGGCTTCACATTCCAGTCCAAAAGCCGCCCTGAATTCCGAAGAATAATACCTTGATGCGCCTCGCCAACCCATCATTGGATTTTCTTCCTTCGGTTCAAAATTGGCACCACCTACCAAATTCGCGTACTCGTTTGATTTGAAATCACTAAACCTTAGAATCACTGGCCGGGGATAAAATGCACAGGCTATTTTGCCGATCCCAAATCTCAATTTCTGCACAAAGTAATCGCTGCCTGATTGAAAGCCTTGTGTAAGCTCTTCCATCTGTTTGCGCGTACCTGCATCTGTCACAACCGTTTCATTCAACAATGCCAGTGGATGAATTTTCACATAATTATTCACGATGAACTCCTGCCTGGCTAATCCAACCCCCATTGAGGGCAACTGCGCATAAGATAAACATGTTTCAGGCGAAGCAATATTCAACAGCAGCTGGGTTTTCAGGCCTTCAATGGATTCGAATGAATAAGATTCTTCCAGGAAATCGACTGTACCTTCATACACTATACCTGTTTCTCCTTCGCAACAGCTTACAGTTACTTCCTGCCCCTGGCTTAGTAGATCGGTGGCAATTTTACAACCAACCACTGCAGGCACACCTAATTCTCGGGCAACTATGGCTGCATGACAGGTTCGACCGCCTTTATTGGTTATGATAGCCGCCGCTTTTTTCATAATAGGTTCCCAATCGGGATCTGTCATATCTGTAACCAAAACATCGCCTTCGTTAAATTCATGCACGTCCAATCCATGTTTATTCATGGAATAAAAAATATTCACTTTACCCGCACCCTGGTTATTTCCTACCGCTATTCCTTTAAGCAAACAAACCAGCTCCTCTTCTTTAGTTAATCGCTTATAAGTCGTAACTGTTTTTTCTTTTTTGTTGGAGTGTACTGTTTCTGGTCTGGCCTGAACAATATATAATTGATTATTTGTTCCATCCAGGGCCCATTCAACATCTACCGGTGTCCATCTTTTATGAAGAGAGGAATAGTATTGTTCAATTTTCCTAACCCAGGCTGCTAATTCGATTACCTGCTCATCGGTGAGGCAAAATTTATGCTGGCTGAGTTTATCGATAGGAATAATTTTTACCCGTTCATCCGATCGTTCGCTGTAGACCATCATTTTGTCTTTCTGACCAAGCTTTTTTTCGACTATCGGATAAAAGCCCCTATCAAGTGCCTGTTTACTCACTAAAAACTCATCAGGTGCTATAGCTCCCTGAACGATTAGTTCTCCCAGTCCATAAGCGCCGCTTATAAGAATTGTATCTGCAAACCCTGATTCGGTATCTAAACTAAAAGAAACACCTGCTGCCCCAAGATCACTTCGTACCATTTTCTGAATACAGATACTTAAACCCACTGCGCATTGATCATAGTTGAAGCGATTCCGGTATGAAATTGCCCGATCCGTAAATAAGGAGGCAAAGCAATTTCTAACAGCATCCATTAATAATGCCGGACCACGAACGTTTAAGAATGTTTCTTGTTGGCCGGCAAAAGACGCATCGGGTAAATCCTCGGCTGTTGCGGAAGATCGCACTGCTACATCGGTAAATTGCTCGCCAAACTCACCCGATAATGATTCATAAGCAGTAATTATATGATCGCTTAATGCTTTAGGAAATCGGCCATTGTTTACCAATAATCGAATCTGGCTACCTGCTCGGCGCAATGAATCCAGGTCTTCGTGATCTATTTGGTCAATAATATGCTGAATGGTGGTTTGTAAACCATTAAACCGGAGAAAATCAAAATACCCATCAATGGTGATAGCAAAACCACTTGGAATCTGTACGCCTAATTGTTCCAGATTCCCATACATTTCTCCCAGGGAGGCATTTTTACCCCCTACTTTACCGATATCCTGTAATCGCACAGAAGATAATGGTACTATATAATTTGTTGCCATTTAACTATGGTGAATGGATTCTTCCGGAAACTGACAGCTGTCAGTTTCCGGAAGAAAAAAGATGAATTGATTACCAGCCCGGGTTTTGCTCTAAAGAAGGGTTTAACAGAATTTGCCGGATGGGTAATGGCCTAAGATAATGGCGCGGTAAAAACTGCCGTTGAGAGGCTGCTTCCAGCACTATAAAGCCATCTGCATCGAGCTGAAAAACAAGGTTACTCCAAGGCAGACGTTGTTCAAATTCCGTTCCTTTCCATTTAATTCCACGTACTGCTTTCGGCATTTCAGTTTCTGCAGTTTTCCATCTTCTCAAATCATCGAACCGGAAATTTTCCACATACAGTTCAATGCTTCTTTCACGCCTGATCTCTTCCCGCATGTCTAACCCATTGGTTGCAACAAATGCATTGTTAAGGGAGGGCATTCCAACTCTTGTTCGAAGTTTATTTATCGATTGATCCAATTGTACATCTGTTATAGCTCCATTTTTCTCAAAGAGAGCTTCAGCCAGTATTAAATAAATTTCTGCCAACCGAAATACGGGGTAATCATTTCCATGCGGACCGCCAATTTCCTGCTGCATTTTAAAGGTTGAGTAACCAGTTTGTGTAAGTATTCCGAAGGCTATATCATAAATAATTCCACCTGCACCCGGATTATCCCAATTTTTATGATAAGCCGGTTGCGTAAATAGCCAGTATTTCTGAAATGGAGTGATCAGCCAATTCTTCATCCTTGGATCCCTGTTCCTGTATTCACTCAAAATTTCAGCATACCCTTCAAAAAGGGGCGATTTTTCGATGGGAAGGCCATCTTTACTAAGGAACATATCCACCAGTTTCCGGGTTGGACTTAAAACACCCTGTCCTATATTTAACGCGGGTGAAGGAGAGATATCGCGATCATGGCGCCGGGCAAGAATGGTTTCACGTTGCGCAGCTTTTGTTAAGCCAGCTGCGTTGGTTTTTCGGGTACCCTCCAGCAAAAAATAGTACCGGTAAGAGCTATCGCCTAAAACATCGCGCCGGTCGAATAATTCAAACAAATTACTGTTTAGGATTTCGGTAGATGCACTTATAGCCTGATCCAGCATTTCAGCAGAATTATTGCCATTTTCGTGGAATTTACGCCAGGTTCCTTCAAATAGTGCCACTCTTGCTTTTAGAGCTAATGCGGCCCATTTGCTAAGCCTGCCATTATCCGTTCCAGGCCCGCTAGCGGGTAGGTCTGGTATGGCCTTATCTAATTCAGCCAATATAAATGCAGCCACCTCTGCCCTGGTATTCCGAGGTCCATAAAGAATATCATCAGAGCTAATCCCAAGTCTTTTGTCAACAATCGGAACACCGCCAAAGTTTTTCAACAAATCGAAATGCGCAAATGCTCTGAAAAACCGGGCTTCTGCAGTATACCGGGCAATGGCTGTTTTAATATCAGCTGGTGCTTCCCCTGCCTTTTCAATAAGATAAGAGGACTGCCAGATAGAACGATAATTGTTATCCCAGATAGAGCTGGTTTCTGCCGGTGCATAAGACCCATTGCTAATGGCCGACCGGTTCGTAGCCATGCTAAGATCGGCATTATCGTCTCCACTGCCCAAATCCGGAAGCGTTAGGTAAAACTGGTTGGCAAAGGTCTCAAAATCCTTTTCAGTTTTGAAATAAGTAGCCTCACTTAATGCATCAAGTGGCTTTAAATCCAGGTTTTTTTCACATCCGCTTAAAAACAGTGCGGAGAAAACAAATAAATATATAAAGAGTTTCATGATTTTGCTTTTAGAGGGTAATGTTTAATCCGAAAGAATAGGATCGCGGGTAAGGCGTATTCACAATTGAAAACGGCTTTTCGGGATCAAAACCGCTGGGAATTTTCGACCATTCCATCAAATCGCTTCCACTAAAAAATACCTGAACTGATTTAAGCTTTGCTTTGGACAGTAAGGATGCAGGAAGATTATACCCAAGTTGCAGGTTTTTCAACCGCATATACGCTGCATTATGAAACTTAAATGGCGCATTGGAAGTCTGGTAGTTGTAATTATTAATATTGTCGTTTTGCGACATTTTAGGATAGGTTGCATCTACCCGGTCAATCGACCATGTTTGATGATAATGATAGGCTTGTGGATTACGGAAAAATGGAGCAGCTGCAATATTACCATCCATCACTTCCCATTTTCCAACTCCCTGGAATATTGCACTCAGGTTTATACCCTTCCAGTTAACTCCCAGGTTTACACTATAGCTATAGCGAGTATTGGAATTACCGATATATACCATATCTCCACCTGTGGTTGGATCTTTTGGATTATAGAGCATGGGCGTTAGTTTTCCATCCCCGTTCAAGTCCTTAAACATTACATCACCTGTACGGATATTTGTAGGAACACCGCTTGTAATGGAAGCTTTATAGGCATTAAGCTGGGCTTCATCCTGGATTAAACCATCGTATTGGTAGGTAAAATAGGAACCGAAAGAATAACCCTGGATAAATGAATTCTGTCCATAGCGGGGAATCGGAGAATCTGCCAGCTCAATTACTTTATTCTTGTTATCGCTGAGAACAAATCCAAAAAAATAATCAAGGTTTTTATTAATACGATCGCGCCATTGCAAAGCCAGTTCCCAACCTTTGGTCTCCATTCTTGCACCGTTAATCTGTGGTGGGGTTATGCCTAAAATAGTTGGAAACTCCTTTGAATAAAACATATTCTTATTGGTCTTCACAAAATAGTCAAAGCTTCCTGACAATCTGCGTTGAAAAAAGCCAATATCCACTCCTATATTTTTTACTTCCAGGTTTTCCCAAGATCTATCCGGACTAGCCAAACCAGGCACATTGGTACTTAATGTTCTAAGTGGACTATTTACCGGACCAAAAGGATATTGCCCTCCAAAAGCAATAGCCTGTATATAGTCATATAACCCTATACCCGACTGGTTACCTAACTGCCCATAGGATGCTCTTAATTTTAGCATATCCAGGAATGGATTGAACTTATTCATGAATTTTTCGTTGGAGATCATCCAACCAACAGATCCGCCATAAAAAGGAGCGCCTCTATATCCGGGAGCAAATTTAGATGAGGCATCGTAGCGGAAATTACCTTCAAAAAAATAGGTTTGTTTGTAGTCGTACGATATTCTGGAAAAAGCAGAGCGGAGGGCGGAGTGCGACCTGGCTTCACTGTTGAATTGTTCAGTTACAGCCCCATTACCCAGAAATGAAAGTTCATTACTCAATAAAAAGGGATCTCCATTTCGATAGGCGCTGAAAGACCTGTTTTCAAATTCTTCGTGCGATGCACCAGCCAGTACACTAAAATTATGCTCTCCGAAATTCCAGCGATAATTTGCGAACAGGTTACTGACGAGTTGATTGGTTTTGGCATATCCGGCTGTCACCTGATCACGTCCTCCCCAATAGAGATTTGAATTGAAAATCACTTCATCGTCATAGGTATAGCTTAAAAATCCTTTGCGCAGAGAAAACTCATCGAACAAATCTCTGTTAATTGCCAATTGATAGGTGATATCCAGATTTTTTACAGGTGTTAATACGGCTTCTACCTGTGACCGAATCTGTGTATTCCTGGCTTCCCGGTCTCCACCTTCTTTTGCCCAACCGATGGTACTCAGGTAGCCGCCAAATCCATAATATTTTCCAGTGGGCGTATATTTTGCTTTGCCTGCAAAACTATTCGAGATAATATCCTCTATGGTATTGTAATCGGTGGGTTCTACCAGTTTCTGTGATTGCAGAGAAACATTGGTCCGTATTTTCAGGTAATCGGTTACATTGAAATCATACTTAAGCCGGGTATTATATTTCCGGTTGTAATTGGTTCCATATTGCAACATTGAATTCTGATCGATAACGCCCACTGATACCCAGTAACTGGAGCGGTCGGATTTACCCGAAACGGAGAGGGTATGCTGTTGCTGTGTAGCGGAACCCCACATTATATCCATCCAGTCATTGTTACTAAGGGTAATATCTTTCGTATCAGGAAAAGGCCCTTTAGCTACCGTAATTTCATTAAGGTTGATATCCTGGGTTAAAAAAGGCTTAAGGTGACTATAAAAATTGGTTTGTACCCCGTCGTTTTCATAGGACTCATTCCACATTTCAATAGCCTGCAAAATATTGGCTTGTTTTCTGACAATTCCGGGTTTATTAATCGTAAGGTTACTGTTCACAGATACCGTTGGACGGGCAGTTTTCCCCATTTTAGTGGTAACGAGGATAACTCCACCTGCTGCCCGGGAACCGTAAATAGCAGCCTGGGCATCTTTTAAAACCGTAACACTTTCAACATCTTCGGGGTTAAGGTTATTTAATGCGAAAGCAGAACTGGAAGGCTGAGGAATACCATCTACTATAATTAGTACTCCAGGGTTTGATCTTGAAGAAATACCCCGTATTTCAATTCCAATATTATCTGCCTCACGGCCAACGCGCCCGATATTACCCCTATTGATTACCAGTCCGGGTACCAGTCCCTGTAGAGAGGTAATAACATTTGGCGTAGGGCGATTAGCCAATTGTTCTTTCCCAACTACAGATACGGCACCTGTTAAAGTGGCTTTGGTTTTTGTACCATATCCTACTACTACCACTTCGTTCATCGACTGGTTAATTGGTTGCATTTCGATGTTCAGTAAGGTCTTTTTCCCTACTGCAACTTCCTGCACCTGCATGTTTACGTAAGTAAAAATGAGCACTGCTTTTTCATCCGGCACATTAATAGAAAAATTTCCCTTTTCATCAGTAGTTGAGATCAAAGAAGTGCCTTTTACCTGAATTGATACGCCAGCCAGTGGTTCTTTATTGATATCTCTTACCGTTCCGGTAATACCAATCTCCAGGTCGGCTTCGTTTTTATTTAACAGAATAACTGTTTTGTTTGGAAGTATTTTCCAGGATAAATCAGTAGCGTTCAGAATGGCTTTTACAATTTCTTCTACGCTAAGTTCGTTAGCCGAAAATGTGACTGGAGTATTAGTTCTGATTTTATCCGTACTGTAAATAAACCGGTAAGAGGATTTCGCCTCAATTTCTCGGAGAACAGATTCCAATCGTTCATTTTTAAAAGAAACTGACAGTCGTTCCTGGGAATAGGAACGTGCAGATACCTGCAGGCAGGTAGCCAGTAGCAGCGCAATCATACATTTCATAAGCAGCAGGGTTTTTAGCTTTCTCCGGTGGCCCCAGGAAGCTCCAAAATCTTTCGATTTTTTCATATATTTGTTTTGGTTTTATACAGCCGCAGTTTCCAACGCCAATCGAACACTGATGCTGTATTTGTTAACTAATAGAAAGGGGAGTTTGCTTCCCTTTCATTTTTTTGAAATCCTCACAACTTTGTCATTGATTGAAAATTTGAATGTATTGGTTAATTGTAACGCTTCCAATGCTTCTTCAATGGTTTCTTCCTGGAATTTGGCACGGAATCGCATGGCACTGACTTCCTCATCCAGCAGTTCTATTTTTACATTGTACCAGTGTTCCATTTTTTCACGAAACTGGTAAAAGCTTTCATCCGGAATTTCCAATACTTTCCTGGTCCAAAAGGTTTCGAGTATAGTTGTTCCATCGGAAGATACCGTTATTGGAATGCGTAAAATTTCTGGCCTGCCTTCCAGGTTATTTTTTATGCTATCAGTGGATAAAACCGGCAATAGTTGCCGGTGAACGACTAATTTTTCGTGGGGTTTCAGTAAAATGCCTTTGGGAGCATTGTTCATAACAACTTCCACAGATCCTCTAAGCAAGGCAGTTTCCGCAACAGAGTCCCCGGGATATGCGCGCACGTTAAATGCCGTGCCATGTACTTTTACATCGTATTCGTTTACATGTACTACGAAAGGATTTTTTTTATCATGTACTACATCAAAATAACCCTCTCCGGCAAGATATACCTCACGATTGGTACCACTGAAATTTTCTTTAAGGTGGAGAGATGAGTTTTTATTTAGGATAACCAAGCTACCATCCGGCAATCGGATAGTCTTTTTACCCGCGGCATCAGTGGCTATAATCTTTACCTGGTCTGCAGCTGTAATAACCTGCAACGGCCCTATGGAATCCTGCTTTTTTTCTGCATTCAGCTGGCTGGAAGCGGTTTTGCCTTCCCAGTACTGCAAGCCCAGGAAATAAACCATAAAAGGGAGCAGCACGGCTGCTGCTGCCAGGATCCATTTTCCGGTCCGAGCGTTTGCTTTCAGCCACTTGCCGGGTTGGCTTCCAGAATTTCCGGCCCCCTGAAGCACAGCCCGGAGTCGCTCCAGGTCTTCTTTTTTCTGCTCTTGCAGTAATACTTCCTGTAATGCGGAGAGTAATAGTTTCGCCTCCTCGAGGTTCTGCCACTCTTCGGGGTATTGCAGCAAATAAGCCTTCCACCATTGCTCCAGCTCTGGTGTAGGATTTTTGCAATAGGCAATCAATTCGGCATTTGTAAGTAATTCCTCTTTTGAAAACCGAGGCAACATGGCAGCATCTTTCTAAATAGACGGGAACCAATAAAAAACCTACCAAGTTTTTTTCAACTATTTTTTAAAAAATAGTCAGCACCAGGAAGGCAATAGAAATACCCCGGATCAATTGAGCTGCGGAGGGTTGAAAAAGCTTTTTCAGTAATTTCAGACCGGTTGAAAGATTATTGTAGACACTCTGGTGTGACCAGCCGGTAACCTGCTGAATCTGCTCCATTGTCATATTACAATAAAATTTATAGTAGATTATTTTTTTACAACGATTAGGTAGTTTTCTGAAGTTTTGAGCTATTAGCAGCTCAGCTTCCCTCCTTTTTTCCATCTCCATTTTGGTTGTTTCATAGGAAGGAATGATGGTAAGTGGAAAATCTCGATCGGGAAATTCGATGAAACGGTCAGCCCGATCTCTAAAATGATCGATAATTTTGCGCTTATAAGCCGTAATAATATAAGAAGTAGGATTGGTTAGCCGCTCAAAATCAACTTCTTTATTATAAAAACTGACAAAAAGTTCGTGTATAAGTTCTCGTTGCAGAGGTTCCTCTAACTTATGCACCTTCCCTATATGAAGGAGCCGTTCATACATTTCATTGAAATATCTGAACAGCAGCGTACTGTCATAAATTAGCTGTTTACTGGCAGGCATGAGCAGGTTCTATGAATGGTCTGTTTTAAAAGTAATCAAAATAAACTGCTGCAGAACGGAATGGTAATTTTCTAATATATATTGTTAATTTTACAGAAATCGGTCGCTCAGGCTTGAATTAATCGCTTTACTTCACAGAAGGGGTGATCGTTAAGTGCGTTTGCCGGCCTATTTTACAATTCGTCTAATCCACCTGACGCCCGCCAGTCCCATGTTACCAACAAGTGGGCGTAATAAGCCGCATACACATTCTTTCAGAAACAACTGTATGGCGGCTGTAGAACGTATATAGCACTACTGTGCAATCAAAAAACCAAAGGGTTATAACGCATATCTGGAAATTTTCAGAAAAGCTATTAACTTATGTAAAAGAATCCTTCAGAGTGTGCAAATCCAGAAATTCAGATGGTGTCATTTTTTTTATCTCCCGGAAGATCCTATTGAAATTAGAAATATTATTAAACCCCGACTCATAACAAATAGAACCGATATTCTGGTTGTTTTCTATTAATAACTTACAGGCATACCCAATCCGTATCTGATTTAAAAATTTCGTAAATGTCTTCTTGTGATAGTTAGAAAAATACCTGCTGAACGAAGAAGGATTCATATTCGCCAGCTCAGCTACTATATCTAACGGGATATCTTTTTTAAAATTTTTCATCACATAATGAAATGCCAAAACTTGCAATGTCCGGCTTTATTGAAATGGCATTCATTTCCCGAATAGCCTGAATAGCCTGAATAGCCGTTTCCAAATTGACCCCAAAATGAATTACAACAGCCTCCGCTCGCAACGCTGCATCCTTCTCAAAATAGGCAGTATCATTTTGCCACAGATGGGGCAGCTCTTTTCCTCGTTCCTTTTTTGACTATACCAAGTTCATATTCTGGATGATAATGAAGAACATTTAAAATATTACTGGAGGAATAGTTCTGAACCGATACCAACCTGTTAATGTCAATAAATCGTTCAAGCAGCGTAGCCTTTGTATGTAGATGATGGTAATTGTTAAAGCTGTACTGACTAGAAATTTACACTACTTATTACTGTTAACACAATTATTGCAAATAAAATATGAGTAGCGGAAAACAACTGATAGGAACAGGGTAGGTGGGAGAAGGCATTTTTAGCCAAAGCATTCAACGCTATTTACAGCATACTCTTCTAATAAATAATGCACCAGCAGTTAAACAATAAAATACAGGTAGCCATACAGACGGAATTTCCCGATGTGGATATTTATTACACCTTAAACGGTACAGAGCCAACACCCGCTTCTTTAAAATATACGGAGCCATTCCGGCTTTCCAAAACAGCAGAGGTAAAACAAGGTCCTTCATAAATAAAAAGCCGGTGGGCTATACGGCACACATGAACTTTCCGATTCATAAAGCTGCCAATGCCTTGGCAACGGTACAGGACAGCACTCAACTACTTACCAAACTTACAGATCTTGAATATGCCCAACCAGACAATACAGATCCCAGGTGGCAGAGATTGCCTTCTAACACTACACTGAACCTACAATTTAACCGCCTGACAAAGATCAGCGAATTGCAGTTGACGGCACTGCGTTATACCATTAGTAGCTACTACCCCCCGGCAGAGGTGGAAGTCCTGGGATCTATCAAAAAAGCAGCCGCATTCATACAGGGAAGAAATAAAATCAGCTACAAAATCAGCTTCCCGCCCACCAATATTACCCAATTGAGGATTAAGCTTAGTGGGGTTGACCCGATACCAGCAGGTCATTTCGCTGCGGGGGGTAAAAGTTGGCTATTACTGGATGAACTGGTCATAAATTAGTGTCGTCCATGTGTCAATGGGGTTTCATCCATGCATCATTCAATTGTTTGTCAATAGGTTAGCTATTTTTAAGCACTTGGTTGGTACATGGATGACACATGCTTTACGCGGTGGAGGTACATGAGCAGGGTTTCGGAAAAACAGTTGCTACCAGCGTCCGTTCTAACCAACCTCTACATCAGGTTCTTTTAGTAGCAATCCATCACTTTCCCCGATTTCAAACAAGATATATCATAGAGCTTCACGACTTAACTGTCCAAGCAGATAGTCAGCCCCGAAATCAATAATAGCAGTAAGGGAAAGCGTATATAAATATGGGATGATATCGGCCTTACCAGTTATACCTGCCTTCGGAGAATAAGTTATACCCCTCCAAAAAGCTGAATAATATATGTTAAAGGATGTCATTCTTACACAAAAGTGTAAGAACAAAATGCCTGCAGTTAGCTAGTTTTATTATTATAAATATACTTAGTAATAACTATCAGCATGGCACTCTCCCCTACCACAATATTGATAGTGGATGACCATCAGTTAATTAGAGAAACATGGGCGCATATTTTAAGCAATGAAAGTCACCTGAAAGTGGTTGGCAAAGCAGCTAATGGAGAAGAATGTATAGAATTGGTTAATACCCTTAATCCGGATATCATCCTAATGGATATTGATATGAAACCAATCAATGGAATTAAGGCAACCCGTGAAGTACGAAAGATATCCAACCCTATAAAAGTTATCGGAATTTCGATGCATTCTCACCCACATTATGTGAACAGGATGCTGGAAGAGGGAGCAAGGGGTTATATCACTAAAAACGTTTCAAAACCTGTGCTTCTGGAAGCCATAGAGGAAGTTAGTAAAGGGAACAGGTATTTATCGCCAGATGTTAAAGTGACACTGGTAGAGTACGTATTAACCCAGGAAAAAAATAAAAAAAGAATATCGGAACGGGAATATGAAATTGTAGAGTTGATCTGCCAGGGCTTGACATCTTTTGAAATAAGCCAAAAGCTACAGATCAAAAAAACGACCGTGGAAGTACACAGACACAATATTCTACGAAAACTAAACCTTAAAAATACAGCCGAACTGGTTAATCAGTTTTATTGCTAGCGTCCTAAAAATAAAAATCCAAGTAGTATGAAATATCTAATTTTTCTTATGTTCTCTATCATTTACGTGCATAGCTATGCACAAAATGTAGGCATCAATACCAATTCGCCGCAAGGCACCTTGGATGTAAATGGAACTCCTGCAAATACCGGCGCTTCAGATGGAATTATTCCACCCCGGATAACAAGGGCACAACTGATAGCAAAAACCGGTTATGGAGCCAATCATGCCGGCTCAGTAGTTTATATAACCGATTTAAGTGGAACCGTAAATAATATTACCCGGCATGTACAACATATTGGACTATACGTATTTGATGGAACAAAATGGAATCCACTTCAGAATAAAATGCTCGGTTTTTCAGCGGTTAGAACCACTTCATTTACAATACCTGCCATAACATTTACCACGCTGGTTTATCCTGAAAAGGATTACGATACAAACAACTGGTATAATACATCTACTGGCGTATTTCAACCAACTCAGCCAGGTTATTATAATGTGAACGCTTCTGCTACGATCTATGACACAAAAGAATATCTACGAATAATATCAATTTATAAAAATGGGGCGCTTTTTACAAGCGGTAGTGCTCACTATTCAAATGGAGTTTGTATATCGGTTTCTTCATTAGTTTATTTTAATGGCACAACGGACTATATAAATATAACCCTCTATTGCAACCAGGCTCTTTCAGTAACACCTGCCCGTCGTGAAACCTTTTTCCAGGCCTACTTTGTGGGTAATTAATTATTAGTCAATAATTCAATACGTATGAATCATTGTTTTATTCAAACCTTAGTAAAAGTTAGTACAACTGGTAGTTCGCTCCCTCCACAAAATAGGCTGAGCAATAATGGGAGTCGACTTAAAGTTGGAACTCCACCCACACTATTCGTAAATGGAGAATTTAGCAACGTTAGCAAAGTAAAGGAGATAGCGACTAATAGACCGGAAAACACCAATACTGTTACTACAAGTTTACCACTCTTTCCTTTAGAATTTATAGGCTACATGAGCCATCCATCTATTGCCGGCACGTGCAAATCCATTCGCCAATTCCTGGCTTAAGGGCGTCTGGAAATAACCGCCCATTGCCCATCTTTTGGCTGCCAGCATTTCCGCTCCAATTGACCCCATCAATAACCTTCCTCCCGATACATCCAGTTTATAACCAGCATCGCGATCCAACCTGGCATATTCCAGGCTTGCCCCTAAATTTGGACTCACACTGGACTTTGGACCCACCTTAAACTTGTGATAAACCTGTGTATTGATAGTAGCTTTATTTCCATACCGATAGGAGTCTCTATTTTCTGTGTTTATTTTATAACTCGCATTTACATTTATGCCCAGGTCCTGAACCCTCAAATCATACGCAGCATTTAACAAAAAATCAATACTGCCCGTTCCTAATTGAAAAGTATTAATCGATGGTCCGCTTACATCCCTACCATTCTGATCATATTGGCCAAAAGGAAGCTTTACGCCTCCTCCTACCCATAAAATCTGATGAACCATTTTGGGATGATCTCCCTCCAGCATACTCATCTTTTTATATACCTGGTAAAACCCATTCACGGTTGCATCTCCCAATCCCATCCTTGACTCCCTTGAACCAGCGTTTTCCTTGCTGATTACCTGAAAGGGTACTGTTGCCATCAACCGGAACTTAGGTGCAAGGTGCCAGGCGCCCCACCACTCCATTGTATGGAATCGTTCTTTGGTGGTTAGATAACTGGTACTTCCACCGGCACCTATATGCGTAATCAGTTGGTTATATCGATACCGCAACCCCATCAGGCGCTTATTGAATTCCGGTAAGATGCCTACGTAATATGTCCCAACACCGCAGCCGCAGATATCACAAGCTAACGAGTCTTTATTCCCGATAAGAAAAATCAATAATATACTCAGTGTTATCTTCTTCATGGTTTGGTCTCATTTGCTATTTCCAACTGGACTTGTTTTCGCTCCCATTCAAAAGTCAGTACGGCTGTTTGCTTATCTTTTTTGGTCAATTTATATCGGAGTCTTTCTACCGGTTTTTCAAGTTGTACGGGTGTTACCTGTCCCCGCCATACATCTTCTGATTCCTGGTATTCATCTGCCAAATGCTGATCGTATCGCTTATTCAGGATAACTGTCCAGCTACTGCTGTCAGGTATCGTAAACAGGGCATACATGCCTTCCGGAATCTGCTTTCCCTGAATTACTACGGGACTGGTAAATGAGATAGTGGTTGCCTTATGTGCTCCTGTCACCCATACCTGTTGATAAGGAACCAGTCCGCCCCAAACCACCCTGTTTTTTACTCCGGGTGAACTGTAAGCAAGGTGAATATGTTGTTGCTCGAGATTTACCATGGTAACCCGAAGCGGACTACCTTTCAATGTATCTTTTGTAATTAGCCCCTTTTCTAAGCTGTCTATATAGGATTCAGCTCCAAGGGATTCAATTTTATGGCCGGCATGTAGATTTCCTTCTTCATTACCTGTGGCACAGGCGAAGAGAAACGCACATCCTGTTAAAATGAATAGTTGTTTCATTATTCTGCAAATAGAGGATTCTTTATAAATGCGGTATCATTCAATGTCAGTAAAAATGCTTTCAGCTGACTTCGCTCTTCCGAAGTCAAAGGTATTCCAGGTTGATTTCCATTTTTAAGTAATGGATCCAGATTGGGGGTCGCTTTCATATTTTCGGCATAGTGATCCAATGCAGCATCCAGTGTACGCATTCTTCCATCGTGCATATAGGGCGCTGTAAAAGAAAGATTACGCAGCGTAGGCACTTTAAATTTAAACCGGTCTGACGGTTGTAAACTAATTGCCACTCTTCCCGAATCCTGATTAGGGCCAATTCCAATTCCATTGTCCCGGAAGCTATTATCAGTAAATAGTGGTTCGGCATGACAACTGTTGCAATGTGTCTGAAAAAGCGCATAACCACGTTGCTCCGTCGCTGAAAAGCTTGCTTGGCCCCGCTTAACCTGATCGTATCTGGATTGATCGCTTACCAGCATCACCATAAATTGAGACAAGGCTTTCATTACCCTTCCGGTATTGATTTCTTCTGTTCCAAATGCCTTTTTGAACAATCTCGGATACTCCGGATGCGATTTAAGTTTTAAAATAATATTGGCTACCGACTCATCCATCTCAACCGGATTGGTAATGGGTGATATCGGGAAAAGATCCAGATCAAAAATGCCGCCATCCCAGTTAAAGGAACTATACCAGGCCAAATTAGCGAGAGAAGGTGAATTTCTATGGCCCAGCCGATCATCTATACCATGACTAACATCATGTCCATGGTGTGTAAAGCCGGCACTTTGAATATGACAGGAACCACAGCTAATGGTATTGTTTCTGGAGAACCTGGGCTCATAGAATAATCGTCTGCCCAATTCAAATCCTTCTTCAGTAACCGGATTGGCTCCCAACCTATATACAACCGGCGGAAACTCCCGTGGGGCACTAAAGCCCTGGAAAACGGAACTAACCTGCTTTTCACAAGCAACCAGCAGAAACATCGTTCCTGCCAAAACTCCACTAATCCATTTTATCTGATGCATGGGATGCTTCATTTAATTTTCCGTATGATCATGCACAAACATGTATTGATAATTATTTGCCACCAGGCGACTGTATTCACTAAACATTACACTTGGATGCGTTGCCAGAGACACGGTAGTTGTACCATTAAATACTTTTGCGATATCAACGAGAAGATGAATGTTGGCAGCTCTTCCTGTTCTGACTTTGGCAACTCCTCCCGCCTGAAGGTCAATATCAATCACTTTAATATTATTGATGTTTTGAACATTGTACCCGCCAAATCCTCCAATATGATACCTGAATTTTCGTTGTCCGGACGGATCAACAGGCACACTGGCAGATGTTCCCTCCATTTTCAAAAAGATATACCCCGAATTCCAACCCCAATACATTCCTGACTCCATGCCTCCTGACGGATCAAGTACTCCTTTTCTTTTATCAATACCCAGGGTACTGCGCACACTATCCACTCCTAATGTGAACCGAACCGATTTATAATCTCCTACGGGTACTTTCATATTGGCAAACCGATCAGCAGCCTGGCCCTCCCGGATTAGAAAATAAGAACTGTCCTGGGGAACCGTATATACCGTTCCGTCTGCTTTAGTGAATGAAACATTGCTGATAAAGTATTGCAACAAATCAACCGTATATTCTTCTCCGGCATCGTTTTTATACACACCAGTTCCTAGTTGTAGATTATATCCACCCACTATATTGTCAAATTCTATACTTAGTGGCGCGAGGGTTGAACTGTCCATAGGTGTTTCAGTAGTCTTCTCACAACCAAGAAAAACGAGGGAAACAATCAAACCAGTTAAACTTTTTATGGTACTCATTTTTTTTAATTAAAAGGATTCTGAAAAGAAGGGTTGCGGAGTAAGCTGCTATCTGTAAGTGTTTTAAGGAAAGCCAGCAACTGACTTTTTTCTTGTACTGATAATGGAATACCAGCTGTTCCATTCTTTTTCATGACAGCAGTATCCAGTGTTGGAGAGTGCTTTACGTTATTGATATAATGATCCAGTACCTGCTCCAGTGTTGAAAATCTGCCGTCATGCATATAGGGGCCGGTAATAGCAATATTGCGCAGGGTAGGCGTTTTAAATTTGCCAAGATCAGCCGGATTAAAACTTATTCTGAATCTTCCCATATAGATACGTTCATGCGCATCGTTAGAGAAATCAGCATCAAGCCCGTTATTGTGATATAAATTATCTGTAAAAAGTGGAGCCGTATGACAGGAATTACAGAATTGGGAAAACAATTCCAATCCGGCTTTTTCATCAGCTGAAAAATTTACGCCTGAACCAGCTACATAGCTATCGTACTTTGATTTCGTACTGATCAGGGTCCTTTGAAATTGAGCAAGTGCCCGTACGATATAGGCAGACCGGATCGTATCAGCAAAGGCTCGCCTGAACTCCTGCACATAAAGCGGGTCAGCTTTTACTTCTTCCAGCAATTCAACTAAATTCTGATCCATTTCATCATGCGCGGCAAGCGGTGCAAAGGCCTGAGACTCCAGATTGGTACTGCCACCATCCCAAAAAAGGCCATTCGTAATCCAGGCACTGTTCACCAGGGTTGGAGAATGCCGGAGCAATACCGTTCCGGAAACTCCGGCCGTACTTAATGCAATTCCATCGGTAAATGCTTTTTCTGGTGCGTGACAGGTAGCACAGGATATTTTATTGTTGGCCGAAAGCCTTGGATCAAAGAACAAACGGCGGCCCAAAGCCACACCTTCCTCTGTTAACGGATTATCAGAGGAAGGTGGGATAGGCGGAAAATGGGCAGGCAGTTCAGGCTGCATTGGTACCGGACCCGGCACAACTGTTTCATTGGCAGAACACGCAGTTAATAATAGCGCACTACCGAAAAGGATCAGTTTGCTTATACCTGCTATTTTCCGTTTCAAATACACTATTGTGCAGTTTTAACACTGAAAACTTTAGTTGCATAATTAGTGGCAACCTGTTGCATAATGGTAGCCTGCCCGGCTCCGATAGAAGGAGTTGTAAGCAGATCTATTCCATCAAAAACCTTGTCGACACTAACAGCCAGGTCAATTGCTGTTTCTTTTTTGGAACTGATTTCGATTACTGCTGGCAATTGCAAGGATAGAGATTCATAATTGTCATTTAAACCAGTTTCCACCTGAATGGATTTGGTGGTTGATCCTTCCTTCACAGAACCTTTTAAAGCACTGAAAATATAGGTGGTATGCCACATCCAGGAAACATTGGTCATTCCGTTGAGCTGTGATAATTCACCAGCCTGTAAACTGAGGTTATCATTGTACTTGGAGTCAACCCCAATAGAAAATTTAACAGTCTTGTATTCTCCCTTTGGAACATTGCTGATAATGACAGTCTCACGTTTCTTAGCCGGATAGGTAAAGGAACCATCCTGAACATCAACTGCTCCGGTTTCTTCCAACAGATAATAGGAATTGGGGATCTTCACTTCTAAACCATCTGCTTTTACCAAAATAACGTTGCTTACCCAATAACGAAACTGATCAAATTTGTACGTCTTATTTTGAATAGTATACTCTTTATTTAATGCCAGGTCTTCCGATCCAACTCTTGCATCAAAACTAAGGTTCAATGTCCCATCTCCTTCTTCGGTAACAACTTTTTCTTTTGTACAGGATCCCAGGATAATTGCAAGGGTGCTAAACAGTATAATAACTTTTTTCATTGTAATAATAGTTGAATAAATAAAGCATGGCAGCACAAGTCCTTTGCCAGTCAAAAAAATTCTTTCTGACAGGACATAACTCTTCTGACAGGGATTTACATCCCAAAAAACAGGAAAAACATCAGCTTATTATATTGGCATTAAACTGCCGGGGGATGGAAAATATCCACCAAAAAAATACTGTGGAATTCTTCCTTGTTGCGAATGAAATGTTGGATATTTGTTGACGCGAAAGACCTCTCTATAGTATAAGTTGGAAGGTCTTCAACAAACTCAACGGAAAGTGTAACGGCTGTTTTTTGTTCTTTTCCGGAATCCGGTGTTTCAGCAGCTTTTTTGAGCTTCTGCATCAGCAAGCATTTTCCTTCACAATTCAAACTGGTATTAAACCTGTTTTCACAAAGGTATTTGCTGATATAGTCTTTATTCGAATTATAATCAAGCAGAATAATATATGAGGCAAGCATCTTTCCGGTAAGAATTAGCACCAGAAATAGCACACTAATATATCGTCCTAGTTTATACATCTGGGGCAAAGTTAGGACAAGAATTTAGTTACAAAGAAAAAAATATGAATAATATATTTAGAAGCGCCATTTACTTCAACATATTACTGGTATTAGCCGGACTATCATCCTGTCAAAAGGAAAATAGCATTGAATTAGGCAATGCGCCTGAATTTGGAAGGATTGTCCTGTACTGGCAACCTGTATTTAAAAATGACTCATTTGAATTCAATCTACCCTATCAAAATGGATCCGGTGAAACCTTTACAGTGCAGAAGTTCATGTATTATATCCATAGCATAGCCCTCCAAACAACAGATGGCCGCTGGAGAACTGTATCTGCAAAAGAACATTTCCTCGTAGATTTCCGAAATGCATCCAGTAAACTGCAGGAATTTCCTGTACAGGTTGGAGCGTACAAACAACTTCGATTCGCTATTGGAGTGGATAGCAGCAGAAATTTTAGTGGGGCACAAACAGGTCCTCTTGACCCTTTAAACGGTATGTTCTGGGCCTGGTCTTCAGGATATGTATTCGCCAAACTGGAGGGGTTATCTCCGGATAGCCGAGGACCCCGGCAGGAATTTACGTACCATATTGGCGGCTATAAACCACCCTATGTGGCATTTCGAATCATTACCCTGGATCTTACCGGCAGCGGAATGCTTTCCATTCAAAAAGGAGCAACCAGGCATCTAAAAGTTACCGCAGATGTATCCAAATGGTTCGACAATCAACACACTATTAAGATTGCCACTCAATATGCATCGCATTCACCGGGGTCGTTTGCTGTTTTGGTAGCTGACAATTATGCGGGAATGTTTACTGTAAGAAGTATAGAATAATTATTTCGATCTTCAGTTCTTTTTATACCGTATTTAGCGAAACAGAGCTTTCAACTATTATAGCATCAATTGAACTTACTTTCAAAAAACAGGTAGGAAAAATATGTTATTTTAAACTCGATAAGATCAATAATCTGCCGCCTTTAAATACTTCATTCTATTATCATTACCGGGCTCCATGCCAAAGTAATTAACTTTATCATATAATTTAAACATGTGGCTTTATAGATGAGGCGCGGAAGATACCTTTGTTTCAAATAATTTATTTTTGGAGGAGCTTATTGTACTGTACCCCTCCCCAAAAATCATATAATTGAAATTAGACAGCAATGTATAAGCGCAACGACTATAGAAAACAAAGAAGGATATTACCGGAACTACAAAAATAGAGCGCATTTATGGAAAAGTGGATTTATGTAATTGACGCTGGAAAAAATTCGTATTCCCAAAATAACTTAAAGACCGCTTGCGATACCTGATACAAAAATGAAACTTCCAGCATGGGCCTTGTTGAGAATTGACTGGAAAATGGCAGTAAATGCAGATCTCCAAATATTTTGAATGATTTTAATCGGGAAGTACAGGCGATGAAAGAGTCTTACTCTCTTTCTGCAGAACCTGTTATATAAGTATTGATCAAATTTTTTGAATGGCATGTTAAACCTAGAAGATTACGCTCTTTCAATGGAGTTGAATTTAATGCGCAAAAAACCCACGAGTTCTTTTGAAAAGATAAAATTGATCATAGCCATATCCTAAAAATAAAACACATGCAGAATTGAACTACTATCCATCCGGCAACGGAAGAAACATATTAATAGATGGAAGATTACAATAACAATCACCCACATGAAAGCCTTAGCGATAAAGCACCGACAGAATTTAAGTAAATCATTTTTAGTAATTCTAGGGAAACGGATTAAATTGTCTTACGCTCTGTAGGAAAAAAGGGGTGGGTACACATCCTGCTTCAAGCCAGAAAAACAGAAAATCCCGGCGAGTTCAAGGATAAAAATAATCGTGCGGGCACCACTGAGTTCGTAGATAATGAACTGGTAGCCGGTACGCTTAAAAAAGGATTTGACTGGTACTCACTACTACAACATCCTTTTGCCAAAGCTGCTTACATGATGTTTATGATCAGTGAAGTCCATCCATTCCTCGATGGCAATGGAAGAATGGCGCGGGTAATGATGAATGCGGAACTAAGTGTAAAAAAAAATGGCTAAAATCATCATACCGACTGTTTACCGAAAAGATTATATAGGCACATTAAAAAACTGACCAAACAGCGAGATGCAGATGCATATATAAAGATGTTGCAGCGGGCATGGGACTTCAGCAGTTATATCTATAATGAAGACCTTGATGCCATGTAGGAATATCTTGTTTCCCGTAGTGCATTCGGCACGCACAAGGAAGGATATCTAAAAATAACATAAATTAAATAAGGCTTGTTCATTTAAAAACTTGCATAATAGCCAGGAAAAATATAAGTTTATACATCTTTCCTTTGTCCCCAAATGGGACTTAGGTGGCGAAGCATTAAGGCAGATTAAACAGTTGAAAGAAAAACAATACGCATAACCGAAAACCCCATACCAAATTGCATTGGTGCAACTACAACCTGACAAAACGCTAAGAACACAATTGAAAATAAAGGGGTTATTTTTTATACAGACAAGGCTAATTGCGTAAATAAACGCGTTAGCTGCTACCATATTGAACATTCGGAAAACAAACAATAACAAATGGACATACCTATTTTCAACTTATCAACACTTAAAAAATACTTTTACAACTTTATTGCTACCAGTATCATGATAACAGCAATAAGTATCGGAGTATATTTTTGGATAAGCACAAGAAACATAAGATTACCGTTTGAATCAATAAATTCCATGTATGTGATTGGAAGTATTTTCGTGGGCACTTATATTTTTAATCAATTAAGTAAAAAAGAGTTAAACAGAATAATTGAAACCGTGGACTATCAAGAAAAGTTTAGAAAATATGAGCATCGGTATAAAAAACAGTTAATTGTGAATGTTATATCAATTGTCTTTTCAGGATTCTTCCTAATTACAACACAAAAGAGACTAATGCTTTATTTGATAATCTGTCAACTAGTACTGAGCCTTCTTTTCTATCCTAAGAAAATTGTAATAGAAAGAGAGCTTAAAGACGACAAAATTATATACACCTAGCATTTGTACTTTGACGGTAGAAGCTAACAGGCGGTTCCCATGTATATAGGCCTTTAGAGGGAGTGAAAAAAGCAATTTTTTTCTTTTGAAAGCAACGGCTACCCGGAAGGGAAATTGTAACTACTCTTCGCCTTCAGAAGTATTTTTTTCCCAACTGCAAATTTAAATCATTCGAACATATTCTAATCTGTCATTATCCATTACCAGCATCCTATGAGTAGAGGCTGAATTTTAGCACTACAAGTCCTTGTGATTAAATGATTAATGGCTTGCTGATGATATACAACCGGCTACAGTCTTGGCAAATTCAATGACTCGCTGTTTTATTATTTCACGATGAAAACTTTTTTTAGTCCGGCTGATTAATTTAATAGTCAGGTAATGAGTAATGGTTGATTGATTCATAAATTATTTGACAATAGAGCTTTGATAGGGTTGTTCAGTGAGCCATACATATCGGATTCTACTCAATAGTTTACGGGCAACTTTTACTATGGCCTTTTTACAGTTGAGTTGTGCCCGCAGTTCCGGACAGATTTTAACCAGAACTCATACTCACTCAGGAATTCATAGTTTAAATGATGTAGCTCCAAATCCGTTCTCTTATAGCGCCATTTAATAAACGACTGCGTATGCCGCAATGATATTTCATAGCGTTGCAAGGTTCCCGGGGCGTATTGCTCTCCAACCAGCACTTTCATTTGATCGTTGTGTTGTTGAAATATCTCCAGTATTTTCTTGGCAGATTTTCCTTTATCCTCCCCTAGGACACAGGACTTAATAGCCTCCGGTGTGATGATGGTACCCTGCTCTAATAAGCTTCGTTTCGCCTCGTAAATCTTCTGATGTATAGTATCTAAATAGGCGTTAACTGATTTTACCGAATCCGATCGGCCATTCAATCTTTCAGCTTGCGAATTCCAATTTCCGATGCTACATGTCCTTTTCAAACTTAATTCAACGGACTTACCATCCACTGTAATACGGCAATAAATATTGCCATCTGCTGACGAACCGGCACGTTTTCTCAAGAAGAAAAACAATCCAAAACTACGTTCCATATGCTCCCAGTTTATCGATCTACATATAGTTTTAATGCATTAACATATTCGTGCATGTGTTTTTATAAAACGTAAATAAACAGCTCATTGTAGAGGTTTCAGTGAATTACGGGCAAGTTTGGCAGCAGTTCAACGAATCGTTCAAGTAACTATACCCGTAAACTGAAGTAAACTGAAGGCAGACTAAATGCAAAAAGCCTGCAAACACTTGATTTTGCAGGCTTTTTGCGTTGTACTTTACGTACCTTATTGATTTTCCGCGGAGAGAGCGGGACTTGAACCTTTTGAACCTGGGTTATGAAATAAGGGATTCAGCTTAGCTGTAAATCAATGATGTACAGTTATTAACTATCGAAACGCTTTAAATTATTTTAAAATACATAACCGAAATTTGCTACAATATTGCTACATATTGATACCTTAGTGTAGCAAATAACCACAATGGCAAAAACGAAAACCACTATCCGCTTCTGGCACCGTATCGATAGGAAAAATGCTGATGGCACTGCACCCATTCACTTGATATATCAGATCAGTGGTCAGCGCAAGTACTATGCAATTCCGGAATCAAGTATACTGCCTGTTTATTGGGATGCGGAAGGCCAGAGGGTGAAATTTGTGGATGGTAAAACGGTAAAACAGTTGATGCCGGATGCGGAGAGTAAAACCGTGTTATTAAAGGATGAGCTTAACCAGGTAAAGGAAACGCTGGACGGGATCCGCATCAAGGTCCAGGCTATTGAAAATTCATTCCTGGAAAGAGGTATACCGTTTTCAGCGCAAATGGTTGTGGACAGATTAAAGGAAGGAAGCCGCCTGCAGACTAAAAAGGATGAATCCTCGACCTTTCTTTTTGAATTCATGGATCGATACATAAATGATCACCAAGGCATACGGGAGAAAGGTAGTTTAAGCGTGTACCATTCCTTAAAAAGCCACCTGAAAGCGTACGAGCTACAAACCGGTAAGAAAGTCAGCTTCCAGGCAATTGATTACGGTTTCTTTCAAGCATTCCAGAACTTCCTTATCAAGTACCGGCAATTGAATAACACCACAGTTGCAAAGCAGCTTTCAACCGTTAAAACATTCCTGAATTATGCCCGCCTACATGGCATTGAGGTACCGGATGGGTACAAAGATTTCAAGATCAAACGTGAACCCCTGGAAGTGGTGGCGTTAACTCTTGATGAGTTCGAAACCCTGTTCAATATGGATCTTTCCGATAATCCTCGACTGGATAAAGTGAGGGATATATTTTGTTTTTCCTGTGCTACTGGCTTGCGCTTTTCTGACCTGGACCAGTTGAAGCGGGAACATATCAAAAACGGGGAAATCCGGCTTACAGTCAAGAAAACAAAGGAATTGCTGACCATTCCGCTTAATACTTATTCCGCATCCATACTGGCAAAATACCAGGAGCAGTTGGCACCGCTGCCAATGATATCAAACCAGAAAATGAACGCTTATTTAAAGGGATGGGATGAGAAGAATGAGAAAACCGGAACGACCATTCACCACCCGGGACTTTGTGAGATTGCCGGAATCAATGAACCGCTAGAAATAGTGAGATTTCGCGGGGCGGTACGTGAAGCCAATATATTACCGAAATTCAAGCTCATCGGGGTTCATACCGGTCGTAAAACATTTGCAACCTTATCACTAGAAAAGGGCATGAGTGCAGAGGAAACCATGGCCATCACTGGACATAAGGACTACAAGTCATTCAAGCGCTATGTAAAGGTTACTGAGCAGCGTAAAAAGGTTGTTATGGGTAAGGCA
>NZ_LUKG01000001.1:117388-124720 GCF_001601815.1 Flavihumibacter sp. CACIAM 22H1
CCAAACCTTTGAGCCCCTTACGGAAAGCAGAATAATTAAAGATCTTTCAGGCCTGATCCTTTTGGCTTCAGCTTAATTTTCCCGTTCTTGGCTTCATAGGCATCTATCAGCTTGGTGAAAGCCAGAATATACACTTCCTGGTAGTCTACTCCTTCCATAAAGGCTATTGTCTTTAGTTTTTCAACCACCTCAGCCGGTACAACTTTGATATTTATTTGAGCCGTCTCGCCTTCGGGTGGGGCGGTTTTCTTTCTTGGTGCCATTAATAGAAATTTAAGTAAAGATAGTTATTCTAATTAATTATTATAATCTGATAAAATACCTAACTATAAAACTATTTATATAAATATATATTGTCTATATTTACTTAAAATATAGTTTATGAAATCTGCAATCCTTAACAACAGCCAATTTATTGAGCTGGCAAAAAGCATTTCCGAACGGTATAATGTAATTGAGCTAACAGAAACCTTGATGGATCTCCCAGGGCTGTTATATGACCACATTTGTGAACGTGGTATAGACAAATCGGAGCCATCATTTTTATTTGTGGCTAGCTTATCCAAGGCTATATTCGTTTTGAATATCGGCGAAAGAAAATCTGCCATTGTTGATTGCGGAGAAAGACTGCAAGAAATGTTCGATATCCACGGAACCAAAGAAGCCGATGATTCAATCAAGGCAGTAAATGCCTCTATTTTTCATTATTTTTCTAGTGTATTGGTCCACCGGGATGAAATTGAGAAATTGATGCATGTTATCAGTTGCCTAAATGAAGTAAATATTCTCTTTCATAATGTAAAGAGTCTCGAACAAACACAACTTGCCTAAATTCAGGTATGGCTAAGACAAATAAAATACAGAATACAGACAATTCGATTCAGGAGCAAATTGATCGGTTGGAGTCGATAATTATTCACTCTGAACTGATCATTAAAGAAGCCCGGGAGTCAATAAAAAAACTACAGGACGTACGGCCGGGTGTGTCTACACCCAGCAATTTTCATGCATCCGCTTCCGCTGCCCTTATGAAAAGAGAACGATTTATTCAACGCTCCATTCAGAAAAAACATCAAAAAAAGTAATAATCATGCAAAACATATCTTTAGAATCTATCGCCAATATCAGAAACGAACTATTTAGCAGGGAAAACACTGAATCCATACATGAACGACTGGATTACATTGTCTTAGCTGCATTAAAAAACCAAGACGGACTCTTTAATTCTGATGATTTCTGGCTAGTGCTTAAATTAAAGAAATTGGTAGTACTGATGGACCCGGAAAACAGGTAATTTTAATAAAATATATGATCGTGCCCTGCAGCCGAAAAATTAAATTATGTGGTGGAAAAAAGACCATAATCTATTAGATGTTCCAGATAAGGTATTTGAATCCCTTTGCGATACTTTCAACACGCTCAGTGATGAAACTATTTTATCGTGGATATTTGGTACAGACGAACAAAACCTGCCTGGGCTTTTTTATCCTGTAACAAGGGAAATAAATGGCAAGAATTTTGAATTTGGGTATAAATGGAAAAAGAATCACCATTGGGTATTTCAAGATAAAATAAATGAACTTATTTATTTGTGTAGTGATCAGCTTCTGCGGGTGTGGGAGCCGACAATAAAACTTAAAGAACCAGAGGAAGAAACGATGGATGAGCTAAATAAAACAATTCATAAGATTCATGCAGAGGTAAATCATCCAGAAATATTTTTAGGTTTTTCTGCAAGGGGGGAAATGAATACATCCCTATTTAACTTTCCCAAGAATAATGGATGGTCGTTCCGAATATTATATACTACTGATCTGACGTTGCCTTTGGAACACTATTTGAATTCGAGACCAGAATCATTTAAACGTATAGCCCAAGGTATAAACTTAAAGCAACGGGAAATTTGGTGTAAACAAAGATTAGACCAACTTAGTAGTAAAATCCCTGTTTTTTATGCAAAGTATAGCCCCATCAGTATAAGGCCTAGATCCGCAGCTCTATTTTGCCGATATCATTCTCAATTTTCAATCGAATTTCTTGTCAACGAATCAAATAAAAAGACAATTGCATTGAAAACCGGTTTGGGTACAAATGCAAAGAGGTGCCAGCGCTTTTTTAGTGCATATCTCAACGATTATTCCTGTGTCCCCGAGAGCCCGCCGGTCAGAAAATTCAAATCGTATTCACCAAAAGCAATTGTTGAAATAAAAAGAGACCTAGAACAAGTAATTGAAATGCTAAAGTCTATTAATTCTCCAGCTATTCAAATGGCTGAATCGCACCTGGAATTCATAAAAAATACTTATTAAGTGTTAATTCATTAATCATTGGGGACAACAAAGGACATCATGTCCATATGTTCATAAAAGACCTTTACACCATCAAACGTAAAGGTCTTTTTTATGGTAAATCCCTTCGATGTAATTCTGGAAAGAATCAATGGCCTGGAGGATCTTATTATGACCCAATCCATGGCAACCACTAAAGAACCACCCGCTGAAATCATTGATCGCAATGAACTGCAGAAGCGATTAGGGCTAAGCGAGGTGTCAATTATGAACTGGGAAAAGAAAGGCAAGATCCCAAATTTCAGAATTGGCGGGGCCGTCCGCTATAATTGGCCGAAGGTTATTGAGGCATTGGAAAGCAAGGGAGGTAAGAAATGAGGCCGTTTATAGCCCTGGGGATGAATGTAAACAACATTCGTTTACATATAAAAGATTGTAAATGAGTGTTTTGCAAATTCAGGAAGGTAAAGCAAAGTTGCCCGATCCTACCCAACTATTAAGGGAGTGCATTGGGGATCCATTAGAGCGAGTTTTCATCCCCAATTGGTACAATAAACCGGAGCCAGTGCCGTGTATGCTTTCTCTTGGAGGTTACGGATTTCTGAATCATCAAAATACTGCTGCCATTATTGCCAATCCTGGATCTGGAAAGAGCAGTCATATGGAAGCCATTATTGCAAGCTATTTGAACCCTGAATGTGATAGTTTGGGGTGGGATGTAGGTCCCGGATGCAAAGGTATTGTCCTTATCGATAACGAAATGACGGATGCGGATGTTTGGAATAATATGTACAGAACTGCTAAACGGGCTGGCTTGGAAGTGGGTGATCGAATGGATAATGTTCTATTTGCTGGATTAAGAGCAGTGCCAAGGGTGGAAGAACGCCTTGAAGTGGCTGAATACCTGCTGGAAAACAACCCTTGTAGTATTCTATTGATTGATGGTGCCGGTGATTGGGTTCGTGATACTAACGACCTGGACCAGGCCATTGAATGCAGAACCCGGATGCGGGAATTAACAATCAAGTATAATATTTCCATCCTTTCAACTCTTCACCCCAACCCGGGAAGCACAAAGCCGCGCGGTCACCAGGGTAGTGAAATATGCCGGGAAGCTGAAAGTGTTGCTCTGATCAAATCAGTGGAAGGGGATGCCCGCATCATTACAACGGATTTCGACCATGGTAAAAACAGGCACAACCCCAAGTTAAGTGCCGGCTTCCGGTGGTCAGAAATGTACGGAATGTTTGTATCAGAAGATATCGATGAAGTAATGGCAACACAGAAAAATGTAAAGGATTCAGGAAAAAGAACGGCGGCCGAAATAATGGCCAGGGTGATACTAAACGGCCAGAAGGCTTTAAAGTACTCCGAACTAGTGAGGGAAATCATGGATAAGTCTTCACAGAGCGAGCCGACCGCCAAGCGTAGAGTGAAGGATATGGAGGGATGGGGGATCATTAATAAAGTGGATGATTATTACCGATTAAGTAGTTAAAAATGCAATTAGTATCAAGGTATCAAATAGTATCAAAACAGGTATCAATGATACCTAATGGAATGGTATCATCACCCCCCTTATATATAGGGGGTGATACCATGATACCAAATTCTGACCCTGAAAGGTATCAATGATACAAACACAGTAATTATGGAATGGCTTTCAACTCAAGTATCAATTTATTCATCACTGCGGGATGCGGTGGGTAGGCCTGCAACCCTAAGGGATATTATTTTGGGTGATTCACTAAATGATTTTGATTCCATCCTGGAATTGCGGAGGCTGGACCCATCAAGTCCAGATTATGATTTGCAGTCAAAAGCTATAAAAGCCAGGTTGCAAATGTTTTCCCCTTCTGCTCTTTTACGCTCCCGGAAAAATGATCCCTCTCAGGTGGTCCATCATTCCCGCATCCTACAGCTCGATTTTGATTCAAAGGATGTTTATCAATATGATCTTTCCGAACTCAAGCAATGTATATTCTCTTTGCCCTTTATAGCCTATTCTGGTCTTTCCTGCTCAGGCCGGGGTATTTATGCCCTTGTTGCAATTGCAGAGCCGGAACGGCAAAGAGAATACGCAGAACACCTATTCCAGGTATTTGCTGAATATGGCATCAAGGCTGACACCAGCAAGGGCCGAAATGTGAACGATTGCAGGTTTGTCTCCTGGGATCAAAATTATTTACTTAGGGAGGATCCTACACCTTTAAAAGTAAAGCGCTTACGAACGGAAAGACAGAAATCCACTTATGGAAAATTCACACCCTTCCAAAGCGGACCATACCCATCAGGCGGTCTTTTACAGACCCAAGTGGCAAACGTTCTTAATGCCCAATGCGGGCAGCGGTGGGAAACGGTTCAACGGGCTGCCTATACGCTTGGAGGCACCCAGGATCAACAGGCACTGGATGGGATAATTCAGGCCATATACAGCAACCCCCAATTCCAAGGCCAGGAAGCGAAATATATCAAGTGTGCACAGGATTGCTTCAATGCCGGCACTCAAAAACCTTTAACCCGATAAGCATGCAGATACCAACAATCAAACAATTCAACCGGTGGACCCTGCAGAAGAAAATAGCATGGGTGAAAGCTGAGGCAGTTGGCGAAGATGCGGCACCCGGCTTAGGTGGCTTTCTGATGTATCCTGATCAGGATATGGGTATTCGATATATCACTGATCAAACAGGAAGGGTAACCGGTGCAACGGCCATGAAACACAGGGACGCAATTGCGGCCATGATTCGCGGGGCGGAACTGATCAAATCTATTTATCCAACTCAAATGAATTAATAATGAAATCAGCCATTTTGGTAAGGTTATATTCTCCCTCTCTCCAACATTCAAAAACTGAACAAACTAATTATCAACTATTTATAAACAGCAACGTCAATATTGTAGTAAAAGTGTAGTAAATACTATGAAGAATCTATGGTGTGCCAGAGAAACCTGTTATAAACTATCCCGGCGGCCATTATTTCAAAGCATAAAACCAATCAGTATGAATAAATATGAATTAACCAGTCAGGCGCAAATACTTGCGTCCGGATACAATAAGGGGATTGTTACTGTAAACTACGATGACGATGGAATTACAGTAATATTTGGGAAGAAATCCCAAAAAATAACCCCTGGCACCTTTCGTTCCCTGGATGATTTCAGCAGATGGTTCCAGGAGAAAGCCAGGGATATCAGGCAAAAAAGGAGACTACTGGATGAGCTTTCACGGGAAATACAATATTCATCCTGGGTGTATTGTCAGGAGATTCAAGAGGATTTTGTACTTACACTGAAATGTGGCAGCATAAAGCAGGTGTTTAAGATAATTGCCAAAAGCGAAGTGCAGACAGAGGCGCCAAAGGGTTGGATCCTATTGCATGATATCGAACAGTACCACGACTGGCTATCAAAATCAATAGAAAAAGCAATCAAGGAAATGAGAAAGGTTCCCGGATAGCTACCGGGCGGTTACGGATTCCGGGTGAATGTATCCGGAATCCACTTTATAAAAAAACATGAATGATATGCCTCAGAAAAAAGGAAATACAGGAAATCCAAATGGACGGCCAAAGGGATCCAGAAACAAGGTTTCAGGTGAATTGCGTTCCATGATCAGCGAATTTCTGGAAGGTGAATTTCAAACCATCAAGAGAGAGTTTAAACGGCTATCTGCCAGGGACAAGGCAAAGCTTTATACTGATCTATTAAATTACGCATTACCGAAACTTCAATCTACTTCATTGGGCTTTGATTTTGATAATATGAGTGATGAGCAACTAGATAAAATAATCGAATCATTGAAGGAATCAGCAAAACAAGATGAATAGAGAACAAAAAATAAAGCTCCTAAAGGCCATTCAGGAAGGTAAGGCTCCTATAAATGCCGTGGTTCCCCAAAGACAGGTGATAATAATCTCTGGTTATCCGCCAGACTCAGAAGAGCATAAGCAATGTGTAAAGGACTACGAAGAAAGTAAGGATGATTCTCTTACTGCTATTGTTGAACACAAGTATCAGTATGGATATATAAAAAGGAGAGAGCTATAAAATTTAACATAGGACAGAATGATATATGTTGTTTCAATATAGTTATAAGCTATAGTAATTAAGTAAATTTATTAAGCAATAAACTAATGAATTCACCCACATTTTATAATTCGTTTTTTGACCTTCCAGTATATAACCTGAAGTATTTCTTAAACGATGAAAACCATCAATACTTAATAATTGATGGAACTCCAACAGATAATGAATTTCTGGCGGTTGTGGAATCGTTCGAAGCTGATTATGAAACTTTTTGCAATGGCGTTAATAAGTACATGGAGTGGATATATAGATGCATTGATTACAATAATCATTTTTTGCTGGATATGTTTATTTCAATCAAAACCATCCAATTGAACTTTGACCCTCATATTGCTAAAAGAATATCCTTGTACTTAGATATTGATGGTGATTTGTCCGCAAAAGGAAACCAAAAAATTACAGATGCTGAGATTTCCGAAAGAGGTCGAGTTCTTGGATTATGGAAAGAACATTTTCGGCCATTTATGACCGCTGAGGCCCCTTGTCTTAAAGGATATAGCCCGGTGTTAGATTCTGATGATGATTATTTCATTAAAAGATTTGACGGAATTACCTTCTTTCTATCGCAAGAAACCAATAAAAAGTATCCGCATGAAACCACGACAACGGGGCAATTACTTGAGGTAATAAAAAAATGTACACCTCAATCCGAAAACCATCTTTTTATAATTTCAAACAAAGTTTATGGCTGTTGAATTAATCGAACAATATGTAGACAGGGAGGCATTTGCCAGTGATACAAACTTCATCAAATCCCAACTGAAAGAAGTCGCAGACGCTTATACAAATCTTGCAAAACAGCGAGTTTCTCTTTCATACAGTGACGCATCAAAGAAAGTAACCGAACAATTAAAAAGCTCAAATGCGGCGCTTGAAAAGGCTGTACGTTTAAACAACCAGGTAGCTACTACGGTGCTAAAAACTCGCTAAAGCAAAACAGGCGGAGGCCGACCGC
>NZ_LUKG01000001.1:125392-130639 GCF_001601815.1 Flavihumibacter sp. CACIAM 22H1
CTACTACGGTGCTAAAACTCGCTAAAGCAAAACAGGCGGAGGCCGCCGCTCGGAAATCTAACGCCCAGGCAATACTTGCAGAACAGCGCACTAATGATTTAAGTACCAGGGCCGCAGAGCGTGAAGAAAAAGCACGTAACAAGGCCAATAAAGCTACAAAGGAAGCACAGCGTGAATACAAAAAACTTACTGCCGAATACAGGCAATTGGTTAACGCTGCTGAAGATGCCGGTGCTGCTTTGGGTACCAATTCACAACAATACATTGAAGCAGCCAAGCGAGCCAATGAAGCCAGGGCGGTAATTGACAAGATCGACCAGGGGCTGGGCAACTTCCAGCGGAATGTGGGCAACTATGCCAGCGGATTCAGTGGATTATCCAACTCATTAAACCAGATCACACGGGAATTGCCGGCGTTTGCAAATAGCGTGCAAACCGGTTTTCTTGCCATTTCGAACAACTTGCCTATATTTTTCGATGAGATAAGCAAAGTAAAAAAGGAAATTGTTGAACTAAGGAAAGCCGGGCAGCCAGCCCCATCCCTGTTTAAGGCCGTTGCTGGTTCTTTTTTTACCTTGGGTACAGCGTTATCTTTAGGCGTTACCGCACTTACGATTTACGGGCCACAATTGGCAAAGTTTATACAGTCATTGTTCCAGGGAAAGCAAGCATTAGATAGGTTCGCTGAATCACAACGTATTTTAGGCGAAACACTAAAAAGCGGTGGTTTGGTAGAAGCAGCCGCCAGCGTGGCTGAACTTCGCATAAATATTGACCTGGCCAAACAAGGGTTCCTCGACAAGGATAAAGTGGTTAAGCAGTACAATGAAAGTATCGGAAAAACCACAGGTGAGGTAAAAAGTCTGGAAGAAGCAGAGAAATCACTACAGAAAAATGCTGATGCCTATATTAAAATGACCTATTATAAGGCTGCAGCACAGCTCTCACTGCAAGAGGCGGCCAAAAAGTCATTGCAGGCTGAAATTGATAGACAAAAAAATTTAGATGAATTTGTAAATAATTTTGACCGCGCAAGGGCAACTATATTCACACCCACAGCACCCGGATTTGTACCAATCAATAATGAAGCACAAAGGCAGGCTGATGAATACAGAAAGAAAAAAGCACAAGAACGCCAAAGAGAACTAGTAAAAGAATCAGAAGACGAAGCTGATATTTTTATTAAAATAGGTACTAAATTCCAAAAGAAAGCAGCAGAAGCAAGCAAAAAACTCAATTTCGATTTTTTCGGTGGAACTCAAGACAATAAAAAATCTGATTCAGACCGATTGAAAACTGTAAGGGCTAAAATATTCACAGCTGAACTGGAGGACTTCAAAAACCAATTGAAAGCATTGTCTGATTCAGAAGAGCTTTCTATACGCTCCCGTCAAAACTTTAGAAAGGAGGCAGCCGCCATTGAGCGTAAACTACTGAAAGATACCGCGGCATTTGAAATACAGCTAGAAAAAGATAAGCTACAAGAGGTATTGACCGATAAAGACGCAAGTGCTACTGCAAAAATAAATGCACAGAATGAATATGCTGCAAGAACGCAGGAGATAGAACGGGAGCTTTCCTATAACCTTATTAAATCAAATAAGGAAACTGAATTTGCATTACTGAAAATTAAAGATGAGTCATTAGAACGCCAGCTTAAACAATACGAAGAAGAGTATAAAGAGTTAGTTTCCGCAAATAAAAAGAAAGAAGAAGAGCAGGACCGATTTAATAAGGCTCAAGAGGATATTGATTTGCAAGGATTATCTAATTCATTTCAAGAAAGCATTGCTATTCTGGATCAGAATTTTGCAAAGATCGACCGAAAGCGTAAGGATTTCCCTGAAATAGAAAGGAAGTATAATGAAGACCGGTTAAAAATCCAGGAAGAATATCAGATTAAGGCACTAGAATCACAAATCAAGTTTGCAGAACAACAGCTTGCGATTGAAAAACTGCGTGCATTGGGTATAAAAGATGATGAGACACGTCAGAGGATAGAGCTGTCTGAAAAGAATCTGGCCAGCCTCCGGATTTCATTGAGCAAGCTCGTGGCAGACACCCAAATCAATCAGAGCAGACGAGTTTCTGAAGCTGAAAATGAAGATTTACAAAAAAGGTTAGAGAATATTCGGCGGGTTGGCCAAACGACTATTTCATTTCTTTCTGCATTTGGCGAAATAGCGAACATCGGTGATGAAAGAGAAAAAAACCGTATTCAGGAGCAAATTGAATTGATCGAAGAAAAGAAGCGGAGAGAAATAGAAGCTATCAATGCTACTGCGTTAAGTGAAGAGGAAAAAGCTGCCAGGATTAAAGTAATTGAGGCCCAGACAGCAGCAAGAAGGGAGCAATTAGAACTTCGCCAGCGGCAATTAGAACAGAGAAAAGCCCGATTCCAAAAAGCCATTTCAGTAGCTACAATTATTGCTTCAACAGCGGAGGCGGTAGTTGCTGCGCTAGGAAGCAAACCCTACACTCCAGGAAATATTGCCCTCGCTGCTTTTTCAGGTGCTCTTGGAGCGGCACAACTGGCTACTGTTATTGCGACACCAATACCACGCTATAAACACGGCATTTATGGCAGTAACTCCCATCCAGGGGGCCTAGCGCTAATTAATGACGGGGGTAAGCAGGAGGTAATTGTTGAACCTGGGGAAGAGCCATACCTACAGCGCAAAATGAATTTTCTTTCTGAACTTCCGAAAGGAACTCAAGTATATCCGGATGTTGAGGTATTTAACAGAATGAATTCAATGGAATTGCGTAGTCACTTACCAGTAACTTCTCAGTCTCATCCAGGTACCTCTGATAAATTGCTAGAAAAACAGATAAGAGCTACCAGGGAGTTGGGTCGGATAATTTCAAGCAAAAAGGAAACTCACTTTCATTGGAGCAATGGAGAGCTGAAGAAATCGGTTTCAAAGGGGACGGCATGGACCAATTACCTGAACTCAAGTGTGTTTGATTAGGTTCAAGTCCGTATAACTCCATGGAGTAAAAGGCTCAGGAATTGATTTACAGTATTGTGTAAAATAAAATCCTGGCTATGTAGCTGAAATGTAGCAAAATCAAGGGATCCCGTAAAATGGTCTCTTGATTTTTTTATTTTCTTAGCTATTGCATAAGCTCTTTTCAATAATTACTTTTAATCAAAACCTTAAATCATGACAGAAGATAACCTACTTATGTATGCATTATTTGCAATTGTTGGCTTTATTTTCTGGTTTTTTATAACCAGATGGGTGCATAAGATTGAAGGCCGGAATGATCGACTGAATGCAGCCGTATTATTATTGGCTGAAATTGCACTGAAGCAGGGCGTTGATCCCGATAAGATAGAAGGGATTTTTAATTCTAACGGTTTGCAGAATCCACCGCGACCAGGTAATGAAAATCCTCATGGAAAAATAAACCCGGCAGCGGCACACGATAAATATGCGTTGCCTGTGATTCCGGAATTAAAAAAGGATGAGAGATAACGAAAACAATATTATTTTGTGAGCTCATTTTTTGCCTTATATCCTTTAATAAAAATCCTTTCGAATTCACTATTTGGCATTATAGGGAGAATTACATCATTTAGTACTGTTCCAAGACATCTTGTATATATAATTCCCCTGCTTGTAGAATATGCAATGTTTGCCATTGCGATTATTAAATCCTGTGATAACTCAACGTGCTCTCCCTCACCAGGAGAAGATAATTCGTCTATATTTTCTACGAAGAAGATATATGAAATTTCATATGTTCCTTCAACCCTTATATCAGTATCAATTTTATTTTTAGCTTTTAAAACAACCAGGAAATTTACTTTTGCTTGTTTACTTTCCCTACTGACTGCAAAGTTAAATTTGAAACTCATAGTTCTTGAAAAGTCCGACTTAGGAACCTCTTGTAGATCAAGCTGATTAACTATTGAAGCATTTATAATCTTAATACTTTCTAATTTCAACTGATCAATATTAAATTTTCCATTCATATTATGATGGTAGATTTACTAATTTGGTCTCAATATTTTCACCAATAGGAGTAACCGGAACGAATAAGGCGTTTGATTCAAAAATCTTACCATTACTGTCTACTACAACATCCTTTTGCTCTTCCATATATCCAACACATGCTTGGACAAAATTAGTGTCTGGAGCTTCACTCCTAATCGCCAAAATAGAAACACCACAAGCCGCCTCAATTTTACTTACTGTTCTAAATGTAAAATTGTGAGTTCCGCTAAACCATTTCGAAATTTGAGCCTCAGTTTTCCCAAGGCATTCCGCTAATAACTTTTGCTTGCCATCAAATTTTTCATTTACTAAATCAACCAACCGTTGTGTGAAATCAATTGAATGCTTAATTTCAATTTTTTTATAATCAGGTGTTTCTTCAATTATTTTATCAGCAATCGATGAATTAATTTTTTTTGGAACAGAATAGCGCTTCATTGTTGTTGATTTACAGTTCAAAATGATCATCAATCAAAAGAGATCGGTTATCATCTGATACGAGAATGTCTTTAAATGCAATTGCTCTGGTTATTCTTGAGGATATTAGATTAGCTGTGTTAAATGGATCACTACAATTTTTACAATCTTTTACTTTGGGAGTGGTTTTATAACATCCATTAAATAATATTATAATATTTTTATTAATTGGTAAGCAATATAATCGCAGCCCGTAGCCATTGCAATTGTAATCTTTTACCTCACCCACTTCTTTAAAACGGAATGCCGCCCCCTCTGGTTTAAAAAAACTGCTTACAAATCCTTTTTTATCACCTATTATTTTCACAAAGTTCACAAGGCTCACAAGACTGTCCTGTAATGCCTGGTGCTTCTGAATTTTAATAATAAATCGTTCAAATTCACTACGTTCAGCGTCATCAATTATGACGGTGTAATAGGTAATATGCCTTAAACGCCAGTATTCTACTATTGTTGCACCCAACTTAACTTATAAGTTAAGAACAAATATAGAGCCAAGGATTGATATGGCAATACATTTATTCAGTTAAAGATTGTTACAAAATAATGTGGTAAATATCTTCTACAAAATTATAGCCCTCTTTTTATAGTATATATTTATGAAAAAACTGCTACACTTTTGCTACAATCTGCAAATAAAAAAGCGCAAACCCTTACTGGGACCGCGCTTTTGCTTTTTAGATGCGGAGAGAGCGGGATTCGAACCCGCGATACCCTTTAGAGGTATACACACTTTCCAGGCGTGCTCCTTCAACCACTCGGACAC
>NZ_LUKG01000001.1:130791-133266 GCF_001601815.1 Flavihumibacter sp. CACIAM 22H1
GAGGTATACACACTTTCCAGGCGTGCTCCTTCAACCACTCGGACACCTCTCCATTTTTGCGACTCCCCCGTACCCTTCAGTTGGCAACTGACCGGTGAAACGGGACGCAAATATAGGGTTTATCAGGGATTCGTCAACTCACCCCTTAAGGAAGTTTCCAATAATTCATGCAGCCGGCGGCGCGAGAGCTGCTGCCCCAGTAAAAACATCAGCTTGGCTAGCGTAGCCTCAAAGGTCATATCATGCCCCGACACTACCCCCATCTCCTTCAATGCCCGGCTGGTCTCATACATCCCCAATTCTACCGATCCCCCATCGCACTGGGTAATATCAATTACCGTTAAACCCCGGCCAATCGCCCGCTTTACCGCCGCCAGGAACCAGGGCGCAGTTGTAGCATTTCCACTGCCAAAAGTTTCCAGAATCACCGCTCTGGCACCAGGGGTCTGTAATACCGCCTCCACCGTTGCCTCCGTTATACCCGGAAAAATCTTCAGCACCGCCACCGAAGGATCCAGCCGCCGATGTACTTTCAAAGCCGCATCCGGGTGCTTCAGCAAAAACTCCTTCTTATACTTGATATTAATACCCGCTTCTGCCAAAGCCGGGTAATTCATCGAATAAAAAGCCTCGAATTTTTCGGCATTGTATTTTTTTGACCGGTTACCGCGAAACAGGCTGTAATCAAAATAGATACAAACCTCCGGCACCAACGCTTTGCTCCCTTTTCGGGCCGCTGCAATTTCCAGGGCCGTTATGATGTTTTCCTTGGCATCCGTCCGGATTTCTCCAATCGGCAACTGAGAACCCGTCAACACCACCGGCTTCGATAAATTCTCCAGCAAAAAACTCAGGGCCGATGCCGTAAATGCCATAGTATCCGACCCGTGTAAAATCACAAATCCATCAAACTCATTGTATTTTCTACCGATGATGCCCGCCAACTCTACCCACACCTCTGGCTGCATATTGGAGGAATCCATCGGCGGATTAAACGCATGTACATCTACCTCAAAGCCCAGTTTTACTATTTCCGGAATATTATCGCGGATCTCTTTAAATCCTATCGGCTTTAAGGCGCCGGTAACCGGGTCCATGACCATACCAACGGTACCCCCAGTATATATTATAAGGATCCGCGGCGTGCTGCTGTTTTTTCTCATAAGTTTTGTTGCTGCTAGTTTATGGCTGCCATTGAAATAGCCGGTTGGCATTGGCCGTTGTTATTGCACCGATTTCTGCCGCTGAAACCCCGTAGATATCCGACAACTTTTCGGCTATTGGTACCAGGTATGCAGGCTGATTGCGCTTGCCCCGGTAAGGAACCGGCGATAGATAAGGCGCATCCGTCTCCAACACCAGCTGTTCTAACGGGATCTGTGCCAATACCTCCGGCAACCCGCCATTTTTATAGGTTACCACACCACCAATACCCAGGTAAAATCCCAGTTTCACCACTTCCTTTGCCAATTCATAAGAGCCACTGAAACAATGAAATACCCCGGTTAAATTGCCATCCTGCAGGGCTTTCACCTCTTTTATACATTCCAGGGTTGCATTTCTTGAATGGATCGATACCGGAACTTTATAATGCCTGGCCAGCTCCAGCTGCCGCCTGAATGCTTCGTACTGCTGGGCATCGTAGCTCCGGTCCCAATAAAAGTCGAGCCCAATCTCCCCCACCGCCGCAAATTTCCGCTGCGCAAACCAGTCTTCCACCTTTCGTAGCTCTTCTTCGTAATTGTCCTTCACATAACAGGGATGCAGGCCCATCATTGCAATGCAGGTGCCGGGGTGCGCCGCCTCCAGACCCAGCAAAGCCAGGTGTTCAGCACTGTCGATAGCCGGCAGGTAAATGCGCTCCACCCCCGCCTGGCGGGCTGCAGACAGTACCTGTGCCGTGTCTTTTTGGAACTCTTCTACATATAAATGACAATGGGTATCGATTAAGGTCATTCGGCAAAGTTCCAGAAAATTTTATTCTATTTTAAACGTTTTGAATGCAACCCCTTCTAATCTGGAAAGATTTAGCAACCACAAATCACCTTTTATGAAAATGAACCACCCAGGAAATCAACTCGTGCTACTGGCTGTTACAGCCCTGCTCCTCACGTTTACCAGCTGTTCCAAAGACAATGGCACCACAGAAACCGACCGCGATCCAGAACTTACCCAGGCTACCGTTGAAGCCGAAGCCGAAGGAGAACTGCTGTACGACGATGTATTTACAAACGTAATGGGCGCCGATCCCAGCGTAGCTATCGGAGGTACCGGCGTATTTCAATCGGCTAACAGCGATCAGCCCGGCCCCCTGCAGGGAAGCTGCTATACCATTACGCTCACTAAAACCGGCGATGGTTTTCCCATAACCGTTACCGTTGATTTTGGCAGTACCGGCTGCCTCGGTAAAGACGGGCGCACCCGCAAAGGCGCCTTCAGCACAGTTTATACCGGCCATATGATACTGCCCGGTAG
>NZ_LUKG01000001.1:133922-139835 GCF_001601815.1 Flavihumibacter sp. CACIAM 22H1
GGCGCACCCGCAAAGGCGCCTTCAGCACAGTTTATACCGGCCATATGATACTGCCCGGTAGCAAAGCCACTACCAGTTTCAGTAATTATTATGTTAACGGCGTAAAAGTGGAAGGCACCCACACCGTGGAAAATAAGAGCACCCCTAACCAATGGGCCTTTGAAACCAGGGTTATTGACGGCAAACTAAGCCGCGAAAACGGGAACCAGATCACTTGGAACCGCACCCGTAGTTTTACTATGATAGCCGGTTCCGGTACACCCTATGTGCCTGGCGACGACCGCTTCCAGATTACCAGCAACGGCGCCGGTTCCGTAACCATCGGCGACAAAACCGGTACCTGGACCAGCACCACCACCAAACCCCTCGAAAAAGCATTCAGCTGCCGCTGGATCAGCGCCGGCACCCAGGAAATTCAACGGGTAAACGGCCTAAAAGCCACCCTCGACTTCGGAAACGGGGATTGCGATAACAAGGCCCTTATCACGGTAAATGGGGTTTCCCGAGAAATTACTTTGAAGTAATTAAAAAAATAATTTACCTTTAAATCAGTTTTCATAGGGTACGGATTAAAAACGGGCCAGGGTTTCTACCCAGGCCCAACTCTTTTTTAGGGGGTACCCGATTTTTTCAGATATTTTTTTAGTGCATTTATTCTCAACTGTTTCTTACTAAACTACCCATATTAAGCGCCTCAAATGTGTAGCCTGCCCCCGTTGCTTCCTCCAAAAATCTAGTTAAACAATAGGTCATTCGGGGCCGCGCTTTTTCACTGTCATGAAACACAATAATGGAACCAGACCGGTAATTTTTACGTACTAATTCCCAGCAATCTGATGGATTTAATCGGGTATCGAAATCAGCACTTAATAAACTCCACATAATAATTTCATAACCGGCTTCTCTAAGTGCTTTTCCCTGAAAACGGGTAAGCTTGCCATAAGGTGGGCGAAACAATTTACTGTCGATAAATTTGCCGGCTTCCAGTATATCATTGAAATAAACAGCCGTATTGGTTTTCCAACCATTGAGGTGCTGCATGGTATGGTTCCCCGTTGTATGTCCTTCTGTTAAAATGCGCTGGTAAATTTGGGGGTATTGCGCTACGTTTTTCCCGATGCAAAAAAAACTGGCTTTGGCATTAAATCGGTGCAGTTCATCCAATACCCAGGGAGTAATTTCCGGATGGGGCCCATCATCAAAACTCAGGTAGATTTTTTTCTCCTTACTGCGCACCGACCAGATCCAGTTCGGATACAGGGTTTGCAGCAGTTTATTTCCTTTTGCCCAATAAAACATACTGCGAAAATAAACAATGCGGGCACAACAATACCCCTACTTATCTTTGCGGCCTATGGCAACAAAAGTTCGTGTTCGTTTTGCGCCGAGCCCTACCGGCGGATTACACCTGGGGGGCGTGCGCACAGTTCTGTTTAATTATCTTTTTGCCCGCCACCACGGGGGCGATTTCGTGCTGCGTATTGAAGACACCGATAATACCCGGTTTGTGGAAGGTGCAGAACAGTATATCATGGAAACCCTAAGGTGGTGTGGAATGGAACCAGATGAAAGTCCAGCTGCCGGTGGCCCCTTTGCTCCCTATCGCCAGAGCGAACGGAAAGCCAGTTACATGCAGTATGCGGAACAACTGGTGGCCCAGGGTCATGCATACTATGCATTCGATACCCCCGAAGAGCTGGAAGAAATGCGGAATGCCTTTAAATCTGCCGAAAACCCCTCTCCCCAATACGACCATCGCCTGCGGATGAAAATGAAGAATTCGCTCAGCCTGGGCGAAGAGGAAGTAGGCCGCCTCCTCTCCGAAGGAGTTCCTTATGTTGTACGTATAAAAATGCCCGAGCAAGAAACCATCGGCTTTACCGATATGATCCGCGGAGAAGTAAGTTTTTCTACCTCCACAGTCGATGATAAAGTATTACTGAAAAAAGATGGGATGCCAACCTATCACCTGGCGGTGGTGGTTGACGATTACCTGATGCAAATAACCCATGCATTCCGGGGAGAGGAATGGTTACCGAGCGCCCCTGTGCATTTGCTGTTATGGAAATACCTGGGCTGGAGCGATGCTATGCCGCAATGGGCACACCTCCCCCTAATTCTTAAACCCGACGGAAATGGCAAACTCAGCAAACGCGATGGAGACCGGTTAGGATTTCCCGTTTTTGCCATGAACTGGACCGACCCGCGTAGCAATGAATTTACCCAGGGCTTCCGAGAAAGAGGATTTCTTCCCGAAGCATTTGTAAATATGCTGGCCATGCTTGGCTGGAACGACGGCACAGGGAAAGAACTTTTTTCCATGACTGAACTCATCTCAGCATTTGATATGAGCAGGGTTCATAAAGGAGGAGCCAAATTTGATTTTGAAAAAGCCAAATGGTTCAACCATGAATGGATCAAAACAGCACCGGCAGAGCGTTTACTGCCCGATGTAAAAGATGTTTTGAAAACTGCCGATATTTCGGCTGTGGATGATAGTTATGTTAAACAGGTGATTGACCTGGTGAAGGAACGCTGTACCCTTTTGCCCGATTTTGCTGAGCAGGCAGGATTCTTTTTCAAAGCGCCTGCAGCTCCTGATATGGAACCGGTAAAAGCAAAATGGAACCTGGATAAAACCTTGTTTTTCACCGATCTGCCCGCGGTGCTGGAAGCGCTGCCAACCTGGAATGCCATTGCGCTTGAAGCTGCTTTTAAAGAGATGGCTGCTGCCCGGGCCATCAAAGTGGGCGAACTGCAATTACCATTCCGGCTGATGCTGGTAGGAGGCAAATTCGGTCCGGCTGTGTTTGATATTGCAGCACTGATCGGCAAGCAGGCTGTCATCAACCGCATTAAAAAAGGACTGGAATCACTTGCTTAAATAAACTTCGCACTGTATTTTAACCGCTTATGAAAAAAACAATGCCCTTATCCCGCTTATGGACGCTTTCGCTTGTATTTTTTACAGCATTAACGGTAGTTTCCTGCCAGAAAGAAATTAATCCCCTGGAGGAAGAAGAAAACAATACAGGTGAGCCCGGTACAGAAACGCCTGTTTCGGAATCTTATCTGCCCCACTCCAAAGGATCGAGCTGGACCTACCAGGACAGTGCCCTTGCCGATCTTAAAACTACTATGGTAGCAACAGATGAAACGAAAACCGTCAATGGAATTACCTATCACCGCTATGAGATTACGGAAGGAATTGATGAGGGAGAAATCTTCTACGGTAAACTTAAAAACGACTATTATTTATTGCTGCAGGCAGGTGAATTGGTCGGAGTTAATGCCGAAATAAATATGCTTATCCTGAACGATAAAGAAGGCGTTGGTTATAGCTGGACAAAAGATGCCGGCTCAGTTGGCGGGTTACCCGCCAGGATCAAAGGATCTATTAAGGAAAAAGGCAGCACCCATACCTGGCAGGGCACCACCTACCGGAACTTGATCTACACCGTAGTTGATCTGGAATACAATATGCTGGGATCCTGGACCTCTGTAGGCACTTATCATTTTTATTTTGCAAAAGGTATTGGCCTTGTTAAATCCAATAATGAACTAAGCCTGCTCGGACAAACCTATTTTGCGAATGCGTCTTACCTGGTTGATTATACCATCAAATAACTTATCCCAATTCCTTTAACCGGTTTACAATAGCGAACCAGTCTGTTTCAGCCAGGTTCTCCAGCAACAAGCGATCGGAATCTTCCAGCATTACTATTCCGCTGGTATTTTCGATCGCCTGTTCTTTTGTACGAATACCCGGAATAACCGTACTAATGCCAGGCTGACTAAGGATATAGCTCATAGCCAGCCCGGTTTTAGTGGTTTGATATTTTTCAACCAGCGGCCAGATCTTTTCTTCCAGAATCTGCAATGACGATTGCATCAATTCTTCATTTAAACGAAAGCTTCGATGATCGTTTTCAGCAAATTGCTGATCTCGTTTAAACTTACCTGTTAATAGTCCAAATTGCAACGGCATACGTGCAATGATTCCATACCCCTCGGCCGCCGCTTCATGAATAAGAGGTAGTGCCAGCTGATTGATCAGATTAAAGACCAACTGGAAGCCCGCACCTTTATGCAGCCTCATCAGGTATGCTGCTTCCGGCAGGGGTTCAAAGGTATTTAGCGACAACCCCCAGTACCTGATTTTACCGGCTTTTTTTAATGCTTCCATAGCTTCAACACAGGCTTCTGTTTGGAAATGCAGGAGCCGGGCTGAATGCAGTTGATAATAATCGATCGTTTCTCTTTTCAACCTTCGTAAACTTTCTTCCGCTGCTTTCAGAATATACTCGCGGGAATAGTCTAACACGATTTTATCCGCTATTGCCCGATGGCCAACTTTGGTTGCGATGAGCAGATCTTTCCTGTGACCAATAGTGTCACCCAGTAATTTTTCCGAATGCCCCAGACCATAAAAATCGGCCGTATCAAAAAAATTGATCCCCTGGTCTATTGCCTGGTAGATGGCCTGTTGGGAGGTACCATCCTCCGCAGGTCCCCAACCAATTGCCGTGGTGCCAACCATGGCGGCGCCACCAATAGCCCAGGCGCCAAACCCTACTTCGCTTACCTGCAAGGTTGTTTTCCCAAACTGTCTGTATTTCATCTTTCCAAACTACGAATTTTCTTTTTCCTTCACCGGTCTGATGCCAGCCAACCGGTGCTACCAGAGCGGCGAAAAGCCTATCTTTACCGGGCCATATGAATAACATGAATCGTCCCATACGTATACTGGTGGCTAAAGTGGGTCTGGATGGACATGACCGCGGAGCCAAAGTAATTGCAACTGCGCTGCGGGATGCAGGCATGGAAGTGATTTATACCGGACTGCGACAAAGCCCGGAAATGGTCGTGAATGCTGCACTCCAGGAAGATGTAGATGCCATTGGAGTTAGTATTCTGAGCGGTGCCCATATGACCGTTTTTCCCAAGCTCATTGAACTTATGAAAGAGCGCGCAATGAACGATGTACTGCTTACCGGCGGCGGCATTATTCCGGAAGACGATATGCAGCAGCTTCAGGCAATGGGCGTTGGCCAACTCTTTCCCCCCGGCACCAATACCGCGGAAATAGCACAATACATTACCGGGTGGGTTAAAGCACACCGCAATTTTTAACCCTTTGCCACCCAACCGGTGAAAAATATACATTATGCAGTTATCTACCGTATTAACCCATTTGAATGAAGGGATACTGACGATTACCATTAACCGGCCCGATAAACTGAATGCACTGAATAAAACGGTGATTGATGAATTACATACCGTGCTCAGCTCGTTTATCAAACACCCGGAAATGAAAGCAGCTATCCTTACCGGTGCCGGACCAAAAAGTTTTGTTGCCGGCGCTGATATTTCCGAATTCCTGCAGCTGGATGCAACAGGCGGTGCTGCCCTGGCAGCCAAGGGACAGGAAGCCGTTTTCTCCGCCATTGAAAACGCTCCTAAGCCAATTATTGCCGCGGTAAACGGCTTCGCACTGGGAGGTGGCTGTGAACTGGCCATGGCCTGCCATTTTCGCCTGGCCGCAGAAAATGCCCGCTTCGGACAACCAGAAGTAAACCTGGGACTAATTCCGGGTTACGGCGGCACACAACGGCTTCCCCAACTAATTAGCAAAGGCAAAGCCATGGAACTAATGATGACAGGAGCCATGATCACTGCCACAGAAGCCCTGGCACTCGGATTGGTTAATTATGTAACCACACCCGAAGAGCTTTTACCCAAAACCCAGCAATTGCTCCAAACCATTATTCATAAAGCCCCGCTCGCCATAAAAGAAATCATACGGCTTACCAATATTGCCGCCGTCGGCGATAAAAATGGCCTGCAGGAAGAAATTAATGCCTTCGGACAGCTCTTCGATACTGCCGACGCAAAAGAAGGCGCCACTGCTTT
>NZ_LUKG01000001.1:140324-142263 GCF_001601815.1 Flavihumibacter sp. CACIAM 22H1
GAAGCCCCCACTCCTTTTCCCAAAAAAAGCCCCGCCGTTTTTAAAGGAAAATAACCCGTGCCGTTAACTTTGCGGCCAATTAAATACGATCGCCAAATGGACTATAGAATTGAAAAAGACACAATGGGTGAAGTAAAAGTGCCCGTGGATGCCTATTATGGCGCCCAAACACAACGCAGTATTGAAAATTTCAAAATTGCGCAGGACACCAACAAAATGCCCAAGGAAATTATCCAGGCCTTCGCTTACCTGAAGAAAGCCGCCGCTCTCACCAATTTCGAAGCAGGCGTTCTACCGAAGGAAAAATCTGACCTGATCGGGAAGGTTTGTGATGAAATCCTCGACGGTAAACTCGACGCTTATTTCCCCCTGGTTGTTTGGCAAACCGGATCAGGCACGCAAAGCAATATGAACGTTAATGAAGTAGTAGCCTACCGGGGGCATGTCCTTAACGGCGGCCAGTTAAGCGACAAAGAAAAATTCCTTCATCCTAACGATGATGTCAATAAATCACAATCATCAAACGATACCTTTCCTACTGCCATGCATATTGCAGCCTACCGCATTTTGCTGGAAGTTACTATACCAGGTATAGAAAAACTGCGGAATACGCTGGCTGAAAAAAGCAAAAAATATATGGATGTGGTAAAAATAGGCCGCACCCATTTTATGGATGCCACACCACTTACCGTGGGACAGGAATTCAGCGGTTATGTATCACAGCTAGACCACGGCCTGAAAGCCATTAAGAACACGCTTGCCCACCTAAGCGAATTAGCACTGGGAGGTACGGCCGTGGGTACGGGTATCAATACCCCACCGAATTACAGTGAAAATGTAGCCAAACATATTGCGAAACTTACCGGCCTGCCCTTTATTACGGCAGAGAACAAATTTGAAGCCCTGGCGGCCCATGATGCGATCGTGGAAGCACATGGTGCATTAAAAACCGTGGCAGTTAGCTTAATGAAAATCGCCAACGATATTCGTATGCTGTCCAGCGGTCCGCGGTCCGGTATCGGCGAATTGTTTATTCCTGATAATGAGCCCGGCTCTTCCATTATGCCCGGCAAAGTAAACCCCACCCAGTGCGAGGCCCTTACCATGATAGCTGCCCAGGTAATGGGCAACGATGTGGCGATCAATATTGGTGGCGCCACCGGTCATTTTGAATTGAATGTATTCAAACCAATGATGATCTATAATTTCCTGCACAGTGCCCGCCTCCTTGGCGAAGGTTGTGTAAGCTTTAATGATAAATGCGCCGTTGGCATTGAACCCATCGAAGCCAATATCAAAAAACATGTAGATAATTCGCTGATGCTGGTTACCGCCCTCAATACCAAAATCGGTTATTATAAAGCGGCTGAAATTGCACAAACTGCTCATAAAGAAGGTACCACACTAAAAGAAATGGCGGTTAAACTAGGTTATCTTACTGCAGAAGAATTTGATCAGTGGGTGGTTCCGGGAAATATGGTGGGCAGGTAAGAAATTGGCAAGGGCAAGTAAAAAATTGTCCCTCCCAGACGGGGAGGGACGCTAAACCCTATATTCGAAATTGACAACATTTCCTTTTAACCAAGCCTCTTGGTTTTTCAGTGGATATTGGTCGTCAAATCAATACTAGGGAACGGACCAAAACAGAACATGAGTCTTTTATAGCCTTTTTAATAATTTTTTACCGGTTTCCCGGATTGTATGGATGAAAACGGGTAATTACACAGATTTATTGTTCGGGCAGGATTGAATTCGACGAATGAATTAGCCTGCCCGAGCTCTACCCGGCAATAAATTGCCCCAGCCTTTACTAGGCAAATTTTTACTGAAATTATCGTAACACGGAGAAGCGGCCGTTGGTAAGTTGCAGCGGGTTTCCCGTCTGTGAATCAATGACGGTTCCGGAAAAAGTACCGCTTACTTTTTCTGCTGTATAGGT
>NZ_LUKG01000001.1:143033-161089 GCF_001601815.1 Flavihumibacter sp. CACIAM 22H1
ATTGCAAAGAAAATATTAGCAAAGGGCGAAAAATAATCTCCTTCCTGCAAATCAAGCCCGCCGAATCCGAATAATAACTGCCCCATGCCATCTGCCGTATAACCTTCCATTGAAAAAATATCAATGCCGGAGAATGTTTCCACGAAAGAAGTATCAATAATCCCTGAGTACTCGGTGCTACCCAGGTTAAACCGCCAGGTATTATCCTCGCTTAATGCAATGGATTTTTCCACACTGGATTCCTTGGTACAGGCTGAAAACAAAACAGTTACCACCAATCCAAGTAATAGAAGTCCTTTTTTCATAGTCGTTTATCTTTTAAGATACCTGCACGTTTAAGATACCTGCACGTCGTCATTAACACGTGTACTGGTTTCAATTGGTCGTTTTTTATTCGGATCTTCTTTTCCCATAAACTTATTCTGGAAAAGAAGCAGGGCAATTACACCAACCGAAATAGAGGCATCTGCAATATTGAACACCGGGCTAAAAAACTCAAACTCCTCCCCCCCTACAAACGGAAACCAACTGGGATAAGTTGTCCGGATAATCGGGAAATAAAACATATCCACCACTTTTCCGTGTAAAAAACCTGCATAGCCCTTATCCGGGAAGATCTTTGCCACCGAGGTATAGGTACTTTCTTCAAAAATCAGTCCATAGAACATACTGTCTATGAGGTTTCCGAGCGCCCCCGCAAAAATCAGCCCAACGCATACAATAAAACCAGGGTGTTGCTGCTTCCTCAATATACTCCGAATGTACCATACCCCAAATACTACCGCCACCATCCTGAACAGGGTTAACGCAATTTTACCGAAATCGCCGCCAAATTTCCATCCCCAGGCCATGCCTTCATTTTCGACAAAATAAAGTTGGGCCCACTCCGCCTTTTCACCAAAAAGCCGGATACCACGATCATAGGGGGTCAGCGGTTGGTGGCTGGCATCCCAATGATAACTGAGCGGCATGGATGTTTTTACCCAAATCTTCAGGGCCTGATCCGCTACCAATATCAACAAAATCAATAGTATTAAGTTCCTGGCTTTTGACATATATTCAAAGTAAAACAACAAAGATAACCGTTGCACTCGTTTTATTCCTGGTAATAAATTCTTTTTACCCGCTGTGAAATACCGGTCAGGATTTCATAGGGTATGGTACCTGCCCATTCTGCCAGTTTTGCTACCGGCAGGCCTTTCCCGAATACGGTAACGGGATCGCCTTCCCGAACACCGGGTACCCCGCTGATATCAATCATGGTCATATCCATACAAACCGATCCAATGGTGGGCACCAGGCTTCCTTTTAGCAGCACCCAGCCTGCGCCATTTCCCAGGGATCGGGGATACCCGTCGGCATACCCCAGCCGTATGGTTGCAATAGTGGTAGGCCGCAGTATCTTACCCCTCCTCCCATAACCCACCGATTCCCCGGCCTCCAGTTCCTTGATCTGTGCAATGGTAGTAACCAGGGTGGACACCTCTTCCAACTGGTTAGTTTCACCCATGGCTGCATCAAACCCATACAAGCCAATGCCCAGCCGAACCATATCAAACTGCCATTGCGGATGGCGGAATATACCGGATGTATTTTCAATATGCCGCAGAAAGGGATAGGTGATCACTTGCTTTAACCCGTTGGTAAAAACCTCAAACCGCTCTACCTGCTGCCGGGTAAATGCATCAAAAGCCGGATCCTCACTGGCAGCCAGGTGGCTGAACACAGACTGAACTTTACAGGCGGTGGAGGGAAGATGTTCTAGCAGGAAGGGCAATTCGGAAAGAGAAAATCCCAACCGGTTCATACCTGTTTCTACCTCCAGGTGCACCGGGTACTGAGGTATCCCCTCCTGCCGGATAAAGGCATCAAATGCCCGAAACAGCCGCACAGAAAACAATACCGGCTCCAGGTTATGCTCCACCAGGGTTTCAAAGCCAGGGGGCGCCACATTCATAACCATTATTGGCAGATGTATACCTGCTTTGCGCAGGGCTACCCCTTCATCGGTATAGGCTACCGCCAGGTAGTCTACCCCATGGAACTGGAGCAGGTTAGCTATTTCATAACTGCCACTGCCATAGGAAAATGCTTTTACCATGGCCATGAGCCGGGTGCCGGTATGCAGGCGTTGCTGGTACCATTTCAGGTTTTGCAACATGGCATTGAGGTTAATTTCCATAACCGTTTGGTGTACCTGCTTTTCCAGTTGAGCCGATATGCGTTCGAACTGGAACCGGCGGGCTCCTTTTACGAGGATGGTTTCCTCCCGGAAACTCAATTCATCCCAATGCTGCAGCAGCAGCTCACTGGCCTCAAAAAATTGCAGTTCAGGAATTCCGTAGGCCTGAAATAGTTCCTTATGTGCGGCAATGGCGGTACCCACCCCAATCAGCCTGCTTACGCCGTGGTGGTGTAATAAAGCTGCTACCCGTTCATACAATTGCGTTGCCGCCCAGCCGGTTTCCGGAATATCAGAAAGCAGCACGGTTTTTTTTGCATGTTGTTGCTGCTGGGCTAAAAAATCAAGTGCAATTACCAGGGAACTTATATCTGCCGAATAACTGTCATTGATAACCGAACATTGATTAATTCCTTCCTTCAACTCAAGCCGCATTGAAATTGCATGCAACATGGCCATGCGCTGCTGAATAACCGGAATTGCAATATCCAGCGCCAGCATTACCAATGCCGCCGTAAGGGCATTTTCTACCGCGGCCTCATTACTAAAGGGAATGTCTAAACGAAATTCTTTCTCGTTATAAAGAAGCTGTACCTGGGTGGCTTCTTCTTTTTTTTCGAGTGAAAGGATTTTCAGTTCCGCCGCAGCCTCCTGCCCCCAACGCAGTAGTTGTTGCCCGGGCTGCAAATGTGTTTCAATATAATCGTTGATCCAGTCTTCCTGGAAATGGGTAATTATAAGCGGGCAAGCCTGGAAGAGTTGCCATTTCTCCGCCAGTTTTTCTTCCATTGATTCAAACCCTTCACTATGTGCCAATCCAAGGTTGGTAAATATGCCAATACTTGGTTGCAGGATCTGCTGGAGTTTTTTCATTTCTCCCCTGCGCGATATGCCGGCTTCAAAAATAGCCAGTTGATGCCCTTCATTCATTAACCATACACTCAATGGCACCCCGATCTGTGAATTATAACTACGCGGACTGCGGATGATGCTAAAATCAGGTTCCAGCAACTGGTTCAGCCATTCTTTTACTGTTGTTTTTCCATTGCTGCCGGTAATAGCCAGTACCGGGATGGAAAATCGGGTACGATGATGTTCCGCTAAAACCTGCAAGGCCTGCACCGTATCGGGCACCCAAAGCAGGTTGGCACCCGGGTAAACTGCCGGGTCTTGCTCTTCACTTACCAGAAAATTCCGTACTCCCTGCTGGTACAAGGCGGGTATAAACTGATGGCCATTCCTGCTTCCGGAAACCAGGGCAAAAAAAACGGTGCTTTCCGGGAACAATAGTTTCCGGCTGTCGTTGAGCAGGTGTTGAATACTACTGTTCTCCGCTTTTTGCAGCCAGCGGGCATGTACAATGCTTGCGATTTCTGCAATACGGTACATGGTTAGGAGACCTCCTTTTTATTGGCAACCAGTATGGAATAAACAATAGAAGCGCCGATACAAACCACAATTACCAACAGAGATACATATACCGGTAACTTAATATGAAAATATTCTACCAGCATTTTCAGGCCGATAAATACCAGCACAATGGCAATACCCTGTTGCAGGTAGGAAAACTTATTAACCGCGCCTTTCAGCAGGAAGAATAAAGACCTTAAGCCCAATACCGCAAATATGTTGGAAGTATACACCACCATACGATCCTGCGATATGGCAAATACGGCCGGAATAGAATCAAGGGCAAAAATTATATCGGTGGTAGCCAGCATAATTACCACTACGAACATGCTGGTGTAATACCGCTTTCCATCCTGGCGGATGGTGTATTTACCACCGCCATCATGGGCCACCAAGGGAAGTATGCGTTGCAGAAATTTGTACACAGCATTTTCTGACATATCCGTTTCTTCATCGTGTTTGGCAGAAAACATTTTAACGCCGGTATACAAAAGCAAGGCGCCAAATACATATAATAACCAGTGAAACCGCTCAATCAGCACAATTCCTACTGAAATAAAAATGATCCGGAATACAATAGCCAGTATAATACCAATCAGTAATACCCGCGGCACATAATCGTTTTTCACCCCAAAAAAAGTAAAGATGAGAATGAATACAAAGATATTATCAATACTCAGCGACCATTCCATCAGGTAAGCGCTCAGGTATTCAAGGGCAGGTTTTTGCCCGTCTTCGAACCATACAAAAACAAAAAAAGCCAGGGCAAGAGAAACCCAGAAAATAGTTTGTCCCAATGCTTTTTTGATCGTGATCTCGGCTGATTTTTTACTCATCAGACCAAGGTCAAAAACAAGGGCCAATACTACTACAATTCCAAAAACCAAATACGTAATCTGTTCGGGTGTCATGTCTGTTTATTTGTGCTGAAAACGACGCTTTCGGATAAAATGAAATAGCCATCCGAATACCAGCATCAGCAGTACGGGTAAGACGATATTTATGAGTTGCCAGTTGGTCTTCTGTTCATCCAATTTTTTCTGATCCAGCAACCGCAGGCTGAAATCCTTTGCCCTTGTTTCCAGTATACCCGATTCATCTACCAGGTATTCGATGGAGTTCTGGATAAAATCGCGATTGGCAAATTGAAACTTGGTATATGGATTCATACCCATTGGCAGGGGACCTTCATTTTTAGTAACGGCATTCAGGGCAATATCCCCATCGGCTATTACAATCATTTTGTTTTCGGGCGATTGTGGATTCATTTTCTGGCCAAGCGAGGTTATAAGGTCTCGCTGGGCAGCATTGAGCCGGTTGGCGTAGAGCGATGTAAATTGCCCTTCCAACAAAACAGCTACCGGTATGGCAGATTTATTGAAGGTATTAAAATCTGCTTCTGTCTGCACCGAATTCCAGCTTACTTTGGCAGGTGTTTCCAGGGTTCTTGCCTGTTGAGAACTGGCCAGCAGAATATTTTTGCGGATCCCCTTCGCCTCTACGGTATCAATGGTATTAGGAAACTGGGTGAGTACATAGTCCAGGTTTTTGGCAATCGGATGTCCGCTGTAATTCATCAACAGGGGACTATAAAACCAGGGCAATAACTGGATCTGTGGTTTACCTCCCACTGAACCAATTACAGAAGGCATTTTATCGGCATTCAGGTCCTGCAACAGGTCCTGGTTAATCCGTACTCCATAGCGGAAGAGCAGGTCGTCCAGCTCCAGTCCGCGGTCGAATGCAATAAATTCATTCTGGGTCCGCTGCAGGCTATCCATTTCTGCGTATAACTTATCGATCATCCACAGCAGCTTTCCCCCCTGCATTACGTATTGATCGAGTTTAATCTTTTGTTCATCGCTAAAAGCCAGGGTAGGTTTGGCAATAACAAGGGCATCAAAAACAGGCGGAATCAGGGGCACACTATCTATCGGCAAAATGCGGAAAGCATAATTTTTGCGTATTACATTTTCAATAAGGTCCATTACCTGATCGGTAAGAGGCTGCCCATTGCCTACGAGGTAGCCGATCAGGGGCACCGTGTCCTGGTTCAGTTGTTTAATGGCATTGGCAAACTTGAACTCGAGCAAGGCTTCGGCGGTATTCAGCGATTCCAGTCCGCCGTTGGCGCTTACGCCTTGTAATAGATCGATGGCAGTGGTTCTTCCTTTCAGCTGTAGTACGGCACCGGGAAAAACCAACCGCTCCTCCTGCCCTTCTCCCTGCTTCGTTTGTGCCTTAATGTTGGTAGGGTTGAGTCCTAACCTCGACAGGGAATCATAGAGAATAGCTTTGGCAGTATCGTTTAGGCCATCGCCGGGTTTTATAAACTGAAAACGCAGGTTTGATTTACCCACCGCTTTAAATTCACGCAGAAGATCGTCTGTACTGGCGGCCAGTTTTTTAAAACCCGCGGGTAGTTCTCCGCTCAGTAATACGTCTATCTGAACAGGTTCTTCCAGTTCTGTCAGTAATTTCCGCGTGGGAGCAGACAGGGTATAACGGCCTTCGGCTGTAAGGTCTGCCCGCATCGGGGCCAGTTCTGCCATCCAGTTGATTGCAAGCACCAATACCAGCAGAATGATCCAATAATATTTGTTGGAGAAGAGTATATTTTTCATACTGCCTGATTCAGCGCAATTTTTCGGTTGGTAATCAAAAGAAAAAAGAGAATGATACTGCCGAAATAGATGATATCACGGCTATCAATCACTCCCCTGCTAATGCTTTTGTAGTGGAAATCAATCCCGATTTTCTGCAACAGGTAATCGGCAGAGCCTTCAAGTGCTGGTAACTGGCTGAGGGCATCAAAGCCTGAATAAAGAATAAAACACATAAATGCGCTCAGCAAAAATGCGATTACACTGTTGGAATTCAGACTGCTGCACCAGGTACCAATAGCCGTAAATACGGCAGCCAGCAAAAACAAGCCAATATAAGAGCCGATGGTTCCGCCCCAGTCTATTCCCTTATCAACAGCCAGTGCATCCATACTAAATGCGTATAACACGGTGGGCAGCAGGGCAATAGCTACAATGGTATAAGCCCCCAGGAATTTCCCTGTTACCAATTGGGTAGCGGTTAGGGGTCGGGTAGCCAGGATTTCAAACGTACCTGCTTTGAATTCATCGGCCCAACTGCGCATGGTTACTGCCGGAACCAGAAACAGCAGTATCCAGGGTGCCAATTGAAAAAACTTATCCAGGCTTGCATACCCATAATCCAGCATACTGGAATCGGGAAATACAAACAGGAATAACCCGTTGAGCAGCAGGAATACGACGATGGCAACCAGGCCCGTCAGACTTCCAAAAAATTGCCTGATTTCTTTTTTAGCGATCGACCACATAAGGATCAAAAATAGGGGATAAAAAGGTGATTGATGTATGCTTTCACCGTTTTATCATACGGCAAAACTTTCGCCGCAGGCGCAGGTTCTGCTGGCATTGGGATTACTGAAATAAAATCCTTTGCCATTTAGTCCGTCAGAAAATTCAAGCGTAGTATTTACCAGGTAAAGGAAACTTTTCAGATCGGTCACTACTTTAATCCCATTATCTTCAAATACCTGATCAGCCGGTTTGGACTCGTTATCAAAGTCGAGTTTATAGCTAAGGCCGGAACAGCCTCCGCCGACAACGGACACCCGCAGGAAATAATCGCCTGTTTTATGCACGTCTGCTTCTTCCAGCAGCTTCACTACCCGTTCTTTCGCTTTATCACTTACAAATAACATATTCGTTTCCTTTTAATTATAACTACCGCTGGTAGTATACGGCAAAATTACAACTATTTAAATTGTGGTTGTTTTGCCCGTTGTGTTAACCGAGGGGTAAAATTCACGGAAAAGTTGTATCACCTGCATAATTTCTTCTTCGGTGGTAAAGCGACCGAGCCCGAAACGAAGGGCAGAATACGCACGCTGATCAGGAAATCCCATGGCTTTCAATACATAGGAAGGTTCCAGGGTGGCCGAAGTGCAGGCAGATCCTGCTGACAAGGCGATGGTTTTGTTAAAATGTAACAAAAGGCTGTTGGAATCGCGGTCTGCAAACGAGAGGTTAAGGGTATGAGGAAGCCGGTTAAGCGGATCGCCGTTCAGCTCCACACCCGGAAGAGATAATAAATTTTCCTGCAGGAGGTTTCGTAACTGCTCCAGCCGGATGGATTCTGCCGGCATCTCTACCCTGCAGAGTTCGGCTGCTTTCCCCAATCCTACAATTCCAGGTACATTCAGGGTGCCCGAGCGCATACCCCGTTCATGCCCGCCGCCATCGAGTTGGGGCGTCAGCTTTACCCGGGGATCTCTGCGCCGTACATACAAAGCGCCGACACCTTTGGGTCCATAGAATTTATGCGCCGACAGCGTTAACAGGTCAATGCCATCCGCCTGTACAGCTACCGGTAGTTTACCAACCGCCTGGGTAGCATCGGTAAAAAACAATACCCCGTGTTTTTTTGCAATTTGTCCGATTGCTGCTATCGGCAGGATTACGCCCGTTTCGTTATTGGCATACATCATCGCAAGCAGTATAGTAGTAGGCCGGATAGCTTGCTCCAGCTCCTGCAGGTCGGGTAGCCCCGCTGCATTTACCGGCAGCCAGGTAATTTCCACTCCCTTTTTTTCGAGATGCTTGCAGGTATCGATAACAGCTTTGTGTTCAGTTACACAGGTAATGATATGATTTCCTTTTCCCTGGTACATTTCTGCTACCCCTTTTATGGCCAGGTTTACGCCTTCTGTTGCCCCGGAAGTGAATACAATTTCCTGGGGAACTGCTCCAATTAGCCTGGCTACCCGTTCTCTTGCAAGCTCCACAGCCTCTTCCGCCATCCAGCCATAGGCATGGGTGCGGCTGGCTGCATTGCCAAAATGCTGCTGGTAATAAGGCAAAAATTCTTGCAATACCCGCGGATCCACCGGTGTGGTGGCATTGTTATCCAAGTAAATGGGAAACTGAAGATTTGAACGCATAAGATATGCCCTAAAGTTAGGCTTAATATCGACCCCGAATTCAGGCCCTTCTCCCCCCTGGATATTGACCAACTCAATGCCCCGGGCCAGCCATGCTTTAATGCATTAACCCACAGCTACTTCAAATCCCCGGAAGCCGGGGTCAGATCATTGTAATCGAAAGCTTTGCAGGACTTAAGCATTTTTTATAGCTTGCTGTATGACCCAGATTGAACACATCGGAATTGCTGTAAAAGAGCTGTCGACTGCCATCCCTTTATACGAGCTGCTACTAAATACGCCTTGTTACAAAACCGAGGAAGTGCAGACGGAAAAGGTTCGAACCGCTTTTTTTCAAGTAGGAGATACCAAGCTTGAGTTGCTCGAAAGTACCGACCCGCAAGGGGTAATAGCCCGTTTTATTGAAAAAAGAGGCGAAGGCATGCATCATATTGCGTTTGCAGTAAATGATATCCGTGCGGAAATGGCCCGCCTGCAAGCCGCCGGATTTGAGCTGCTCAACCCCGAACCAAAATTCGGCGCCGATAATAAATTGGTTTGTTTTTTACACCCAAAAGGAACAACCGGGGTGCTGGTGGAGTTGTGTGAGGAGAGAGTGGTGACGGGATAAAGAGGAAGGGTGAAGGTGGAAACGGAGGAAAATGAAGGTGGAAGAGCGGCCTTGTTTTTGAAGATAGGGGGCAGGTTTAGAATCAGGAGTTGATTTTTGAAGAAAGCAAGTGTTTTTGAGCAATGAAGCCTTGTATTAAACGATAAGGCAATTATTGGCGGCAGTTGAGTGGATTGAAAAATACAAAAGACTTCAAGAATGTCCTCCCGGCTGATTCTGCTTAATGGCGGGGGCCTTCTCTAACCAGATTTTTTTCTAACAGATTTTTTAAGGCAGGCGCCTTTCAAAGCAGATCGTTCAAACAGCTATTTCTCCAAAAATTTTCAAACCCGATCTTTCCCAACCAATCGCCTATTCTACCGCATCCCTTCTCCTTCCACCGTTTCCTCCGTTCTTCGTTTCCTCTTCCCTATCCCCCCTCGCTCTCCTTATTCAGCCCCAGCTTCACAACAGCGGCCTGCGCTGCTACCTGGCTGGCGTCTTTTTTATTGTAGGCTTTGCCTTGCGCAAGCAGTTCGCCATCCACAATGGCGCCAATGGTAAAAAGGCGGCGGCCTCCTTCAAATTTTTCTTCCAGGGTTTCGAACTCCAGGTTTTTGCCGTTTTTATTGGCCCAGCCGTAAAGTTTATTTTTATGGTTGATCTCCAGGATTTCCAGGTCGTCCATAAACATATAGGGCAGGATGATCCGCTCCAGCACCCAGGTGCGGGTTTTTTTGAATCCTTTATCAAGGTACACCGCTCCTACCACTGCCTCCAGTGTATTGCCGAAAATCTGGCTGACTTTCAGCGAATTATCAAACTTGTTAAAATAAACGATTTTTTTGAGGCCCATTTTAATGGCCACATCATTAAGGGTAACACGGTTTACCATTTTTGACCGCATTTCTGTAAGAAACCCTTCTTCCCTGTAAGGATATTTTTTGAAGAGAAAATCAGCCACAATGCCGCTTAAAATAGCATCTCCAAGATACTCCAGCCGTTCATTATTATCGGCAGAGGAATCTTTCACCGACCGGTGGGTCAGTGCGGTTTTGTAGAGGTCCGTATTACTTGGCGCAAATCCCAGGACATTCTTCAATTGCTTTTTGAATTCCTTGGTTTCGGGAGAAGAGCCTTTCAGGATGCTATCAAATAAACCCACAGTGTTCGTTTAGTTACCGGGGTCAATATAAGCGATTGGCGCCAGACTTCATTATTAACCTTCAAATTTCTTCACAATCACACAGGCATTATGCCCGCCGAAGCCAAAGGTATTGCTCAAGGCGGCGCGTACCGTCCGCTTTTGTGCTTTATTAAAGGTAAAATTCAGTTGAGGATCCAATTCCGGATCATCCGTAAAATGGTTGATGGTCGGCGGAATAATATCATGTACCACCGCCTGGATGGCTGCTATTGCCTCAATTACCCCGGCTGCTCCAAGGCAATGGCCCGTCATGGATTTGGTAGCCGAAATATTCAGCTTATAGGCATGCTCACCAAATACATTCATAATAGCTTTTACTTCTGCAATATCGCCCAGCGGTGTAGAAGTACCATGGGTATTGATGTAGTCAATATCACCCGGTTTCATACCTGCATCATCCAGGGCTGCCAGCATTACATTACGCGCACCCAACCCTTCGGGATGGGGGGCGGTAATATGGTGGGCATCGGCTGTAGCGCCACCACCGGCAATTTCACAATAAATCTTGGCTCCTCTTGCTTTGGCATGTTCCAATTCTTCCAGGACAAGGATACCCGCTGCTTCTCCCATAACAAACCCATCGCGGTCCTTATCATAAGGACGGCTGGCCGTTGCGGGTTCGTCATTGCGCTCGCTCATTGCTTTCATGGCATTGAAACCGCCTACCCCTGCTTCGCTGATAACGGCTTCGGAACCACCACTTACGATGATATCGGCTTTTCCCAGTTTAATCAGGTTAACTGCTTCAATAATAGCATTGGTACTGCTGGCACAGGCACTTACCACGGCAAAATTGGGTCCGCGGAGATTGTGTCGCATGGAAATTTGTCCGGCTGCAATATCAAGGATCATTTTTGGAATGAAAAAAGGATTGAAACGCGGGGTTCCGTCTCCCTTGGCAAAATCCATTACTTCGTTCTGGAAAGTAATAAGTCCGCCGATTCCACTACCAAATACAACCCCGATCCGATCCGGGTTAATGGTTTCCTTATTCAGCCCGGCATCTGCCATAGCTTCATCAGAAACCACCAGCGCAAACTGGGTAAACCGGTCGATTTTGCGGGCTTCTTTTTTATCAAGAAAATTCGTTGGATCAAAGTTCTTAACCTCACAGGCAAACTTTGTTTTGAATTTGGAAGCATCAAACAAAGTAATATGGTCTGCACCGGGAGTTCCGTTTAGCAGTCCTTCCCAATACTCCTGCAGGGTATTCCCGATAGGAGTAAGTGCGCCCATACCTGTGACTACAACTCTTTTAAGTTCCATGTAGATTGCCGGATTTTAAAAGTGAATAATCCGCCTTCTTAGCGGAAATGCTTTCGAGAGGCGGATTAAATATTGCCTGTAACGGTATTCCGTTTACTTAGCGTGCTCTTCTAAATAAGCAACAGCCTGGCCTACAGTAGTTATGGTTTCGGCCTGCTCATCCGGGATAGAGATATTGAATTCTTTTTCGAATTCCATGATCAGTTCTACTGTATCCAGAGAGTCAGCTCCAAGATCATTGGTAAAAGAAGCTTCGTTAGTTACTTCTGCTTCGTCTACTCCTAATTTGTCAACAATGATCTTTTTAACTCTTGTTGCGATGTCTGACATTGTAGTAAAGTTTAGTTACGGCTGCAAAAATATACTTTTTGGGTAAATAACAATTTTTGCTGCTTTTTTTAATTTCTGAGCAGAAAATAATACGGTTTTACTAACAGCCAGTAGTAATTTACAGACGGGCAGGTTTTCGGTTGCCCTATTTTTGTAATTTAGGTACCCCAACACCACATTAAACAGCAGCAGATGGCACTTAAGATCATTGACCACGGAACGCCGGAATACAACCAGATGATCAAACTTCGGGATGATATTCTGCGGAAACCGCTGGGACTTAGTTTTAGCCAGGAAGAACTGTTACAGGAAAAAGACCAGATACTTATCGGTGCGTTTGACGACGACAAAATGCTTGGCTGCTGCATGCTGGTAAATGAGGGCGATGGTACGGTTCGGCTGCGGCAGATGGCTGTTAATAACAACCTGCAGGGTAAAGGAATTGGCCGGGCATTGATGAATTTTGCCGAAAATATAGCCCGCGACCAGGGTTACAAACGCCTTACCATGCATGCCCGTAAAACCGCCATCGGGTTTTACGAACACCTTGGTTATCAGATCAGTAGCGAAGAATTTGAGGAGGTTACCATCCCTCATTTCGTTATGGAAAAGCGCCTACGCTAAACGTAGGGCAGGTTTTGCCCCTGGCAGGCCACCCAGGTAATTCAGCGTTTCGTCCAACAATACCAGGTCCTCAAAATTCCGGATATTCCAATGCACCCGGTCGGGCCGGAATTCGGGGTTATTTACCGCAATCACCTGCATACCGGCCGTAATAGCCGAAGTAATTCCACTGTCAGAATCTTCAAAAACCAGGCAATTTGCTGGGTCTATCCCTAATTTGCCCGCTCCTTTCAGATAGGGTTCAGGCGCTGGTTTTCCCCGCTGCACATCTTCTGCCGTAATACTGTCGGAGATAAACCGGTCGAGCCGGTGTTGTTTCAAAAAATGCCAGGCCCTTTTGGTTGGCGAGCTGGTTACCAGCATAAAGGGTATGCGGCGGTCCGTCAATGCTGCCATAAAATTCTCCACCCCTGGTACCAGCTCCGGTTTCATCACGAGGTCATAAGCCACCCCATCATCATAAATTTCCTGTTTACGCGTAGCATCTGATTGATGAAAAAGCGTATGAATGGTTTCCCAGGTAGTACGCCCGTGAATGGTTTCCTTGATCACCCGTTCATTAAACTCCACTCCTTCTTTTTCGGCCCAGCCTCCCCAGAAGGCTTCAATAACAGGGTTTGAATCCAATATTACTCCATCCAGGTCAAACAAAACTGCTTTAATCATATAAGTTCTTCTTTGGTTTCCAGTTGGTTGGCACCCAATACCTGCCGGTGCATACGTTGCAAAAATGCCAGGATAGTGGCCATGTCTTTCATGCCTTCTACCACCAACAGGAAATTTTTTCCGCTCTGTTTCAGGCGCGCATTGTTGGTATAGGTTTGCAGGTAGGACAAAATACCGTGAAACAGGTCCGATTCAAAATAGGGAGAATCGTGTTTGTTGACGAAAAAACATTTCAGTACCTGATCCCGCAGCAGTAGTTTTTCAAAGCCCAGTTCAACACTCAGTTTTCGGATCCTGACGGTATCGAATAGGTCTTCCACCTGGGGTGGCATCGGTCCGAAACGATCGGTCATTTCCTGGTGAAAATCCTGTAACTCTGCCTCATTGTCGCAATTATCGAGGCGCTGGTAGAGCGATAAGCGTTCACCGATGCTTTCCACATATTCATCCGGTATCAGTATTTCAAGATCGGTATCAATGGTACAATCCTGCACATAATCTTCCTGTTTTGCAATTTCCTCCTTAAATAGTTCCCTAAAGGAGGTACGTTTAAGTTCACGGATAGCTTCATCCAGGATTTTCTGGTACATTTCAAAACCTATATCGGCCATGAAGCCGCTTTGTTCGCCTCCCAGCAAATTACCCGCACCACGAATATCCAGGTCGCGCATCGCTATCTGGAAACCACTGCCCAGTTCGCTGTGCTGTTCGAGGGTCTGCAGTCTTTTTTTTGAATCGGAAGGCAGGGTACTCATCGGGGGCGCCAGCAGGTAACAGAAGGCTTTCTTATTACTTCTGCCTACCCGTCCTCTTAACTGGTGCAGATCACTGAGCCCGAATTGGTGGGCATTATTAACAATTATAGTATTAACATTCGGAATATCCACCCCGCTTTCAACAATATTGGTACATACCAGAACATCGTATTTTTTATCAATAAAATCCAGTATCCGCTCTTCGAGCTCATGCCCCTCCATTTGCCCATGTGCATACCCGATACTTAAATCAGGGCAATGGCTTTGGATAATAGCTGCCATTTCGGGCAGGCCTTTTACGCGGTTATGAATGAAAAATACCTGGCCGCCGCGTTCTGTTTCAAAATATATAGCGTCTCGGATAAAATCCTCGTTATAAACCTGTACTTCTGTTTGTATGGGCTGCCGGTTGGGGGGTGGGGTATTCATGATGCTAAGGTCTCTTGCCCCCATCAAACTGAATTGAAGTGTTCTTGGTATAGGTGTTGCCGTTAGTGTAAGGCAATCTACATTGGTCCGCAGGGTTTTTATTTTTTCCTTGTGAGCCACCCCAAATTTCTGTTCCTCGTCAATTATCAGAATACCCAGGTCTTTGAACTTTACTTCCTTACCCAAAATACCATGGGTACCTACCAGGATATCAATTTTTCCTTCTTCCAGTTTTTTGAGGGTTTCCTTTTTTTCCTTGGCGCTTTTAAAGCGGTTGATGAAATCCACCGTAACAGGGAAATCTCGTAACCGGTCTGAAAAAGTTTTATAATGCTGAAAAGCCAGAATAGTAGTAGGAACCAGCACAGCAGCCTGCTTACCATCTACAACAGATTTAAAAGCCGCCCGGATAGCCACTTCCGTTTTACCAAAACCCACATCTCCGCAAACCAGCCGATCCATGGGCGAGGGGGCTTCCATATCTTTCTTTACATCGGCCGTAGCCTTGCTTTGGTCTGGGGTATCTTCATAAATGAAGGAAGCTTCCAGTTCTGTTTGCAGGTAGGTATCCGGGGCATGCTGAAATCCCTGTTGTGCTTTCCGCTGGGCATAAAGCTGTATAAGATCGAAAGCAATTTCCTTAACCTTGGTTTTTGTTTTCTCCTTAAGTTTATTCCAGGCATCGCTGCCCAGCTTATTTACTTTGGGCACCGTTCCTTCCTTGCCGGTATATTTGGATATTTTGTGTAGGGAATTAATATTTACGTACAGGATATCGCTGTCTTTGTAAATAATCCGAACGGCTTCCTGAAGTTTTCCATTTACATCCAGCTTCTGCAAACCACTGTATACACCTACCCCATGGTCGATGTGTGAAACAAAATCGCCCGGCTGCAACTCCCGCAGGGTTCGGATCGTAAGTGCCTTGTTTTTGTTATAGGCCTGCTTAACCTTGTACTTGTGATAACGCTGAAAGATCTGGTGATCGGTATAGCAAAGCACTTTATTGGCTTCATCAATGAAACCGCCGTGGATAGCAACAGGAATTGGTGTAAACTGTATCTCTGCTTTCAGGTCGGCAAAAATGCTGTAGAGCCGCTCCAGCTGTTTGGGGTTTTCTGCAAACAGGTAAAGGTTCAATCCTTTTTTAGCCCATTGCTGCAGATCTTTTATCAGCAGTTCAAACTGCCGGTTAAATGCAGGCTGTGGTTTTGTTTGAAAATCTATTTCATAAGTAACCCGGCCATTCCAGGTAGCATGCCCCTCCATCTCAACCAGGTGATGAGCAGCCAACAAAGTTTCGATGGCAGAGGCTGTCAGAAACTCTTCTTTTTTGATGGTAGTTCGGATTAATTTATCCTCTTCTTCTTCCTCCCGGGCAGGGGTTGTTTCAGCTCTTTGTAAAAAAAGATCCAGTTCTTCTTCCTGCAATTCCAATCGTTCTTTTACAAACTGCCATTCATTCATCCACACAACAGTATTGGGTGGCATAAAATCAAACAGCGAAATGCTGGCTTCTTCGGGCATCTCCGATTGTAAATTCGGAATAATACTTACCTGCAGTAATTTTCTTTCGCTTAGTTGCGATTCCGGGTCAAAAAGCCGGATACTGTCTACTTCATTTCCGAAAAGTTCAATACGATAAGGCTTTTCATTCCCAAAGGAATAAATATCAAGGATGCCCCCCCGCACGGCAAATTGACCGGGTTCGTACACAAAATCGGTACGGGTAAATCCGGCATCGGTTAATTGCTCGTATAATTGAACGGTATCCAGTGAGTCATTGACTTTGATCCGGATAATATTCCCGCTTAATGTTTCGGGTTTAACCAGTTTTTCGATCAGTGCTTCGGGATAGGTAATGACGATTTTCTTATTTCCCCCGGTACTAAGCCGGGTAAGCGCTTCTGTCCGTAACATTACATGGCTGCTGTTGAGCAGGCGGTAATTTTTCTTATTCCGGAAAGAAGAGGGGAAATAGAAAAGATCCAACGCATTACTAAGGTTTTCCATGGTATTGTGGAAGTATGCGGCTTCTTCCGCATCATTTACTACCACAATATGGTTAAGCTGTTCGGTAATGGAATTCCTGAATATGCTGGTTAATAGAAATTCCGGGGAGCTGCCGGACAGATTTTTCAGCACCAGGTGCTGGGGTACAGACAAAGAGAGCTTGTCCGCCAATTGAAAAAGGCGGGGATCCTTTGCGTATTGCTCCATTAATTGTTCCAAATTCATACCACACAACCGCCTTAAAACAGGGCGGAAGCTGCAAAGGTAATACGAATAGTTTTTTATATCTTGTGTCAACCACTAAGCTTATAAAAACGTTTTGAATTGAAACGTTGTTAATCACTCCGTATGAACAAAGCAATCCTGACTGCTTCTTTTACCGCTGTAGCCCTTATTGTAGCCGGTTATTTACTGAATTCCGGAGAAAAGGAGGAAACCGCCACTATTTACAGGGGCAATAAACCAAGAAAAAAGAAAACCATGTCAGAGCGGGCTTTTTTCAGCCAGCAGCGGGTTCAGTACGAGTATGATATGTTGAAAGACGGTGGAACCGGCAGGTTTCCGGCTGGTATACACGACCGCGAACTTTCCTTTGCAAAAAGACTTCCGGTAAAAGAAGCCGTTCAGCGCGATTTCTTATCGCCTTTTGCAGACAATTCCTATACACCGGCCGGGCCAGAGAATTTTGGCGGGCGCACCCGCTCACTCGCTTTTGACAAACGATTCGGAACAGGGGGCAACCAGGTGATCCTGGCAGGGGCAATCAGCGGAGGCATCTATCGCTCCACCAATGGTGGTACCAGCTGGACAAATGTTACTCCAGAAAATGAAATTCACAATGTTTCTGCCATAGCGCAGGATACCAGAACAGGGCAGGAAAATACCTGGTATGCAGGAGGCGGAGAGGCATTGGGCAACTCGGCATCTCCGGCCGCCGGCGGTGCTTTTTACCTGGGAAATGGCTTGTTTAAATCAACTGATAATGGGGCAAGCTGGCAGCGGTTAACCACTACCTTCCAGGGAAACCTGGAGGTTTTTGATGCCCCATTTGATATCGTACACAAAATTGTGGTGAACCCGATTAATGGGCATGTATACGTAGCCGCCCACCGGCGCCTGATGCGCAGTACCAATGGAGGCACCAGTTTCGAAGAAGTATTTGCAGGATCACAGGCCGCAGCAGCAGACAATGGACAAATGGATGTTACCATCACCAATACGGGAAGAATTTACATAGCCGTTAACGGGGGATTTGCCGATCAGAACCGCCGGGGACTCTGGTTTTCTGAAACGGGCAACCTCAATAGCTGGACAAGATTTGCGGGCGGGCAAACCCTTAATTCAGATTCTATTGCCGGGTGGAGAGGGAATAGCTATACGAATTCCGGGGCCCTTTCTACCGCTTCAAAACGAATTTTACTGGCCCTTGCGCCTTCCAATAACAATATTCTTTACGCGATGTACGAAAATGGATTGTCGCAGGAAGGAGCCAGCGGATCGCCGGAAGCAGACCTGTTTAAATTTGATTTTACAGCCTCTACCTTTACCAACCTGTCGGCTAATATGCCTAATTTACCCGGGCAGCGTGACGGCGTTGACCCACTTGC
>NZ_LUKG01000002.1:0-16760 GCF_001601815.1 Flavihumibacter sp. CACIAM 22H1
CCCCGTTGTGAAATTCATGGGGTTTATTACGGAAACCATACGCAAAATTGTTCTCCAGTTCCTTCATGTCAGGAGTTCCATATCCGATGGTTGGGTAGAAGGAAGGAAGCAGGCTTTGTTTGCGCAGAAAGAGCCCCTGCAGGTATTGCAGCGTTTCGTTTTTTTCCTGTTCATTGCCGATACCTAATAAAAGGGCAAGTGAATTGGCCTGGAGATCAAACTGGTGATAAATTCTGGCAGGATTAAATCCCATCAACCAATAACCTACAGGGGCATCCTGTAACTGGTGTTTTATATTGGGCGCATATAAGACCCCGTTTCCGGCACGGTTCCAGAAATTAGTTTCAATCACCTGCTGAATAGCGTCGGCTTTCTGCCGCCAGCCCGGTTTTTCATAAACGGTAGCTGCTAATCTCAAGGCCCAAACCCGGAGCAGCTGGTTAAAGAGAATATACCCATGCTGAATGTATTCATCCGCCCAATCGCCACTTTGCGGAACATACATCAGGTGTTTGCCATTATACTCCCATGCATCCATAACCGAAAAACATTTTTCTACCTGTGCCTGGTAAGCGTTTGCAAGGGAGTGTTCATTCTGAAGTAAGGTATATTGACACAAGCCGATTACTGCCCAGCTTGGATTGTCTGCCCTACCCACTGTGCCACCAAAACTTAAACCAGCTCCTATGCTTACGTTGGAAGGCATAAAACCAGTTGGGTGTTGGTTTTTAAACAGCGTATGCAAGGTGGCTTTGACCGTTTCTATCAATGACTGATCACCGCTTAATAAGGCAGCAAGGCTGTTAATGGTGCCGTCACGGGTCCAGATACGGCGGTAATTGTCCTGCTCCTGTAAGCTGGCGACAAAGCCATACGGAGTGGATGCTTTTTGCAGTATCTCCAGTGAATTTTGATAGTCAGATAAGCTGATCATGGTTTAATGAGCGGGTTGTGACGGAATAGGGGTGTCTGGTAAGGGAGATGGTTTGATTCGCAGGGTGGCCAGTGCAGCTAAAAAAAGTAAAGCAGCTGCAAAAAGAATTGCATTACCTGGGATGCTTCCGAGGAAATTTGTATAAATCCATCCGAAACTGAGGGTTTGCAAAATCATGGGAATAACAATCATCATATTAATGATTCCCATATAAACCCCGTAGCGTTCTTTGGGAATGCTGCCGACTACCATCACATAAGGAATTCCCATCATACTGGCCCAGGCAATGCCGAAGCCGATCATCGGAATAAAAAGAAGCCATTTTTCGCGGATATGTGGAAATGCCCACAAGGCAAGGCTGGCCATCAGCAGGCAAGTGACATGTAACCATTTTGCCCCCATTTTTTTTGCCAGTCCCACTAGTAAAAATGCAGATAAGAAGGTAACGATATTATAAAAGCCGTTTACCTGGCCGGCTAATACAACGGCGTCTTCGTAGCTGGCCCCGGTACTGTCTGTCGTAAAAACGGAGGCAGCAATGCTTAAGGAAACGTATTGCCAGTAGCAGAACATAGCATACCACTGAAACAGGTAAACCAGGGCCAGTTGCCACATAACCGGCGGCATTTCCCGAAGGGCGCTGCCAATTTCCCGAAAGGGTTCCAACACGCCTTTTTTCTGTGCTTTCAGGTGGGCAAGTTCAAGGTCTGTTGGCGGAATTTCAGGGGTTGTCAGGACAGACCATAGTACCGATAAAATGGAACAGATGCCCCCTACAAAAAAAGATCCGTACACCCAGTAAGGAATGCCGGCCTGTGATGTTCCTGTAATGATATCTTTAAAAAAGCCGAGTGATAAGTTGGCCAGGGTTATGCCCAAACCGGTAAAAAAGCTCTGGGTCAAAAATCCCAGTGGCTGTTGCGGTGCGGGAAGCTTATCGGCTATAAATGCCCGGTAGGGTTCCATAGCGGTATTGTTGGCTGCATCAAGGATCCAGAGCAAACCGGCAGCCATCCACAATGCTCTGCTAAAAGGGAAGGCAAACAGGCAAATACTGCATACAATAGCCCCGATCAGAAAATAAGGTTTTCGCCTCCCCCAGCGCGGATGCCAGGTACGATCGCTCATGGCCCCAATAATGGGTTGTATCAGCAGCCCGGTCATGGGGCCTGCCAGGTTGAGTATAGGCAGGTCTTCGGGTTTGGCATCCAGGAATGTGTAAAGCGGATTTATGGCGGTTTGCTGCAATCCAAAACTATACTGAATGCCAAAGAAACCTACATTCATATTAATTATTTGCCAGAAACTAAGGGTGGGTTTTTGCAGCTGCATAGGCAATCGTTGGTTAGCTTTAAAAATACTGATTCGCTTTTGCTCCCTTTACAAGATCTTCACAGCAAACCGTTGCGTTATATTTGCTTTTATGACAGATCTTCTCATTGCCAGCCTGCTCCGCAATCAATCGGGCTTTCATCCGGTTGTTTCTTTTGATCCGGGTACTGATCGGTTGGCTTTGCTGGATTTAACCAGGGAGGGCGATCTTCTGCCTGGAATTGCTGCCCGCCTGGAGGAATTTCAGCTGGTCATTGAACAGCTTCGGCTGAAACGTGGGGCAACCTACCTGATTGGGGGCTACAATGAATTGCGGGAAATATACAGCAGGAGTGAGTTGTTTGAAGCCGGCGAAGAACCCCGGAGGCTACATATCGGAATAGATATATGGGGGCCTGCCGGCACCCAGGTTTTTGCCTTTATGGGCGGCATGGTGCATAGTTTGGGATGGAATGACCGGTTGGGAGACTATGGCGCTACTATTATTTTACTACATCAGTTAGATGGAATTCCCTTTTATACCTTGTACGGGCATTTATCAAAAGCGGATATAGATGCCTTATCGCCAGGCCAGTATATTAATCGCGGACAGCTGCTGGCGCATTTCGGCGCGCCGGCTGAAAATGGGCAATGGCCCCCTCATCTGCATTTTCAGCTAATCCGAGATATTGGGCTGTATTCAGGTGATTATCCTGGCGTGGTGCAGCAGCGCCAACGAGATCTATGGTTGCAAAACTGCCCGGATCCGGACCTTATTCTTCAATTGAATAAATTTTTGTAAACAGGGCCATTCTATTATTTAAAAGTTTAATTTCAGCATCCCGACCTGCACTGATTAGTTGGCATCCGCCCTAACAAGTTTTTAACCATTAAACGTTTGTTATGTCATTCAACATGCTGGATGCAGTACGGTCTGTTATCACACCTGATTTATTAAGCAAAGCCGCCGGGTATTTAGGGGAATCGGAATCTGCGGTGCAAAAAGCGGTATCCGCCCTGGTACCTGCGAGTTTACTGGGCATTGCCCAACAGGCAGAAGCTGGTGGTGCTTCTATGATTATGGACCTGGCCAAAAAAGCGATGAGCAATGGTTTCCCTGGTAATATTGCCGCTTCCTTTACCGCCGGCGGGGAAGGTATACCGGAAAGCTCTCCGGGTATGCTCAGTAGCTTATTTGGAGATAAAGTAGGTGGCATTGCCAATGCCATTGCACAATTTGCCGGTATAAAAGGCGCTTCGGTAGCTTCGCTGCTTGGTTCAATTGTTCCGATGATAGTAGGTTTACTGGGGAAACAAACGGCCGATCATGGTTTAAATGCAGCGGCGCTGGCTTCCATGTTGAGCAGCGAGAAAGCGGCTTATCTGACAGCGCTTCCGGCGGGCCTAAGCATTCCGGGTTTAACAGGTGCCAGCGGAGCCAGTCATCCACCCGCGCATCAGCAGGCTGCGCATCAGCCTGCGGTGCAATCAACCTCTTCCGGATCCTGGTTAATGCCATTATTGCTTGGGCTGGCAGCAGTTGCTTTATTGCTTTATATTTTTAAAGGGTGCAGCGGTGAACATAAACAGGACCTACACCACGAAAATGCGGTGGTGCCGGCTACAACACCGCCTCCGGCAGCACCTATACCCGCCGCCAGAGAATCGGTAAAAGTGAAACTGGCAGATGGTACGGAAATAAATGCCTACAAAGGAGGTATAGAAGACCGTTTAGTAACCTGTTTGAACGATAGTTCCTGTATTGCGGGGAAAGAGCAATGGTTTGATTTTGATAATATAAATTTTGAAACAGGTAGTGCTATGCTTACTGCTGAAAGTATTTCGCAGGTACGAAATATAGTAGCCATTCTTAAGGCCTATCCTGCAGCGAAAATTAAAATAGGGGGTTATACCGACAAAGTGGGAAATGAAGAGGAGAACAAAAAACTTTCACAGGAAAGAGCCGATGCGGTTTTGACAGAAATTTTAAAAGAAGGTGCCAATAAAGCGCAGTTGACTGGTGCAGAGGGATATGGTGAAACGCTGGCAAAAATGCCTGAAACGGCCAGTGATGAGGAAAGGCGCGCGGATCGCCGGATTTCTGTTCAGCTAAGGGAAAAATAAGGGTTCTACAGTAAGTAAAAGAGGCTGTCGCTGTAGACAGCCTCTTCTGTTTTAAGATGCTGCTGAATAGGCTGCTTTAAACAGCGGCAGAAAATCTTTAAAAGTACGGGTACCTCGTTTTTGGGCGGTACTGGTTCGGTAGTCGCCAAACATTTTACCACTGCGAATAGCCGCCCCCATTTCGGTATAATTTGCAGCTAGCTGGGGCGCCAGCCCGGCGGCCAGTAATCCCTCTTCCAGTTGTGCGTCTGTAAACGGTACCCAGGGTAGGTTGGGTATGCCAATGGTATTACCAATAGCCGCTGCTATGCTGGCTGTATCCAGTTCATCACTTACCAGGTATTGTACGGTTGAATTGGTAAAGTTTAACTGTTGCAGGGCTTCTGCTGCTGCAGCTGCGATGTCTTCGGTAGAGGATAAAACGATTTTTTCTTCTGTACCACCGAAATTGCTGCCAATGATGCCGGCAGTTTTTATCAGGGAAATATTACCCAGGAAATTAGTGTAAAAATAGCCAGGACGTAATTTGAGCAGGTTGAGCCCGGGTACCTGTTCCAAGGCTTTTTCTGCCAGGTACAGACCACTTACAGGTCCGCATCCGTCTGGTAAGTCTGCACCAATACTGCTAAGTAATACGGCATAAGGAACGCCGGTTTGACGGATGGCAGCAGCATAGTTTTCCCCGATTTTTCCAATTTCAGCTTTCCAGTTCCGGGGCTGCTGGAAGGGAGGAATCATCAGGTAAACAGCGTCTGCTCCAGAAAAACTACGGGCTAAAAAAGCAAGGTCTTCAACAGAGCCTATGGCTGCCTGGGCACCTGCGTCTGTCAGTTCTTTCAGGTTGCCTGCAGAACGACCAATTACTGTAACAGCATGTCCTTTTTTCAAAAGTTCGAGTGCCAGCGGCTTCGAAATATGGCCGGCGCCACCCGTGATTACATAATGCATAGTTTAATATTTGTATGTACAATTAATGAATGAAAAAAAATCAAGGTAATTTATCGTTGATCCGGTTAATGGCACCAACCAGTTTACTGCTTTCTTCTTTACCTAATAGTGCAGTGTATTGTTCCTGGAAATCCTGGGTACAACTTTTCATCAGCGGAAACAGCTCTTTGGCTTTAGGAGTGGGGTAAATATTGGTAAGTTTTCCTTCTGTAGTACGAACTACCAGTTTTTTCTCCTCCAGCTTTTCAATCAGTCTTGTTACGGTACTGGGGCTTAGCTGCAACTCTTCTGCGGCGAGGCCTGGTTGCATACCTGGTTCTTCCAGCACCATCATCAGCAGGTAGGCATGGCTGGGAGCAAGCCCTGCTTTTTTCCAGCAATCCATGGCCAGCCGTTCTATTTTTCGGGCAAGAGCATTGCTGGAAAAATAAATGCATTTGTTATACCTGCTTTCTGAAGCTTTCACATAACAAATGTAAAACAGTTAATTTGTATATGCAAATAAAACTTTTGGTTAATATTGAGCCGGATAAAAACCTGTGAAAAAATGCAATTATGAATAACCCGCATTTAGATCCTGAATCATCTCCGGCAGGATCAGCAGAAAAAGAGTTTGAGAATAGTTTGCGCCCCAGGGAAATCGATGATTTTGCAGGGCAGGCGCAGATCATAGAAAACCTGAAAATTTTCATCAAGGCTGCAAAAATCCGGGGCGAGGCATTGGATCATGTATTGTTTCATGGGCCGCCAGGTCTTGGTAAAACCACGTTATCCCGGATTGTGGCCAATGAAATGGGGGTACATATCCGGGAGACCTCGGGTCCTGTTATTGAAAAGCCGGCTGATCTGGCGGGGTTGCTTACCGGCCTGGAAGCCAATGATGTGTTGTTTATCGATGAAATTCACCGGCTGAGCACGGTGGTGGAAGAATACCTTTATGCTGCAATGGAAGATTACCGCATTGACATCCTCATTGACAGTGGCCCCAATGCCCGTAGTATACAGATTAACCTGAATCCGTTTACGCTGATCGGTGCAACCACCAGAAGCGGGTTATTGACAGCCCCATTGCTTAGCCGCTTTGCCATAAAATCGAGACTGGAATACTATACGGCCGCAGTATTGGAAAGAATTGTGCTTCGGTCAGCCGCTTTGCTGAATGCTCCTATCACATCAGCCGCAGCCGCTGAAATTGCCCGAAGAAGCCGGGGTACACCAAGGATTGCAAATGGCTTATTACGGCGGGTACGTGATTTTGCCATGGTTTTAAACGATGGCCAGTTGGATATTGGAATCACGCAACATGCGTTGAAAGCCCTGAATGTGGATGAACATGGGCTGGACGAAATGGACAACCGTATCCTCAGCACCATTATTGAAAAATTTAAAGGCGGTCCGGTTGGTATAACCACCATAGCCACCGCGGTAGGAGAAGAATCCGGAACACTGGAAGAAGTGTATGAACCTTTTTTGATTCAGGAAGGATTTTTACAGCGCACTCCCCGCGGAAGAGAGGCAACTGCCAAAGCATACGAGCACCTGGGTAAACAGCCTCGATCCGGGGCTTCCCCGGGATTATTTGATTCCCTGCTTTAATGAAAAAACCAGTTCTGGCGATATTTATCGCAGAACTGGTTTCCCTGTTTTGATTTATCTCGATTAAGAAGCGGTCGTAGGAACTACCAGTCGGAAACCATTGCCATGTATGTTAACGATTTCAATACTGGAATCCTCTTTGAGGTATTTCCGTAGCTTGGCAATATACACATCCATACTACGACCATTAAAATAGGTATCGCTTCCCCAGATCTTTTTCAATGCCTGCTCACGGGGAAGCAGGTCGTTCATATGCTCACAGAGCATTTTCAGTAATTCATTTTCTTTGGGCGAAAGTGTTTGTGTTTGCCCATTTTGGGTTAATTCCCTGAGTTTAGGGTTGAAATGAAAACTTCCCAGGTCAAATTCCTTGTTTTCGTTTTCTTTATTGAGTTCTTCGTTGCGTTTTAATATGGCCTTGATCTTTAACAGGAGTACTTCACTGTCGAAGGGTTTGGTGATATAATCGTCTGCACCTAATTTATATCCCTGGATGATATCTTCTTTCATGGTTTTGGCACTCAGGAAAAACAGGGGAACATCAGGATCTATATCGCGAATTTCTTCTGCAAGGCTAAATCCGTCCATATTGGGCATCATAACATCCAACAGGCAGAGATCAAATTTTTCTCGCTGAAAGGCTGCCAGGCCCAGGCGGCCGTCTCTTTCCAAAACCACATCAAAATCATTCAATTCCAGGTAATTCTTCAGCACCAGTCCAAGATTCTGATCGTCTTCGCAAAGTAATATTCTAGCTTTCTTTTCTTCCATGGTCATTGATTTATGGGATAATAATAAAATTAATTCATTTTAACAGGCTGACCAAGGGGGATAAACTTTTGTTAAGAAGGGGGAAGGGAGGGGAGGAGGTGGAAAGGGCAATAATTAAGTATTTTTTCGAGCCTAGCAATTAATCTCTGTATTCAGCGCCCTTACTACCTCCTCCCTTTCCCCCTTTTTTCCCTTCCTCCTTCTTATTTTTGCCCAAAAAAATCCATGCGCCTAACGTCTGATTCAAAGCTGAAAAAGCTGATAGTTATTGGAGATCGGGTATTGATCCGGCCATCCAAACCCAATGAACAAACTGCCAGCGGGCTTTATTTGCCGCCCGGAGTACAGGAAAAGGAAAAAGTACAGCAGGGTTACGTGATCCGTACCGGACCCGGTTACGCCATACCAACACCACCCGATGAAGAATCCTGGAAACAAACAGAAGACCAGGTTAAATATATTCCCTTACAAGCCAGGGAAGGAGACCTGGCAATTTTCCTGGTCAGTGGTGCTACTGAAGTAATGTACGAAGGAGAAAAATATTTCATTGTTCCGCAAAGTGCAATACTGATGTTAGAGCGGGAAGAAGATTTTTAATTGGCATTACTAGTCCGATTTTTCCATTAACTTTCTCGAAATATCCCGTTCATGCCCGATACAAATCAATTTATTGAAACCATCCGCAATGGTTATAGTTTTAAAGGAGATTCTGCTAAGATAGGGGTCGGTATCTTAGACGGAGTACCTGTTCCGGATGCCGAAATACTGGTGCCCCTAAAAACACTCAATCGACATGGATTGATAGCCGGCGCAACCGGCACCGGCAAAACCAAAACACTCCAGATACTGGCAGAAGTACTCAGTGATAATTCTGTGCCGGTATTACTTATGGATATTAAAGGTGATTTAAGCGGTATCGCTGCAGCGGGGGCTGTCAATGAAAAAATAAAAGAGCGGTATCAGCACCTCAGAATGGAGTACCAGCCATCGGCCTATCCGGCTGAACTGCTCTCTCTAAGCGGAGAGCCCGGCGTGCGGTTAAGAGCCACCGTAAGCGAATTCGGACCCGTATTACTGAGTAAAATCCTGGGATTGAACGATACCCAGGCTGGCCTAGTGGCCATGATTTTCAAATGGTGCGATGATAACCAGCTTCCCCTGCTGGATCTGAAGGATTTTATTAAAGTGCTCCAATACGTAAGCGATGAAGGAAAAAATGAACTGGAAAAAGCCTACGGTAAAATTTCAACAACCTCCACCGGTACCATTTTAAGGAAAGTAGTTGAATTGCAGCAACAGGGTGCTGATACATTTTTTGGGGAAAAAAGCTTTGAAGTGGATGATCTCATGCGTATATCGGATGATGGAAGAGGAATTGTCAGCATTCTGCGTGTTACGGATTTACAGGATCGCCCTAAGTTGTTTTCTACTTTTATGCTTCAGTTACTGGCAGAGCTGTACGGGTCCTGCCCGGAGGAAGGTGATCTCGATAAACCCAAACTGGTACTTTTTGTTGATGAAGCGCACCTTATATTCCAGGAAGCAAGTCCGGCTTTATTACAGCAAATCGAAACCATTGTTAAACTGATCCGCTCCAAAGGAATCGGTATCTTCTTCTGTACCCAAAACCCAATGGATGTTCCAAAAGATGTATTGGGGCAGTTAGGTCTCAAAATTCAGCATGCCCTCCGGGCTTTTACCGCTGCAGACCGTAAAGTCATTAAGCAGACGGCGGAGAATTACCCGGAAACCAGTTTCTACAAAACAGATGAATTGCTGACCCAACTGGGAATAGGGGAGGCAATGGTTACTTTGCTGAATGAAAAAGGTATTCCAACCCCTCTTGCACATGTGTTATTGATTTCTCCCAGGAGCAGAATGGATATCCTGACGGAACAGGAAATCGGCGATCTGGTATCCGCCAGCAAGCTGGTAAAAAAATATAACCAGGCCATCGATTCGGAAAGCGCCTATGAATTGCTGACAGCAAAACTGGAAGAAGCTGCCGGCCTGGAAGCTGCCGAGGAAGCCAAAAAACAGGCAGAAAAAGAAGCGAATAAAAGCAATGGCTCCCGGCCAAAAGAAGAAAAATCGGTATTCGAAAAAATGCTGAACAGTTCTGCCGGCCGGCAGGCAACCCGAACCCTAACCAGTACCATTACACGTACTTTGTTGGGTGCCCTTGGCTTAGGGGGAAGAAGTTCGAAGAAAAAAAGTTTATGGTAGTTGACTTAAGTCAGGCAGCCATGTGATAACTGTCACCAAAGAACTACCGGGTATTAATAGATTTGTCGCATGCAAATTATTCATATCATTCGCGATAGATACCGCCTTTGGTTGCTGGTATTTCTAACCTTTTTAGGTATTAGTTTTATTACCAGGCTTGTGCTGTTGCTGGATGTTATCAACGAGGTAGCTGTTTCCATAATTGACCTGGTCCTGACATTTTTGTCGGGATTTTTTTATGACGTACTGGCGGGTCTGTATTTCAGCATTCCTGCTTTATTGGTAAACGGTTGTTGTTCCAGCCGGTTTTTAAGGAGTAAAACAGGGCGGGTTTTTATGAAGGCCTTCTATTGGTTGCACGTGGTTGTACTGGTGTTTAATGCATTGAGTGAATATTTTTTCTGGAAGGAATTTTCTGTACGGTATAATTTTATTGCGGTGGACTACCTGGTTTATACCAATGAGGTCTGGAAAAATATTGAGCAATCTTATCCAATTTACTGGTTAATTGCCCTGGTTTTAGTGGTAAGTATTCTTATTGTCTGGTGGCTGGGAAAATACCTGGTAAACAAGGGCCTGAAAACGCCCGCATATATAAGATTTGGTTGGATGGCTTTCCTGCTGCTGCTGGCATTCGGCGCTTTTTTGGTAGTTAGTGATTCCTGGAAAAACCAAACTGCCAACAAACTGAATAACGAATTGGCCGGAAATGGATGGTACCAGTTTGGCGTAGCCTTTAGAAAAAACGCCATGCCCTATCTCGATTTCTATTCAACGAATAGTAACGAAGCTGTTTTTCAACGCCTGAGGAAAGAACTACAACAGCCCAACGCAGAATTTGTGGATACACTTCTTACCAATCTTCGTCGCAGGATTCTGCCAGACAGTCTGACTGTTAAAAGAAATGTTGTGCTTATTACCGTAGAAAGTTTAAGTGCGGAATACCTCGATTATTTTGCGGATTACCACCAGCGCAGTTACCCACAGTTTCTTGCTGAACTACTTCCATCAAAACCCAAAATAACCCCTGTTTTAGATTCATTGATTCATGAAAGCCTGTTTTTTACGCAGCTCTATGCTTCCGGAACCAGAACTGTAAGGGGGTTAGAAGCACTAAGTACAGGACTGCCGCCAACTCCCGGCCAGTCTATTGTGAAACGACTGCCTACCAATGAAAACCTGTTCACCATGGGAGCGGTATTGAAAAAACAGGGCTATGATTGTAAGTTTATTTATGGGGGCAATAGCTTCTTTGATAATATGGGTGATTTTTATAGTAAAAACGGCTATACCGTAATTGATGAAAGTGATTATGAAGCGGATTCCATTCATCATGAAACAGCTTGGGGAATTTGTGACGAGGACCTGTATACTATGGCATTAAGAGAAATGGATAAGAGTTATTCGAACGGGCAAATTTTTTTTCATCAGTTAATGACCGTATCGCACCATCGACCTTATACTTATCCTGAAGGAAGGGTGGTTATTCCCCCTGCTATTAAAAGGCGGGAAGGAGCGCTCCAGTATACCGACTATGCCATTGGCGATTTTTTAGCAAAAGCAAGGCAGAAACCCTGGTTTTCGAACACCCTGTTTGTAATCGTTGCAGATCATTGCGCAAGCAGTGCCGGACATACCAATATGCCACTTAACCGGTACCATATCCCCTGCTGGATCTATGCTCCTGACATTATACAGCCGGCAAAATTCGAACGCTTTACCAGCCAAATCGACCTTCCTCCTACCATTCTGGGGCTTTTAAATATTCCCTATGAATCTGCGTTCTTTGGCTATGATATGTTTAAGCTGGAACCGGGAAGAGAACGGCTCCTGATGGTTAATTACCAGGATATAGGATTTTATAAAAACGGTAAACTGGTGGTATTATCGCCCAAGCGCGAGGTACACAGCTATATTCCTGATTTCAGAAACGGCGACCTCCGACCGGTTGCAAACGATACTGCCCTGGTAAATGATGCCATCAGTTATTTTCAGGGGGCTGCCTACCTGGTAGACCAACATCAGTACCAGGATAAATAGAACGCTCTTACAAAGGGGTTAATTCAATGTTTCCGGCAAGATCGATCCTGATAATGTTTTCTGTTTCCAGCTCCCGGAGCGCGGCCAGGTATATTTCCTTATTGTCATCAAGCAGGAGTTGAGCCTGTAGCTCCGGTACGGTGCAGGGGTGTAGTTTTAAAACCGCTATAACCTGTTGCTGGAGTACTGCTTTAGCCGGTAGTTGCTTTTTTCGGGCAATACAATTATCACAAATGCCACAGTCGTTGATGCCTTTATCCCCAAAGTACCGGCCAATATAACTGCTCCGGCAGCTAGTGCCGGTTGTAAAACTGATAAGTGCATCCAGTCGTTCCTTTGCTAATTCTTTTCTTTTTTGAATCGCTTTTAAATCGAGCTGGATATGGTCAGCCTTCATTCGTTCGCATAATAATACCAGCTGTGGCTGATCTTTTACCGGATAATAGGTGAGGATACCAAGTGCGTTTAACTGGTTTAATTGCTCTCTTAGTAGTGTCTTGTCAATTTTTAGCAGGCCTGCGATATAGGCTTCTGAAATTATTCCCGGATAACTGAATACACCTTCAATACTTCGCAGCAAAGTTTTAATCAATGGTTCCAGTTTCGGATAGCGCTGTTCAACTTCCTCCAGCCAGTTACGATCCGCAATGAACTGAACTCTTGCCGGTTCATAGGCTGCTTCATTCAGTGCACAATAACCATTGGCCTGTAATAACTGAAAGGAATGTATGGTTACCAGCCGGTCAAGGTCGAAGTTTTTACAAAATAGTGTAAGATCGAAATCATAGGTATTGCCCTCTCCGGTACCTGTTGGTATGTGAAGAAAATTAGCCATGGCCTGGTATACATTCCGCACCATTTCAAGGGTGGGAAATTTTTTGGTTAACTGCAATTGAAGATCGCTGAGGTCTTGCTGGTTGTATAATAAAACAGCATAGGCTTTTTTGCGATCTCTGCCTGCACGGCCCGCTTCCTGGTAATAATTTTCAAGGCAATCCGGTACATCATAATGCAGCACCGTACGAACATCGGCCTTGTCAATGCCCATTCCAAATGCATTGGTACTGACCATGATTCTGACCTGGTTGTTGGTCCAGTTATGCTGGCGTTGATTTCTTTCTTCCTGGTCCAACCCGGCATGGTAGTAGGTTGCTGTTATTCCGCGCTGGTTAAGGTGGCGACAAATATCTACCGTACGTTTTCGGCTCCTGCAGTAGATTATACTGCTGCCATCCACTTTGCCAAGTATATCGGTTAGTTTTTGTAATTTATTAGGCTCCTCAAAACAACTGTAGGAGAGCGCTTCGCGTATAAAGGATCCCCGGTGAACAACCGCCTCTTTCAATTGCAATTGTTTTATGATATCATCCTGTACAAGCGGTGTGGCCGACGCCGTTAGCGCCAGTATGGGAACCTCAGGCAAGCTTTCGCGTAAACTGGCAATCTGCAGATAGGAGGGCCGGAAATCATACCCCCATTGCGAAACACAATGCGCCTCATCTACAGCTATAAGGCATACCGGCAGGGCAGGCAGGTACTCTTTAAATAACCGGGTTTGGATGCGTTCAGGCGATACATAAAGGAATTTGATATGCCCGTTTATGGCCAGTTCCATGGTTTTGGATACTTCCTTAAAGGGCATGCCGGTATGGATGGATAAAGCGGATATCCCCTTTTTTTTCAATTGCGCCACCTGGTCTTTCATGAGCGCAATCAATGGACTGATCACCAGGCAAAGGCCTTCCATTGCAAGTGCAGGAACCTGGAAACAAACGGATTTTCCGCTTCCTGTTGGCAGCAAGGCCAGGCAGTCTTTTTTTTCTAAAGTAGTTTGAATTATCTCTTCTTGTAAAGGCCGGAATTGATCATGCCCCCAATAGTGGAGAAGGATAGATTGTATAGTGGGCATGGGGTGAATTTAGCGTACCTTTTTGACAAATAATCTTACTGAATTTGCTGCCAATACCACATCGCTCAACCCCATGATAAGTGCACCCACCGCAGGCGTCAGTAGACCTGTTGCGGCAACTGGAATGGCCACAATATTATAGGCAAATGCCCAAAACAGGTTCTGTTTTATGGTTAATAAAGTATGTTTCCCCAGTCCAAGTGCTTCAGGTAACCGGGTTAGCCCATGGTTCATAAGTACAACATCTGCTGTTTGCAGCGCTACCTGTGATGCATCACTGAGTGAAATGCCTATGCTTGCTTTCGCCAGGGCCGGGGCATCATTAATTCCATCTCCAACCATGGCGGTGGGCGTACTGGCGTTCAGTGATTCTACCAGGGCTAATTTTTCTTCGGGCGATTTTTCAGCAATAATTTGTTGAATGCCCAATGCGATACCAATTTTTTCTGTTTTTGCTTGCCGGTCGCCACTTAGCAAAATGGTTTTGATGCCTTTTTCGTGCAGGTAATTGATTACAGCAGCGGCCTCCGGGCGGATTTCATCCAGTACATCTACCCAGCCAATCAGTTCATTGTTTTTGAGTACGTAGATATTATGATCATTTTCACGGGTATGATTAACCGCCATTTCATAAGAACCGGCAAAATAGGTATCTCCTTCTTTGCTGCTGCCCTTCATTCCTTTACCCTTTAATTCTTCGATTACCGCCCAACGGATAGGGTTATTGGTCTTCCATTCTCGCATAATTACTTTGGCAACCGGGTGGTTGGAGTACCGTTCCATGGAAACGAGGATTCTTCTGAACTCGTCTTCTGTTACCCCCATTGCCTGGTATCTGACAATGCTGAACCGGCCTGTTGTAAGAGTGCCCGTTTTGTCAAATACTACCTGGCGAATATCTTTGAAAGCTTCCAGCGATTTTGCATTCCGGAATAAAATCCCATTACGGGCGGCTCTTCCCAGACCTACTGCAATGGCTGCCGGTGTAGCCAATCCCATTGCACAGGGGCAGGCAATTACCAGCACTGCAATGCTCCGCATCAAAGCATCTCGGAAAGCATGGGCTGAACTGCCGGATAAAAGATAAAAATTTATCAGGAAAGTAAGGAGGGCAATGACCAGTACCAGCGGCACAAATACGGCGCTTATTTTATCCGCCTGGCGTTGTACCGGAGGTTTATCGCCCTGCGCTTTTTTTACCAGGTTTATGATATTGGCAAGTACCGACTGGTCGGCTGCTGCCGTAACCTGCGCCTTTACCGTACCTTCAATAAGCAGGCTGCCGCCAATCAGGCTGTCTTTGGCTTTTTTCAGAACGGGTTCGCTCTCCCCGGTAATAATGGCTTCATTGGCTGTAGCCTCTCCGGTTAAGATTTTAGCATCGGCCGGTACCTGCTCCCCATTTTTTATCAGGATAAGATCCCCGCTTTTGAGTTGTGTATTTTCAATGGGAAAATGTAATTCATTGTGCTGATCGTCGTAGGCAATCATAGTTGCCATCACACGTTGGCTTTTTACCAGTTTGTTCAATTCTTTCTGGGTGCTGTGAATGGATACATCTTCCAGGTAGTTTCCCAGAAATACAAGGGTTATAATGGCTGCCGCTGTTTCATAAAATAGGTAGTTTTCGGGTTGCGCTATCAATGTGCCGGCCAAACTGTAAACAAATGCGGCAGTAGCACCAAGCGTAACCAGCACATTCATATTCGGTAAACCCGTGCGTAAGCTTTTCCACGCGCTGCGCCCAAAATAAGACATGCCAATAACGTAAACCGGCAGGCATAAGGTCAGTTGCAGCCAGGGGTTCATCAGCCAGTGAAAATGTACGCCGGGTATCATATGCAGCATCAGTACCAGCGTAAAAGGCAGGCAAAGCAGCATGTAACGCAGGTACCTGTTCATGGGTGCTTTATTTCCCTGGGTAGCAGGTTTCGGGGCCTGTTCCTCCACTACCAGGTAGCCAAGCGAAGAAATTCCTTTTGCCAATGCTGCCTGTTTGTCTTTGTTTAGTGCTACGACCTCAAAATGTACGTCCCCATCGATCGGGTTCACTTTTACATTTTGCATGCCTTCCTTTTCGAGGTAGCGCGTTACACTTAGGGCGCAATTGGAACAGGTCATGCCTTCCACCTTCCAGTTAATTGATTCCATGCTTACTCGTTTACCTGTTGTTAGAGTACAAATTTACGAAAAGCTGTCACTGTAGCCCGACCGTTAAATTGCCCTAAATTTGGGTATGGTTCAGAGGTTTACATTCGCCGACTTGCCGGCTGTGGCAAAAAAACTGGTAACTGAAATTGGAACCCCTATGGTAGTTGCCCTGGATGCACCCATGGGGGCGGGAAAAACAACCCTGGTGCATGCCATTTGTGATGTGTTGGGGGTAAAAGACCCGGTAGGAAGCCCTACTTTTTCCATCATCAATGAATATAGCAGTGTTCATGGCCTTGTTTATCATATTGATTGCTATCGGTTAAAATCGGAGGAAGAGGCCGTGGATGCGGGCGTAGAAGACTGTTTGGAGGGGCAGAACTGGTGTTTTGTAGAATGGGCAGAAAAAATACCTCATTTACTACCGGATGATTTTGCCAGGATTCGCCTGAAAGTACTGGACCCGGAAACCCGTGAATTGGAACTGTTGCTGCCTGCCAGCATCTCGTAGAAGAAATTCGGTTTATAAATTGTAATTTTCCACCTCGATTAATTACATGTCGCAGCAGAAACCTTTTATCAGCCCGTCCTTTAGTTATGAAACGCTCGAAGAGACGCTCGATGTTAAACCTACCGGTGCGCAACTGCATATTGGTATCCCTAAAGAAATTGCTTTTCAGGAAAACCGGGTTTCCCTTACCCCCGATGCTGTGGGCGTGCTGGTAAGCAATGGCCACCAGGTTACTATTG
>NZ_LUKG01000002.1:17055-38848 GCF_001601815.1 Flavihumibacter sp. CACIAM 22H1
CCCTTACCCCCGATGCTGTGGGCGTGCTGGTAAGCAATGGCCACCAGGTTACTATTGAGCATAATGCCGGGGATGCAGCGCATTTTCGCGACCGGGATTATAGTGAAGCGGGTGCGCGTATCGTTTACGATAAAGCGGAAGTGTATAAAGCCCCAATACTGGTTAAAAGCGCGCCGGTAATAGAAGAGGATATTCCCTTATTGCAAATGGGCCAGGTAATCATTTCTCCCATGCATACAACTTTGCTCAAAGCGTCGTTGCTGGAGAAAATGATGGATAAAAAAATTACCGCCCTCTGCTTTGAACAATTAAAAGACGAAAGCGGCTCCCTGCCAATTGTGCGGAGCATGAGCGAAATTGCCGGAAGTGCAGTTATGCTGATTGCCGGCCAATACCTGAGCTCTGCGAATCATGGGAAAGGGGTTTTACTCGGCGGTATTTCCGGAATTCCGCCTTCCAAAGTAATTATCATAGGAGCGGGTATTGTGGGTGAATATGCTGCCCGCGCTGCTATAGCACTGGGTGCTTCGGTAAAGGTTTTTGATAATAGTGTATACCGCCTGAAGCAATTACAGAATAATATAGGCCACCGACTCTGGACCTCCGTACTGGAGCCAAAAATTCTGGCCAAGCAATTAAAGACCTGTGAAGTAGCGGTGGGCGCCTTGGGATCCAGTACCGGCAGAGCACCTGTAGTGGTTACCGAAGAAATGGTAAGCAATATGCGCCCCGGCAGTGTGGTCATTGACGTTAGTATAGATAGTGGGGGCTGTTTCGAAACATCGGAAATTACCAGTCATGAACAACCGATTTTTATGAAATACGGGGTAATTCATTACTGCGTTCCCAATATCCCTTCCGGTTTTGCACGTACGGCCTCCCACGGTATCAGTAATGTATTGATGCCCTTGTTGCTGGAAGCTGCTGAAGAAGGCGGTATTGATAACCTGATCTGGCAGAAAATTTACCTGCGTAGCGGTATTTATCTTTTTAAGGGTGCGCTTACCCATTTTCACCTCAGCCAGCGGTTTAACCTGAAATATACCGATTTGAACTTGCTCATTGCCAGCCGGCGCTAAGCAATTATTTCCGGGCAGCTGGTTTCCAGTCCAGGATATTGATTTTTTCTTCGCAAAAAGGGGTTTCCTGCGGGTCGTTACTGCTCACAATTACCAGCCTGTTTTTGCCGAAATCTTCCATTAGCGACTGATAAAGCCGGATACCGGAAGCGTCCATGTTGGAGCAGGGCTCATCCAATAAAAGCAGCGGCGTATCAGAGAAAATTGCCTGTGCCAGTTTTACCCGTTGTTTCATGCCGGAGGAGTAAAAGCGGATCTGCTTATGCACCGCCTGTTCTAAACCTACGCGCGCCAGCATTGCTTCAATGGATAATCCGGGTAAAAATGGTTTGAAGGATTGATGAAATTGCAGAAACTCAAGTGCGGTCATTTCTTCAATCAGTTCAAGATAGGGGGCTGCTATGGAAAGCTGTTGATAAACGAGCTCCGGGCTGATTTCACCCCGGTTGTTGGCCCAGCGGATGCTGCCGGTTGAATGTGCCACTGCCCCTGCTAACACCTGCAATAAGGTTGATTTGCCCGATCCGTTCGGACCTGTTATGGCATAGGCCTTTCCGCTGGAAAAAGCATAGTTCAATCCACGGAAAATCCATTCCCTGTTGTATCTTTTCCCTGTATCAGATAGTGATATCGTCATCCGTGCTGCCTTTGGTATAGCGCTTGATGATGCCTCTTCCGCTTTCGCGTATAAACGTGATGATTTCGTCGCGCTCGTCCGTAGCACTGAATTCCTCTTCAATAAATTCCAGGGCCTGCGAAGTATTCATTCCCTTATTGTAGAGAATTCGATAAATGTCCAGCACATGGTTGATCCGGTCTACACTAAAACCACGGCGCTTAAGGCCAACCGAGTTAACGCCGGCATAAGAAAGTGGGGTGCGGGCTGCTTTTATATAGGGAGGGATGTCTTTACTTACGAGCGAACCTCCGCTAACGAAGGCGTGTTGTCCGATCTGTACAAATTGATGAACGGCACTTACCCCCCCAATAATGGCCCAGTCGCCAACCGTTACATGCCCTGCCATCTGAACATTGTTGCTCATGATTACATTGTTTCCAATGATACAATCATGCGCCAGGTGGCTGTACGCCATAATGAGGCAGTTTTTGCCAACTGCGGTACGGCCCCGATCCTTGGTACCCCGGTTTATGGTTACAAATTCACGGATGGTAGTATCGTCCCCTATTTCAACAGTTGAATATTCGCCGTCAAATTTCAGGTCCTGCGGAACTGCTGCAATAACTGCACCCGGAAAGATCCGGCAGTTCTTCCCGATGCGGGCGCCTTCCATGATGGTCACATTGCTACTGATCCAGGTGCCTTCCCCGATTTCCACATCCTGGTGGATAACGGTAAAGGGATCAACTTTTACATTCGTAGCAAGCCGGGCGTTGGGATGTATATAGGTATGTGGATGAATCATATTAAAAAAAACGTCAGATTTTTAATCTGACGTGCAAAAATAGGTGATTATCCCCGTTTCACCACCTGCGCCACCATATCTGCTTCGGCGCAAAGCTTATTTCCTACATAAACGGTTCCCCGCATTTCGCAGATTCCTCTGCGGATCGGTGCGGATAGTTCCATTTTCAGGAGCATGGTATCACCGGGAACGATTTTCTGTTTGAATTTACAGTTATCGATTTTAAGAAAATAGGTATCGTAGGTGCCGGCCGGCATGGAGTTTATAGCCAGAATTCCACCGGTTTGAGCCAGCGCTTCACATAATAAAACACCTGGCATTACCGGGTTTCCGGGAAAATGCCCGGTAAAAAAAGGTTCATTGAACGTTACGTTCTTAACGCCTACTATTACTTTATCGGTAAGTTCAATGATTTTGTCTACCAGCAAAAAAGGGTACCGGTGGGGTAGGGTTTTTTCAATTTGCTGTGCCGTATAAATCGGCGGCTGGTTGCAGTCATATACCGGCACGTCTTTCAGGTGGCGGTTCTTTTTAATATACTGCTTTATTTTTTTAGCAAATTCCACATTGGTACTATGACCGGGCCTGTTCGCAATAATCCGTGCTTTTACCGGGTAGCCGATCAGGGCCAGGTCACCAACCACATCCAGCAACTTATGACGAGCAGGTTCATTGGGGAAACGCAGCTCCAGGTTATTGAGGTAGCCTTCGTGTTTCACTTCCATTTTATCGCGCCCAAAAGCTTTAGCCAGGCGCTGCATTTCGTCAGAAGTTACCGGTTTATCCACTACAACTATAGCGTTGTTGATATCGCCGCCTTTGATCAGGTTATTATCCAGCAGCATTTCCAGTTCATGGAGAAAAACAAAGGTTCTGCAGGGACTGATCTCCTTAACAAATTCGCGCATGTTTTTTAACCCGGCATGCTGGGTGCCCAATACAGGGCTATTGAAGTCGATAAGCGTGGTAATCTGATAGTCCATAGAAGGCATGGCTACCATTTCCACTCTTTTTTTCTCGTCGTAATGATAAATATTTTCGTCGATGCTGTACCAGGCTTTGGCCGCTTCCTGTTCCTGCACCCCAACTTCCTGCAGCATTTCAACAAATGGCTGGGAACTGCCGTCCATAATAGGCGTTTCCGGGCCATTGATTTCAATCAGTACATTGTCAACGCCCATGCCTACCAATGCCGCCAGTACATGCTCTACGGTACTAACCCGGGCGCCATTGTCTTCGATAGTGGTGCCTCTAGAGGTATCGGTTACCAAATCGCAATCTGCTTTGATAATAGGCTGACCGGCTAAATCAATACGTTGAAACTGGATGCCAAAACCCGGGGCTGCAGGACGGAATGTCATATCAACCTTAACTCCGGTATGTAAACCTGTTCCTGAAATACTGATTTCCGCTCCAACGGTATGTTGCTTATCGGGGTTGAAATTTGCTTCCATGCGTAAAATTGAGGGGCAAAGATATAGTAATAGGGATTAAAGGCCGATTAGAGATTAACCCGTTCAGCCAGCAGCTGTTTCACCATTTGTTCCAGTTCTTTGAGTCGTTTTTCCAATTCCGGCAGGTTACGGCTCAGGGCCTGGCTGCGTAATGCACTGGTATAGTCGAATGCAGGCGATCCGGTAACAGCAGAATTCGGTTGTTTTATAGATTTGCTTACACCACTTTGCGCATTTATCTTACTTCCGTCTGCGATACTGATGTGGCCAACAATACCTGCCTGGCCGCCGATCATCACATTGTTACCAATTTTGGTGCTGCCGCTAACCCCGGCCTGGGCAGCAATAACCGTATTATTGCCGACTTCTACATTGTGCGCTACCTGAATCAGGTTGTCGAGTTTTGCTCCACTGCGGATAATTGTAGAACCGATAGTTGCGCGGTCGATCGTAGCATTGGCACCAATCTCCACATAATCTTCCACCACCACATTTCCGATTTGCGGAACTTTTTTAAAGCTGCCATCTGCCTGCGGGGCAAAGCCAAATCCATCACTGCCGATTACCGTGCCGGCATGTACCGTAATATTTTTTCCCAGTTTGCAATCGTGGTAAATTTTTACGCCCGCATGAATAATGGTATTGTCGCCGATATGTACATTATTGCCAATAAAGGTATTGGGGAAAATTTTTACATTATTGCCAATTACTACCTGTTCTCCGATGTATACAAATGCTCCTAGAAAAACCTGCTCACCGATTTTTGCAGAGTCGGCAATATATACCGGTTCCTGTTTGCCGACGAGTTGCTGGGTTTTTAGTTCCTGGTATTTGGATAATAAGGTGGCAAATGCACTGTATGCATCCGGTACCCTGATCAATGCAGCTTTAACCGCATGTTTGAGTTCCAGGTTGTCGTTTACTATCACAATAGAAGCGGCTGTTGTGTAGAGATAGTCTTCGTATTTTGGATTAGCCAGAAATGCCAGCTGACCAGCTACAGCTTCTTCAATTTTTCCAAAGGATCCAACAGTTGCCTGGGCATTTCCTTCTACTTTACCATTAATTAGTAGTGCGATTTGTGAAGCACTGAACTGCATAGAATAATTATTTTAATTCGTCCTGCCCTGCAACTCCTTTATTGCCAATTCCGGGTCGAGGTAACAAAAGTAGTATTTTTTAAGAGGGCGGGATAAATTGTGCTGGATTAAGGCATTGTCTACCTGCGAAATATCCCTGACCGTACCATCCTTGAAAAGTACCTGAATTCTTTCTTCGGCCGGATCATAGGTGGTATTGCTGGTTTCTCCATCAAAAACAAAATACCCGATTTCTTCCGCCGTAAATCCGGTAGCCCGGATCAATTTACCCCGGATTTCCTGCATCAGGCCTGGCTCCAGGGGGTCTGCCTGTAATTTAACTTTAAGCAATCGGCGGTTGAGCAACATCCTGCATAGGGTGGACAAAACCCTGTCTGGCTGAAGGGCCCAGCATTTTACAGCTGCCATCAGGTCATAGTCGTCGAGCTGGCAGAAGGCATCGAGCTGCGTACCCAGGTCTGCGGTTGTCTTTTGAGACAGGAACTGTTCCAGCACGGGCGAAGCAACCGGTAAAGAAATGCCTTTCTGGATCAGGTCTTTTGCCCTTCGAATGATGTTTACCAGGAGCTTTTCCGCCCCCAATACCGTTTTATGGAGGTATACCTGCCAGTACATTAACCGACGGGCTACCAGGAACTTTTCAATAGAGAAAATGCCTTTTTCTTCCACCATCAGCTGACCATCCTGCACGGTAAGCATTTTTATGATGCGGTCATAACCGATTACACCTTCCGAAACTCCGGTAAAAAAACTATCGCGGGTTAGGTAATCCATCCGGTCTACATCCAACTGCCCTGATACCAGTTGATGCAGAAAGGGGAGGTGATAGGAATTGTTAAAAATAGCAATAGCCGTTTGAAGAGCGCCCTTGTTTTCCTGGTTGAGTACTTCCATAATCTGCAGGCTGATCGATTCGTGGTGTACGCCCTCAATAAGGGTGTGTTCCAGCGCATGAGAAAAGGGGCCATGCCCGATATCGTGCAGCAGAATAGCAATTTTGGCGCCCAGTTCTTCTTCTGCAGACAGCATCACCCCTTTGTTTTGGAGTTCTCGCAGGGCAATACACATCAGGTGATAGGATCCCAGTGAATGATGCAGGCGGCTGTGAACGGCTCCCGGGTACACCAGGTGGGCAAATGCCATTTGCTGAATCCGCCGCAGACGCTGGTAATAGGGGTGCCCGATCACACTGAATAAAAGAGGGTGATCGATGGTTATAAATCCATATACCGGGTCATTGATGATTTTTCTTCCCTTGGCCATTCCGGTTGATAATTGTTAAATTCTTCAAATAGGTAGCCGGCAAAAGTACGAAGCCGGCCAGATAAATTACATTTGATTCTATGTCATTAGCTAATATACTCTGGGTCGACGATGAAATGGAAAGCCTGCAATCGCAGAAACTATTCCTTGAAAACAAAGGTTATGCCGTGCATACGCTTGCCAACGGGTTTGATGCCATTGAATATGTTAAAGATCATCCGGTAGATGTGGTTTTGCTGGATGAAACCATGCCGGGTATAACCGGACTGGAAACCCTGGCCAAGATCAAGGAAGTGAACCAGCAGGTCCCCATCGTAATGATCACCAAAAATGAAACGGAAAACCTGATGGATGATGCCATTGGTTCGCAAATCAGCGACTACCTGATCAAGCCTGTTAATCCGAACCAGGTATTATTGAGCCTTAAAAAAATACTGGATAACAGGCGCCTGGTAGCGGAGAAAACAACCTCGGCCTATCAGCAACAATTCCGGAACCTATTTATGGCACTCAACAGTAACCCGGATTACAATGAGTGGATGGATATCTATAAAAAACTGGTTTACTGGGAACTGGAAATGGAAAAAAGTGACAGCCCGGAGATGCAGGAAATTCTACGGTCGCAGAAAAAAGAAGCAAATAATGAATTCTGCAAATTTGTATCGAAGAACTACCTGGATTGGGTGAATCCGAAATCCAGTGATGCGCCGATAATGAGCAATACGGTTTTCCAGTTTAAAGTGTTGCCACACCTGGAGCCTGGGGTGCCTACTTTTTTTATTTTGATTGACAATCTGCGCTTTGACCAATGGAAATCAATTCAGCCGATTTTTGCCACTTATTTCCGGATACTGGAGGAAGATAGTTTCTACAGCATACTTCCAACGGCTACACAATATGCCCGAAATGCCATTTTTGCCGGACTAATGCCTGCAGAAATTGAAAGAAATTTTCCGGATCTGTGGAAAAATGATGAGGAAGAAGGAGGCAAAAATCTGCAGGAGGAGGTCTTTTTTAAAGCGCAGCTGAAGCGGCTGAAAAAAGACCAGATCCGGTATAACTATGTAAAAGTCGTCAACCACCAGGCGGGTAATGAGCTGGTCAGCAATATCCATAACCTGCTGAGCAATGACCTGAATGTGATCGTATACAATTTTGTAGACATGCTGAGTCATGCCCGAACAGAAATGGAAGTGCTCAAAGAACTGGCCAGTGATGAAATCAGTTACCGAAGTATTACTGCCAGTTGGTTCGAACATTCTCCTTTATTCCAGGCACTGAAAAAAATTGCCGGAAAGAAAATAAACCTGATCCTGGCAACCGATCACGGTTCTGTACGGGTAAATACCCCGCATAAAGTGGTGGGCGATAAGCAAACCACCGCCAACCTGCGGTATAAACATGGCCGCAACCTTAATTATGAACCCAAAGAAGTGCTTGCTTTCCGGGATCCTAAAGAAGCCGGTTTGCCCGTACCAACGGTCAATTCTTCCTTTATTTTTGCCAAGGAAGACGGGTATCTCTGCTATCCGAACAATTACAATCATTACGTGAATTATTATCGTAATACGTTTCAGCATGGGGGAATTAGTATGGAAGAGATGATTGTACCTGTTATCAAAATGTGTAGTAAATAAACGGCAGGGCGCGGCAGTTTCGGTATTTTTGTCTTTTGATGTTCGTATGAAATACACACAGGCTACATTAAATAAATTGGAACAGGTGCTGGAGGAGGCCGGGTATATTGTCCGGTATGAACGGGGAACCTTTCAGAGTGGATATTGCATTCTTGAGCAAAAGAAAGTGGTAGTGCTGAATAAGTTTTTACAACTGGAGGGTAAGATTAATACCATGATGGACCTGATACCCCAATTACAAATAACGGTGGAGGAACTGACGCCCGAAGCCAGAAAAACCTACCTGGATGTACAGGAGCGCAGCAGGTTAGCTGCAGAGGGCGATGCAAATTCGTCGGAAACTGAACAGGAGAATTCCTGATCTTCCTTAAAATTCCCCTAGCTTTATTTTCTGTCTGTTGATTTAACCATAACGTTTTTGGGTACTGGAACCAGTAGCGGTGTACCAATGATCGCCTGTGAATGCGAGGTGTGCCGGTCAACCGATTTCCGCGATAACCGACTCCGCTCAAGTATCCTGATCCAATCAGCTTCCACAACTGTAGTTATAGATTCAACCCCCGACTTTCGGTACCAGATGTTGCGGGCAGGGGTTAAGAAGCTGGATGCAATCCTGTTCACCCACCCGCATAAGGATCATATTGCCGGACTGGATGATGTTCGGGCTTACAATTATTTTTCAAAGAAACCCATGCAGATTTATGCAAACGAGATGACGCAGATGAATATCATCCGGGAGTTTCCCTATGCGTTTGCAGAATCAAAATACCCGGGTGTGCCGGAAATCCAGATTAATCCGATTGACCAGGAACCTTTCCAGGTGGGCGACATCGAGTTTACGCCCATTCTTGTCTGGCATATGCGGATGCCGGTGCTCGGATTCCGTTTTGGAAATTTTACCTATATAACCGATGCCAACCGGATTGATGCGGCAGAAATAGATAAAATCAGGGGAAGCTCCTACCTGGTGCTGAATGCCCTTCGACACGAAAAGCATATTTCCCATTTTACCCTGTCGGAAGCTATTGATATGGTAAAGGAGGTACATGTTCCCAATGCTTACTTTACACATATTAGTCACCAGTTGGGCTTGCACGCAGAAATAGACGCCGGACTTCCCAAAGGCATCCGGCTTGCTTACGACGGGTTAAAACTCTGTATCTAATACCGTTAAAGAACGCTTGACCCTTTTTCCTGCCGTGGGTAAGTTGCGGCATGAAAAACACTGCCCTGAAACAATGGTTAAAAGAGTGCCTGCATTTTTCAAGGAAAGAACGTATTGCCGTGCTGGCACTGATCAGCTGCATTTTTTTGATAAAACTTTTGCCACAGTATTTTACGCCTACGCTGCCTACTCCCCAGTCGGTGCCGGATAGTTTGCTCGCTAAACTTTTACAGCAGCAGGTGCAGGAGCAGGTTTATAGCCCAGCTGGCAGCAGCAAGGCCCTCTCCGCCCGTACCAACAACGAGATGAATAAAGAGGGGCAACGAAAGGGGACGGGTGATCATTTAATGCCACCAGTTTTTCATTTTGATCCGAATTCAGCCAGCCGGGAGGATTGGGAAAGGCTTGGTTTACCCCCCCGGCTTACGAGCACTATCCTGAATTACCGGCGTAAAGGCGGTGAATTCCGATCGGCAGATGATTTGAAGAAGATTTATGGAATGCCTGTTGAACTGGCAGAGAGGTTGAGACCTTATATTCAACTTAAAAAAACGACCCGGAGTGCCGTAAAAAGGAAAACACTGCGCCCTCCTTTGCTAATTAACTCTGCCGATAGTCTTGATTGGATGGGGCTGCCTGGGATCGGACCTGCCCTGAGCAGCCGTATCCTTAAGTACCGCCAGTTATTGGGCGGTTTTGTGGCAGTGTCCCAGGTGGCTGAAGTATATGGTTTGAAGGATTCCGTTTATCAAACCTTGCTTCCTCACCTTCAACTGGATACAACTGAGTTGCGGCCAATAGCAGTGAATAGGGCTACGCAGGAGGAATTGGCGCGGCATCCGTATATCCGCTGGAAAATAGCGAAGGCAATTGTGCAATATCGAACGGGTAACGGAAGGTTCAGGAGTTTGGCCGATTTAGCCCGCATCCACTTCCTAGATACAAGTCTGTTGAACAAATTAGCACCATATTGTGAATTTTAAATAACTAACACTTGTTAGTATAACAGAAATGACCGTAGTTTGCGTTATTACCTCAATGATTATCAATAAGCTGAAGCAGTATGAACTTTGAACACGCAGAAATAACCGAACAGGTAGCGCAAACAGCCAGGGATTTTGCCCGTCAGCGGATAATGCCCTATGTTATGGAATGGGACGAGGCGCAGGAATTTCCTTTACAGGTGTTTAAGGAAATGGGAGAACTGGGATTAATGGGCGTATTGGTACCGGAGCAATATGGAGGTGCGGGGCTCAGTTATTTTGAGTATGTAGCTATTATTTCAGAGATCGCCAAAGTATGTGGATCGATCGGTTTAAGCCTGGCTGCACATAATTCTTTGTGCACGGGGCATATACTTGCCTTTGGGAATGAGGAACAAAAAAGAAAATACCTGCCCAAGCTGGCTACTGCTGAGTGGTTGGGCGCCTGGGGGCTTACGGAAGCAAATACCGGAAGTGATGCGGGAAACATGGGTACAACTGCTACCCGGGATGGTGATTTTTGGGTGCTTAACGGCACTAAGAATTGGATTACCCATGGAAGATCAGGCGATATTGCAGTTGTAATTGCCCGTACTGGAGAACCTCGTTCCAAAAACAATGCTACGGCCTTTATTGTCGAAAGGGGTGAGCAGGGGTTTACAGGGGGGAAAAAGGAAAATAAACTGGGCATGCGGGCCAGTGAAACGGCAGAAATGATTTTTGACAATTGCCGGATCCCGGATAGCAATCGCTTAGGTGAAGTAGGGGATGGGTTTAAGCAGGCCATGAAAGTACTGGATGGAGGTCGCATCTCAATTGCAGCATTATCACTAGGTATTGCAAAAGGGGCATTTGAGGCGGCTGTAAAATATTCAAAGGAACGCCAGCAGTTTGATCAACCCATTGCTAATTTCCAGGGAATTTCCTTCAAGCTGGCAGATATGGCTACAGAAATTGCCGCCGCCGAATTATTGACCAACCAGGCCGCGGATCTGAAAAACCGGGGGCAAAAAATGACGCGGGAAGCGGCTATGGCAAAATACTATGCCAGTGAAGTAGCTGTTCGTGTGGCCACTGATGCCGTTCAAATTTTCGGAGGCTATGGTTATACCAAAGATTTTCCGGTGGAAAAATTTTATCGAGACAGCAAACTTTGTACAATAGGCGAAGGCACTTCAGAAATACAGAAAATTGTGATTGCCCGGGAGGAAATAGGAAAGCAGCGTTAATTATGTAAAAATTCACGGCATTAGTCCAAAAAATCTTCCTCCTGTTTATCTTTTGGTCCGTATTTATCGAATAAACGGTCAATTGCCCCACCAAAAATCGGGAATTTGTCTTTGGCAAAATTCTTTACGATTTCTATTGCTTTATAAGCCTGTGCCTCGGTCAAACCTTCGGCCTTGAGCTGGTCTATTAGTTCTTTCATGTAATTAATGGAGCTTTATTAAACGCATCCTCCTTTCTCCCTTTCCCCTTCTTACGCCACCTTCAACATACTCATCTTACTTTTATCAAATTTTTTCTCTGCATATTCCAGCGTCAAGTGGAATTTAGTTTCCTTGCTGGAGGGCAATTCAAACATGGCATCCGTTAGGATACTTTCGCAAATAGATCGAAGTCCGCGTGCACCAAGTTTATATTCCATGGCTTTTGCAACCATAAAATCGAGCACGTCAGCATCCATACTGAGTTCAATTCCTTCAATTTCAAACAATTTCTGGTATTGTTTGATCAGGGAATTTTTGGGTTCTGTAAGAATGGAGCGCAGGGTTTCTGCATCCAGGGGGTTAAGGAAGGTTACTACAGGCAAACGCCCTAATAATTCAGGGATCAGTCCAAAGTGTTTTAAATCCTGTGCATTGACAAACTGCAGCAGGTTTTTACGGGCTGTTTCCTGCTGGTCTTTATTTACGTTAAAGCCGATAGCATTGGTATTTACCCGCCGCGCAATCAGTTTATCCACCCCATCAAAGGCACCTCCGCAAATAAAAAGAATATTCTGGGTATTGATCTTAATCAGTTTTTGTTCCGGGTGTTTACGACCACCCTGCGGGGGAACCAATACATCCGTTCCTTCAAGCAGCTTTAAGAGGCCTTGCTGTACGCCTTCTCCACTAACATCCCGGGTAATAGAGGGGTTATCACCCTTGCGGGCAACCTTATCAATTTCATCAATGTACACGATGCCTCTTTCAGCGGCAGTAACATCGTAATTACAAACCTGCAGCAAGCGGGTAAGAATGCTTTCAACATCTTCCCCCACATAACCAGCTTCTGTAAATACGGTAGCATCCACAATAGCAAAAGGAACATTCAATAATTTGGCAATTGTTTTAGCCAGCAAGGTTTTACCTGTACCGGTTTCACCAACCATTACGATATTGCTTTTTTCGATATCAACATCACTCTCTGCAGGTTTTTGCTGTAGTCGCTTATAATGGTTATACACTGCAACTGCCAATACTTTTTTGGCGTCGTCCTGCCCAATTATATATTCATCCAAAAACCGCTTTATTTCAATTGGTTTTTTTACGGTCAGTTTGAATCCTGAACCCGTACCTTCTGTACGTGTCAGTAATTCCTGTTCGATAATTTCACGAGCGTGTTCAACACAGTTCTCGCAAATATGTCCATCTTGCCCGGCGATGAGAATTTTTACCTCATCCCTGCTTCTGCCACAAAATGAACAATGTAAAGTATTTTTTGCCATACGCGCTAGTACTTGCTTCCTGCAAAGGTAGCTGTTCCTGAAGATTGGTCAAGATAAAAAACCGCTCCCAAACCAGGAACGGTTTTTTACTACGTGATATTACTAGTTTAAGGGGTGCAATCAGATTTTTTCAATCAAACCATCCACTATTCCATAGTCAATGGCTTCTTTTGCATCCATCCAATAGTCCCGATCAAAATCTTTCATGATCTGAGCCATTGTTTTTCCACAATTGTCGGCCAGGATTTTTGCCCCCATTTCTTTTACCCGCTTGGTTTGTTTGGCCTGAATTTCCAGGTCGGCGCTAACCCCCTGCATATATCCGCCCAAACTTGGCTGGTGAATCATCACTTCCCCATGTGGAAAGATAAACCGACGCCCTTTTTCACCCCCGCTTAACAGGATTGACCCCATGGAGGCTGCCAAGCCCATACAAATCGTACTTACAGGGCTTTTGATCATTTTCATTGTGTCGTAAATGACCATTCCACTGGTAACTACGCCACCCGGACTATTAATATAAAATTTGATCTCTTCTTTTTTATCAGCATCCAGGAGCAATAATTTGGTAATTACTTCTCTGGCTGATTTATCATCTACCGGCCCCCAGAGGTAAACCGCTCTTTCGTCGAAAAAGTATTTTTCGAGGCGTTTATTCAGCATCATCAGCTCATCCCTCTTGTCTTCCCGCTGTTTTTCTTCTTCTTCCTCCTCCATTCGATAAGAAAAATAGTTTGACATATTCATTGCAACAGATTTTTAATAGTGAATTCTAATCGTTTGCGATTAATCCTTCTTTTCTTTCCGAGGATTAACCAATAAAACTTCATCAACAAGGCCATACTCTTTTGCTTCGAGTGCGGTAAGCCAGTAATCGCGATCACAATCCTTTTCTACTTGTTTAACGCCTTTGCCGGTATGCGTGGAAATGATTTCATACAACTCCTTTTTGAGTTTACGGATTTCATTCACCGTAATCTCGATATCAGAAGCCTGTCCGCCGATTGCTCCGCTTGGCTGGTGCATCATTATACGGCTATGTTTCAATGCGGTGCGTTTGCCTTTGGTTCCTGCACACATTAAAACTGCGCCCATTGAAGCTGCCATACCGGTACAAATGGTAGCAATATCGGGTGTTATAAACTGCATGGTATCGTACATGCCCAGGCCCGCGTATACACTGCCACCCGGACAGTTAATATACATCTGCACATCGCGCGTGCGATCGGTACTTTCCAGGAAAAGTAGCTGAGCGGTAACAATATTAGCCACCTCATCATTGATCGGGTAGCCCAGGAAAATGATGCGATCCATCATCAACCGGCTGTAAACATCCATTACGGCAATGTTCATCGGGCGTTCTTCAATGATATTGGGGGTTAGGTTAGTCACCTGGTATTTCTGGTAGTCGTGCAAGGTCAGGCTGGATATACCCCGGTGCTTGACCGCATATTTTTCAAATTCAGACTTCATATTTAGGATCGTTGTTTTGATAAAAATAAGGTAACTGACCGGTGCAAATATCTTTCCAATTGAAAATCATTGCAAAAAACGGCAGTCGGACTGACAAAAGAGGGGGAAAGCAGAAGGGAGGAGGGGGAGGAGGCGGGGGATTGTGGTAAGGAGTTAAAAAAGACCGCCTGGCATAGCCAGGCGGTCTTTTTTAACTCCTTATACTCTTTATCCCTTCTTAATGCTTGTGTTCAGACTGCATTTTCTGGAATTCTTCCAGGCTGATAGGCTTTTCGTCTTTCTGAACCAGGGTTTCCGCAACGGCAAATACCTTATCTGTTTGGATGCGGTGGAAACTGTCTTCTACAAATTTGCGGTCTTTCATCATACGATCCACGTAATCATTTACCCAGGGTTGTTCAATGTCAAGTTGTCCCATATTCATATTTCCCATGTAGGAAAACAACTGCGCTTTGGCAAAACCGCGAAGATCTTCCTGGTTTACCTCAATTTTATTGTCTTTCACCAACTGGTCTACAATCAGGGTCCATTTCAGTGAATTCGCAAAGGAAGGGTATTCTTTTTCCGCTTCTGCTTCAGTTTTAGGCTGCTCACCGCCCTGCTGCATCCAGCGTTTCAGGAAGGTTTCAGGAAATTCGATCTTGGTCTGATCTACCAGGAAATGGTAAATACCATCGAATAACTGGTTACGGCTCTGGTTTTCAAGCTGGAGCTCAATATCTGCTTTCAAAGCTTCACGGAAACCTGCTTCGTCTTTGATTTCTTTTCCGGGAAATACTGCATTGAAGAAATTTTCATCGAGCGGTGATTTTTCTACCAATCCCAGTTTGGTGATGGTAGCTTTAAAGGGCTTGGAAGCGGCAGCAGCATCTTCTTTAGACAGGCCCAGGTCGCTCAAAATCCATTCTCTTTCCTTTTCTTCAAAAGCTTCGGCCAGTGTAAGCTGGAAACTGTCGTCTTTTTTCCGGCCCATTAAGCCAGTGCGAAAAGCAGGTGCAAAATATTTTACCAGTACAGAATTGTCTTTTTTAATACCACCTTCAACTACGGCCCCTGTTTCATCCAGTTCCTCAAAGGTAAGATTTAATACATTCTCCTCATTATCAACGATTTCTGGCTCAGTCATGGCGCCGTTACGGAGCTGAAGGCGATTTATTTCCTCTTCCAGCATCTCGTCCGTAACAGTTATTTTGTAATAAGGAAGTTTTGCCGCGGCCAGGTCAGCCACCCTGATTTCAGGCTTCAGGCCCACTTCAAAGGCAAATGCATATTCTGCAGGAGCCATATGATTCAGGGCACTGCTATCATTTTCAGGCAATGGTAAGGGCTGGGCAAAAATTTCCAGTTTCTCATTTACCATATAATCATTCAACTGCTTTTCTACGGTGCGCAGTACTTCGTCTGCGAAAACAGACTGACCGTGCATTTTACGGATCAGGCCGGAGGGTACCATTCCTTTCCTGAAACCAGGAATATTTGCCTGCTTGCTGTAGTTTTTCAGCGCTTTTTCGAAGGAGGGCAGGTAGTCTTCTTTCGCCAGCTTAACGGTTATCTTTTCGTTCAACAGGCCAATATTTTCCCTCGTTACGGTTGCCATACAATGGTGTTTTTTGTTGATACAAATGGGCAAACGGGCTTCCGCATGCCTTAAAATGGGGGGCAAAGGTAAGAAGCAATTGGCAATCTGCAAGCCAAATCTTAGAATTGGACCGGCGCCAGGCAGCCCCCCTTTTTGGAAAGGACTGTTTCAAGAGGTTGAAATAGGGCGCTTATTCTTGGTCCTGTAATACCAGAAGGGGAATTTCTGACTGGTATACCATATCCCGGGTATGACTACCGCTGAATAAACGCTCCCACCAGCTGTGTTTGTGCGCCACCATTACCAGCACATCGCAGGCTACATCCTGTAAAAAGCGTTTTAGCCCCTCTTCTACCGACTCATGTTCTAATTCCACGTATTTATGCGGAATAGCTTCCAGCATCGGGTCAAGCCGAACTTTTCCGGCAATTTGCTCCGCGCTCATAATTTCCCCCGGCCGTTGTACGTGTACAACATTCAGTTGCAGTGCGGGATGATTGCCTGCCAGCACTTTTAGCATGTTCAGGCAACGCAGGTTCATTGTATGGTTGAAATCGGTGGCATAAGCTATTTGTTGCCATCCACTATAAACAATTTGTTCCGGTATTACCAGTACCGGTATCGTGGACTTTCGCAGAATGGCGGAAGTAGTGCTGCCAATCAGTTTATCCAGGGTGTTCGTGACACCCCGCATGCCTGCAACAATCAGGTCGGCACCGGTTTCTCCCGCCTGAAATACGACTTCATCAGCCGGTAAGCCAATACTAACCAGGGTTTTTACTTCAATTCCGAATTGTTGTTGTAGCGCTACAGCCAGTTCCCCTACCAGCTTTTCATTGTCTTTTTGTAACTCTTCAACCGATACCATTACATACGGTACTTCACTAACCGGAGTGGGTAAGAGATAGGCATGAAGCAAAGTAAGCGTTGCGCCATTCAGTTTGCACAAGGCTGCTGCATATTGAGCGGCCGCCCGGCTGGGAGCAGAAAAATCGGTTGCCACCAAAATTGACTTCATACGGGAGGTTTTTACAGGTTGTAAATTACGCCAAGTCAATTTAAGCAGAACCTGATTCTTGTCAGGTTAAATTCTGATTATATGTTCAGGTTTCCCCGCTGCGCGTTAAAATGACTGGGTAAGGCGGATGGTTGGACTAATACCCCGGAAAAAATTATTGAAGTAAAAGCCTGGTTCCAGCCTGGTTTTTTTAAGGCGGACTTGTCCCATTCCAAACCGGAAAGTAGAGGGTGCGTAAAAATCGCCGCGCCTGCGTGCCAGGTAACCCAGCGACAGGTTCCAGCGTAATTTTCCCTCCGTATTAGCCAGCCGGTTAGCCACCGACCAGGACTCATAACTCAGTTCAATAAAATCATTGCGGAAGGCCTGAAGTTTTCCTTCTTCATTTTTTGAAAAAAGAAAACTGGGCTGCCAGGCTATTGTAAAAGAGTGTTGCAGGCTACGGGTTTTATTGGTGAGCACAAGGCTGCCTTCGAGGTTAAAAGCCGGTGTAAAATACTGTTTGTAATTTTGCAGCAGTACACTGGCCTTTAATTCCAATTGATCATTTGGGTAGCCGGTATATGCACGCTTAACTTTTGCCACAATGGTTGGGTCGGCCGCCAAAGCATAAAAGCTGTCTTTTTTTCCGCCCGTCCATTTGGTGGTATGTGCTGTTGAAAATGTATTCATTTTGCTGTTCAGTTCTCCATTCAGCAACTCTGGTAGATCTGTGATTCGGTTAAGCAATACCGTTAATCGATAATAACGGGGAAATTCATTATTCACTTTAAATTCTGCTGGTTTTGCCGGGTTTTTAATAACCCCGGTAACGATAAGTGTATCCTGTTCGGTTTTTAGTAAAGCAGCAGATCCGTTGATCAGGATAAATTGCTGCCCTCTGGGCGCATACTGATTGAGTTGGATTTTGGGCAACCCATCTTCATAGCAGGCGTGTTGCAGCTTGGTGGTGCGCAACGGATCCGGCAGGGTGTCTATTACCTGTTGAATATCTGCGTAAACTTTTTGAAGTATAGAATCCAGGTTCATTAATCGATCCATGTCATTTATATCCGCCATTTCTACCCCCACTTCATTTTTATTTGGTAGCTGAATGGTAAAACTGCGACGAAAAACAAATCGTTCTGGTAAGCCAAACCCATCGGTTGCGGTAGTTTGGGCAATAAGCTGGCTGCTGCTGGAAGCCAGCAGGAAAATTAAGACGAATCGGCGCATGGTATTAGTTTGAAAGATTGATTTTGATGGAAAAAGTCCGTTCTTGCGCAGCTACCGGCGGTGTAGCCCGCTTTTTTTCCTGGTTGATGGTATAGGGACGATCAGGATCTTTTAATTCGTTTATATGGTATACAGCACGGGGTGCACTGAGCGGTTTTTTTTCTACGCTAACAGTAGTTACTACCGCTGCCATACTATCAGCCTGCGGAATAGCGGCAATACCCTGCACCTGCGCTGGTACCGCGTCAGGGGCAGCGTTTACCGGCGCTTTTGCAGTGGGCAGCAGGCGTTGGCCGGCAGCTGCACGTACGGGCGCGGGTTTTCTGAGCCGGGGAACGGCCTGGCTTGCTGCTTGCACCGGTTCTTGAGACCTTGGCTCTTCCTTCGCCTGCTTTACGTAAGAAACAGGAGGTTGGGGTGCTGCCGGGTGGTATGGAATGGCTTCCTCCTTCAGGAACTGATCGCTTCTTATAAGCAAGAACAGTAGGCAGGCTGCAGCCAAAATGCTAAACCAAACCAACACCGCAGGTCGGTTACTGTTCTGGTGCGCTGCGGGTTCTTGCGCCCGCATTGCCTGCAATTTGTTCCAGGCGCTGTTTTTATCCAGCGGCTCAACGGAAGGGTGCGCCTCCAGGTTATATAGTTTTTTTTCTGACATGATAAAATCCTTTTTGGACCAGGTTTTTTTGTAAAAGGGCACGTGCTTTCGAGAGTTGTGATTTGGACGTGCCCACAGAAATAGTCAATAATTCAGCAATTTCTCTATGGTCGTACCCTTCCACTGCGTACAGGTTAAAAATTGTTCTGTATCCAGGAGGTAATTGAAGAATTTCTTCGAACAGGTCGGCGGCGTCTAGGCGCGCTATTATTTCTTCATTGTCCTGTATTATGTCGGCAGATGGTTCTCCTGCCAGTATAAAACTGTGGTGTTTCCGGAGGTGCATCAGGCATTCGTTGACCATAATTCTTCTGCACCAGGCATAAAATCCGTTTTCAAACTGAAACTTAAATTCGGGGAGGTGCCTGAATAGTTTCAACATGCCGGAAAGCATTAGTTCCTCTGCATCTTCCCTGTTTTTTACATACCGCATACAAAGCAAAAGCATACGGTCTGCCAGCAGGTCAAAAATTACCCGTTCTACTGCCTTGTTCCCCTTTTTCAGTTGTGTAAGTAGATTTTCTACATCCATGTGCCAGTTGAGTGATCTGTAAATAGAAATGCCGGCAACCCTTTACAGGTTGCCCGCTATCTAAAATAAACAGTTCTTTTGTGCGGATTTGTTAATCTTGCTGGCGGATAGCTTTTGCAATTGCCTCCAGTTGTTCATTAAAGGCACTGAGCTGCTGCAGGAACTGGGCAGAACTGTCTTGTCCCTGAAAGGCCGCAAACCGGTTGTTTTTCCGGAAAATGGTTATTATATCATTCCAACGAAGTGTTTCCTGTGCCGTCAACAACCCCGCCATTTCTTTGAGTTTTAATAAATTGGCTTCTGCATCTGCTGTCAGGGTTTGCGATTCACCTTCGTAATGCGATTGAATCAGGGTGTTGATTTCAGCTTCATTCATCAGGGGAACCACTTTGCCGGCCAGTTTGTTCATATTGCGGTAAGAGCCCTGTAATTTAAAAGGTGGTTCTGTCCGATAGGCGTCCTTCATGGCTGCACTGGCAATATATTGCTGGTTTACCTTTAGTACAAGGTTTCGGATTCGAAGCAGATTTTTTAAAACAATGATCGCATCTTCAATTTCCTGCTGCGTATAATTTCCTTCGAGGTCTGGAAGCACTTCGGCGCTGTTTTCAATATACTGGATAAGCTTATAAAGGTCTTCTGTACTGCGGTTGGTGATCTGCTGCAGATACCTGTTCTCTGCTACCGAGTTTTCGATGAGACTGAGGCTGAAGAGATGAGCCGATCCGCCAATTACATCTCCCAGGTTATATACATCTGCCCTGTTGGCCAGCATATCGGGTAGTTTAAATTGTTCTCCGCTTTCCGTATAAGGGTTGCCGGCCATTATCACACAAAACCGTTTTCCCCTTAGATCATAGGTTTTACTATCTCCTTCAAAAATCCCATCCATCTTTCTTTGCCCATCGGCCAGTGAAATGAATTTTTGCAGGAATTCGGGATGGCAGTGCTGGATATCGTCGATGTACAACATTACATTGTCTGCCATTTCAAATGAAAGGTTTATCTTCTTCAGTTCTTCCCTTGCTCCGGACGTGGTGGCTTCCATTGGATCAATGGATCGAATCTGGTGGCCGATAGTTGGACCATTAATCTTCACAAAATGTAAACCCATGGTCTTTGCCAGGTATTCCATCAGGGTGGTTTTACCATAACCCGGCGGAGACACCAACAGCAGCATTCCCATTCTTGCAGTGCGTTTGTCCTCTCCGGCGGCACCCAGTTGTTTCGCAAGATTGGCACCTATCAAAGGAAAATAAACATCATTGATGAGGCGGTTGCGTACAAAAGAACTCAATAACTTGGGTTCCAGCTCATTGATCTTTAATTGTTTCCGATAATCCTTTACCAAAGCTTCTTTCAGTTGATTGAAATGTGTAAAGGCCGGTACAATTTCACGGAAATACGCAAAAAGCCTGGCAAAAAAGCGGTGATAAATAAGTTCATACCTGGTTTCCCTGATAACCGGATGCGTACCTTTCATGCCGTCGATTACCAAGCGGTCTGCACCGGCTTTTTCCTTGTAGCCGTGATGATGAAATAACAAAAGGCAGATTGCTTCATTGATGTAAAGCGGATCGGCTGCTGTTGCTGCCAATTGGCAGAATGCATGCAACCAGCTTTGAATAATGTAAAAGCGCTCACTTATACTAAATGCGGGGTTTTCGGTCTCCTGCATAAACAGGTCCAGGCTTTTTTTAGTTTGCAGGTATTCCCTGAATTCTTTTTTGATGCGCATTGCCTGCTGGCTGCAGGAGAATTGTTTGCCCTGTTTAAATTCCTCGTAAAGGTATGCTGCAATTTCCCGGGCGCTGGCTGCCTGATACGGAAGGGTAGCCGGTTGGTAACAGATTTCCAGTTCTTTTTCCAGAAAAGAAAATTCCAGACTTTGCGGAAAGCTTTGCTGTATAGCCTGTGCTGCTGTAATTAACTGCACTAACCGGGTTCTTGTAGCCTCCTCCTGTTGAAACCAGAAAAGCTGGGCGGTTACCCGTACCGATGGAGAGAAATGAAGGATGCCCAGCTCTTGCTGAATTTTTTTTAATCCTTCATAGATTTTTACTGCATCGGTATTATGCACCCCTTTTAAATAAGCTGCTGCAAAATCACGTTCGGTCTTTTCCGTTATGTATTGTTCAGCATTCCAGTCTGTTTGCTGCTGAACTGCTGCATTGAATGTTTCGTAGGCAAGGTATTCTGCGCGATATATTTCGCTGTTTTCGGAAACCAGTTCCTGCTCCCAGATCGACTGATACTGGTACAGTTCCGCTGCCTTTGCTTCTTTGTAAAAACTGGTGCCGGTTAAATGAAAAAATAAGCGTTCATTTTTTCTGATAATAGTAAGATCAAGCACCTGTTTATTAACGGCAAACTTATACTTGCCAAGGGCCAGTATATTGTTGCCATCCTCAAACAGTTCTGTTTTATCTTTTAGCTGGCGAAGGGCATTTTCCTGCGCCAGTTTAAGGAGGTTTTGAAGATTTTCTGCTTTGGCCACATC
>NZ_LUKG01000002.1:39083-50166 GCF_001601815.1 Flavihumibacter sp. CACIAM 22H1
CCCAGCTCATTCAATTCTGCCACCAGCTTACGCAATTTGTCGATCATCAGATCGGTAGAAAAAAATGCATAAATCAGCTCTTTGCTAGGAAAAGAAGCAACTTTGTTTTCAATATTTTTTAATACCCGGATGCCGATCTGTTCCAGTGAACTGGTTCGTTTATTGATTTGTGCAATCAATAATTCCTTCCGCCCGTTAAATGCTTTGATCACCTCCTCCCGTTTGTCGGCAATCTTCTGAATAAACAGATCAAAGTCGGCGAATTTGCTTTCGAGTTCTTCTACCTGGATGCTGATTTTTGCAAAATATTCATCACATTTTTCAGGTGAGGTGGAGATGTCCAAAAAATTTACAATGCTTTGATCCAGCAAACTAAGTTGTGCATGAAACTCTCCCGTTGATTCTTTCGTACGCAGGGAGGTTATGGTGCGGGTAAGATCGGCTTTTACTTCATTAAGCGAGGCAAAGATCAGGGAAATTTTTTCGATGATCCGGGTGGTTTGCGTACTGTCGTCGATTTTAAGACTGTTCAGGATATCGATAACCATTTCCAGTTGCGAGGAAATATTGCCGACAGCGGCCGTAATTGCTTGTGCATCTACCACTTTCACCAGCTTTGAAACCGCCTGTTTTTGTGCGGCAACCTGCTGTTCATAGGGGGCAAGTGCTTCCTCTTTTAGGAGGAATTGTATGGTGTCCTGAGACAAAGAACTATTGTAGGATTGCAGTACCTCTTGTAGCTGATTAACCGCTGCTGTATTTATGTAGCGGATATTGTGCAGGTCAATTACGCCTCCCTGCATCCCCCGGGTAGAGGCCAGCAAAGCCACTAATTGATCAAGGCTCTGAATGGAAGCATTTTTGATATCAATAACAAGCTGGTCTACTTTTTTGCGCATTGCCTCCAGGCTTTCACCCGCATGTTTTCGCTGCGATTGCACTTTGGCGAATTCGTCAATGGCCGTATTGGCAATGGAACGGATTTGAGCAAGGGGTTCCGCTAAATTAAACGCTCCTTCTTCCTTTATCCAGAAATAAGCGTCCAGTATATCCGTCGTTTTATGATGGATGTCTTCGTAGAGATCTTCGTAGCTGTCTTCTTTTTGCAGGAGTTGAATGATTTCCTGGCTCTCGCTCATGGCCGCAACAATTGCTTTATTTCCAATTTTGTAGAGGACATTGTTGCTAAGGGCAAGATTTTCCTTCAGGTAAACTGTGTAGGGCGTTTCCCAGATCTGTACCTGATGGTGGCGGATGGCTTCGTTTTCGGAGCGAAAATAGATAAGGGTACCATCGCTGAAAATAGTATAGCCATTACAGATAATAGGGGTTTCTACCTGCTGACCAATCATATTATAAGACATCAATACATAGGTATTGGATGATTTCTGGTAAAAGCAATAGAGAAAATCTTCGCCGTTCGGTGAAGCGGTGCTTTGAATATATTCCAGTTCGGTCAGGCCATTTTCGAAAAGTTTGTATTCGCCGTTTTGTAAGTAATATCCATTGGGGAAAATGATGCCCTGGTTGTCGGGCAGTACAATTCCTGCATCCAACAGGCCGGGAATGGGCGTTACCTGTTTGGTACGCACGTTAAAGATATAGGCCCGGAAACCTTCCTGATAGGGTTTTATTTTTATAGCAATCAGGTTGCCCAGGTCGGCATAATAGTATTCGGCATCATCCAGTTGCTGATCTTTGTTCCGTACAGGATCGGAATAAATGCCTTTACCGGTATCGGTATTATTTTCAATTTTAAAGGTGATATCTCCATTGAGAGCTTCGATAAAAACTTTATCTAATACGGATATATGGGGATGCAGGCCCAGCCGCCGATGACTTAAATCGGATTTTATCCATTGAAAATCATACTGCGGAACCTGTCTTACTTCATGAATGCTGCGATCATCGATATAGGTTAATTGTTCATTTTTTACCAGCCACTTGAATGCTTTACGGTCATCGGGGTTTTTACTGGTTTGGAAAACCATGTAGAGATAGTTCTCTGTGCGGCTGAACCGGGCAAATATCGAATCCCGGTAATACTTGTACAGATTGGTGTAATCCGAAATAAAAGCAGGGTCTTCCAGCAGGGTAAGGGGCTGTGGTTCAAAATGATCTCCGGTAAACGTATACATACTGAATACATCGCTCAGGCGGATATCTTCTCGTAGTCCGAAGTGTACATTATAAGCAAAGAGGGTGTTTTTTCCGATAGTGGTAATTCCGCGGGCTACGCCGTTATTTTCCGTAGTTATCCGTTGGTTGGCAATTAGCTGGAACCCGGAGGATGTTGAAGATTTCTTTTCTTGCAGCATTTAAACTGGCCAGGCGCGCGGATAATTCGCGCCCCTGTTCTGCCAACCTGTTTCGGATAATTTCATAGGTGCCAGTGTCAAGCTGTGCATTGCTGTTATGTTCATTTCCTGCCATTCGATCAGTAAGAAAAGCGTTTACAATGGGTTAGAGTTTTTTGTTGGATAGTCCGAGGCTGGTTGCAAGGTTTGCCAGGTTCAGCAAGAGAGGTCGGTCGGTTTCTGAGCTTTGTTGCTGCATTTTTAGCAGGAGGCTGGAAATGGTTAAGTTTTTTATATCGTTGGTGGTGATATTGTATTTTTCGGCAAATCCACGGATCCGTTCCAGGAGGTCGCCGCTATTGGAGCCGTCACCAATCAACGCCCGTTTAATATCTGATGCGTTTTCACTTTCATTAATGAGACGATCAAATCCTTTAGCATTGGAAATCTGGTTTACGATATTTTGGAAGAACATGGTTTCCCCGCCTACAATATCGATATGGGCGTTCTTCAGTGCTTCTCCCAGCACACCGGCCTGCGCATCTGCAATATCTTTTTGTATATGGATCTGAGCCAGTGCAATATCTTTTTCTTTCTGCAGCAACAATTTGAATTCCTCGTGTTCCTTGCCTACTGCATCCAGTTTTTTCATTGCCTCGGCCTTCTCTTCAATGCCTGCTGCTTCTGCCAGGGCTTTTTCTTTGGTTACTTCGGCTTGTGTCAGCCCTTCTTTTCGTTTAGCTTCTGCAATTTTTTCAATTACGGATGCATCTACGGTGCCTTGTCTTTCTGCAGCTTCTGCTTTGGCAATCATTACTTCTGCTTCTGATAAGCCCAGGGTAGCTTCCTCGCGGGCCTGTGCTTCTGCCAGAATTTTCCGGGCCTCGGCCTGTTTTACAGCGGCTTCTTTTTTTGCTTCTGCGTCAATAACCAATTGCTTGGCTTTTTCTTCCGCCGCTTTTTTATCAGCTTCCGCGGCTTTTACGGTATAGATAAGTTTTTCTTCTGCTTCCCGGCTTGCCTCCGTAATGCCCACTGTTTTGGCACGCTCCACTTCGCGGAAGGCTTCCAGATCTTTTATACCCTGTTGCTCTTCCACTACTCCTTTTTCCAACCGAACCCTTTCCTTGATTACATCCTGGATATTTTTACGTTCTACCTCAATGGTTTTTTCCTTTTCGATCTGGGCAAGGGTTACGATTTTTTCACGTTCTGTTGCTTCCAGTGCCCGGTCTTTTTCTACGCGCTCCGTTTCTACAGCATCTGTTCTGAGTTTATTTTTTTCTGCGATTATGATCTGGCGGAGTTTGTTTTCTTCCTGAATAGCAAGCGCTTCCTCGGTTCTGATTTTTACCGATTCAGCCTTAAGCCGTTCCTCTTCCCGCACTTTCATGATTTCTGCATTCTCCCTGGCTTTTATATTATCAATTTCCCGCCGTTGTTTTTCTTCTTTCTCTGCCATCTGACGTTCCAGTTCAAGAATGGCTTCCCTGGCCTCAACGTTCTGTTTTTTAATAACTTTTTCTTCCTCCCTTTTAATAAGATTGGCTTTGATGTTTTGTTCAGCAGTCAGTTCAGTAATTTTTTTAATACCCTGTGAATCCAGGATATTCTGCGGGCTTAAAAAACTTATTTCTGTTTGTTCCAGGTAGTCGATGGCGCAATCGTCTAGTATATATCCATTGAGGTCGGTACCAATTATGTTCAGGATTTCTGTTCTGAATTCCCTGCGGGCTTCATAAAGTTCGATAAAATCGAATTTTTTACCCACTGTTTTTAAGGCTTCCGAAAATTTGGCCTCAAAGAGGTTACGAAGGGTATCTACATCACTGGCCCTTTCTGTTCCGATTATCTGTGCTACATTCAGTACATCATCCACGTTTTTATTGACACGTACGAAAAAAGCCACCTTTATATCAGCGCGGATATTGTCTTTACAGATCAACCCGTCGTTTTCCATCCGGTCGATCTGCAGCTTCTTGACGGAAATATCCATGATTTCCATTTTGTGCAGGATCGGAATTACATACATGCCCTTATTAAAAGCTACTTTTCCGCCACCAACACCCGTACGAACAATAGCTTTTCCCTGCGGTATTTTCTTGTAAAAACTGGCAAATGCGAATAATACAATAAAAAGCAGGAAAGCAATTCCTCCGATTAATAACAGACTGATTCCTCCAAGCGCTCCCATAGTTGATGGTTGGTTTAATGGTTAATAGATTCGATTAAATTGGTAAGATAGTAGTTGAAAGGTATTTATACAATATTCGACAGGTTAATTTCGCGTACTACCAGATAGTATTTTTTATCGGGTGATTCATCGGCAATCATTACATCTGCATTATACTCTAATACTTCTCCGGTTTTACTCTGCACGTTAATGCGTATAATATCTGATTGCACCTTAAGTTCGGCGGCTCCTATTTTGTCGCCCGATATGCCGGATTTCATAGTTGCCGTTCGGCCGATAAGGTCATAGGATTCTTCTCCGTTGTATCCCATGGCAGCATATACTTTGATCAATGGTTTGGTTGCATAGCGGGTAATAAAGAAGGCAAGCAGGAAAATGGGCAGCAATATGAAAACGGATTTCCACCCCCAGGCTACCAACCCCAAACTGATGGAGGAAACCAGGGTAATGATCCATGCAATAAATTTGAACGTGGAATAAACAACCATAAACGGCAGTTTTCCGATGTGTACAAATTCCAGTGCCTTCTGAAAGCCGGATTTTTCTCCCACTGAATCGTTCAGGTCTGTTTCTGTATCGGTATCAACATCAGCACCATCCAAATCCAGGTCTGCATCTAGCTCACTGGTGCCAAATAAATCGCCGGCTATAAAGGTAAACAGCCAGTAAAGAGCTGTTATGCCGGTTAGTACCGTCATTATTGCATTGCTGAGGGGATGAAAAAGCAGTTCGGTTAGTTCCGGCATTGGTTAAGTTGGGTTTTCGGTGATCCCTAGTTTGTCTTTAATGGCCTGGAGATCTTTTTCAATGGCCATTGTATCGTCTTTGACTAAGTCGTTTAATTCGTCTTTTAAGTTGCTTTTGCTACGGGCAATTTCTCCATAGGCCTTGGCAAGTGCTTCCTGGTCTTCCACTTTGGCTTTCATCCGTTCCAGCATGGCAATCGTTCCATTCGTGTCGAGTTGGGCCAGTTGTTTGTTTACCTGTTCAGTGGCTTTACTTACTTTTACACGGGCTTTAAGTGTCCTCAATTCCTTTTCCCATTTATCCATGTTTTCCCTGAGGATTTCGGTATTCCGAAGCATTTCACGGGAGGACTGCTGAAGGCTTATAACCTGGTTGCCGAGTTCTTCCGATTCTGCATAAAACTTTCTTCGTAGTGATAATGCTTCTCTGGCCAACTCTTCAGCCTTGCTGCTATCAACCAGTCCAGACTGGGCCTTTTGCATTATTAAGATAGCTTTTTCTGCATAATTCATGGATTCTTTCTGGCAGTGTAGCTGTTCATTTTCTGTGCGGATCGCCAGTGCTTTTACTTTTGCATAGGCTTCTGTTGCTTCTGTCAGTTCCTGCCTTAGTTCCCGTAACCCCTGTTCCGTCATTTTTACCGGGTCTTCCATTTTCTCCACGGCTGCATGTATTTCTGCCTGGCCAATTCTGAAAAGACGTTTGAAAATGTTCATGGCTTGAAATTTATCGTTTTGAAAATTCAATGATCTGTGCGGCGTATTCACTCACCAATAGACCTAATGAATTGAGAGCGCCTTCAAATTCATTAAAGTTGATATTCTCCACCTGCATGGTATACCTGAATAACACTTTATTGCCTTCCTCATTCAGTACAAATGCGCCGTGGATAGTGTCTCGATTCTTTTGCAGGAGTTGTTTAAACATGGTACAATCATCCTTTTGAAATGAAAACAGAAACTGTTCCATAATAAGGATGGGAGGTGCTATCCCGATTATAAGGTTATGTATTCCGTCTGCCGGGTTATCAATCTTTAAGATCCCCTGCTGCTCGTCTCGGTACAGAATCCTGCAACCCAACTGGTGAATAAAGCCCTCCATCAGTTCTATATAATTCATAGGCCCTAGTTTCATGGTTCTAGCAAATGTACAAAAAAAACCGGAAAATGCAAATAAAATTAGCATTTGGATAAAATAAATTACATGTATCTTTGAAAAGATGACAAAAATTGGTGCAAATATCAAGAAGATAAGAACTGCCCGTGGGTTGAGTCAACAGTCCTTTGGCGAGTTGTTTGATCTGACAAGGGGGAATATCTCTTCCTATGAGGAGAGTAGGGCGGAACCCCGGCTCGAAACGAGTTTGCGAATTGCAAACTATTTTAGCATACCACTCGAGCATTTTATCAGCCGGTCTCTTACAGTGAACGAAATCCTTCAGTTCAAAGGAGATAAGCTGATTGACGAGGAGCGCACCATTCTTCATTTGCAATTGCGTCCTGTTCCGTTCCTCAATGAAAATATTTACATGAAATGCAGTTACCAGGAAATGCGGTTCACGGATTTTTCGCTTTTTCCGCAACTGGTGTTACCTGAAACCACCACCAATGCCTTGCTGGCAGTTGCTTATCAACCGGCTATTCCCCACCATTCATCGCTGGAAGGCTACCAGGTGCGGGATCTGCTGGTGTTTGAAGAAGTTACCCGCCAAAACGTACATCTCTGTCAGCACAAAACCGGTTTGTTTACTGCAGAAAACGAAATTTTCCTGGGCCGATATGAACAAGCTGAGAAGGAGTTTTTCCTGGTCTTGAATGATTTCAGCAAACAGGTTTTTGATTGGGCAGGGGGGGGAAAATTCTGGAGAAAAATGGCAGTTTACCGGCATGAAGCAACCTAAGTAAAAATGGGACCCCGGAAGGTCCCATTTTGTGCGGGCGATAGGAGTCGAACCTACATGCCTCGCGGCGCCAGATCCTAAGTCTGGTGCGTCTGCCAGTTTCGCCACGCCCGCATTTACCAGGTAAACGCTCGCGGCGTTTCCCCTATTTTGGCCTGCAAATGTAGGGGATTTCATCAAAAAAAGAAAACAACCTTCTTTTCTTTAAATTCGTCCTGTTTACTATATTGATAGTAAGCAAGTCATGTATGGAAACTGTAGCAGCGATACCGAAATATAATCTTACTGAAGAGCAGGAAAAGAAATTGATTTTACGAGAATACCGGGCCCTGCTCCGGTGTCTCAAGCCAAAACTGAAGCCCGGCGACAAAGAACTGACCCGCATATCGTTTGAAATGGCGGCAGATGCGCATAAAACAATGCGACGCAAAAGCGGAGAGCCCTATATCCTGCACCCGCTGGCCGTGGCAAGGATTTGTGTAGAGGAAATAGGCCTGGGGGTGCGCTCCACTATCTGTGCCCTGCTGCACGATACTGTGGAGGATACGGATATTACCCTGGATGATATTGAGCGACAGTTTGGATCTGAAATTGCAAGGATTGTGGATGGGCTGACTAAAATTGCCAACGTAATTGATGTAAATGCCTCTCAGCAGGCGGAAAATTTTAAAAAAATCCTGCTTACCCTCACCGACGATCCTCGTGTAATTCTCATTAAGCTGGCCGACCGGTTGCATAATATGCGGACCCTGGAGAGCATGAAGCGGGAAAAGCAGCTCAAAATTGCATCTGAAACGGTTTATGTATACTCTCCCCTGGCTCATCGTATGGGATTGTACACCATCAAAACCGAAATGGAAGACCTGGCCATGAAGTACATGGAGCCGGACGTGTACAAGGAAATTGCCCGCAAGCTGGCCGAAACCAAACGGGAGCGTACCCGCTATATCAACGAATTTATACGGCCCCTCCGCGAAAAAATGGAGAAGGGCAATTTTACCTTCGAAATTCATGGCCGCCCCAAAAGCATCCACAGTATCTGGAACAAGATGAAAAAAAAGGGGGTCAGTTTTGAAGAAGTGTACGATCTGTTTGCTATCCGGGTTATTCTCGATTCACCGGCCGACCGCGAAAAAGAAGATTGCTGGAAAGTGTATTCAATGATTACGGATGAATATACGCCCTCGCCTGAACGTTTGCGGGACTGGCTCAGCAATCCTAAAAGTAACGGCTACGAAGCGCTCCATACGACCGTAATGGGCCCCCAGGGAAAATGGGTGGAAGTGCAGATACGCACCAAAAGGATGAATGAAATTGCGGAAAAAGGCCTCGCTGCCCACTGGAAATACAAAGAAGGAGCAGCGGATGAAAGCCGGTTCGATAAATGGTTTCACCAAATTAGGGAAGTACTGCAAACCCCTGATAATGATTCCGTTGATTTTCTCCAGGACTTTAAAACCAGCTTTCTTGCCGAAGAAATTTATGTTTATACGCCGAAGGGGGATGTTAAGATGTTACCCGTCGGGTCCACTTCACTCGATTTTGCCTTTGCCATTCATTCTGCGGTAGGAGCTCGTTGTATTGGGGCAAAAGTGAACCATAAACTGGTACCGCTCAGTCATAAACTACGGAGTGGCGACCAAATTGAGATTATTACTTCCAATAAGCAAAAGCCGTCAGAAGACTGGCTGAACCTGGTGGTAACCGCCAAGGCTAAAACGAAAATCAAGGATGCGTTAAAAGAGGAAAAAAGAAAGATTGCGGAAGATGGAAAATACATTGTTCAGCGGAAACTGGAGGGCATGGGTGCGGGTTATACCTCGCATAATACCGAAATTCTGACCGATTTTTATAAACAACCCTCACAACTCGACTTTTTTTACCAGGTAGCAACCAGGGGCATAGACCTTAAGGAACTGGCCGAATTCAAAGTGCTGGGCGATAAACTGGAATCGCCCCGCGCGCCCAAACCCCTGGAGGAAAAGAATGAGCTTCCGTCGATCAGTGATTTTTCCAAAAAAGATGCGGAGCTGATCATTTTTGGGGAGAGCAGCGATAAAATCATGTATAATCTGGCCAATTGCTGCAAACCCATTCCCGGAGATGATGTATTCGGCTTTGTTACTACGGGAAAAGGCTTAACCATTCACCGCACCAATTGCCCCAATGCTTCCAAGCTGCTGGCTAATTATGGGCACCGGGTGGTAAAAACCAAATGGGCTAAAAACAAGGAGATATCCTTCCTGACCGGTTTAAATATTATTGGCCTGGACGATGTGGGCGTAGTGAATAAAATCACCAACCTGATTTCAGGCGAAATGAAAATCAATATCAGTGCTCTTTCCATTGAAGCCAAGGAAGGTATTTTTAAGGGTGCCATTAAAGTGTTTGTACACGATAAAGAGGAGTTGGACGAGCTGGTGATCCGGTTGAAATCCTTAACCGGGATTCACAGTGTAGACCGGTTTGATGCAGAGGCTAGCTAAGTACTGCCGTACAGGATAAACCATACAATTAATGTATTTCAGAAACAGGTTTTTTATTTGGCCCTGATCCTCCTATTTTTGCTGCCTGATTCCAAGCAAGCAATCAAATAACAAACATGGTAGACGTAATTTTAGGCCTCCAGTGGGGCGATGAAGGGAAGGGGAAGATTGTTGATTATTTTGCCCCAAACTATGATATCATAGCCCGTTTTCAGGGAGGCCCGAACGCCGGTCATACCCTTTATGTTGGCGGTAAAAAAGTAGTTTTACACCAGATTCCTTCCGGTGTATTTCATGAGAACACGGTTAACCTGATCGGTAATGGTGTGGTACTGGACCCGGTAACCCTTAAAAAAGAATGCGATACAGTGGCCGGGTTTGGCGTAGATGTGCGTAAAAATATGTTCATCTCCCAGCGGACACACCTGATATTGCCTACCCATCGCGCATTGGATAAAGCCTCTGAATTGCAAAAAGGAAACGATAAAATCGGCTCCACCCTTAAAGGCATTGGCCCGGCCTATATGGACAAAACCGGTAGAAATGGATTACGGGTAGGCGACCTGCTCGATAAGAATTTTACCACGTCCTATATCCGCCTGCGCTTAAAACACCAGCGCTTGCTCGATAATTTTAATTTTCAGGAAGACATTACTGCCTGGGAAGAAGAATTTTTTGAAGCCATCGAATTTTTACGCAGCCTGAATGTAGTAAACGGTGAATACTTTATTAATGAAGGTATTGCTTCAGGTAAGAAAGTGCTGGCAGAAGGCGCGCAGGGCAGTATGCTGGATATTGATTTTGGTACATTCCCATTTGTAACGTCTTCCAATACAACTACTTCCGGTGTATGTAACGGACTTGGCGTAGCGCCTCAAAAAATTCGCGATGTAATGGGCGTAACCAAAGCCTATTGTACCCGCGTTGGAGGCGGACCATTCCCGACCGAATTACACGACGAAACAGGGGAAGAACTGCGCAAGCTCGGCAATGAGTTTGGTGCTACTACCGGAAGACCCCGCCGCTGCGGATGGATAGACCTGGTGGCCCTTAAATATGCCTGTATGATCAATGGGGTTACAAAAGTGATAATGACCAAGGCAGACGTATTGGATCAGTTCAACGAATTGCAGGTTTGCACCGGTTATGAAATTGATGGAAAAGAAACGGCATATATTCCATTCCAGATGACCCGTCATCAAATAAATCCGGTGCTTAAATCGTTTGCAGGATGGAACCAGGATACCAGCAAAATTACCAATCCGGCCGATCTGCCTGTAACCATGAAAGAATATGTGGCATTTATTAACCAGTTTGTCGGTGCAAATGTTAGTCATATTTCAAATGGCCCGGGCCGCGACCAGATAGTTACCGTATAATTCTGGAAATCTGCTATAAATTAGTCGTTGAAAAATTTGGCTAATTAAAAAGAACGCTGAAAATTTACACTGTAATCGTT
>NZ_LUKG01000002.1:50642-52250 GCF_001601815.1 Flavihumibacter sp. CACIAM 22H1
GTTTTTGTGCTATGGCTGCTAAATCTGATAAGGAAAAAAAGACTACCCCAAAAGCTTCTTCCAAGGAAGAGCCGGTAAAGAAAACTTCTTCGAAATCCAAGAAACAATTGGAAGACGATGAGGAGGATGATTTTGATGAGGAAGAGGAAACTCCGAAAGCATCAAAAAAAGCTTCCAAATCTGCAAAATCAAAATCTGAGGACGAAGATGATGAGGATGATATTGCCGATGATGAAGAAGATGATTGGGATAAGGTAGACGAAGAAGATAACTGGGATCCTGATTTTGAAGAGTTTGATCTTCCGAAATCCAAAACGAAAAAGAGCGCTGGTTCCGGTGGCTCTAAAAAGTCTGCGAAAGACGATGACGATCTTGGACTGGATGATGATTTCAAGGACATGGATCTTTTCAACGACTCTGGTTTTGATGACGACGAGGAAGATTTCTAATGTCAACTAATACCATCTTGCATGGCAGGCAGTTCCGGGAATTTGAGTGGACTGCTTCGCCGGAAACTAAGTCGCAAATGTTGAATTGGGCCAACCGATTCAACATTTGTTGCTTTATGGATAACCATGGTTACCGCGAAGGGTTGCATGGTTTCGAATGCCTGCTGGCTGCCGGCGCCTGGAAAAAGATAGCCGAACCGGCAGGCCATGCGCTGGAAAGCCTGCAGGGTTTTCTGCAGGCAGAAGGTGATTGGCTTTTCGGTCATCTTGGATTTGGCCTCAAGGCGGAGACCATGCAAAGCTATTCCTCCCTGCCAGACCCGGTTGGTTTTCCTGATCTCTGTTTTTTTATTCCCGAATACCTGCTGCTGATAAAGGAGAATAAGCTGTGGATTAGCAGTTATGGCTTAGACCCTGCGCATGTTTTGCAGCAGCTTCAAAAAGAAAGTATATCGGCACATTCCTTGTTTTCCCCGGTAGAGTTAAAGCCGGCGTTTTCTGCGCAGGAGTATATCAGCCGGGTGGAAGCATTAAAAGCGCATATTCATAGGGGTGACTGTTATGAGATTAATTTTTGCCAGGAGTTTCGGGCCGCTGATGTGGAGCTTGATCCTGTAAAGGTTTTTAAAGAGCTGGTTTCCGTGTCGCCGAACCCCTTTTCTGTGTTTTATAAATGGGAAAAGCGGTACCTGCTTTGCGCCAGCCCCGAGCGTTTTTTTCGCCTCGAAGGAAAAAATGTGTGGTCTCAGCCAATTAAGGGTACATCTCCCCGCTACCCTGCTAACCCGGAACAGGATCGTCTTTCTGCAAAGGAGTTGGTTGCCAGCGAAAAGGAGCGTTCTGAGAATGTAATGGTTGTTGACCTGGTGAGAAATGATCTGTCGAGGGTTTGTGTTCCCGGTTCGGTTAAGGTGGACGAATTGTTTGGCGTATATAGTTTTCCCCAGGTACATCAGCTTGTGTCCACGATTTCCGGAGAGCTGCAGGAAGGCAAGGGAATAGTTGATCTGATCAGGGCATGTTTTCCTATGGGATCTATGACGGGTGCGCCTAAGAAACGGGTGCTGGAACTAATTGAGCAGTATGAGATTTTACAGAGGGGGCTTTACTCCGGAGCAGTTGGTTATATTACACCAGACGGTATTGCAGATTTCAATGT
>NZ_LUKG01000002.1:52807-57994 GCF_001601815.1 Flavihumibacter sp. CACIAM 22H1
CAGAGGGGGCTTTACTCCGGAGCAGTTGGTTATATTACACCAGACGGTATTGCAGATTTCAATGTAGTAATCCGGAGTTTGCTGTACAATGCCGAGCAGCATTATCTTTCCTGCCAGGTAGGCTCTGGAATTACCTGGTATGCAAATGCCTTGCAGGAGTACGAGGAATGCCTGCTTAAAGCGGCTGCTATTCGGAAAGTATTAGAAAATACAGCCGAATAATTTATTTCCTTTCATTCATGGCTGCAGTGGAAGTTAGCAGTAGTTGAACAGACTCCTGTAGTATTGAATACTTATGCGCATTGAAAAGTTCCATTTTGGGCGCAGGTAATTTCATTTCATAAGGGCTGGCTGAACCTGCCATTACACGGTCGAAATCAGGATTGTAGCGGTTGAATTCTGAAAGATCCATCATTATATATTTTGCCACTACTACCGACTGGTACTTACCAGCAACTGCCTGTGATTTGGCGGCAGCCTCTTCTTCCTTGGTTATTTTACGGGTATAAGCATAAAGGCTGGAGCCATAATGGTCGTTGGTTTCCGCTTTAGTAAGGGTTGTTATTCCCCCCTGTCCTTCAAACACATAATGGGTGCCGATAAATTTTTTAACGTGTTTCCTGGTTTCTGCCGGCAGGTGATACTGAAGATCCCAGAAATTGCGGCTACCGCTGCGGGCAATGGCTTTTTGTACATTTCCCGGACCAGCGTTATAAGCGGCAATTACCAGCAGCCAATCGCCATAAATTTTATACAGATCACGAAGGTATTTGGCAGCGGCGTGGGTGCTTTTTACATAATTAGTGCGCTCGTCTACCGATTTATTTACTTTCAATCCCAGCTTAAGCGCCGTGCCCCGCATAAATTGCCAGGGACCCACTGCTCCTGCATGAGATACAGCGTTTGATTTCAGCTTTGATTCAATGATAGCAAGGTATTTAAGTTCCCTGGGAAGGCCATGCTGAACCATAATTCCGTCAATCATATTAAAATATGGCAGCGCCCATTCTTTCATGGCCTGAAGCGATTTTCCATAAGTGTCTATATAATCTTCTACGAAGCTGACAGCCCTGGGGTTGAGTTTGGGCGCATTATTGGAATTGATGCTCGATTCGTCAAACAAATCACGTATAATGGTAGGCGTTTCCATTTCAACAGAAGTGGAAGAAACAGCCGGTTGCATGGATTTCTGGATGCTACTGGTGTCAGCTACCGGGTTTTTTTCCGGTGTACCCGCTTTGTCCGCTTTTTGTGCGAAAGAGCCTGATAGGGATCCGAAAAGAAGGCTTCCCGCCAAAAGAAAATGTTTCATGTTCCAGACTTTGGTTAACAATTAAAACAGTTTCTCACAGAGATTTTTGGTGCATTTTCAAGGAATGGGATCGACGCATTTGCTACACCAGTGACGCTGAAACCCGGAGCAAAGATAGCTCCTCGAATCGGTTTGTCATAACCTGGAGGCTAAATGGCATGCCATTACTGTGCCAAAAAATGGGGAGAGCGATTGCCGGGATGCCTGTCAGGTTGGCAAAAACAGTATAAATATCGCCCAGGTACATTGCAATTGGATCTGCTGTTTTTTCGCCGAATTTGAATGCGGGGGTAGGGGCTGTGGGAGCCAGAATAGCGTCGAAGTCTTTGAAAATCAACTGTGTTTGATCGAAAAGTCGACGTCTAACCTGTTGTGCTTTGGTAAAGTAAGCATCGTAATAACCGGCGCTTAGTACAAAGCTGCCAAGCAGTATTCTCCGCTGCACTTCCTTGCCGAAACCTTCCGAACGATTATGTGCATAAAAATCTGCTAAATCTTCTACGGGCAGTGCCGAACGGTGGCCATACCGCACCCCGTCGAAGCGGGAAAGGTTGGAGGAGGCTTCCGCTGTGGTTAATATATAATAGGTGGGAACAATATAGTCGAGTAAGGGGAATTCCAGGGCTGTTACCGTATGCCCGGCAATTTCCAATTGCTTGAATTTTGTCAGCAGGGCTGTGCGGATTTCCGGATCAAGAGAAGGATGTTCTACCGCTTCTTTAAAATAGGCGAACTTATAGTACTGCTTTTCCGGGTTTTTGCTGCCTGTTGCAGGGGTATTGCTGTTTGCAGCAGCGGTTTCAGAGAGTGGTGTTGAAAGTTCCCTGTAATAGGCGGGTACAGGCAGGGAAGAACAGGTACTGTCGAAATTATCCATGCCCGCTATGATTTCCAGTACCAGTGCAGCATCGGATAAGCTGCGGGAAAAGATCCCCACCTGGTCAAAGGAGGATGCATAGGCAATTAATCCATACCGGCTAACCCGTCCATAGCTTGGTTTCAGGCCAATTACACCGGTAAAATCAGCTGGTTGCCGCACAGATCCGCCGGTATCGGAACCAAGGCTTACCATACAGAGTCCGGCTTGAACAGCAACGGCCGAGCCCCCGGAGGAGCCGCCTGGTACGCGGTTATTATCTAATGCGTTAAGGGTTGGTCCGTACGCAGAATTTTCGTTGGAGGACCCCATAGCAAATTCATCGCAGTTTAACCGGCCAATGATAATGGCACCGGCGTCCAGTAGCCGTTGAACTACGGTAGCAGAGTAGGGGGCTTTGAAGTTTTGCAGCATCCTGGATGCAGCCGAAACCGTATGGCCTTCGTAGCATAAAACGTCTTTAATGCCTATAACAACACCAAAAAGGGGAAGCAAGGCCTGGCCGGAAGGAGCTGTATGAGTACCGGCCTGCTGTAGTTGCTGATCGAGCTGCATTGCTCGTGTACGCGCTTCCTCTGCAAACACTTCAATGTAGGCATTGAGGTGTTTTTGCTGCGCTATTTGCTGCAAATAAAACTCCACTACTGATAAACAGGTAGTGGAGCCGTTGTTTAATTCCTTATGATATTGTGCTATCGATTCAAAAACAAACAATGCCACGCTAATTTCTTTGGTTCAACGCTTGCGGGTCTCTTAAAACTGCTTACTGCTGAGGAGAAGTAGTTTTGTCTTTTTCTTTAATGCCCTGCTCAATTTCGTCTTTTACATTGTTCTTAGCATCGTTGAATTCACGGATACCGCGACCCAGACCACGCATCAGCTCAGGAATCTTTCTACCACCGAATAACAGCAATACAACCAGGATGATCAGTATCCACTCGCTACCGCCTGGCATGGAAATCATTAATAATTGATTAGCTACTAACATGCTAAATTGATTTTGTAGTTTGTAAAGATACGGTATTATGAGAGCAATAGTTTGCTCGGGGGAAGAAAAAGCCCTGCCTGAATTCCGAAAAAATCCAGCAGGCTGCGTTAAAAAACAAAAAAAACCGCCTTGGAAGGCGGTTTACTATCTGGATGGAGCTGCTTATTTAGCAACAGCCATTTTCTTTTCTTTAATACGTGCACTTTTACCGCTACGTTCACGAAGGAAATAAAGTTTCGCCCGGCGTACTTTACCTACTTTATTTACGGCAATAGAGTCAATATTTGGACTGAAGAGCGGAAATGTTCTTTCAACTCCAATACTGTCGGAAATTTTCCGAACCGTAAAGGTTTGCGTAGTGCCCTGGCCCTGGCGTTTGATTACATCGCCTTTAAAGCTCTGGATCCGCTCTTTGTTACCTTCAACAATTTTATAGTTTACAGTCACGTTGTCGCCCGCTTTGAATTTTGGAAATTCTCTTTTCGGGGTTAATTGCTCGTGAACAAATGCTACTGCGTTCATGACATTCTTTTTTAATCGGACGGCAAAGGTAATAGAAAGAACGTAAATAGTCAAAAGTAAAAAAAATAAAAATCAGATCCGGTTTAAGTAGCTCCGAATCACTGTTACAAGCTATCCGCAATTTATTAATTATTAGAGAATTATGGTGCCTAAACGCGGCTTTTCCAGGAGGTCTATTGGTAAAGTCCGGAATCAGGCGCTAAAAAAAAGCACCCGCTGCTGCAGGTGCTTTTGGTATTCGTTGTTGACTGGCTGTCATTCCGGCCTTATCTGGCCACATTTACCGCTCTTTTTTCACGGATAACCGTTACCCGAATCTGGCCCGGGAAAGTCATTTCCGTCTGAATTTTCTGGGCAATTTCAAAGCTGAGCCGGTCACTGTCTGCATCCGTTACTTTATCTGCTTCTACAATAACCCGTAGTTCACGACCGGCCTGTATAGCATAGGCTTTTTCTACACCCTGGTAAGCCATGGCCATGTTTTCCAGGTCTTTGATACGCTGGAGGTATTGTTGCATAATTTCCCGTCTTGCGCCTGGCCGGGCTCCGCTGATGGCATCACAGGCCTGAACAATCGGGGAAATTACATATTGCATTTCCATTTCATCGTGGTGTGCACCGATGGCATTTACTACAGCAGGATTCTCGCCGTATTTTTCTGCCAGTTTAGCGCCGAGCAGGGCATGGCTCAGTTCTGATTCCTCATCCGGCACTTTCCCGATATCATGTAATAACCCGGCTCGTTTTGCCAGTTTAGGGTTCATTCCTAGTTCAGAGGCCATAATTCCGCAAAGATTAGCTACCTCGCGGCTGTGCATTAAGAGGTTTTGTCCGTACGAAGAACGGAAGCGCATTTTACCTACAATGCGTACCAGCTCTTTGTGTAAACCATGGATACCGAGTTCAATCACGGTACGGTCGCCAATTTCCATAACCTGCTCTTCAATTTGCCTGCGGGTTTTTTCCACCACTTCCTCAATACGGGCGGGGTGAATACGTCCGTCGGTAACCAGGCGGGTTAAACTGAGGCGGGCAATTTCTCGGCGAAGCGGATCAAAGGAGGAGAGGATAATAGCTTCGGGCGTATCATCAACAATCAGGTCAACACCGGTTGCTGCTTCCAATGCGCGGATATTCCGCCCTTCCCGGCCGATGATTTGTCCTTTGATTTCGTCGCTTTCGAGGTTAAATACCGTAATGGAATTTTCAATTGCCTGCTCAGCGGCTGTCCGCTGAATGGTTTGTATGATAATTTTCCGGGCTTCCTTATTAGCTTTTTGTTTAGCGTCGTCAATAATTTCCTGTTGAACGGCTATGGCCTGGGTCTGCGCCTCTTTTTTCAGGCTTTCCACTAATTGGGTTTTAGCTTCTTCAGCCGTTAAGCCGGCAATTTTTTCTAATCGGCGAATATGCTCCTCCTGGTGTTTTTCCAGTTCGGTACGCTTAATATTTACGAGCTCAATCTGACGGTTCAGGTTTTCTTTAATG
>NZ_LUKG01000002.1:58351-68603 GCF_001601815.1 Flavihumibacter sp. CACIAM 22H1
CATCACTCAGTTTCCTGTTGCGTTCCAGTACTTCTTTGTCGTGATCGGCTTTTAGCTGAACAAATTTTTCCTTGGCTTCGAGAATTTTCTCTTTCTTAAGCGTTTCTGCCTGCAGCTGGGCATCTTTAATAAGTTTCTGTGCCTGGTTTTCTGCTTCGTCGATTTTTTGTTGAGTATTCGCTTTAAAAATAAACTTTCCTGCCACGATGCCAATAATCAGCGCAACTATGGCAACAATCAATATCATTAAGGTTTCGTTCATTGAATGGTTGTTTTAATCTTTTTTCAATCGTACATAAGGCCCTAAAATAGCTCATAACTGGTTGAGTAAGACGCTAATTTGCGAAAATACGAATTCGTAGCATAAAAGGTTGCAGCTTTTACTGCCAGGCCGTAATTTGGCATAAAGAATCCAATATGGTTAAAAAAATAATGATCCTGGTTCTGGCCGGCCTGTCCGGGGCGGCAACTGCTCAGGATCAGGCATTTAGCCTGCAGGGAAGTTTTTCCCGGATGAACCATAAACCCGCTAAACTGTACCTGCAGTATCAGCGGGGAAACCAATGGATAAAAGATAGCGCCGACGTCAGCAACGGTAATTATTTTTTTAGCGGCCGGTTATCGGAGCCTACCCTGGCCAGTTTGTCCGTGGCCGGTTTATCGGGTGGTTCCACACTGGTTCCTCAGAATATGGGCTTATTCCTGGAGCCGGGTACTGTTCGGCTGCTCCATACCGAAACATTTTCCAATATTATAGTTTATGGCTCACTGGCTCAATTGGATTATGAAGCGCTGGACAAGGCGGGGGCTTCTTACCGGTACCGGATAGATACTTTATACGAAGCCTATCGATTGGCGCGTAAAAGCAAAGATTCCATAAAAACCCGGCAACTGGACCTTGAAATTGAAAAAGTATCGGAAGAACACCGGGAAAATGTATACCGGAAATTTGTTGCCGATCATCCGAAATCACCTGTTGCACTGTATGCATTGCGGCAATCGGCCGGGTTTCCTACCGATGCTGCACAGCTGGAACCCTTATTTAACAAATTAGACCCTGCCTTAAGAAATTACCCCTCTGCCAGAGAGCTGAAAGCAGCCATTGATATTGCCAAAAGCACGGCTATTGGCCAGGTAGCACCGGATTTTACCCAGCCCGATACCCTTGGAAATCCATTAAAACTGTCCTCTTTGCGGGGGAAATACCTGCTAATTGATTTCTGGGCTTCCTGGTGTATGCCCTGCAGGAAAGAAAATCCCCTGCTGGTAGCCGCCTTTAATACCTATAAAGACAAAGGGTTTGATATTCTGGGGGTTTCACTTGATCAGGCCGGTGCACGTACCGGCTGGTTACAGGCTATCCGGCAGGATAAATTGACCTGGCACCAGGTTTCTGATCTTCAATACTGGAAGAATGCGGCGGCCCTTCAATACGGCATCACAGCCATTCCGCAGAACCTGTTACTGGATCGGGAAGGCCGCATTATTGCAAAAAATTTGTATGGCAACGCCCTGTTACTGAAGTTACAGGAGCTATTCCCTTAAACGGAAAAGTTCTCCCTCATACGGTCGAGATAGGTTTCGAGCTGATCCAGTTTTTCCTGAACGGACTGCGTATCCAGGTCTGTTCGGGTGGCAGCACTCTGTTCTGTTGCATACCAAACCAGCACCATGGCAATATAATCCTGCATGTCCTTAGCCGAAAACTGGGTTTTGAATTCTATGATTTTATCATTGATCAGCTTCACGGTGGCGCGTACTGCTTCTTCGTCCTGCACCCTGATTTTGATCCGGTAGGTGCGGTCGCCTATTACGATATTAGCCGGAATAAGTTGTTCTGCCATGGCCTATTCATTTAAAAGAGCAATGCATTGCTCAATTTCACGCAGGTACTGATTGATCCGTTTTTCAAGCGCCTGGCGATCTGCTTCATTCATTGTTGAAGGGCGGGTTGCCCGAACCACTTCCAGTTGCCTCTCCAACTCCTCAATGCGAGACTGCTGCAGTTTGTCTTTTTCCTGGAATAACTGCAGGGTTTGCTGCAATCTTTCCTGCTCTTTTTTTAATTGAAGGTGTTGCTTCTGCAGCTCTGCCAGTTTATCCTGGATCCTGGTAATATGTTGAATAATGGATTCCATCAGGACGTGCGGATTTCTGCCTCAATCTCTTTTTCCAGGGTTTGTATCAGCTTTTGCATCAGGGCGTCAATTTCCTTATCCGTCATGGTTTTTTCCTCATCCAGAAAGGAAAAATTAATAGCCACTGATTTTTTATCGGCGCCTAATTTATCACTTTCAAAGAGGTCAAACAGCCGGGTGCCTGATAGTTTCTGGATGCCGGCTTTTTTAATGGCCGACTCAATAGCACTGTAGGCAACGGTTCTGTTCACGATCATTGCAAGATCTCTTTCCACGGCAATCTGACGGGGAAGTTCCCGGAAGCTCAAATTGTTTTTTGTGGCCAGTTTAACCAGCATATTCCAGTTCAGATCTGCCACATACACAGGCTGTTTAATGTCGAACTGGGCCATTTTGGCCTTTGCTACCTGCCCTATGCTACCTAGCTTTTCTTTACCGGCAATTAATTGAAAGCCCGGTAATAAACCGGGTAAACTGGTTTCTTCCAGTTTTAATGCAGGTAAGCCTAAGGAACTGGCCAGCCTAGCAAGTACCCCTTTTAAAAGATAAAGATCAGCCGGTTGGGCTGCCTGTCTCCAGGAGGCTTCGGTATATATACCGCTCAGGTAGATACAACAATGAATATCTTCCTGGTATTCTCCCTGCCCGGTGGTAGCATAGGTTTTACCAAATTCAAACAACCGTAACTGGTCATTCTTTCTGTTATGATTGTAAGAAATTACCTCAAGGGCTGTTTCCAGCATGGCCGGCCTTAATATATTCAGTTCAGCACTCAGGTTATTCAGCATTTTCACGGTTCCGCGTAATTGCTGCTCGGTGTAGTAGGCACTGTTGGTAATAGAGTTGGTAAGGATTTCCCGGAACCCGGCCCCGGCCAGGTATTGAGCCACTTTCTCGCGTAGCCTGCCATCCAAATCATTTTCTACCGAAGGGGTAATGGTAATGGCTTGTGGTATTTCAATATTATCGAGCCCGTCTATTCGGATAATTTCCTCTACTATATCTGCTGGTATGGAAATATCCGGTTTACTATGCGGCACGCATACCCGAAGTTCGTCAATGCCATCTTTCAGGATTTCAAACCCGAGAGCTTCCAGGATTTTCTTTACGGTATCCGGGTGATAGTTCTTTCCACTTAATTTTTTCAGGTAGTGGTACTTGAGGGCTACCTGTTTTTTTTCTTCCGGGTTCGGATATATATCTGTAATATCAGAAGCAATAACGCCGCCGGCAATCTCTTTTATCAGCAGGGCAGCTCTCTTTAATACGTTTACCGTCTGAGAAATATCCACCCCTTTTTCAAACCTGCTGGCTGCATCTGTACGGAGCCCATGGCGAAAAGAAGTTTTCCGGATCATGCCTGGGTTAAACCAGGCCGATTCCAAAAACAACCGGGTGGTTGCAGGGGTTACCCCGCTACCGATTCCACCATATACGCCGGCTATACAAAGACCGCCTTCTGCATCACAAATCATCAAATCGTCGGCATGAAGCCTGCGTTCCTTTTCATCCAGGGTAACAAAAGGGCTGCCTTCGGGCAATTTTTGAACGATTATTTTGCCTCCTTTTATAGCATCCGCATCAAAAGCATGCAGGGGCTGGCCGGTTTCGTGCATTACATAATTGGTGATATCCACTATATTATTAATAGGGCGGAGGCCGATTGCCAGTAACCGATCTTTAAGCCATTGGGGCGATTCAGCCACTTTAATGCCTGAAATACTTACACTGGAATACCGCTGGCAGGCAATGGGATCTTTAACAGTTACCTCAATTGTTAACGATTGTTCCTGGACTTTAAACCCGTTTACAGACGTGGTTTTGATCCGCAGTTCTTTTTTATCGTGGTGGGTCAGATAGGCCGCCACATCCCTGGCTACCCCTATATGGCTCATTGCATCCATTCTATTGGGGGTGAGGCCAATTTCATAGATGGTATCTGTATAAACGGGAAAATGCTGCTGTAAAGGGATACCTGCTTTGAGGGTATCGGGCAATACCAGGATGCCTCCGTGGTTGGGGCCCAATCCGATCTCATCTTCTGCACAAATCATTCCCTGGCTTTCTTCTCCCCTGATTTTGGCAAGTTTCATGGTAATCGGATCGCCAGAATAGGGGTAGATGGTGGTACCTACCGGTGCTACAACAACGGTTTGTCCGGGTGTTACATTCGGCGCTCCGCAAACAATAGATAGGGGCGCTTCTGCTCCAATGTCTACCTTGGTAAGGGTTAATTTATCTGCATTGGGGTGGCGTTCACAGGAAAGTACTTTACCTACCACCAATCCTTTAAGTCCGCCTTTTACAGAAGCATAGGATTCCATGCTTTCCACTTCCAGTCCAATTGAAGTCAGAATTTTCGACAACCGTTCAGGGTCAACCGAAACGGGTAAATAATCACTCAGCCAATTATAAGAAATCGTCATGTAAGTAGTATCAATTAAGAGTGCAAATATAGCAGATTGTAGAGGCTTCCCTTTCCGGTTATCCTATTTAAAATATAGTGCCGGGTTATTTAGAATAAAACCGCCTTCGGTAAATGGCGTGAAACTGTAGTGAAACAGGGTGTTTGCATAAAAAAGGTGTTTTTACGGATATTTTCAAACCCGTGAAACAGTATGCCAGTTTGTATTTGAGGTGTTTGCGGCCAACTGGCTAAAAGCTGAAAACCTTGCTCCACGTTGTTTTGGACCGAAAAATGGGGTACCTCAAACGCTTCAAATGCCCTCAAACGCCATTCTGGTAATCCTGGTATCTGGCCAACGATTATGCCTTAAATCTTTGTTCACAGTTGCTGTGCATAAACCTGTGCCAATGAAGGAAAACTTTTTTAATTTGTGGAAAGCCCACCAAAACAAGTGGATAACCGTCTGTTTACTGTGGATAAGCCTCTGCATTTCTTTAGCAAAACTAAACGGTTTAAAAAATTTTTTCGAAGATGGGTGGGGGTCTATATTCGCCGTCCTGATGAGGGGTGATAACACCCGATTCATAATTTCTTAATGTTCTGGTAACGTTGAATAGTTCAGATGGATCTTACTAATATAAATAAGGACCGTAAAAACAGGCGGAAAGGTACGTTGGACCTTAGTACCATGGTTTATGGCAAGGTTCCACCGCAGGCAAAGGACCTGGAAGAGGCTGTTTTGGGTGCTATAATGCTTGAGAAAAGTGCGTTTGATACGGTCATTGAAATCCTTAAGCCCGAATGTTTTTATGTGGATTCGCACCAGCGGATTTTCAAAGCCATGCAATCGCTTTCCCAAAAAAGTCAGCCGATTGATATCCTTACCGTGGTGGAGGAACTCAGAAAGCGGGAGGAACTGGAAATGGTAGGAGGGGCCTATTACGTAACCAAACTGACCAACACGGTTGTTTCCTCAGCGAATATTGATGCCCACTCAAGGATTATTCTCCAAAAATTTATTCAACGGGAGCTGATCCGGATCAGTGGAGAAGTGATTTCAGATGCGTACGAAGATTCTACCGATGTTTTTGACCTGCTCGATGCAGCCGAAAGCAAATTGTTTGAAATCACCAATAACCACCTCCGCAAGGATTACAGCGCTATTGATTCGGTATTGGTTCAAACAGTTCAACGTATTGAAGACCTCCGGAACCAGACGGAAGATATTTCCGGGGTGCCCTCCGGCTTTCCGAGTATTGATAAAGTAACTTATGGCTGGCAAAAAACCGACCTTATTATCCTGGCCGCCCGTCCTGCGGTTGGTAAAACAGCGTTTGCCCTCAACCTGGCCCGGAATGCGGCGTTGAATCCAACCCGCCCTACTGCTGTGGCGGTGTTTAGCCTGGAGATGAGTGCCGGACAATTGGTACAGCGTATTCTTTCCGCCGAATCGGAGATTTGGCTGGAAAAAATCAGCCGGGGCAAACTCGAAGAATATGAAATGAAACAGCTTTATGCCAAAGGCATTCAGCGTTTGTCGGAGGCAAAAATTTTTATAGATGATACAGCGGCCCTCAATATTTTTGAGTTGCGCGCAAAATGCCGCCGGTTAAAGAATAAACACGACCTGGGACTCATCATTATCGACTACCTGCAGTTGATGAGCGGTGCCGGCGGAAATACCAACCGGGAACAGGAAATTTCCCAGATATCCCGATCCCTTAAGCAATTGGCTAAAGAACTGGAAGTGCCCATTATTGCGCTTTCTCAGTTGAGCCGGGCCGTGGAAACCAGGAAAGAGGGGAATAAAATGCCACAATTAAGCGATCTCCGGGAGTCTGGTGCCATCGAACAGGATGCGGATATGGTAATGTTTATTTACCGGCCGGAGTACTATGACGTAAATGCCAACGAACACGGCGAAAGTGTAAAAGGTGAAACCCATGTACGTATTGCCAAGCACCGGAACGGTTCGCTCGAAACCATTAAACTCCGCGCCATGCTGCATATTCAAAAATTTGTAGACGAAGGCGTGGAAGGAGGAGACGGACCGCCCTCTGCACCGATGCCGGGAGCCTGGAAACCCCTTGGCCCCGCTGGTCCTGCAGCCGGCCCGGATCAAAGCGGCTATCGCCAGATCGGCAGTCGCATGAATGATGTGCCTTTTGAAGATGATGAAACACCGTTCTAATGGCGCTTCCCTTTTTTTTTCTGAACCAGTACCAGGGCGAAGACCGCATTCAGCTAGACGAAGCCAATTCCAGGCATATGGTAGCTGTGCTGCGAATGCAGCCCGGCGAAGAATTATTGCTGACCGATGGAAAAGGCCATCTCCTTCAATGCCGTATCAGCGAAGCGCATAAGAAAAAAGCGGTGGTTGACCTGTTAAAGCGCGAGGAACAGCCCAGGCGACCCAAGCACTGCACCATTGCCATTTCACCGGTAAAGAACAATGCCCGCTTTGAATGGTTCCTGGAAAAAGCAACCGAAATAGGCGTATCAGCTATTATTCCCCTACTGACACAACGCACCGAAAAGCAACAATTCCGGCACGAGCGCATGCAACAGATTCTCATCAGTGCGCTCTTGCAGAGTCAACAGGTATGGTTACCCGAACTATCCCACCCGGTACGTTTTGCGGACCTGATAAAAGAAGACAGCTATTCCCAAAAATGGATCGCCCATTGCCTTGATACTGGCCGCGTATCTCTTCGAGATCAGGCAGGCGCGGGCAGTAACCAATTATTGCTGATAGGTCCGGAAGGCGATTTTACCCCCCAGGAAATTCAGCTGGCCATGGAGGCCGGGTTTGAGCCGGTAACCCTGGGTGATACGCGCCTTCGTACAGAAACGGCTGGTTTGGTAGGAGCAACCCTGCTTTGCGTTTCCTGAGTATTATTTGGCCATATCATTGTACGGAGTGGGCGTATGTTCTCCCCCCGCCGGTTTACTGGGCAAAGTTGGCTCACGCAGGGTAACAGGGGCGGCTTTTGTTTTCCTGCGCATGGCCATATTCAGCATTTCAACGCCAACAGAGAAGGCCATTCCGAAGTAGATATAATTCTTTAGATGCAACTGGTGGGCTGCTTCACTATCCCAGCCTTCAATAACCAAACTCAAACCGATCATTACCAGGAAAGACAGCGCCAGCATTTTTAAAGTAGGGTGTTTGTGAATGAAAGCGGATATGTTTGGACTGAACCGGAACATTACAAACATGGCAATAATTACCGCAGCAATCATTATTTCAACATGTTTAGCGGTACCTCCTGCAGTAAGGATACTGTCAAACGAAAAAACAGCATCCAATACCACTATCTGGGAAATTGCCTGGGCAAAACCCAGCCCGGCCTTCTTTTCCGCAGATTCATTAGGATCGTCGCCTTCCAGTTTGTGATGAATTTCCTTGACCGATTTATAAATAAGAAACAATCCACCTAATAACATAACCAGGCTTGCCAGGTCAAAGCCCTTGGAGCCGATATGAAAGAGATTTTTTCCTTTTTGCGCAAGTAACCAGCTCAATGCAAACAGTAGTAAACTGCGCATAATAATACCTATGATCATCCAGTATCGCCTTGCTTTTTTCTGGTCTTTCTCGTTGGGCAGGCGATTCATGATAATACTAACAAAGATCACATTGTCAATACCCAATACAACTTCCAGTATCACCAATATTATAAAACTGATAATACTTTCAGAGGTAAATAAATGTTCCATAATGCAACTAACGGTTTTTTGGGGGCTTATAAAGATTTACAAATGTCTTTTGCAATAGTTGGACCAACATAGATAAAACCAGTCCAAACCTGAACCAGGCAGGCACCAGCCTCCAGTTTTTCCCGGGCGTCTGCGCCGGAAAATATGCCACCACTGGCAATCACCGGAATTTCTCCGTTGGATCGTTTCCAGATATAATCTACTAATTCGGTTGCCCGCCTCCGTAGGGGTGCCCCGCTTAGCCCTCCTGCACCAATGGCATCCAGTTCCGGCTGACTGGTTACCAATTGCTCTCTTGAAATAGTTGTATTGCTGACCACCAGGCCGTCTAGGCTGATTTCTCTTGCCAGTTCCACTACATCATTTACCTGCTCGAGGTTGAGATCGGGTGCAATTTTTAGAAAAATCGGTTTGGGATGGGGTTGTTGCTGATTAATGGTTTGCAGGTGTGATAAAATCTTATGCAAGGCGTCTTTCTCCTGTAACGCACGCAACCCCGGGGTATTGGGTGAACTAACATTTACCACAAAATAGTCCACCACATTAAACAATTCCCGGAAGCAGATTTCATAATCCTTCCAGGCTTCTTCATTGGGCGTTACTTTGTTTTTTCCAATATTTCCACCAATGATGAGGCGGGGTGTTTTCGACGTTCGTTCCTCTTGTAAAAGTCGCCAGTTTTTGAGGCGTTCCGCTACCACTTTTACACCATCGTTATTGAATCCCATCCGGTTAATAAGGGCTTTGTCTTTCGGCAGGCGAAACAAGCGGGGTTTTTCATTGCCATCCTGGGGTTGGGGGGTTACAGTGCCAATTTCCACAAAACCAAACCCCAATAATTCAAGTTCGCGCAGGTAGCGGGCATTTTTATCAAAACCAGCGGCTAATCCAACCGCATTTCGGAAAGGTAGGCCAAACGCCTGTACCGGGCGAGCATTGGCGTCGGTAAATTTCCGGGCAATCCAGTTCCGTATAAAAGGAATGCTGCTTACCAACTGCAAGCAGTTCATGGAAAAATAATGGGCTGTTTCTGCGGGTAACCAAAAAAGAATGCGTCGTAAAAATGAATACATACTTCAAAAAAAAACCATTGGTGGGGGATGGCAAAAAAATCTTTTTCATGTACCGGGATTCCATTAAATTTGAGATAGAAGGTTGTCTATGCAACCATTTTTCTGTAAAACTTTTGCCATGCAAGATGCTTATATAGTAGCGGGATTTCGTACTGCGGTAGCCAAATCCAAAAGAGGCGGGTTCCGGTTTTACCGGCCCGATGACCTGGCTGTAGACCTGATTAAAGGGCTGATGGCCACCATTCCCCAACTAGACCCTACCCGGGTAGACGACCTGATTGTGGGGAATGCGGTTCCGGAAGCCGAGCAGGGGCTACAGGTGGGCAGAATGATTTCTGTTCGGGCCCTGGGAATTGATGTGCCGGGTATGACGGTGAACCGGTATTGTGCAAGCGGCCTGGAAACCATTGCTATAGCCACTGCAAAAATCCGAAGCGGACAGGCCGAATGTATTTTAGCGGGTGGCACGGAAAGCATGAGTATGGTTCCAACGGCTGGCTGGAAAACGGTTCCGGCTTATAGTGTAGCCACTGAACATCCCGACTATTACCTCAGTATGGGCTTAACAGCGGAAGCGGTTGCAAAGGAATATGGAATCAGTCGCGATGCACAGGACGAGTTTTCTTACCGCAGCCATCAGAAAGCCATTCAGGCTATTTCAAATGGGTATTTCAAGTCGGGGATATTACCGATGAAAGTGGAACAGGTTTACCTCGATGCCCGGGGCAAAAAGCAGAAAAAAGAATATATCGTTGATACCGATGAGGGGCCTAGAGCCGATACGAGCCTGGAAGCACTGGCCAAATTGAAACCGGCCTTTGCGGCGGGTGGGGTAGTTACGGCGGGAAATTCTTCACAAACCAGCGATGGCGCAGCATTTGTTGTGGTAATGAGTGAGTCCATGGTAAAGGAAC
>NZ_LUKG01000002.1:69090-71421 GCF_001601815.1 Flavihumibacter sp. CACIAM 22H1
TTAATATTAATGGAGGCGCTATTGCCCTGGGGCATCCGCTGGGTTGTACCGGGGCTAAATTAAGTATCCAGGTTATTAATGATATGAAAAGATTGGGTAAAAAATATGGAATGGTAACCGCTTGTGTTGGCGGCGGACAAGGGATAGCCGGTATTATTGAAAATTTATAAGCAGTTTATTAGAGGACGGAATAAAATATAGTTTCTTTGTAATAGGTTTACGATCCGTTAACCACGATTCTTTTAAACAGCAAGCAAGCTATGACCAGGGTTTTTATAATTGATGATCATGAAATGTACCTGGAGGGGCTCTCCTTATTATTGGCAAAACAATCCGCTATTCAGGTTACTGGAACCTGTCAAAGCGCCCGTCAGTTATTGGAGCTGCTTCCCAGCCTTTCCCCGGAGGATATTTTGTTATTAGATGTGAACCTACCCGATATGGAGGAGGACGATCTGTTGAAGGAAATCCGGAGGATAAGGCCCCAACAAAAGATCTTATACCTGACCCTTATGCGGGGATCGCGCTACGTACATAAACTTTCCAAGTTTCAGATCCAGGGCTATATTCTGAAAAACGCTTCGGTAGAGGAATTGGTAAACGGGATTCAGACCGTAAGCCGCGGTGGTACTTATTTTAGTAAGGAAGTCGATATCATGGGCGCCGAAACCTTTCGCAATACCTTAACTATTGAGGACCGCAAGGTAGATGAGATCCTGTCTAAACGCGAAATTGAGGTGCTTCGGCTGGTGTGTAAAGAGTTCAGCAATGCAGAAATTGCCCAACAGTTGTTTTTAAGTATCAGCACTATTGAAACGCACCGGAAAAATCTTATTGCCAAACTCGGGGTACAGAATACGGTTGGTTTGGTGAAATTTGCATTGAGGAATAACCTTATCGATTGATAAAGTACTGGCTCATATCAGCAGCCTTCGCTTGTACTATTGGCTTCACCCCTGTATACGCTCAGGTACCGGATACAAATGCCATAAAAAACCTGTATGATCAATCACTGGATTATTCCGATGACCGCATTGATTCATTAAAATTAAATGCCCGCCTCATAGAGGAAGCGGCTCAGCAACTTGATTTTATCAAAGGCTTTATCCTGGCCAACCGCTTAAAAGGCCTTGCCGAAGAGTATGCCGGAAATTACGAAGAAGCTATTTTCTGGTACCTGAAAACACTGAATGATGCAAGAACGCACCAGTTCGTAGAATATGAAATAGCTGCCCTAAGCGACCTGGCCATTACCTACAGTGAGGTGAAGCAATATGAAAAGGCAAAGGACGTTTACCGCCAATCGCTCCAACTTTCCATGAAAAGAGGCGAGGTTTCTAACATTATATCCGGACTGGGTAACCTGGGTGCTATTTATAACCTGTTGAACAAACCCGATAGCGCACTGCTTTTCCTGGAGGAAGGCTTGCGCCTCTCCACGGCCTATAATACATCTGAAACACTTCCCACCCTGTATAATAACCTGGGCAATGTATATTTTAAGAAGAAGGATTTTCGCAAAGCACTTCAGTATTTCAGCACCAATAAACATTTGCACCAGTCTCCCGATCAATTGGGGAATTTATGGACAGATTACCTGAATATCGGTGATGTATATATTGAGCTGGGCCAGATGGATTCTGCCAGGTTCTATTGCGAAGAAGCTCTTCGCGTTTCTCGGCAGTTAAACTCCCGGCCTAAAGAAGCAGAATCCTATTCACTGCTTGCCAAATTTTATGAGCGACAGGGAAATTACCGCAAAGCTTTTGAGTTTCAGCAATTGTGGTATCAATTGGATACCGCATTGGTAAACCAGAATACAACGGCTTCTATTGCGGAAATGCAGGAGCGTTACAATGCCAAGGACAGAGAGGCGCAGAACCGTTTATTGCAGGCAGCCGTGGAGCATGAAAAACTAAATAACCGAAACCTTCGCTCCTTAAGTTTGGCGGCTATTCTGATCGTGGTATTGATTAGTATAAGCCTGATCGTGTACCGGAGGTCTAATAAACAACTTCTCAAAGTGAATGCGGTTATTAACCGGCAGAAAGAATCGCTTTCCTTGCTGAATCAGGAAAAAAATACGCTTATCAGTATAGTATCACATGATTTAAGTACTCCTTTTTCCAGCATTCATATGTGGAGTCGTTTGCTTGAATCAGATAACACATTGGATGCGGATCAGAAAAAAGCTACCGAAAATATTAGGAGGGCAGCAGAAAATGGTGAACAATTGATCCGGCATATTCTGGAAGTCGAAAAAGCGGGTACCGGCTCGGAAAAACTGGAGCTGGAAGAGATCAATCTTCCGGCGTTTGTTCAACACCTGGT
>NZ_LUKG01000002.1:71644-74254 GCF_001601815.1 Flavihumibacter sp. CACIAM 22H1
CGGGTATCAGCACGGAAGACCAGCAACGCCTTTTTACCAAATATGGTCAGCTATCTGCCCGGCCTACCGGTGGAGAAGCTTCTACCGGCTTGGGACTTGCTATTGTAAAACGGCTGGCCAATGAATTAAATGCCACCCTTCAATATGAAGGTGATACGGGTGCAGGCAGCCGGTTTATAATCCGGTTCAAAAAATAAAAAAAGAAACATTGTTGCAAATTTTCAGAATTCCCTAGATTTGTAGCCTTAAAGTACAAAGTTGAGGTTAGTAAGAAGATTTGCAGGTATTCTTATCGGGTGTTGTTTAGTGAACAGCCTGGCGGCTCAATGTATATTGAGATTCAGCGGGGTTGTAACAGATTCGGATACCCGGGAGCGGCTGGCAGGTGCTTCCATATTAATAAAAGATACCCGCCAGGTAGTTGAGTCGGACGCAGAAGGTCGTTTTTTACTGGAAGGATTATGTGCAGGTAGTTATAATATCCTCATTACACATATCGGCTGCCAGCCTTTAGAATCGCATATACATTTAAAAGACGACCTGGTTAAAGATTTTGTTTTACCTCATGCTCATAGTGAACTGGATGAAGTAGTGGTAGTGGGGGCAACCCACCGCCATGGTACAGCTATAACAGATGAAGTAAAGGGCCGGCAGCTGGCTGCTACAAGAGGGAGTAGTTTGGGTGAATCACTCCGCTCGATAAGTGGTGTAAATGTATTGCAAACCGGGGCCACTATTTTTAAACCGGTTATTCATGGCTTGCACAGTAACCGGGTCTTAATTCTGAATAATGGAATCCGCCAGGAATCTCAACAATGGGGAAGTGAACATGCACCGGAAGTAGATCCTTATATAGCTAACCGTATTACCGTTATAAAAGGTGCCAGTAGTATTCGCTATGGGAGTGATGCTATCGGCGGAGTGGTTTTGGTGGAACCAAGATTATTGCCTGTACAGCCGGGTCTTTACGGGGAAATCAACACGGCTTTTTTCAGTAATAACCGGCAGGCAGTGCTTTCCGGCATCATTGAAAACAATGCAGCCAAACACCCGGCTTTCAGTTGGCGCCTGCAGGGGACCCTTAAAAAAGGCGGAAATGCAAAAACACCCGATTACTGGCTAATGAATTCAGGCATCGAAGAGTATAATTTTTCGGCAGCGGCAGGTTGGAAACAGCAGCACCGGGGGCTGGAATTGTTTTACAGCAATTTCAATACAAAGCTGGGAATATTCAGGGGGGCACATATCGGTAATGTAACAGATCTTGAAACGGCTATTGAACGGGGAGAGCCTTCTGAAGAAGTGAAAAATGCGCCCTTTAGCTATAGTATTGATCGTCCTTATCAACAAGTACATCATCACCTGCTAAAATTAAAAGCCTATCATACAACAGGCACAGCCGGTAAATTGAACTGGATACTTTCCGGGCAGTACAATAACCGGATGGAATACGATGTAAAACGATTTAATACCAGTACAGACGCACCTCAACTTGATTTGAGTATTACGACCGTTGGGTCAGATCTTGTATGGGATCATAATAGTTGGAAAGGATTTCGGGGTACGATTGGTATCAGCGGTTCTTACCAGTTCAATGATAGTTATAAACAGCGGGTCTTTATTCCCAACTACCAGGCATGGAATGGAGCTGCTTTTCTGATAGAAAAATGGTCGCAAAGAAAGTGGATGCTGGAAGCGGGTATCCGCTACGATTGGAGATCCATTTTTAATATTGAAAAAAACAATAACCAGCAATTTCCGGATCAGCAGTTCAGTAATATTTCCGGGTCTGCCGGGGCCAGTTACCAATGGAGTAAAGAATTAACCACTACACTGAACTTTTCGACCGCCTGGCGTTCTCCGCAGATCAATGAACTATACAGCGATGGTCTTCATCATAGTTCGGCGAGGATTGAAACCGGGAACCCCGATTTGAATCCGGAAAGGGCCAACAGCTGGATGCTGAACCTTACCTATCAGCCATTCCGATGGACGATCGACCTTGGGTTTTATCATAAAAATATTTCGAATTTTATTTACCTGGCACCAGATTATCCGCCTGTGTTAACCATCCGGGGTGCCTTCCCTTCTTTTTCCTTTGAACAAACCAATGCCCGTTTACGTGGCCTGGACGCCAATATCGGGTACCTTATTACGGCGCACTGGAAAGCAGATATAAAAGCCTCTATACTGCGCGCCTGGGATAAATCGGCCGAAGACTGGCTTATTCAGATGCCGGCCGACAGGTATGAGGCGGGAATAACCTATGAGTTCGGCAATGTTCCGCGCTGGCAAGACAGTTATGTAAAACTCAGTGCACAACAGGTATTGCGGCAATCAAGAGTGCCGGCGGAAGGAAATATCGAAAAAAAACAGCCGGATGGTACGGTTCTGCTGGTATCCGATTATGCACCACCACCGCCTGCTTACTTACTGGCTAACCTGGAAGCAGGCACCAAGTTCAGTTGGGGCAAACAACCTGTTCACCTTACGCTTACGGTAACCAATCTCCTGAATTCGGCTTACCGCGATTATATGAATGCTTTTCGGTATTTCGCCTGGGATATTGGCAGGAATATTGGGTTACGGATTATGATTCCGTTAGGGAAA
>NZ_LUKG01000002.1:75052-110342 GCF_001601815.1 Flavihumibacter sp. CACIAM 22H1
ACAAGGAAAATCCGGGTAATGAAGAAGAACTGATAACGACCGTTGTTTTAAGTTTCCAGGAAATTGGTACAACCGATGCTTTTAACGTGGTTTTTCGCGATACTGATGGGGAAGGCGGCAATCCGCCCACCAGTTTTGATGAAATAGTACTAAAACCGAATGCTGACTATACCTGCTCTATTTCATTATTGAATGAAAGCGTTAGTCCGGTTGAAAATATTACGGACGAAATTGAAGAGGAAGCCGATGATCATGAATTTTTTCTGCTTCCAGCGGGCGCTAATATTTCAATTACCCGTACCGATGTAGATAGTAAAAACCTACCAGTAGGCTTAAACAGCACCTGGGAAACCGGGGCGGCGTCAACTGGCACCGTACGGGTGGTATTAAAGCATAAACCCGGTAGTAAAGCGGCAGGTGATGCTGTAACCAAGGGCGAAACCGATATTGACCTGAATTTTACTGCAAAGGTTCAATAACGGGCTGTGCAGCTATTGGTTTTCGTTCACCGATCTGTTGCCGCCACATTGCATAGTAGAGACCTTTATCTTCCAGTAATTGCTGATGGGTACCGGTCTCTGCTATTTCTCCCCGTTCCAGTACGTATATTTTATCGGCGTGCATAATGGTGCTTAGCCGGTGTGCAATTAAAACGGTAATCTGTGAGCGAAGGGCCGAAATGGTTCGGATGGTAGTAGTGATTTCTTCTTCTGTTAGTGAATCAAGGGCGGAGGTTGCTTCATCAAAAATCAGCAATTTGGGTTGTCTTAACAAGGAGCGTGCAATAGATAAACGTTGCTTTTCTCCGCCACTTAATTTTAAGCCGCTTTCTCCGATTAAGGTATCTAATCCTTTCTCTGCTTTTTTTAGAAGGGTATGGCAGCTGGCCTTATAAAGCGCATCCAGCAACTCATCATCGGATGCGCCTGGTTTAACAAATAAAAGATTTTCGCGGATCGTTCCTGCAAACAATTGTGTATCCTGGGTAACGAATCCTATTTGTTTACGTAGTTCATCATAGTCGACCTCGTTTTCATTAATGCCGTTATAAGAAATACTGCCTTGCTGTGGCCTGTATAAACCTACCAGTAATTTTACCAGGGTGGTTTTTCCGGAACCCGAGGGCCCGACAAATGCAATGGTTTGTCCTTTACTTACTTCAAAGCTGATGCCCTGTAAAGCATGCTGCTGTGCGGTTCGGTGCTTAAAATGCACATTGTCAAAACGAAGCTGCCCGATATCTTCCAATAATACCGGATGTAAGGGGCGGGGCTCCGGTTTTTTCTGCAGAAGGGTCTTAAAATTATTCAAGGAGGCTTCCGCTTCGCGGTATGAAATTATGATGTTGCCGATATCCTGTAAGGGGCCGAAAATAAAAAATGAAAAAAACTGCATGGTAACCAGTTGTTCGGGAGCCATGTGTTCACGATATATCAGCCACATAAGTATAAAAAGAATGGCCTGGCGAAGGGTGTTTACAAACGTGCCCTGCACAAAACTCAGGCTGCGGATGCGTTTTACCTTGGTGAGTTCAAGTCCCAGTATTTTATATGTGTTTTTATTAAGCCGCTTAACTTCCTGATCGGTTAAGCCAAGACTTTTTATCAGTTCAATATTACGCAACGACTCTGTAGTACTACCCGCCAGTGAAGTGGTTTGGGCAACAATGTTCTTTTGAATGCTTTTGATGCGTTTACTCAATGCATTGGTTAGCAGGGTTAATAACAGGATGCCCCCGAAATAAGTAAGTGGCAGCGACCAATGAATAGTGAATGCGTAGATAGATACAAACAATATCCCTACAAAAACACCAAACAGTACATTGATAAAATTGGAAATAAATTTTTCAGTATCTGTTTCCACTTTCTGCAGTATGCTGAGGGTTTCACCACTTCGCTGATCTTCAAATTCATGAAAGGGTAATTTCATGGCGTGTTGCAGCCCATCGGTAAATACCTTGGCACCGAATTTTTGGGTAATTACATTAAAGAAGTAATCCTGGAAAGCTTTTGCTATACGGCTTACCATTGCCACACTAATAGACGCCAGCAACAGCCAGCCGATACTTTGGGCAAAGCTGCCCCAGCTTTCATATTCTTTAAAGGTAAAAGCTGCCTTGGTAATTTTCCCGAATATAATAGGGTCCAGTAAGGAAAAGCCGCTGTTTATGGAAGCTAATAAAAGGGTGAGCAACACAAGCCATTTATATGGTTTGAGATACTGTAAAAGTAGTTTCATATGAAATAATGGTAGAACACTAAATTAAGACAATCCCTATTTCCAGCCCCAATTATCCCGATCCAGGCTTCTGTACTGGATAGCTTCGGCAATATGTTCCGGCATTATCTGATCTGTTTGCGCAAGGTCTGCAATGGTTCGGCTCATTTTTAGGATGCGGTCATAGGCACGGGCGGATAGTTTTAATCGTTCCATGGCAGTTCTTAACAATTCCCGGGCTGCTTGGTTCAATACGCAATGCTGTTTCATCAAGGCGCTGCTTAATTGTGCATTGCAGTAGATTCCTGGCTGGGTGCGCAGCCGCTCTTCCTGGATTTTGCGGGCATTCACTACTCGTTTACGGATCTGTTCCGATAGTTCACCGGCAACACTGCCGCTTAGTTGCTGAAAAGGCACCGGTGTAACTTCAATTTGCAGATCAATACGGTCAAGCAATGGTCCGGAGATTTTTTGCAGGTATTTTTGGACGGTACCCGGCAAACAGGTGCAGTCTTTATCAGGATGATTGTAGTACCCACAGGGGCAGGGGTTCATCGAGGCCACCAGCATAAAAGCCGCCGGAAATTCCACGCTTAATTTAGCCCTGGAAATGGTTAGTTTTCTTTCTTCCATGGGCTGCCGCATAACTTCCAGTACTGACCGGTTAAATTCAGGAAGTTCATCCAGAAAAAGAACGCCGTTATGTGCCAGGGATAGTTCACCAGGCAGCGGGTTGCTGCCGCCCCCAGCCATGGCCATATAAGAAATGGTATGGTGGGGTTGGCGGAAAGGGCGCTCACAGATCAGGGAATGCTGGCTATTCAGCTTGCCGGCAACACTATGGATCCTGGTTGTTTCCAATGCCTCCTCAACCGTTAAAGGCGGCAGGATAGTGGGTAATCGTCGGGCTAACATGGTTTTGCCAGCACCAGGCGGACCAACCAGTATCAGGTTATGCCCGCCTGCCGCTGCAATTTCCATGGCTCGTTTTATAGTTTCCTGTCCCTTTACATCTGAAAAATCGCCCTCTTTGTAAGCTTTGGGCTTATTGAACCAATTCTCCTGGTTGGCAGGAAGGGGTATTGCATTTCCCGGTTCTTCCAGAAGTTGAACTACTTCCAGCAAACTGCCTACACCGATCACCGGCAGGCTTTCTACTACAGCCGCTTCGTTGGCATTCTGTAGAGGCAGCATAATTCCATGAAACCCTTCTTTACGTGCGGTGATAGCCATGGGCAGGGCGCCCCGAATGGTTTGAATGCTGCCATCCAGCCCCAGTTCTCCACAAAGTACCCAATGCTGTAAGGCTTCCAGATGCAGAAGCTGATCGGTGGCTGCCAGAATGCCAATGGCTATGGGAAGATCAAAGGCCGTTCCTGTTTTACGGATATCTGCCGGTGCCATATTAATTATGACCTTTGTACGCGGCATAAAAAAACCGATGGCTTTGATGGCGCTTTCTACCCGTAGCATGCTTTCTTTAACAGCATTATCCGGCAGCCCTACCAGGAAGGTATGCGTGCCGATAGTTACATTTACTTCAATTGATATGGTAATGGCATCTACGCCGCTAACTGCGCTGCCAAAAGTTTTCACTAACATGCAGGCAAGTTAGGCCAGGGGGTAGCGTTGATCAACCGTTCTTTAGCCCATTCTGGTGGGGGATTTGCTCCAGTAATTCTACTACTTTTTCCCGCTTAAGAATAAGGTATCCCAGGCGGTCATTACTGATTCCTTCCTTTAACTGGTAGCTAAAGGTTAACTGCTCATTGGTTACTTCCGTTTCGAAATAACGAAATATGATATTGGGAAACACTTTTAATCCCTGGCCGATCTCATAAAGATGTGTAGATAAAATAAAGAGAGAATGATTGATTTTGATCAAGCCTTCAATTACGGTAGAAGAACATTTCATGGCATCCTGTACATTGGTGCCTTTGAATAACTCATCAATCAGTACCAGCCATTTTCTGCCATCATTTATTTTCAGAATGGTGTTTTTTATGCGTTGTACCTCGTTGAAGAAATAGCTTTCTCCCTTAACAATATTATCCGTAAGGTTAATATTGCTGAGTATGCCTTCGAATAATGATAAACGTAAGTAATCGGCTGGAACGCCCATGCCAAGATGGGCCAGGTAAACAGCTGCGCCAACCGATTTGATAAATGTGCTTTTTCCGGCCATATTGGCACCGGTTAAAAAAAGAAAATTGTGTTGCTGGTCAAGATGCAGGTTATAATCGACCGGTTTAGCCAGCAGCACATGGTATAATCCGCGTGCTTCGATAAAAGGCTGTTCGGAAGCCTCAAAAACCGGAAACTTTAATTGAAAATGCTGCATGGCTGCTGCCATTCCGTACCAACCATCCAGCTTCCCGTAAATTTCGATCAGCTCAGTGGTGGCATTTTTAAAGCGGTTACGGATATAATGCCCGAAATACAGCACCTGCTTGGGACTGAGCTCGGTTCCCTTCTGCAGATCGGATAGGTTTTGGAGGTGGATATCGTCTATCAGGTAGGTAGCTCTTGCCAGGAGCGCTACCAGGTTGGGTGGAATCGTTTTACCCTGGAACAACTGGCTTATTTTCCGGATTCCTCGTATAAAATCGCCAAAATGCTGAACGCTGAACCGGATAATGGCATAATCCGGGCTATGAAATAGTTTATAAAAATAAGCATTGATCCAACTGCTGTCCTGCGGAATACTGTCTAGCTGGGTACTGAAAAATTTTTCCATTACCATCAGGGTTCCGTTGGTAATATCTTCGGGCCAGTTGGGCAGTTCTTCCAGGATAACCTGCAGGATCTGTTGGGTTTGCTCAATGGATTTAAGGTCGTTAAAGGGATCCTGGAAACGCATGCGGAGCCATTCTTTCCCTTCAACGGTACGGGTGAAATTTAGCCGGTGGAAAATAGAAAATTCCTCTTCCGGGTGAAATATATTGAGATCCAGTAAGGAAATTTTATCTATATCCATAGGCTGTTAATTTACGAAATCCGGGTGTTTTACCGGTCGAATTCCAAACGTGCGCCTTTTTGAGATTCATCAAACTGCCCGTTTCCATAAACCAGGTGGCCGTTTACGAATGTGTGGGTAACCGAACTGGGTAATACCATGCCTTCCATCGGGCTCCAGCCGCATTTGTAAAAAATGTTGTCTTTGGAAACCGTTTGCGGAAGATCCGGATCAATCAGCACAAGGTCCGCGAAATAACCTTCGCGGATAAAGCCCCGATTCCTGAGCTGGAAGCAGATAGCAGGTGCATGACTCATCTTTTCTACTACTTTCTCCAATCGGATAGCTCCGTCTTTTACATATTTCAACATCAAGGGAAGCGAGTGCTGAACCAAGGGCAAACCTGCGTGCGCATGGAGATAGTCTTCCTGTTTTTCTGCCCAGGTATGGGGTGCATGATCCGTTGCAATAATGTCTAACCGGTCGTCCAATAAGGCCTGCCAAAGGGCGGCCTTGTTATCAGGCGCTTTGATTGCCGGGTTACATTTAATCAGGTTGCCCAGTCTGTCATAATCATTGCTGGTAAAATGCAGGTGATGAACGCAGACTTCTGAGGTAATTCTTTTTTGTTCAAGGGGCAGCATATTGCCAAATAGTTGCAGCTCCCGTTGGGTTGAGATATGAAGAATATGCAGCCTGCTGTTAAATTTTTTGGCTAACTGAATTGCGTAAAAGGAAGACTCGAAACAGGCTTCTTCGTTCCGGATAATTGGGTGATCGGCGGCTGTAAGAGGGCGGCCGCTGGCTTTAGCGGCTTCCAGATTTTTTTTGATAATCCGCTCGTCTTCACAATGGGTAGCTATCAGTAACTCAGTACCCTCAAAAATATGTTCAAGCGATAAGGGATTGTCTACCAGCAACCCACCTGTGGACGATCCCATAAATATTTTTATACCACAAACCCGGTCTTTTTTATCATTGGTGCGCAATACCTCTTCCAGGTTGTCATTGGAAGTGCCCATGAAAAAAGAATAGTTGGCCAGGGAGCTGGCTGCTCCGATCGCATATTTGTTTTCCAGCAGGTCCTGGGTAAATACGGGTGGCTGGGTATTGGGCATTTCCATAAAACTGGTAACTCCGCCTGCAACAGCTGCCCTGGATTCGGTATAAATACTGGCTTTATGGGTTAATCCTGGCTCTCTGAAATGCACCTGGTCATCAATAACACCGGGTAATAAATATTTTCCTTCCCCGTTTATTTCAATAGCACCGTTTGTGGCACTGATTTGGCTATTGATTTTCTCAATTCGTCCGCCTGAAAGCAGAATATCTGCAGAATAAACGGTTCCTTCGTTGACAATTTGCGTGTTCTTTATGAGATATTTTTGCATATTAGTACTTCATTCCTGTTAAACAACCAATTGATGCAAGTTATAAAAAGACTGCTGTACACTGCCTGCTTAAGTTTCCCTGTTTTGGGTTTTTCCCAGTCTACCTTATTACCGCAGGGGTATAAGCACCAGCCATTAATGGACCGGATGGAAATAATGTATCGCGATAGTGCGCTTTCCTTTCAACACCTGAAGCCATTTGACCGGAGAGGTTGGGTGCGGTTCCTGGAAACACTGCCCGCGGAACAATTAAGCCGGGTAGACCAGTCTAATCTGCACAGCGCCCTAATGAATAACTCGGAATGGGTAACGGGCGATAAAAGCTCTTTTCAGAGTAAAAAAGCCCTGTTTAAAACCTTTTATAACCAGCCCTCTGATTTTGCCCTGGTAGATGTAAAGGACTTTTTCCTGAGCATTAATCCGGTGGTCCAATTCACGGTCATGAAAGAATCGGACAACAGCGAATCCCTTTTTCAGAATACAAAAGGGGCACGTGGCAGGGGAATGATTGCCAAACGAATTGGCTTTGATTTTTACCTCACCGATAACCAGGAGCGGCCCCCGTCCTTTGTGAAGGATTTTATCCGTGACAATCGCGCGGTACCGGGGGCGGGTTATTATAAAACCTTTAAATCAACTGCCTTTGATTATTTTGATGCCCGGGGCTCTGTTTTCTTTAATGTGACCGATTATATTAATATGCAGTTTGGCTACGACCGGAATTTTATCGGGAATGGCTACCGCAGCATGTTCCTGAGTGATTTTGGGAATAATAATCTCTTCCTGAAGATTAATACCAGGATATGGAAGCTGAATTATCAGAACCTTTTTATGGAGCTGAATCCATCCCATATACGCCGGGGGGATAACCTGCTGGATAAAAAATACGTAACCATGCACCACCTGAGCTGGCAGGCTACCCGTTGGCTGAATATCGGCTTCTTTGAATCGGTAGTATTCGGCAGAGCCAACCGCTTTGACTTCAGTTATCTCAACCCTATCATTTTCTACCGTTCCATTGAGCAACAGAATGGAAGCCCGGATAATGCCAACGTTGGGCTTGATCTGAAGGCCAACATTGCTAAACGAATTCAATTATACGGTCAACTGCTTTTCGATGAATTTAAATTGAGTGAAATAAAGGGTGGAAATGGGTGGTGGGGTAATAAATATGGCTTGCAATTGGGCGGAAAATATGTAGATGTAGCTGGTATCAAAAACCTTGATATCCAGGGTGAGCTTAATATTGTGCGCCCCTTTACCTATAGTTTCCGCGATTCCGTGGGTAGTTATATGCATTATAACCAACCGTTGGCCCATCCCCGGGGTGCCAATTTTGTTGAATTTGTGGGAATTGCCCGGTATCAACCACATCCCAAATTAACGCTGCAGGGAAAACTGATTGCCTGGAAGCAGGGCTTGGATTCAGCCGGAATTAATTTCGGTAGCAGGATCGGGCGCCTGTATACCACAAGACCTTTTGATTATGGATGGCAGATCGGGGAGGGAAGGGCTTCCACCGGCATTAATGCCTCTTTATGGGTGGGGTATGAGCTTAAGGAAAACCTATTCCTGGATGGTAGCCTCATGCTGCGGAAACTGGATGTGCCCGATGATGCCAGCCTCACCAGAAATAGTACTATATTCAGTTTAGGCTTGCGGATGAATATGTTCCGACGGGAATATGATTATTAAAAAATCAACCATACAACTACTCCGGTTTCCATTTTCTGTTTTTTTAGCACCGGTTTTTCTTTTCGGACTTAGTCAGCCGCTGCATACCAATTGGGCAAAAGCCGGGCTATTATTTTTTATCCTGCATTTTTTAGTTTATCCGGCCAGCAATGGTTATAACAGTTATATAGATCAGGATCAAACGCCCGTAGGAGGGCTGGAGCACCCGCCAATGCCCACCCAACAGTTACTTTATCTTACCATTGTAATGGATCTATTGGCAATTGGTCTTTCCTTTTTTTTATCTGGCTGGTCAGTATTGGCCATTTGCCTCTATATACTGGCCTCCAGGGCCTATAGCAGCCGGGTTACAAGGCTGAAAAAATACCCGATAATAGGATTTTTAGTGGTCATTACCTGCCAGGGAGGGCTTATTTTCTGGCTCACCTATCATGCCACGCATGCTGCTTTACGTACATCGGTTCCTTTTACCGGGGTGCTGGCCAGTAGCTTATTGCTGGCAGGTGCTTACCCGCTGACGCAGGTCTACCAGCATAAAGAAGATGCCGCGGATGGAGTAAAAACGATTAGTATGCTGGTAGGAATCCGGGGAACTTTTATCCTGTCGGCCTTGTTATTTACGTTGGCTTTCCTGGTATTGGGGCTGCATTTTGGTTTGCAACTGGAGCTGTCCCGGTTTTTTGTAGTTCTCAGTTGTTTTTTTCCTGTACTTGTATACTTTGTAGGGTGGGCTATCGCTGTATGGAAAAATCCCTCCAAAGCCAGTTTCCAGTATCTTATGAAAATGAATACCATTTCTGCTATCGGATCAATTGCTGCATTTGGATCACTTTTAATTTGGAAATTCTTTGACTGATATACTAGCTATAGGAACCGCCCTGCCTACTTACAGGCATGCGCAGAAAGATATCCTGACGTTCATGCAGCGGGTATATGCGCTGGATGCCACGGAAGAAAGAAAACTCCGGTTTCTTTATAAACACAGTGGGATAGCGTATCGCTATTCTTTCATCCCCGATTACAGCAAGCCAATGCGGGAGTGGAAGTTTTACCCGCCCGAAGAGTCTCTTGAGCCATTTCCTAACCTGGAGTTCCGGATGAGTTGGTTCCAGAAATATGCCGCTGCACTTTCGGTTGATGCTATTCGTGATTGCCTCCAGCATTATGGCCCCGAAAGGCCAGCAATTACCCATCTTATAACCGTCAGTTGCACTGGTATGAGCGCACCCGGACTCGATCTGCAGGTGATGGAAATGATGGAACTGCCCCGCCAATTGCATCGCTCTTCTATTAACTTTATGGGCTGTTATGCGGCATTGCATGCATTAAAGCAGGCAGATAGTATCTGTAAAGCTGACCCAACCGCAAAGGTGTTGATGGTTTGTACCGAACTTTGCACCCTTCATTTTCAAAAAGTACCTACTGCAGATAATATCACGGCCTCCCTTCTTTTTGGAGACGGAGCTGCAGCAGTGTTATTGGGTGCCGGATCAACCAGTAAAAAAATAGCTTCTTTGCGCGGATTTTATGCCGAGGTTGTACCTAAGGGTAAAAGAGATATGAGCTGGGAACTATCCTCTACCGGATTTCTTATGACCCTCAGTGGTTATATTCCCGAATTGATATCCACTGATTTTAAGCCGCTACTGGAGCGGGCAATGCAACACTATCAGTTGGGGCTTCACCAGATCGATTCCTGGTGTATTCACCCGGGGGGTAAGCGTATCCTGGAAGCCGTTCAACAATCGCTGCAACTGGAAGAGCAGGCGCTGGAATCAGCCGAAGCAGTGCTGCGTGAGTTTGGAAATATGTCTTCCCCCTCCGTGTTGTTTGTATTAAAACGAATCATCGAAGCAGGTAAAAAAGGCAAGGTACTGGCGGCGGCATTTGGCCCGGGCCTGACGATGGAAACCTGTTTTCTAGAAATTCCAGCCGCAGATGAATAAACGAAGCACTGAAAAAGAACTACTGGATGATCCCACCATGCCTTTTGAGGAAATTCAACGTAATATGAAAGAGTTGAATACCATCAATTCCTGGCTTGGCGGACATGCAATTACCCGTTCAGGATTGCGCCGTTTAATAAAAGGCCATAGCGGTTCGCCGCTTACCGTGTTGGAAATAGGTTGTGGCGGAGGGGATAATTTAAAAGCAATCAGGAACTGGAGCCTGACCACTACCATTAAATTAAGGCTGATGGGGGTGGATATAAATCCTGCCTGTATAAGTTTTGCGGAAAAGGAATTTCCCGCAGCATCCTACCAGGTAGCGGATTACCGTATGCTTCGGTTGAACGAGCCCGTGGATATTTTATTTTCTTCCCTGTTTTGTCATCATTTCACCGACGAAGAGTTGGTGATGCAATTAAAATGGATGTATCAGCATTGCAAGCGCGGTTTTTTTATCAATGATCTTCATCGTATCCGATCGCATATTACAGTATCCGGGTTCTTACCGGATTGTTTTCCCGTTCGCGCCTCGTAAAACACGATGCGCCTTTATCTGTAAAACGAGGATTTCGAAGATCGGAATGGAACAACTTATTGCAACAGGCCGAAATTCCGGTGGCAACTATACGCTGGCGCTGGGCTTTCCGCTGGTTAATTGTAGTTAAAAAGTCCCTGCATGACAGATAACACGCGCTATGATGTAGTGGTGCCGGGAGGGGGGCTGGCCGGTTTGGCTGCTGCCATTCAACTGGCGGAGAAAGGCTATAAAACATTGCTGATTGAAAAAAACTATTACCCTTTTCACCGGGTATGTGGTGAATATATAAGCGAAGAAAGCCGGCCATTCCTTGAAAAACTAGGTATTCCTGTTTCGGGGCTCTCGCTGCCGGTGATAAGAAGACTCCGGGTAAGTGCACCCGATGGAACCTGTTTGGTTCAGCCACTTGACCCCGGAGGGTTCGGAATAAGCCGTTACTGGCTGGATTCCTTGCTGGCAGCCCAGGCAAAAGCTGCCGGGGCAACGGTTTGGGAAGGAATGAAAGTGCAGGAAGTCTGGTATGAAAATGGCTGGATGCAGATTCGGTTACCCGGTACGGTTATTAAGTCGCGGCTTGTATTGGGATGTTTTGGAAAACGCTCCTTACTGGATCTGAAACTGAACAGGTCCTTTGTGCGCGAAAAGCCCCGCAAGCTGAATAATTTTCTGGGCGTTAAATACCATATAGAATGGGATGACCCGGAGGATCTGATTTCATTGCACAATTTCAAGGGGGGGTATTGCGGCATAAGCCGCATCGAAAATAACCAGTATTGTCTTTGTTATTTAACCAATGCCAATAACCTGGGTATGAGCAATAATTCCATCGGGCAGATGGAGCAGAGCATTTTATCGGGTAACCCATTTTTAGAAAAAATTTTCCGGGAGGCAAAACGGGTACGCCAGGAGCCGGTAAGTATTTCGCAGGTTTCATTTGCGTCAAAAACACAGGTAGAAGAACATATGTTACTGGTTGGGGATGCTGCTGGCCTTATTTCGCCCCTTTGTGGGAATGGTATGAGTATGGCCTTGCATGGAAGTTTACTCGCCGTTCAGGCCGCCGTTCCTTTTTTGGAAGGCCACTGCTCGCGGCAGGAAATGGAAGCCGTTTATACTAAAAGATGGAAACAGGAATTTGCAGGCAGGTTACGGACAGGGCGGATCATACAGTCTTTTTTTGGTGATCCGTGGTTGTCAAAAGGGCTTATTTTCGCAGGAAACAAATTGCCTGGGTTAACCAGCTGGTTGATAGGGAAAACCCACGGAGAAAATTTTGTATGAAAATGAGGGCCGTTACTATGAAAAAATGGATGCTTGTATGCCTGCTGGCAGGTATCGCCGGCAGTGTGAATGCGCAGGATTTTCATGCTGTAGCCGGCTCCAACTATGCAGGTGCACTGGGGGTACATAATAATCCTGCTTCTATCGTAAATACGCCCTACCCCTGGGATATTACCCTGGTAGGTGTACAGGCGAAATACCAGACCAATGCCATAAAAGTGGTGGATTATTCCCTGCTTTCCAGTCCAACTCAATCAAAATTTTTTGTATCAAATGGCAATTATGCCCGAAAAGGCAATGAGCAACTGAACCTGAACCTACTGAATACCCGCTTTGCCTGGGGAAAAAAAACAGGTATTGCTTTTGGTGCCAACCTGCGCTCCTTTGCCCATATCAGCACAGCTGCCTATAATTTCAACGACAGCATTGAAACGGTCAATGAACTATTTGCGCTTAATCCGGGAAATACTCCGCTGGAAGCCCGTATGAGAACCAGTAGTTGGATTGAACTGTATGGTTCGATCGGCCGTACGATCATTTATGAACCGGGTTACAGGCTCAATGCGGGGGCAACGGCCAAAGTAAATAGGGGCATAGCAGGGGGGCGGGCAGATATTACCGGCATGTACAGAGATCGTACCATTGTTAACGGAGAACCCCAGTATAGTTTACGCGAAGGGCAATTTGCCTATGGCTATTCCTCCAACTTTGACCGATGGGAGGATAGTCGAAGCGCAACGGAAAATCTTCGGGAGCTTCTGTTGACTACAAGAATGGGCTTATCGCTGGATGCTGGCCTTGAATTGCTGATCAAACCCGCTAGCGAGCCGGGGTATATGGAGGATGAAGAAGCGTATTACGATTATGATTGGAAGCTGGGGGCTTCTGTGCTGGATCTTGGATATGCTTTTTACCGGTACAGCAGCAATAGCAGGAGGGGCGCAATACCGGTAAGCGGATTAAATGGTACCCGGTTAAACAATGCATTTGTGGACGGTTTTTCTTCTATCGAAGCCTTTTCAGATTCGGTAGATGCAGTATTTGATGCCGCTGCTTTGCAGGGAGATTTCAGGATATGGGCACCTACCCGCCTTGTATTGAATGCAGACCGGTTTATTACCAGTGCATTTTATGTGAATGCAGAATTGAACATTAACCTGGTTGGTTTATTGGGTGATCAGCGGCTCTATGTAAGGAACCTCAATTTCCTTCGGGTTACCCCGCGCTACGAAACGAGAAAATGGGGCGTTTACATGCCCTTTTTGTTCAATTCGCAGAACCAGTTTTGGGTAGGTGGGGCTATTAAAGCCGGGCCGCTTTTGCTGGGGTTCCATAACCTGGGCAATCTGTTCGGAAAAAACAGTATGGCAAATGGGGGTGGTTATATAGCGCTTAGTATACGGCCTGGTAAACGGGTTACAGGAGAAAAAAAGGATCGGGGAATTGCCTGTCCGCCCTATTAGACGATAGTTTCAATAACTATTGAAAGCTTAGAAATTATTAGTAAATTGAGGTATGAAACTGGCAGAAGCTAAAGCACAATTCATTCAAACATGGGGTTCGCTGGCCACGCAATGGGGAATAAATAAAACAATGGCACAGATTCATGCCTTGTTATTGATTACACCCAACCCCCTCAGCCAGGATGACCTAATGGAGGAATTAAGTATCAGCCGGGGTAATGCCAACATGAATATCCGGGAACTGATAGACTGGGGCCTGGTAGACCGGGTAATTATTCCCGGTGAACGAAAAGAATTTTTCCTGGCTGAAAAAGATATCTGGAAAGTTGCCCGGCAAATTGTGAAAGAACGGAAGAAAAGGGAATTGGAACCCTTGAATAAAGTATTGGAACAACTGCAGGACGTAGAAGGAGATAAGCGGAATGCAGAAGTAAAAGCTTTTACTGAAACCATCGGTAATATCCGGAAATTTACCGGTCAGGCCGATAAATCATTGGACACACTGATCCGGGCAGATGAGAACTGGTTCTGGGGCAGTCTTATCAAAATGATTAAATAACCGCTATGGCAAATCCTAAGAAAACACTGGTACTGGGAGCCTCTGAAAATCCGTCGAGATACAGTAACCTGGCAATAAAAAGTTTAGTGAGCAGGCAACATCCGGTAGTGGCAATTGGCAAAAAAACGGGCGATGTAATGGGGGTTCCTATTCAAACCAATTTGCCTGAATTGCAGGATATTGACACCGTAACCCTGTATCTTTCCCCCGAAAATCAGCGCGCCTATATTCCTTATATCCTGTCTTTAAAGCCCAAGCGAATTATTTTTAACCCCGGCGCTGAAAACCCGGAATTGGCTAAGCTGGCTCTTGAGCAGCAGATTTATCCGCAGGAAGCCTGTACACTGGTATTGCTGAGTACCGGCCAGTATTAAGATAATTATTATGTAACAGGAACAATCTATCTATAGAAACGGGTTTTTTGGTAAATTAGGAAAACCCATTTTTATGTTATGGAGAAAATTTAACGGCGACACGATCGATCTTCCGATTCGTGATGCCGTAGAAAGAGCCATCCGGCGCGAAACTGAACAGGGCTATCGCCTTAAGGTTTGCATTGGTACAGATTCCCAGGTAAAAGGTTCCGAAACAGAGTTTGCAACGGTTATTGTTTTTCTGCGGGAAGGGCATGGCGGATTCATGTTTATCCAGAATGAAAAAACCAGGCAAAAGTATTCCATCAAGGAGCGTATGCTGGTGGAAGTAGCCCGCAGCATCGAAATTGCCTATGAATTATGCGCGTTGTTTACCACGTATAATGTGGATATGGAAGTGCATGCAGACATCAATACCAATCCGCAATTCAAAAGCAATGATGCGTTGAAGGAAGCAATGGGCTATATTCTGGGTATGGGCTTTGCTTTCAAGGCAAAACCGGAAGCTTTTGCGAGCAGCAGTTGTGCCAATAAGGTGGTGAACTGATGTTTTCCCGCTTAGTCGTTTTAAAGCGGTGTTAGTAACACCGCCAGGGGCATTGTCACCCCTCGCCAAAGCTACTGTTGAATTCCCCGATCATATCCAGTAACTGTTTTCTTCCCATCCCCTTCATAACACTGGTAACCACATGAGCCGGTAAAAACTGCCAGCTTGCCCGCATGGCATCCAGGAAATCACGCACATTTTTTGCAACCACCCGTTGGGTTTCTTTGTCGGCTTTTGTAAATACCAGGGTAAAGGGTATTTCCCATTCACCCAGTTGGTTTACAAAATCCAGGTCTATTTGCTGCGGACCGTGCCGGCTATCAATCAGCACAAATACCATTCCCAGGTTTTCGCGTTTTTTAAGGTAGTTTTCGATCATCTTTTCCCACTGGCGCCGCTGGTTTTGCGATACTTTGGCAAAACCATAACCGGGTAGGTCTACCAGGTACCATTGCGTCCAGTCAGTAGCGCCCTCCTTACTGCTCGATTTAATGGAAAAATGATTGATAAGCTGTGTTTTTCCGGGAGACCCCGAGGTTTTGGCCAGTTTTTGGTTTTTACATAACATATTGATCAGCGAGGACTTACCTACATTAGATCGGCCAATAAAGGCATATTCCGGCCGGTCGGGAGCCGGACATTTCTCCACCTCCGGACTACTGATCAAATAAACTGCTTGTTGGATCTGCATGGCGCAAAGATAGGAAGTCGGACTTCGGTCTTTTTCCTTAATTTCGGCCTCTCATAAGCAAACGAAAACTAAATATTCCATTCAGATGGCAGAAGTGATTTTGATGCCCCGTTTGAGCGATACCATGACCGAAGGCGTAATCGCAGCCTGGCACAAGAAGGTAGGAGATTCCGTGAAGAAAGGCGAATTGCTGGCAGAAGTTGAAACTGATAAGGCAACGATGGAGTTGGAGAGCTACAAAGACGGTACCCTGCTCCATATCGGTATTGAACCGGGGGGTAAGCTTCAGGTTAATGATTTGTTGGCTATTATCGGCGACCCCGGAGAAAATATTGAACAATACCTCAAAGGGGGTGGCGCACCTGCTGCAACCGAGGCCAAACCGGCTGCACCGGCGGCAGCTTCTTCCAAGGATACAGCTCCTTCCGAAGCGGCTTCCAAAACACCGGCGCCGGCCAAAGCCGGACTTGACCTTTCCAAAGTGGAGGAGGTGATTCTGATGCCCCGCCTGAGTGATACCATGACGGAAGGGGTTATTGCCGATTGGCATAAAAAAGTGGGGGATAAGGTTAGCAAAGGCGAACTGCTGGCTGAAGTAGAAACAGATAAAGCCACCATGGAGCTGGAAAGTTATAAAAAACGGCACACTGCTTTATATCGGTGCACAAAAAGGCGATAAAGTGCCGGTAAATTCACTGCTCTGTGTTATTGGTGAACCAGGGTCTGTAGACCTGGAAGCTATTAAGGCCGCCGCCAATGGCGGGCCGGTTGAAGCTTCCGGAAATGCAGCTGCTTCCACAGAAGCTCCTGCCGCAGTAGAGCCCGGTACTACTCCAGTTGCAGAAAGCACCAATGGCCGGGTAAAGGCATCGCCACTTGCCCGGAAAATAGCCGCCGAAAAAGGAATCAGCCTCAACCAGGTACAGGGTTCCGGAGATGGTGGACGAATTATTAAGTCAGATATTGAAAGCTTCCAGCCAGGTAAAGCAGTTGCTACGGCGGCAAAAGAAACGCCGGCGGCTACTCCTGCTGCTACAACTGCGCCATCGGTAGTTAATAACGCAGCGGGCCAGGTTAGTTATGAAGACCGTCCTGTTTCCCAGATGCGGAAAGTAATTGCGCGGCGCTTGGCGGAAAGTAAATTTACTGCCCCGCATTTTTACCTTACCATGTCTATCGATATGGATAAAGCCGTGGCCAGCAGGGCACAGTTGAATGAACTGGCGCCTGTAAAAATTTCCTTTAATGATATGGTGCTGAAGGCCGTTGCAGTTGCCTTAAAGCAGCACCCGGTAGTAAACAGCAGCTGGCTGGGTGATACCATTCGTACCAATTACCATGTCAATATTGGGGTTGCAGTAGCTGTAGACGAAGGGTTATTGGTTCCTGTAGTACGGAATGCCGATACAAAAGGCTTGGCGCAAATTGCGGCAGAAGTAAAAGAGTATGCAGGCAAGGCAAAAGCCAAAAAACTACAACCTTCCGATTGGGAAGGCAGCACATTTACCATCAGTAACCTGGGTATGTTTGGAATTGATGAGTTTACGGCGATTATTAACCCGCCGGATAGCTGTATCCTTGCAATCGGCGCCATTCAGCAGGTACCAGTGGTAAAAAATGGGGCAGTGGTTCCTGGTAATATTATGAAAGTAACCCTCAGTTGTGATCACCGGGTAGTAGATGGTGCATCCGGAGCGGCTTTCCTGCAAACAGTAAAAGGTTTGCTTGAAGAACCTCTCAGGATGCTGATCTGACGAGGACCTGAATATTTTTTAACAACCCGCTGATTCCGGCGGGTTTTTTCTTGCCCAGCTCCAGCTGGCGTATACCAGTAATCCCATGGCCGTAAGGAAAAGAGTAGGTAATACCAGGGTGGCGGGCTTGGAAGGATTGGGAAAGCCTTGCCAATTGTCTTTATTTTCTTCACCGGGAATTAACTGCAGCAAATCATAGAGGTTTTCCGATTGAAAAAAATACCCGATACCCGCTCTTTGCAAACAAGGATGGTCTCTTCTGCTGGCAGTTACATAAACGATATTGGAAGCATGAAGTTCATAGCGGTCCTGGATATGCGAAAAAAGATGCTCTTTGCCGTAATCCGTTATTACTTCATTACCCGATTCATCGGTGTTCAGCTCGTATTCAAAATAGGGGGCCAGTTCCAGCTCTCCGGTAACAATTCCATCGTCTAACAGGAGATTATTGCTTATCACAAAGTCAATACCCAGTTTGTTTTTAACATGATTGGCAACAAAAGAGAATATTTCTGAAACCAGCCCAACCGAATAACCTCTTTTTTTCAATTCACGAATTACTTCCTGAACACCTTTTACCAAAGGCATATCATCCGCAATTTCCAACAGCAGTGGCAAGCTGATTCCTTTAAAAACGGTGGCAATTTCTTTTATTTTTTCTTTGGCGGGTGCACCGGTAGATACAATGGGTAACAATTTTTCGGTTAAGCCTAGCTGTTGTGCCGCGGCCGCCAGGTACCTGCCATCTAATACCACATCATCCATTTCGAGCAATACCATTTTTTTCATATGCTGGAAAGATTCCAATACAGAGGATTCTAACTGCCGGTTAATCAGGTTGATTTCGCCGATCGTAGCCAGGCTTTGTAAGCCGTCTGCATCTGCTTTGCGCAAAATGGTGCGAGATACCTGTTTCGACATCTTACCTAATTGTTCCAGGCTCTGCATCGCATTCTGCACCCTGCCGATATTTACTTCTTCTATCCGGGCACCAAGTTTATGGATATCAATCAGTAATCCTATATCCACCCCATAGTCTTTTTCAAAAATGATTTTTTCAAGCAGTGATTTTTTTGCGGCAATCATTCCACTAAGGGGTTGGTCTAATTTACTCAGTTCGGGGAACAATATACTCAATAGGGGTTTGGCTACTAATTGCGTAACTCTACCCGCCTGCCTGGTAAAGCATGATTTTACAAAATCAGCCTGGTCTTTCAGGATAGGTGCTGTCAACAGATCCACTACATCGTTGGGGTAAGTAGTGATATCCCCATCGAGGTAAACGATCGTATCGTATTTAGCAGCAAGCAGGCCTTCGCGCATAGACAACCCCTTTCCCCGCTGGCTGCTGGTAAGAATGCGTACCGATTCTTTCAGCGCTTCAGAAATGGTGTTATCTGTCGAATTATCATCCACCACAATAATTTCATGGGGAATACTGGTTTTTCGAATGGTCTTTATCACTTTTCGGATAGTTGCTCCTTCATTCAGTACCGGAATTACAATCGAAACCATAGTTAAGCATTTAGGTTCTTCAGAATTACAAAGGTACCGCCTATCGGGGCGGCGTATTGCTGTCCTGTTTGGTTGGCCTCGATTTAATCAAATTTTCATGCCAAATTCGTGAATGAATGTAGAGTGTCTGATATGTTGTAATTTGAATAGGTAAAAAAAATAGTATATGATTCGTTATGGGGTGCTTTTGTGTTGTATAGTGGCTATATGCTGGAGTTGCGGTGGTGCTAACAGGTTGAGCCGGTATTATACGGAGGAGGATAAGGCTGTATTTGAATTGGTTGACCAGGTAAAGAAAACCCCGGCCGATAAAGCCCTGGTGCGCCAGCTCTTTGACGCTTATGATATGGCTTTTCAAAAGCGCGAAAAAATGGATCAATACCCGGGCCTGGGCAATCATTTGGGCGATCATTACATGGGTATTGCAAGAGAATGGGAAATTGTTCAGAAAATGTATCAGGCCATCCGGCAATTGCCTCTAGCTGATAAGCAGCAGCCGGTTATTTTGGATCCAACCAGTCGTTTAAACCAGGTAAAGCAAGAGGCGGCAGAACAGTATTACCAGTCGGGTAAAGCCCTGCTCGGCTACAATACCCGTCAACAGGCCGTACAGGCATTGGATTATCTGGAAAAAGCGAATAAGGCCTGGCCGGGTTATAAGGACCTTAATCAGCTTTTACAGGTTGCTGCGGAACGTGCTGTTACCAGGGTTTTGGTGAACCCGGTAAATTACAATAGGTATAACTGGAGTTACTGGGGGTTCCAGAACGACTGGCTGCAGCAGCAGATGGTGCGCGATCTCAATGCCCGGGCCTTCCGCAATGTCCGCTTTTTCACCGAGTGGGAGCTTCGGTCACAACAACTGGTTCCGGATAAAATTGTAGACCTTGATTTTGTAGAATTATTTGTAGATCGGGTACATACCGAACGAAAAAGATACGACCGTTCAAAAAGTATAAAAACGGGGGAAACGAAATCCAATCCGCCACAGCCCATTTATACAACGGTTCGGGCTACTGTATTCGTAGATCGGCAATACATGACAAGTTATGCTACTCTTGAATGCCGGATTTACGACCGAGAGAACAACCAGAATATTTTATTTGACCGGTTTCCCGATCGGTTTAACTGGGTGCAGGAAAGGGCAAGGTTTACCGGCGATCGTCGTGCCTTGGAACCCTCCGATATAGCTTTGTTGAATAACCGTTGGGATGATCGTCCGCCTACCCGCGAGCAGATTGCGGAACAACTGATCAGGTCTACTTACCAGCAATTACTAAGTCGGATAAACAGCGGCGTTAGTTTTTAAACCAGGTACTTATCTTCTTCTGTAGATAAATTTTTGTGGTGGCTTAGGGGGTGGGGCAGGTGCGCCTGCAGCAAAGATTTTTATAAGCAGAAAACCGGCGGCAAATCCCCCGATATGGGCGGCATAAGCAACTCCGTCCTGCTGTCCGGCGATGGAGCCGAATCCGCTGATCAGCTGGAGCCCGATCCATAAACCCAGCGCCACCCAGGAGGGGATGGCAATAATAAACCAGCCGATCAGTGCATTGACCCGTCGGGTGGGGTACAATAACAAATAGCCTCCCATTATTCCAGAAATAGCGCCTGAAGCTCCGAGGCTCGGAACCAGCGGATCAGCTCCGGCAAAGAGGGTGAAAAAAACATGGCTCAGTGAAGCAATGACGCCGGTCAGCAAATAAAAAAGCAGGTAACGGCCATGTCCCAGCCGGTTCTCCAGGTTATCTCCGAAAATCCATAGATACAGCATATTGCCTGCCAGGTGCGCAATACCACCGTGCATGAACATGGAAGTAATCAAAGTCAGGTACACCGGAATTGGTGTAGGTTGCAAGCCAGGAACCTGGTAGGTTTGTCCGGATGCCATATCCCGGATCAACTGTCCGTCTGTAATAAGGTCTTTATTGGTAAGGATTTCTGCAGGTACCGTTGAAAATGCATAAGTAAATCCAATATTGGCACCAAATCCCTGAAAAAAGGCAAAAACAAACACGTTAAGAGCAATTAGTCCCCAGGTAATATAGGGCGTAATATGCCGGTCGCTGTTGTCATCGCTTATAGGAAAAAGCATGGGATAATTTTAGTAGTACAAGGAAAAACCGTTGGTTGAGCCAACGGTTCTATTCCATTATAGAGATACATGCTATACCAGTCAATCTTTATACTGGTAAATTAACACTTTCAGTGCACTAAAAAAAATGTGTGAACTTATCCTTCAAAGATTAATGAAAAGATGATTTGACGGCTTTGGATGCGGTCAATTACATTGGAAAACTTCAGGTCCGGATCACGCGAGTGTACATTACTGATGCCATTGCTGATTTTAATTTCCGGAGAAAAAATAAACATCTTATTGTAGAAATTAAATCCGATGCCGGCTTCTATGCCGAGGTCGGCCTTTTTAAGTTTCACAAAGTTTTCCGCATTCTTGCTACTTGCTTTAGAAGTAAGGTCTGTTTCAAATTTTACCCCTCCCATCATATATACCCGGAAATTTCCGATACGGTCAGATTTTAGTTTCAGCTGTATGGGTACCCCTAAAAGAATCGACTCCACCTGCTGGTTCATGATAGAGGTTTCATCGTTACTGGTATTTGGGTATTTAAGATGATAATTGATGGATTTATTTACAAATAATAACTGTGGAAACACCACCCGCGCTTCAAAGCGGTGATTAATCCGAAAAGTGTGCATACCCCCGATCCCAAAACCGAAGCTGTTGTTGGGGTTACTTACCAGTATACTGTCGTGCTGTAAAAACCGGGGATGCTGGTTAAATTGAAACCGGTTGGAGGTTCCCATTATGACGATGCCAATATGGTACCATTTATCATCATTATCCGGCATATTGATGGAATTGCGCAATTGCGCCATGCCATCAATACCCAACCCGGTCAGGATTATACAGAAAAATAAGGAGCGCCATAGACCCCATTTCTTGCATGGGGTAACCTGCTTAACTACATACATAAGTAAAAAATCGAACGATAGGCTGGCTTTTGGTGCTTCAAGTATCAAATAAACGGCCAAAAATTGGTTCTATTGTTGGGCGGGGAGATTATAACATTGCTTTAGAACCTGCATAAATGGTACTGATGCCAAGGGTAAGCGGCTTTCGGTAGGTTGCTTCAAACCCCGTTTCGTTTAAAATTGTAAGAAAATCATCGCCTTCGGGGAAAGCCTGGACGGAATCATTGAGGTACTGATAGGCAGCTTTATTCTTGGAAACCAGCTTGCCGATACCCGGGGTTACCAGGTTCATATAAAACCAATATAAAGATTTGAATCCAACTGCTTTGGGTTTGGAGAACTCGAGTACCACTAGTTTACCTCCAGGACGAAGTACCCGTAACATTTCGGCCAGCCCTACTTGTAAGTGCTCAAAATTACGGACGCCGAATGCAACCGTAATGGCATCAAAATGATTGTCGGGAAAGGGAAGCGCTTCACTATCAGCCTGCCGGAGTTCAATCCTAGGTTCCAGGCCCAGCTTACGGATTTTTTGACGACCGATCTCCAGCATTCCGTTCGATATATCAATTCCGGTAATATGATCAGGCTGCAGGTATTTATAGGTCATCAGGGCCACGTCGGCCGTGCCTGTTGCCACATCCAGGATCTTTTTAGGCCGGATGGCTTGTAATTCGCGAATGGCTTTTTTTCTCCAGCGTATATCTATGCCGCCGCTCAGGAACCGGTTCAGGAAATCATAGCGAAAAGCGATCTGGTCGAACATATCAGCCACCTGCTCTTTCTTAGAGCGTTTTTCGTCGTTGAAAGGCAGGATCGTATCGTGGGGAAGAGGTTTGCTCATTTTGTTTAACTGTTAACCGGGACGGCACTTAATAATCCAATTCAAGTTTAAGACGGTCCTTCAGCTCTTTAATCAGTGGGAACTGTTCAGCTAGTTGCTGAAAACGTTCCTTGGAATTCAGGGGTGCTTCAATTTTTATAGCCAGGTCTTCGCGTTGTTCCACAATTACCTGGTAGGATAAGCGCCTGTTATGAAAACGATGCTGAAGGTATTCCGTTAAGGCAATCCGCTCACCATCTACAAATTTCTGCTGCAGATTGTTGGGTGTAACTACGGTAAATTGTTCATGGCTTACCACCCGCAGTTCAGCCATTTCAAAACTTTGGGCAGCCGGGTTACGGTTATTTTTTAGTACTTCAATAAATTCTCCCCAGGCAGCCTGCAGCAGTTCAGGGGTTACTTGTATGGCAGAACGTACTTTCTCCGTTTGAGCGGCTGAACTTACCTGTTGCCGGAGTTTTTGCAGGGATCCTAATTTGCCGGAACCGCCGCTTTTTTCCGTTTTTTTCTCCGTAATCAGCTTTTCTTCGATCATCAGTTTTGCTCCGCCCATGGACTGTACGGGTGGAGGCATGTCGTCTGGCTGAGCAGAAGGTGGCGGAACAGCGGGCGCAATGGCTGCAACAGCGGTAGACACTGCATGGGCGGCCGGTGCGGGCCTATTGATTTTTACCGGCTGTACGACCCGGAAATTAAGCGGTTTTAGTTCCGTTCGTTTTTTTTTATCAGCATCTCCCGCCAACTCTATCGCCTGTTGCAGGTAGCAGAGTTTTATCAGCGCCAGTTCCACGTGCAGCCGCTTGTTCCTGGCTGATTTATAATTGATTTCTGCCTCTGCCAATATATTCAGGGAGCTTACCAGATAACCTGTACTGCAACCGGCTGCCATTTCCTGGTAGCGCTGGCGGAAGCTTTCCACCACTTCCACCAGGATAGCCACTTTTGCATCCTTGCTTAAGAGCAGGTTACGAATAAATTCGGCAAAGCCATTCAATACCAGGTCTCCTTCAAATCCTTTCCGGTTAATATCTTCAAAAAGTAATAAAGCCCCCGACAAATCCTGCTTCAGCATGCAGTCCATGAGCTTGAAATAATAATCGGCGTCCAGTATGTTCAGGTGTTCCAGGGTATTTTTGTAGGTAAGCTCTCCGTTGGTAAAGCTCACAATTTTATCCAGGATGCTTAACGCATCTCGCATACATCCTTCACTTTTCTGGGCAATCACCTGTAGCGCAGGTAGCTCCGCCTGTATGGTTTCCTTCTCGCAAATTTCCTCCAGGTGCTCCACCGTATCCTGGGTAGTGATCCGTTTGAAGTCAAAAATCTGACAGCGGGATAGGATGGTGGGAAGGATTTTATGTTTTTCTGTGGTGGCCAAAATAAAAATGGCATAGGGCGGCGGCTCTTCCAGTGTTTTCAGGAAGGCGTTGAAGGCACTGGTGCTGAGCATGTGCACCTCATCCACGATATATACCTTGTATTTGCCTGCCTGGGGTGCAAAGCGTACCTGTTCTACAAGTGCACGAATATCGTCTACCGAGTTGTTGCTGGCAGCATCCAGTTCATGAATATTGAGGGAACTGCCTTCGTTAAAAGAGGTGCAGGAGTTACAGGTATTACAGGCTTCCCCGTCTGCATTGGGTGCTTCGCAGTTGATGGTTTTGGCAAGAATACGGGCACAGGTGGTTTTTCCTACGCCTCTCGGACCGCAAAACAGAAAGGCATGGGCCAATTGCTGGTTTTTGATAGCGTTCTTCAGGGTGGTGGTAATATGCGCCTGCCCCACTACCGTGGAAAAGTTCTGGGGACGGTACTTTCTCGCTGATACTATAAACTGCTCCATAGAGCAGCGAAATTAAGCAATTGTTGGCATGGATAAAGGGCGCAAATTACAAAAAGGGATGCCGCTGAAAAGGCTTGTTTCGGTCAAAAAGATAGCGATAGGTGGTAAGAATCCGGCTTCTTTCGTTGGTCAGGTTCTCCGCAACGGCAATCATTTTAGGATTAAAATCACCGATCCATTGCATTTCGTATTCGTCGTAAGGCAATTGGTGCTGGATGATTTTTGCAGACTCGACAATAATATAGCTATCCACTCCTTTGGCCTGCCAATCAGGTACCACGCCAAAAACAATTCCGGTAAATCGTTTATTGGGTTTGGTTGCCTTCAGCCATAGAAATTTCAGTTTCGCAAACAGGGTAAAGCTTCCGTGCAGGTATTTAAACCACTGGTTCAGATCGGGCAGGTTGATGAATATGGCAATGGGGTCTTCTTTATAGTAAGCAAACCAGATGATTCGCTCATCCATTACGGGCTTCATCTGTTCAAATAGTTTAATGCATTGCTGCTGGCTCAGTTCCTTATTGCCGGCATGGCCGGCCCAGGCCTTGTTGTAAACCGTGCAGAAATCGGAGGCAAATTTTTTCAAGGCTGTTTTTCGGAAATGCCTGGCAGAAAAATTAGGATCGGCTGCCACCATAGCGTGCCGGTCATAAAATTTAGGTGGAAGTTTTTCATGCGGGTGCATGCCAAAGCAGATCTGGTTAAAAAAGGGTTGAAAGCCGTATTGTTCAAATAATTCAATATAATAAGGCGGGTTGAAATTCATGCAGTATAAAGGAGGTTGAAAGCCTTTGGTAACCAGTCCCCACCATTTGTCTCTTTCTCCGAAATTGATAGGGCCATCCATGGCTTCCACCCCCTGTTGCTGCAGCCAGTTTTTGGCTGTATCAAACAGGAGATTAGCTGCTTCCTGCTGGTGAATGCATTCGAAGAAACCTATTCCCCCTACCGGAATATCGTCCCCTTTATTGCGATATTTCTTGTTATGAAAGGCCGCTATCCGACCGATGGGTTCCGACTGCTCATTCAGCAGTAACCAGCGGATGGCTTTGCCGTGACGGAATGCTTTGTTTTTTGCAGCATCAAAAACAGCTTCAATGTCTTTGTCGAGCGGCTGAATCCAGTTGGGATTATTCGCATAGAGTTTAACAGGAAGAGATAAAAATTGTCGAATTTGTTGATTCGTTGAAACTACTTCAATTCTCATCAGTTGGTTATGGTTGATTGGTTCGGTTAGTTCAGAAAGGGGTGTCTCTTAAAAGGCAGCTGGCTATCAAAAAGAAGTCGCCAGGTAATTAGTTTTCTGCTTTGGGTGGCTCCCAGGTTATGGGAAATATTGATCATTTTTTGGTTAAAATCGCCCTGCCACATGAGTTCCAGTTCCTTGTAGCGGCCTTGTTTTTTGATCACTTTCTCCGCTTCTACAATCATGTAATAATCAATGCCTGTGCCCTGGAATTCTGGTACAATTCCATAAATTATACCGATGAAACGGTTGCAGGTTCCTGTTCTCAGGTGATAAAGCAGGCGCAATTTATTCAGCCAGTTCAGTTTGCCGTTGAATTTCCGGAAAATCTGGTTCAGGTCCGGGATATTGATCCACATAGCAATTGGTTCATTGTTATGGTAGGTGATCCAGGCAATGGTTTCATCCATGATAGGCTGCATGCTATGAAATAAGCGGATGGCCTGTTTATCAGACATTTCCTTGTTGCCTTCATGTTTTGCCCAGGCTTTATTATAGATTGTACAAAAATCGCGGGCAGCCTGGTCCAGTTGGTTTTTTCGGATCATTCTTGCCTGGATAGCAGGTTGGGCTTCAAATTTTTTATGGGCTTCGTAAAACTTGGGTTGTAATTGGGTGGCATTGCCCGCCACTTCCATCCGAAAACAGAGCTGGTTGTAAAATACCTGAAATCCGTAGTTTTCGAAGAGTTGTTTATAATAGGGCGGATTGTAGTTCAACCCATACGGGGGCGATTGAAAGCCTTCCACCAGCAGCCCCCAGAACTTATCGCGCTCTCCAAAATTAATGGGGCCGTCCATGCCGAGCATTCCATTTTCGGTTAGCCATGTACGTGCGGTATCAAACAACAGGTTGGCGGCATCCTGTTGATTAATACAATCAAAAAAGCCAAATCCTCCTATGGGGCCGGGGTCACCTTTAGACCGGTATTTGGGGTTCACAAAAGCGGCAATTCTCCCTGCAAAACGACCATCTTCCTGTTGCAACAACCAGCGCTTTGTTTTACCCTGGCGAAACAATTTATTTTTTGACGGATCAAATACTGCTTCCACGTCCTGCTCTATAGGAATAATAAAGGCAGGGTTCTGCCGGTTCAGTTCTATATGTACCTGCAGGAATGCTTTGACCAGTTGGCTATCGTCTACCGCTACAATTTTCATGCTGTTCATTTTTGATCCTTGCCTAAAAACGGCAAGTTAAAACGAACAGGTCTATTTTTCTTTCTTTTTACAACCGGAGTGTCCATTTGATATTCCCAATAATAAATTTTTAACAATATCAGAAAATAGGAAATCAGTAATGGTCCGAAAATCAGGCCCGGTAGTTGAAAGAATTTTAAACCCATGATTACACCCAAAACGGTTACAATAGGGTGGGTGTCTGCCATTCGCTTGGCCAGCAGGAACCGAACCACATTGTCGACACTACCCATTATGATGGCGCCCCAGCCGACTACAAAAAAACCTTGCCCTACATGACTGGTGGCCATCAGGTAAACTGCTACAGGAATCCAGACGATGGCACAGCCTACAATCGGTATAATAGAAGCAAAGCCGGTGATAATGGCCCAGAACCCTGCTTCGGGCAGATGCACCACTTTATAAGCGGCATAACCTGTTAAACCCTGCGCTATCGCAATCATCGGAACGCCTACTGCGTTGCTGAAGGTCTGGGCAACGAGTTCATTGCCAAATATTTCGATTTTCTGACGGGGGAAAGGCAGGTAAAAAATGATAGCAGCTTCCATCCTGTTTACGTTGATGATCATGAAGTAGAGAAAGAAATACATCATGGTTATGGTGCTGAAAAAATTGAGGCTGTTATTCAGGACGGCTGTCATTAGATTGGTGGCCGTGGTTTGAATTTTTTCCATATTGGAAGGGGAGAGCAGTTGAACGCCAAACCTGTCTGAAACCTGGTTGTCGAAATTTTTCAGGGTTTGCATGATCAGGTCTGGGTTCTCCAGGAAGTTGGCGATTTTTTGATAAACCATGGTAACAAAAAGGGTAAGGGGTGCCATAATAATAATCAGGGTCATTATTATGATGGTAACAGCGGTCAGCGATTTGCCCCAGCCTTTCTTTTTGATCAGGTATTCGGTAATGGGTTTGGTGAGTACATAAAACATAACCGATGCCAGGAATGCGGTAAAAAATTCAATCAGGCTGTATAACAGCATGAGTGCAAATACGATGATAATGGCCAGAAAGAAATAGCGGTTAATTTTGTGGTCCGGTCTAATTTCCATGTTGGGGTTATTTGTCCAGGGGGAAGTTGTAATTTTAAACAAGTTAGTTCTATAAAATAGTATGCCATGAATGATCAGTCAAAATTTATTGCAGGTTTACTGCTGGGGGCAGCGGCCGGCGCGGCGCTTGCCTATTTGTTGACCAGTGACAAAGGGAAAGAGTTGGTAAGTGAATTTAAATCCGCGGCTGCGGCTGCCGGGGAGGATGTGAAAGCTACGGCGCAGCAGTTGGAGACGGAGTTGAATGAAGCGGTGGAAAAAGGCAGGCAATGGGCCAGTGACCTGCAGTCAAAGGCTAATTCATTTACTTCCTGATACTGCCCTTATGAAGGAAGAACAGGAACCCGGTTATTTCGAAAAAATGGAGCTGCTGCTCCAGCAATACGTTAATAACCGCTTGCAGTTATTCAGGTTGCAGGCTGCGGAAAAAGCCGCCCGACTGGGGGCGCTTGCCCTGGTATTGGTGTTGATAGCGGGTATGGTTTTATTTGTCCTGCTTTTTATCAGTATTATGGCGGGTTATTTCTTTGCGGAGCTGACAGGCAGTTTGTTTTATGGCTTCGGTATTGTTACAGGGTTTTATCTACTGGTGCTGGTGATATTGCTGTTGGTGCGCCGGAAATACCTGGAGCCCTTCCTGGTAAATACTTTTATACGTATTTTTTTAGAGAAAAAAAATGAGCAGGATGAGGAAGAGCCCACAGTATGAGCAGCCAGCAATAAGCAACCTGGAAGAATTAAGGGCTGCAAAGCAGGCCTTAAGGGCTTCTATCCGGGAGCAGGAGCAGGATTTGCGCGAGCAGGTGAAATTGCTTCCTGCGGAGTCGTTAAAAGCGGGGGTTGGCCACTTGTTTACCGGAAAAGCCGGTGCTGCTGTGGTGGGTCCATTGGCCGGGCTGGCGGTTTCAGCCGGTTCAGCCCTGCTGGGCACCTATTTTACTAAAAAAGCAACGGCTGCTGTTGCCGGCAAACTGGGGCTGAATCTTGCCAAGACCGGTTTAGTGGCGCTGGCGCCGGTTTTACTGAAACGTTTTGCGAAGTGGTTCCAGTAGACGTCAGACAGGTGTTAGAACACCTGTCTGACGTCTACTGGAATAGTTTCTTCATCATTTTTTCATCATGCCCGTAGATGTCATCGCGGAAATTCAAACGCCCTTCCCGGTCTACCCAGGCGGTGAAATAGCCAATAAAAACCGGTACCTCTTTTTTCAGGGTAACAAATCGCTCCTTACCCGCATTCATGGCTTTGGAAATACTCTCTTTGTTCCAGTTGCTGTCTGCACGCAATAACCAGTCAGCCAGCCACTCCGGTTCCGCTACCCGGATACATCCATGGCTGAATGCCCGTTTATCTTCATTAAATAAACTTTTACTCGGCGTATCATGCAGGTAAATATTATAGTTGTTCGGAAACAAAAACTTTACCAATCCGAGTGAGTTCTTAGGCCCTGGTTTTTGCCGTACCTGCCGGTTCCCAAACCATTCCATATTATGCTGTGCCAGGTAATTTGGATTACGTGCAATGCCCGGTAACACTTCTTTTTTGAGAATGCCGGGAGGAACATTCCAATAGGGACTAAATACTACATATTTTAACCCCCCGGTAAAAATTACGGTACTGTTGGTAGAACTGCCGACTACTACATTCATGTGATGGGTGTATTGGCCGTTCTCATAAACATGCAGCTTAAATTCCGGAATATTTACAAGCAGGTAGTCGGAGCTGGGTTCTTCCGGTACCCAGCGGATCCGTTCCATATTCACCAATATCTGCCGGATGCGCCGGTTGATCGGCTGGCTTAGTTCACGTAATGTGGCGCCCCCGATTACCCCATCCTGTTTAATACCATAGCGTAACTGAAAACGTTTTACGGCCAGTTCCAGGCTTTCATCAAACAGGTTACCGGAGTCGGCAACAGGCAAATCACCCAATAGCGCCAGTTTATTCTTCAATTGAATAATAGCATTGCCCGTATCCCCTCTCTGTACTTTCTTTTCTTTGATTACAAGGGGCGTCCAGGAACTGAGCCGTTCAATTTCATAATATCGTTTCAATTGATCACGTAACAAGCCATATTGCCGGTTAACCGGTTCATACCGATCAATATCCTTCCCTTTTTCCTTCACCAGGGTATCGAGCATGGAAAGAATATCAACCCGTTTGCGGGGTATAAACCAGTTCAGGTCGCGGGCGTCGAGCCGGTGATTACCCATATAAGCCTGTGCCGCGTAGCGCAGAAATTGTAGGGTCATGGCCCATTCTACCTGCAGCCTGGCTGAGTCAGGAACCGCCTTCATGCCGTTTACCTGTACCGAATCTGCCCAGGCCTGTAAATAAGGATTATAAATGGAACTGTCTCGGCTAAGCTCCATATAACCTGCCTGCAGGTTCCAGAAATGGAGCGATTGTTCCGCCACCCCGGAACTGTCAAACCAGGCAAATTGGTAGTTCCGCTGATTATAAAAGTTCCGCACCAATTGACGGGCTGTATCCGGCATACTTTTTCTTTCCAGGTACTGTTCTAAAGCCGTGCTGTCAAAAAAAAGCGTAGAAAAGGCATTGGACCTGGAAATAGCGGTATCCCGCTGCACAATGGTTTGCCCGTTGGCCGGGGTTTCCTTACAGGCCCCCATTAGAAATAGAATACCGGCAAACAGTAAAAAAAACAGGGGCCCGCCGGTGCCGGAAAGGTATCTTTGCTGCCGATTCATATAGAGATGAAGTCAATGGTTAGGGATAAAGATAGGAATCCTTCAATTTCCTTGTTGAAATGATGGATTTTAACTGCCAACCCTTACCTTTGCGGCAAAATTCGAAAACCTCACCTTAAAAGGTCTTCATATATGTCAACGAAAGGAAAGATCAAACAAATCATCGGGGCCGTACTGGACGTGCAATTCGATGGCAAACTGCCGGAAATTCTAAATGCGCTGGAAATCAAGCGTCCAAATGCAGATCCGCTTGTGCTGGAAGTTCAGCAGCACCTGGGTGAAGACAGTGTACGCTGTATCGCCATGGATGGTACCGAAGGGCTTGTTCGCGGAATGGAAGTAGTTGACACCGGAAAACCCATTGCCATGCCTGTTGGAGATGGAATCTATGGTCGTCTTTTTAATGTAACCGGCGATCCGATTGATGGATTGCCCGCCATTGACAAAGGAAATGGCCGGCCTATCCACGCCAAACCACCCTTGTTTGAAAACCTCAGTACCTCTACGGAAGTGCTTTTTACCGGTATTAAGGTTATTGACCTGATCGAACCTTATGCAAAAGGTGGTAAAATCGGTTTGTTCGGTGGTGCGGGTGTAGGTAAAACCGTATTGATCCAGGAACTGATTAACAATATCGCTAAAGGACACGGTGGTTTGTCCGTATTTGCCGGAGTAGGTGAGCGTACCCGGGAAGGAAATGACCTGATGCGGGAAATGATCGAAGCCGGTATTATGAAATACGGCGAGGCATTCAAGCACAGTATGGAAGAAGGAGGATGGGACCTGGATAAGGTTAACCTGGAAGAACTGAAAGATTCAAAAGCAACCTTCGTTTTCGGACAGATGAATGAGCCCCCCGGCGCTCGTGCCCGTGTTGCCCTGAGCGGACTTACCATTGCTGAATATTTCAGGGATGGAGATGGTACAGGAAAAGGAAAAGATATCCTGTTTTTCGTAGATAATATCTTCCGTTTTACACAGGCAGGTTCCGAAGTGTCGGCTCTTTTGGGGCGGATGCCTTCAGCGGTGGGATACCAGCCCACCCTGGCTACGGAAATGGGCCTGATGCAGGAGCGGATTACCTCTACCAAAAACGGATCTATCACTTCTGTGCAGGCGGTATATGTACCGGCGGATGACTTAACTGACCCCGCACCGGCTACCACCTTTGCCCACCTGGATGCGACAACGGTACTTAGCCGTAAGATTGCTGACCTTGGTATCTATCCTGCGGTAGATCCCCTGGATTCAACCAGCCGTATCCTTACACCGCTGATCGTGGGTGAAGCGCATTACAATACTGCCAACCGGGTAAAACTGATTCTTCAGCGTTATAAGGAGCTGCAGGATATCATTGCCATCCTTGGTATGGATGAGTTAAGTGACGAGGATAAAATGACCGTACAGCGTGCACGTAAAGTACAGCGTTTCCTCAGCCAGCCTTTCTTTGTGGCAGAACAGTTTACCGGTCTGAAAGGGGTATTCGTAAGCATCGAAGATACCATCCGCGGGTTCAATATGATCATGGATGGAGAAGTGGATGAGTACCCGGAAGCTGCCTTCAACCTGGTAGGTACCATTGAAGACGCAATCGAAAAAGGAAAGAAACTCCTTGCACAGGCACAGGGATAAGACAGGCTTTGTTCCGAATCAATTGAACCGAACGTATGAATTTAGAAATATTGACCCCCGAACGTAAGCTCTATTCAGGTGATGTGTACGGTGTACAATTGCCTGGGGTAGATGGTTTGTTTGAAGTTCTCGAAAAACACGCCCCCATGGTTAGTGCCCTGAAGGCTGGAAAGCTGAAAGTGTTAAAAGACAAACAACAGTCTGACACAGAACAGTTCTCTATCCAGGGCGGCTTTGTGGAAGTTTTTCAGAATAAGGTAACCGTTTTAGTTGAAGGGGCCATACCTATGAATGATTAGACAACCAAATGTCTTTTTGAATAACTAGTCCCGCAGTGTAGTAAGCTGCGGGATTTTTTCGTTTAATGGTTGCAGCTATATTGCCTTTTTACTACTCTTGTAAAAAAGAGCTGTATGAAACCAGGCTTGCTATTGCTGTCCGTTTTTTTAGTTCTGCAGTTTGCGCAGGCGCAATCGAAACGGATTATTGCACCATCAAAAATTGAGGCTGTAACGGTTTTTTTGCAAGGGGCAGAAGTTAAACGTACGGGCATGGTGCAGTTGCCGCTGGGCAAATCTGAGCTGGTACTTTCCGGAATTTCCACGGATATTGAAACCTCCAGCGTGCAGGTAAAACTGGAAGGTGACCTGACCGTCCTTTCTGTTGGTGTGCGGAAAAACTTCCTGCAGGAGGAGAAAATCAGGGAAGAGCTTAAACAGTTAGAGGAGCAGCTGGAAGGCATGGAGGATAAACAGGCCCGCCAGCGCAAGCAGCAGGATGTCCTAAAACAGGAGGAAGCAATGCTGGTTCGAAACCAGGAATTGAAAGCAGGCAATACGGTGCTTAAGCCGGCCGATCTGAAAGCTGCACTTGATTTTCAACGAGAGCGCCTGGAGGACCTGTACAAACAGCAACTTGACATTGATAAGCTCTTGCTTAAACTTGAAAAAGAAAAGCAGGTTATACGCAACCAGGTTAATGAAATGAACAGCCAGCGAAATCAGGCTGTGAACGAACTATACGCGGTAGTGGAATGCCGCAAGGCAGCCAATGTACCGGTTACAGCAACCTACCTGGTAAACAAAGCGGGCTGGCATCCTTCTTATTCCATTGTTGTAAAAGATATCAGCTCTCCTCTGGAAGTGCAGTTCAATGCCAATGTGTACCAGTCGAGCGGAGAAATATGGAAAGATGTAAAGCTGTCTTTATCCAGCGGCAATCCCTCCCTGAATAACCAGAAGCCCGAATTACAGCCCTGGTACCTGCATTATATAATGCCCGGCATAAGTGCTGCTCCATACAGGGGTTTTTCCAATGGAAATACCCTCCAGGGGCGGGTGCAGGATGTGGAGGGAAGGCCGGTTAGCGGGGCAACTGTTCTGGTTAAGGGAACTTCCACAGCAACCAGTACCAACGAAAATGGTTTTTTTGCTTTGAACGGGGTGGCAAGAGGAGCCGTGCTGGTGGTGAGTGGTGTTGGTTACCAACAACAGGAACTGCCGGCTGCAGCAGGTTTTCTGAGTATTTCTTTGGCTCTTTCAGCACAGTCGTTGGATGAGGTGGTGGTTAGGGGATATGCCTTGCAAGGACAGGTCAGTGGCATTCAAACGGGTAAACGGGAGATGCGGGCAAAGCCCCTGGAGGTTACCACAACGTATCAGCCTACTACCACCAAATACGAGATCAGGGAAATCTATACGCTTGTGAATGATGGTAAAATAAACACGATAGATGTTAAAAAATCAGTGGTTCCGGCCGACTATGAATATTATGCAGCACCTAAGCTGGAGACCGCCGCTTACCTTACCGCCCGATTGGTAAACTGGCAGGAACTGGAACTGATGGCAGGGGAAGCCAGCCTGTTTTTTGAAGGAACGTTTTTGGGCAAATCCTTTATAGATCCTGCAACGGCAGAAGATACCCTTTATCTATCGCTGGGCAGGGATGCCAACGTAATAGTGAAGCGTACCCTGGTAAAAGATTTTTCTTCGAAACGCTTTTTAGGGGGCAATAAAGCAGAAACTAAACAGTTTGAACTAAGTATACGGAATAATAAAAAACAACCCATCCGGCTGCTGCTGGAAGACCAGTATCCTTTATCTACCATGAAGGAGATTGAAGTGGAAAGAGAGGGCCAGGATGGTGGCCGGTTGACGTCTGAGACAGGCGTGGTTAGCTGGAACCTAAATGTGCCCCCGGCCACAGAAGAGAAAAAATCCATTCGGTTTACCGTAAAATATCCAAAAGAAAAACGGCTGCAACTGGATTGACAATAATAGGAATGAGAACCGTTCAAACACTGTTGAATAAACCGTTTTATCACGCTGGCAGGTGATAGGCTCCTTTTGTACTTTCACCATAGCATCCGGCCAATTGTTGAGGTAGTGGTAGTAGTGGTATGGCTGGATGGTGGAGTAGTAAGTGGAGCAAAAAACCGGACTTCTGTTGAAGTATCCGGTTTTTTGTTGTATCAGGTTGTTTTTTTCTTTTTCTTAGTTCTTTTGTAGGCAACATATACTTTCTTGCCGTCCTTTAGGTAGTAGCGGCCGCCTTTTTCTCCTATATAGATTTTTTCGCCATTGGGGCCTTTCATACGATCGTCGACGTTATCCTTGTATTTACTGGTGGCAGTTGGCGAAGTTCCCTGCTGGGCAAGTGCCCGATTACTGCCGGTTATTGTCAAAAGAAAAAACAATGACAGAACCGGTTTTAAAAAGAGTGCTTTTATCACTGAATTCGTTTATCTGGTTAGTTTAACTGGGGGTCGATGGGGTAATTGACCAGTTGTTCATAGTCGCCCCCCAGGTCGCGCAGCGCCTCTTTCCAAACTGCGTTCAGGTC
>NZ_LUKG01000002.1:110763-123299 GCF_001601815.1 Flavihumibacter sp. CACIAM 22H1
CTTTAGAAGTGATCCAGGATTTCTCCTTCAATTCACTGTCTAACTGACCTTCTGACCAGCCCGAATACCCGATGAAAAAGCGGATGCCATTGGAATTTATTTCCTCATTTTTCAACAGTTCCACCGCTGTTTCAAACTCCCCGCCCCAATAAATACCGTCTGCCACCTCAAACCCGCCCGGAATCTGATCGGGATACTGGTGTAAAAAATGGATGGTATCAACCTGTACCGGTCCGCCATAATAGACGGGTAAATTCATGCCTTCCGCACTTGCCATCAATTGATCCAGGGTGAAATCGTACAAGCGGTTCAAAACGAAGCCAAAACTGCCCTCGTCCTGGTGTTCACACAGAAATACTACCGTTCGCATGAAATTGGGATCCTTCAGAAAAGGGTCCGCTATCAGCAGGGTGCCTGCAGTGGGTAAGATTTGTGTCATACAGTTAATTTATGGAATATTGGGAAATAGAACAATATTTGTTAAGAAAAGCCGGGGGAATAGTTCAAATCGGCAACCAACGCTATTTTTGTTACAATGAAGCGAATTTTTCCATTGATTATTTTACTGGTGGCTCTTTCTCTGGTTGGAATTATTGTCATCCAGATTTCCTGGTTCAGAAGTATGCTGGTAGTGAAAGAGGAGCAATTGGCCGATAATATTGTCAAAGCCATGAGCCAGACCGGAGAGGAACTGATGGCGCAGAAAGGAACCCTTCCTTCTCTCAAAAACCGGCGTATGCGCCCCAACCTCAGTTGGCCTTCCGATCAGCTGATGATGGAATTGATGAAACCTTCCACTATTTCGGAAAAATTTACCCCGTTTGAAGTGCAGGAAAAACTCCGTAAAAATTTCAATGCATTTGGTTTAAAAGATACCCGTTTTGAATTTTTGATTACCTCCGATGCGGGTTTTCTGACCTACGATGAATTGCGTTCACCCGGCTTCGACCGGGTATTTGAAGATACCTTGCGGAATAGACGATTCATATATCCCTTGCTGATCCCGGGTGGAAGTAATATGGAAGGCCTGGTGCCTGAAGAAGCTATGGTAGTAGTGGTGCCTAATGTAAAAAACATTGTGTTTAAGGAGTTACGCTGGATGCTGAGCGGAGCTATCCTTTTTACACTGATTTTGCTGGCCGCCTTTTATGTAACGGTTAGCGCATTGTTACGTCAGAAAAAATTAAGTGAAATCAAGAATGATTTCATCAATAACATGACGCATGAATTCAAAACACCCCTGGCAACTATTTCGCTTGCTGTAGATGCTTTAAGAACTGAAAAGGTTTCGAACGATAAAGAAAAGATGCAGTATTTCACCGGTATCATCAAGGAGGAGAATAAACGCATGAACAAACAGGTGGAAACTATTCTGCAGGCTGCCCTGATGGACCGCCAGGAAATCAACCTGAATAAAAAGCCGGTACATGTACATGCACTGATTGAACAGGTGCTGGAGAATTTCGATCTGCAATTACAACATAAGAACGGGTATGCCGATGTTCAGCTCAATGCTAAAAATGACCTGATCATGGCCGATGAAGTTCACTTTACCAACCTTATCAATAACCTGGTGGATAATGCGGTTAAATATTCAAAGGATAATCTGGTATTGAAAATCGCCACCAGTTCCACGGGTAAAGGAATTTCCATTCGGATAGAAGACAATGGAATTGGCATGACCAAAGAAAGTGTGAAACGTATTTTTGAGAAATTCTACCGGGTACATACGGGTAACCTGCACAATGTAAAAGGGTTTGGCCTGGGCCTCAGTTACGTGAAAACCATTGTAGACGCTCATCACGGAAAAATAAAAGTTGACAGCACACTTGGAAAGGGAACTTCTTTCACCATTGAGATGCCTTATGGCAAAGAAAGCACCTAGCAGCTATTTTTTGCACCATAGCAAGGATCCGTCTCCATAACTTAAAAAGCGGAACTGATTATCCAGCGCATATTGATACAGTTTTTTCCAATCCTCACCAATGGCAGCCGCTACCAATAACAGCAAGGTTGATTGGGGCTGGTGAAAATTGGTAATGAGTCCTTCCACCATTTGCATTTGGTAACCGGGTGCCAGCAAAATTTTTGTTTTGCAGAGTAAGCGCGTTGTTTGATGGGTGTTCATCCAGTTTAAAAGGGCCTTCAACGCATCTTCAACCGGAACTGCCTGTTGCATCCAGGTGTCATAGACTTCCCATTGTTCAAGGCTCAGTGCTGTTAAGGAGGCCGCTGGCAGGTAATGGGCTTTTACGCCCATCCAGTAAATGGTTTCCAGGGTTCTGAGAGAGGTAGTACCCACCGATATAATTTTCCCTCTTTTTTGCAATAGTCGTTCAATGGTAGCTGCCTCTACTTCAATAAATTCGGCATGCATTTCATGGCCTTCCATGGTGTCGGCTTTTACCGGCTGAAAGGTGCCGGCACCTACATGCAGGATCAGCTTTTCAGTTGCTATGTTTTTTTCTGCCAGCCGGTTCAAAAGCGATTCGGTAAAATGAAGACCGGCTGTTGGCGCCGCTACCGATCCTTCTGCTTCGGCATATACGGTTTGGTAGCGCCTGCTATCAGATTGGTCGGCCGCCCTTTTGAGGTAGGGGGGGATAGGTACCTGTCCGGCTAATTCCAGCACTTCGGCAAAGGAAAAATGAGTCGGTGCCCAGGAAAATGCGATTTGCCAGGCCCCGTTTAATTTCTCCTGCATACGGGCTTCCAACCGGAATCCCCCTGCTGCTGTCAGTTCCAGGGCTTGCCCGCTTTTCCATTTGTTGGCCCCTCCAACCAGGCAAATCCATTCTACTGACCCGGTTTCTAACATGGCCGTGGTAATATCAGGATAGCGGGGTGCGGGCTCCAGGCAGAACAGCTCAATTTGTCCGCCGGTGGGTTTTTTTAAAGCCAGCCGGGCCTGTACCACTTTTGTTTTGTTGAAAACCAGGGTATAGCCGGTGGGCAGGAGTTCCGGTAAATCCCGATAGGTATGCTCTTCCAGATTGCCGGCTTTGTATACCAGCAGGCGGGCTGCATCCCGCTCCTCCAGCGGGTACTGTGCAATCTGTTCATCCGGCAGGGGATAATTAAACTGGTCGATGCCAATAGAACGGGGAGACGCAGGCGTATGCATAGAAACTGCAAGTTGCAAAAAAATCCCGGAAAATAAGGCCAGCTAAGGCTTGGCTTAAGTGGGTTCACAGGTTATCCACTGCAATTCACATTCAATTCACAATACATTCCCATAATTACTAACATTTTCTGCTGAAACGTAGATCTACTAAGGGTTTGACGTAATTCTCCCATGTGGATAAAATAAAGCCACCAAAATTTCTCACGAAAGTGGGAAAAAGTGTTATTTTGTGGTAATAAATGTCAAAATCAGGGCATATAGCAATCGATGAAAGGTTTTCTGGGCGAATACGAAGCAACACTGGACGCCAAAGGGCGCTTCCTTCTGCCGGCAGGGCTTAAAAAGCAACTGCCGGAGAATGCGATGCCATTCGTAATCAACCGGGGTTTGGAGAAATGCCTCACATTATATCCCCAGGCAAGCTGGGAACCGATATATACACAGATCAGCAAACTGAATGATTTTGACCCCAAAGTTCGGGAATTCAGAAGGTTTTTCATGAACGGAGCTACAGAAGTAGAGCCGGATACAGCGGGCCGGATATTGTTACCGCCCAACCTGAAAGAATATGCCGGTTTAACCAAAGACATCGTATTGGTTTCGGCGGTAGATAAAATTGAGATATGGGATAGTGCGACGTATAAAAAGCTCTTTGAATCATTTTCTTCAGACAGTTTCAGTAGCCTGGCACAGCAGGTAATGGGCGGCGCAAATGGTAGCGGAGTCTGATATGGAGGAGGGAGTATACCATATTCCGGTGCTGCTCCAGGAATGCCTGGAAGCATTGAAAATTGTTCCTGACGGAATTTATGTGGATTGCACGTTTGGTGGGGGTGGACATTCCAGGGCAATTCTGGAAAAGCTGGGTCCAAATGGAAAACTGGTAGCCTTTGATCAGGATGCGGACGCAGCACAGAACCTACCCACGGATAAAAGGGTTTTGTTTCTGCCACATAATTTCCGCCACCTGAGCAGGTTCCTGCGGCTGCATAAAATAACCGCGGTCAATGGAATCCTGGCCGACCTGGGGGTAAGCAGTCACCAGTTTGATGAAGCAGCGCGTGGATTTTCCATCCGGTTTGACGCAGATCTCGACATGCGGATGGATACCCGTTCAGAACTGACCGCTGCAATGGTATTGAAACAATATTCGGAAACAGCACTGCACCAATTGTTTGAGCAATACGGCGAGGTGACTAATTCGAAAACACTGGCAAGAACCATTGTGGCCAACCGGGCTACCATGCCCATGCAAACCATTCAGCAGTTTAAAGCTGCTATACATAGCGTGGTTAAGGGAAATCCGAATAAATACCTGGCGCAGGTTTTTCAGGCGCTGCGAATTGAAGTGAATGATGAAATGGGGGCATTGAAGGAGTTGTTACAACAGCTGCCCGATCTGCTGGCACCCGAAGGGAGAGTGGCAATTATCACGTTCCACTCCCTGGAAGACCGCCTTGTAAAACAGTTCTTTAAACAGGGAAGTTTTGAATTGGAAGAAGAACATCCCTTTGAAAACAGGAAACAGGTAAGCAGCTTAAAAGTGATTACCAAAAAACCGATTATTCCCTCTGCCGGGGAACAAAAGAAAAACAGCCGCGCAAGAAGCGCTAAGCTGAGAGTGGCAGAGAAAATATAAAGAAGGTCTATATCGTAGTAGTGAAATGTTAATGTCCTATTGATCAACCTAAACGTCGTATGGAAAAACAGCACGACAAAAAAGAAAAAAAATTCAGGATCAACTACCAGTTGATGGTGCAGCATCTGCCTTTTTTTCTTTTCCTGAGCGGATTAGCCGTGGTATATATCTACAACGGCCACTATTCGGATAAGATCATCAAGTCCATTAGCAGAACCAATAAGGAGTTGAAGGAATTGCAGTTTGAATACAAAACACTGAAGAGTGAGGTAATGTTTCGCAGTAAGCAAACAGAAATTGCGAAAGCTGTTGCTCCACTCGGATTAATGGAATTAACAACGCCCCCGGTAGTAATTAAAAAAAATGCCGGACAACAATAAAAACAGAAACCTAATCGACCGGCGCTGTGGAAATAAAACGCGACATACTGTGGAGAGTGTACCTGTGTTTTATCGGTATGGTAGTGCTGGCATTTCTGGTGATTGGGAAAGCTCTTTACATACAGCAAGTAGAAGGATCCTACTGGAGAAGCAAAAGTGATAGTTTACATACCCGGATAATTAACCTGGACGCTGACCGCGGTACTATTTACAGTGAAGACGGCAGTATGTTAAGCACTTCCATTCCGTACTTCAATATCTATATTGATTTCGGAGCAGAAGGCTTACGAGACAAAAATGGTAAACGGTTCAGAGAAAACCTGGATTCCCTGAGTTATGCATTGGCCAAACTTTTTCAGGACAAATCTTCCAATTCCTACAAGCAATTGTTACAGGAAGGTTACCGTAAAAAGGATCGCTACTTTTCACTAAAAAAGAACATAGATTTCCAGCAATACCAGCAGTTACGAAACTTTCCACTGGTACGCCTGGGAAGAAATAAGAGCGGATTTATTGCGGAAGTGAAAAGTAAGCGATTGAACCCCTTCGGAATGTTGGCCAACAGAACAATTGGGCTGGCCCGGGAAAATGCACAGAATGTGGGCTTGGAAAGAACCTATGATAGTTTACTGAAGGGCGAAACAGGAAAAAAGCTGGTACGATTCATTGCAGGTGGCGTGGCAGTTCCGGTAGAAGGATATGAAGTGGAACCGGAAAACGGCAAAGACCTGATCACCACCCTGGATGTAAATATCCAGGACATTGCGCAAAACGCATTGTTGAAAATGATGATTCAGAATGAAGCCGTAACCGGAACCTGTATAGTGATGGAAGTGGCAACGGGAAAAATCAAAGCAATTGCCAATCTTGGAAAAAGTGGAAGCGGAGAATACTGGGAGGATCTGAACTATGCCATCCGTGCGTCTGAACCAGGGTCTACTTTCAAGCTAGCCACCATGCTGGCGGTTCTGGAAGATGGCAAAGCCAACCTGGGTACACAGGTAAACCTTGAAAATGGTGTTTGGCAGGTAAACCGCAGAACAGTGTACGACAGTGAGCGGCACAAACGAACCAATGTATCGCTGCAACAGGCTTTTGAACTCAGTAGTAATGTGGGCATGGCAAAAATTGTTATGCAGCATTATTCGGGTAATCCAAACAGTTACCTGTCGCATCTGAAACGACTTCGGTTAAACGAAGTTTCGGGAATAGACCTGGTAGGTGAAACCCAACCCATCATCAAGTCGCCGAAATCAAAAACCTGGAGTGCAACTTCATTGCCCTGGATGTCTTTTGGTTATGAAGTGCTGGTGAGCCCGCTGCAGACGTTAATGTTATACAATGCAGTAGCTAACAATGGAAAAATGATGCGCCCTTACCTGGTGCAGGAAGTGCAGAAAGACGGCAGAACCATCTGGAGCAGGGAGCCTGAAATACTGGTAGAGTCGATTTGTAAGGAAACTACCCTGCGCCAACTGAAAACCTGCCTGGAAGGAGTTATGTTAAATGGAACCGGTAAGTCGTTGTCGAGCCCGTATTTCAGCATTGCGGGAAAAACAGGAACAGCATTAGTAGCGAATGGGAACAGGGGATATGCTGATCATATATATCAATCATCCTTTGCAGGTTATTTTCCTGCGGATAATCCGAAATACAGTTGCATAGTGGTGATCAAGAATAAACCCTTTGCTCCCGTATACTATGGCGGTTCGGTAGCCGGTCCGGTTTTCCGGGAAATTGCCGATAAGCTCTTTGCCATACATGCCCAGCAAACACCGGTTGGTACGGCCCAGTTGCCTGCCAGAGACAGCAGTGTATACCGGTATGCAGGCAATTCGGAAAATGTGAGAAAAGTGATGGAAGAACTGAGGATCCCTTTTACTGATAGTGCCGGTAAAAAATACCAGGCAACCGTAGAGCCCGATGCTTCCTATCAGGCAGTATTGAAAGGAGCCCCCGCTGCTGGAAAAATGCAGATGCCTGAATTGAAAGGACTGGGTTTGCGGGATGCCCTTTTTTTACTAGAAGAAAGAAGGCTGAAAGTGCAGGTAAAAGGAAAGGGAAAAGTGAAAAGTCAATCGGTGCCACCCGGACAAACAATAGAACCCAAACAAACGATCATACTAGAATTGAATTAATGGCCAGTTTGCAGGATATATTATACAATGTTTCTATTCGCGCTGTAAATGGTAATCTGCAGGCCGAAGTGAAAGACCTGCAGATTGATTCAAGAAAAGTGCAGCAGCACTCCTGTTTTATTGCAATCAGGGGTTTGCAGTCGGATGGTCATCTGTTTATTGAAAAAGCCATTCAGGCAGGGGCTTCTTTTATAGTGGCAGAAGAATTGCCCGACAACCTGCCCGATGGTATTACTTATGTGGAAGTGTCTGACAGTTCGGTGGCAGCAGGGGTGATGGCGGCCAATTTTTTCGGACAGCCATCCCGCCACATGAAACTGGTAGGGGTAACTGGTACAAATGGAAAAACAACGGTTGCTACCCTGTTATATAAGCTCTTTACAGCACTGGGATACGATTGCGGGTTAATAAGTACGGTAAAAAACCTGGTAGCAGGTGAGGTGCTTGAAGCCACTCATACTACGCCCGATGCCATACAGTTACAGGCATTGTTGCGGCGTATGGCAGACAAAGGTTGCCGGTATGCTTTTATGGAAGTGAGCTCGCATGCCATTCATCAAAACCGGATTGCAGGAATAGAATTTGCCGGTGGCATATTTACGAATATAACACACGATCACCTCGATTACCATAAAACCTTTGATGAATACATCCGGGTTAAAAAAAAGTTCTTTGATGAGTTGCCTGCTGCTGCATTTGCCATCAGCAACCTGGACGATAAGCGGGGCAGCGTTATGTTGCAGAATACGGCAGCAAAAAAAATGTATTACAGCCTGCGGTCTATGGCTGAGTTCAAGGGTAAAATTCTTGAAAACGGACTAACGGGGTTATTGATGAACATTAATGAACAGGAAGTGCATTTCAGGCTGATTGGTGAATTCAATGCCTATAACCTGCTGGCGGTATATGGAGCCGCACTGAGTTTGGGTGAAGAAAAACAGGAAGTGTTGCAAGCCTTAAGTGAGCAAACAGGTGCAGAAGGACGTTTTGATTACCAGGTGTCGCCGGTGGAAAAAATAATCGGGATCGTGGATTATGCACATACCCCCGATGCCCTGATGAACGTGCTGAAAACCATTCGGCAATTACGCCAGGGAGGAGAGCAGCTGATAGCCGTGGTAGGATGCGGAGGAGATAGGGATAAAACCAAAAGGCCGGTAATGGGGCAGGTAGCCTGCGAACTAAGCGATCGGGCCATTTTTACCTCAGATAACCCAAGGTCGGAAGATCCTGAAGCTATTTTGAGAGATATGGAATCGGAATTGAATTCGGCGGCAAAACGCAAATTTCTTTCCATCACCGATCGAAGACAGGCTATCAAAACAGCTTTCAGTATGGCCGGGCCGGGAGATATCATACTGGTAGCCGGAAAGGGACACGAGGCATACCAGGAGATTAAAGGTGTGAAACATCATTTTGATGATAAAGAGGAAATAGAGCAGATAATTAAAGAGCTTGGAAAGTAGCAAGCTTTTCCCTAAGGGAAACTAGTAAAGAAGAAAATTAAATAACAACATAAAGTTTTTTGAGGGCAACCTCTCAAATTCTTAGGACGGTTACATTCAATCACCGACCAACCGGCTGGACACCGGTTGGCAACCAGTAACAAAAACCATCATGCTGTACCACTTAATTGATTGGTTAAAGGAAATGGACATCCGAATCCCGGGAAGTGCACTCTTGCAGTTTATCACTTCCCGGGTGTTACTGGCCGTGATTTTATCACTCGTCATAACAACTGTATTTGGAAAAAAACTGATCAACTACCTGCGTTTCAGGCAGGTCGGAGAAACAGTACGGGATCTTGGATTGCAGGGAGAGCAACAGAAAAAAGGAACGCCAACCATGGGCGGGCTTATCATTATACTGGCTATCCTATTGCCTACGATTTTGCTGGCTGATCTGAATAAAGCCTATGTGCGGTTGATGATCTTTTCCACTATCTGGTTGGGGATTATCGGGTTTGTAGATGACTACCTGAAATTACGTGCGAAAAAAATTGCACAGAAACAGGGGGTGGCCTATAAAAAAGGCGATAAGGATGGATTGGCTGGCTGGTTTAAGATATTGGGCCAGGTAGGCCTGGGACTGATCATCGGTCTTACGCTCTTATTCAACGATAATACGAAAGCCTGGAGAGAATATAAAGGAACGCCCGGAGCAGATGCGAACGTTAAAGTGATCAAACAACAAACCAAGGACCGGTATTTTGTAGAGGCCAATGAACCCATTACCACTATCCCCTTTGTTGCCGGTCATGAGTTCAACTATGCGAAACTTCTGCCAGAGGCATTAAGAGGTTTTACCTCCGTACTGTATATCATTATTGTGATTTTTATAGTAACGGCCGTTTCCAACGGGGCCAATATAACCGATGGGTTGGATGGCCTGGCAACCGGGGTAAGCGCCATTATAGGGGTATGTTTAGGGGTGTTTGCCTATGCCAGCGGTAACCTGTTGCTGGCAGATTACCTGAATATTATGTATATCCCCAATCTTGGCGAGTTATCGATTTTTATAGGAGCCATGGTTGGGGCCTGTGTAGGGTTTCTGTGGTACAATGCTTATCCGGCTCAGGTGTTTATGGGCGATACGGGTAGTTTGACACTGGGGGGAGTAATTGCTGCATTGGCCATCATCGTTCGAAAAGAATTATTGATTCCCATTTTCTGTGGGGTATTCCTGGTAGAGAACCTGAGTGTGATGTTGCAGGTGAGTTATTTTAAATACACCAAGAAAAAATATGGAGAAGGAAGACGGATTTTTTTAATGAGCCCGCTTCATCACCATTATCAAAAATTAGGTTATCACGAAAGTAAAATCGTAACACGGTTTTGGATCGTTACCATATTCTGTGTGATCTTCTCTATAGTTACCCTGAAGATCCGCTAGAAAAGTTGTAGAAAAACCGCCAGCCTGAGAAAGAGTATTTGTGGTGCAGTAAATCCTATACGTATGAAAAGCCCCCGATACGTGGGTTAGAAAGAAACAGCCAATGAAGCAGTTTGTAGTCATATTGGGTGCCGGTGAAAGCGGCGTTGGGGCAGCAATTCTTGCCAACCGGAAAGGTTTTGCCTGTTTGGTAAGCGATGCCGGTTCTTTAAAACGGCCGCATCGCGAAGAATTAAACAGCTATGGCATTGAATGGGAAGAAGGAAAGCACAGCGAAGAGCGCATACTTACAGCAGATATAGTCGTTAAAAGTCCGGGTATTCCTGAAAAAAATGAGTTGGTAAAAAAAATCAGGGCTAGGAAAATTGAAGTGATCAGTGAAATTGAATGGGCGTACCGCTTTATCGGGGATGGAAAAGTGATAGCCATTACCGGTAGTAACGGAAAAACCACTACCACGGCATTAACCTACCATATTTGCCGGCATGCAGGTTTGGATTGCGCCCTGGTAGGAAATATCGGCTACAGTTTTGCAAGGCAGGTAGCCCTGGATCCTAAAGCCTGGTATGTTGCCGAACTGAGTAGTTTTCAACTGGATGATATCAAATACTTCAGGGCACAGGTTGCCGTATTGACAAATATCACAGAAGATCATCTCGACCGCTATGAATACCAGTTTATAAATTATATACGAAGTAAGTTTCGGATACTGCTGAATCAGCAGGCTACTGATTATTTTATCTACTGTGCTGATGACGAAGTAACGATGCAACATATAAACGATTTTCAACCAGTTTCTAACCCATTACCATTTAGTATGAGAAAAGAATTACTCCAGGGCGCATTTATTAAGGAGGATGAAATGAATATTGTGACCAAGGACGAAAAACTACAGATGAGCATTTATGATTTTGCGCTCAAAGGAAAACATAATCAGTACAATACTATGGCAGCAGGGTTGGCGGCATCCGTTATCGGATTGCGAAAAGATAAGATCAGGGAGGCCATTCAGTCGTTCGAAGCACTCGAACACCGCATGGAACCCGTAGCAACGGTTCGCGGCGTCGAATTTATCAACGATAGCAAAGCAACAAATGTGAACAGTACCTGGTATGCATTGGAAAGCATGACTAAACCTGTAATTCTGATTTTGGGTGGTGTGGATAAGGGAAATGATTATTCACTGTTGCTTGACCTGGTTAAAGAAAAAGTAAAAGCCATTGTTTGTATGGGCATCGATAACCTGAAAATTCAGGAGGCGTTTCAAAACCATGTACCGGTTATGGTTAATACCGGCAGTGCAGCCGAAGCTGTGCATTCTGCCTTCCAGTTGTCTAATAAAGGAGATGTGGTTTTGCTGAGCCCGGCCTGCGCCAGTTTTGATCTGTTCAAGAATTATGAAGACAGGGGAAAACAGTTTAAAGAGGCCGTGTTGGGGTTGTGAGAGGAAGAAGGGTGAAGGGGAAAAGATGAATGATATATGAATCAACTATTAAATAAAACAAAAGGTGATAAAGTGATATGGGCACTGGTTGTGCTCCTGGCACTCATGTCCCTATTGGTTATTTATAGCTCTACGGGTTCGCTGGCGTATAAGATGTATAAAGGTAATACAGAGGTGTACCTGTTCAAACAAGTGGTATTTATCTGTATTGGTATTTTCCTGATTTACGCCTTCCACCAGGTTAACTACACCATCTATTCCAAGGTTTCGAAGATTCTTTTCTGGCTGGTTATTCCTTTACTGGTCTATACCCTTTTTTTTGGGGTTAGTTACAATGAAGGAAGCCGGTGGATCCGGTTGCCTATCATTAATCTTACTTTCCAAACCTCGGACCTGGCCAAGCTGGCGCTTTTTATGTATATCAGCCGCCTGCTGAGTAAGAAACAGGAAGTGATTAAGGATTTTAAGAAGGGATTCCTTCCTCTTGTTATTCCGATCGGAATTGTTTGTGTATTAATAGCACCAGCCAATCTTTCTACCGCCTTGCTGGTTGGAGCAACCAGTATGTTATTGTTGTTTATCGGACGGGCAAGCATCAAACACCTGGCCCTTACCGGCCTGATAGCAATGGTTCCGGTGGTTATCCTGATTCTTGCTGCTGTTTGGCAGCATAATGCAGGGAACGGGGTGCCTGCAAAACCTGAAAATCGATCCCGTCTTACAGCCCGCGTCAGCACCTGGGTCAATCGCGTGGAAACCTTTATGTATGGTTCCGATAAAAAAAATGAGGACGATAATTACCAGGTAAACCAGGCAAAAATTGCTATCGCCAAAGGTGGCTGGATGGGATTGGGCCCCGGTAATTCTGAACAGCGAAATTTTCTTCCACACCCTTATTCAGATTTCATTTTTGCTATCA
>NZ_LUKG01000002.1:123727-128479 GCF_001601815.1 Flavihumibacter sp. CACIAM 22H1
TGAATGTTAACCTGTTCCCGGTTACCGGGGTTACACTTCCGTTGATCAGTATGGGTGGCAGCTCCTTTTTATTCACCTGTGTGGCCATTGGTATAATACTGAGTGTTTCTCGCTTTGTAGAAAAAAACCAGGAAGAGGGGAAGGAAGATATTGCTGATGATGAAGAAGAAAAGGAGGTGGACAATGCCTAAACGAATTGTTATAGCAGGTGGAGGAACAGGCGGGCATATTTTCCCGGCCATTGCTATTGCCAATGCTATCAAAAAAAAGGATCCGGCTGTCGAAATTCTTTTCATTGGCGCCAAAGGAAAAATGGAAATGGAAAAGGTTCCGCAGGCAGGGTATAGAATAGAAGGCCTGGATATTGCAGGTTTTAACCGTAGTTCATTGCTCAAAAATATTTCACTGCCCTTCAAACTCATTCGTAGTTTTTTCCAGGTTCGGGCAATTTTCGCCCGTTTTCAACCCGATGCCGCCATTGGTGTAGGTGGCTATTCGAGTTTTCCGGTATTGAAATATGCCCAGGAAAATGGAATCGCAACCTATATACATGAGGCAAATTCATTCGCGGGTAAGGCCAACCAGCTCCTGGGAAAAAAAGCAAAGATGGTATTTGTGGCAACCGCTGGTATGGAGGCTTTTTTCCCGGTAGATAAACTGGTGGTAACTGGTAACCCGGTACGCTCAACCATTGTCAACAGCCGGTTGTCGAGAGAAGAAGCGATTCGTTTTTTTGGATTGGATCCGGCGCTGCCTGTGATTTTATCGGTAGGAGGGAGCCTTGGTGCAAAAACCATCAATGAAGCCATTGCAGGCGGACTTGAACAACTCGAAACTGCCGGCATTCAGCTGATCTGGCAAACCGGAAAATCGTACCTGCCTGCAGCGCAATCGGTAACTACCGGCAGAAAATCCGTTTGGGTAAGCGATTTTATCAAAGAAATGGACTATGCCTATGCCGCTGCCGACCTGGTAGTGTCAAGAGCCGGGGCAATGAGCATTGCAGAAATTTGTGTAGTGCAGAAGCCACCTGTATTGGTTCCTTATCCATATGCAGCCGAAGATCATCAAACGGTAAATGCCTTATACCTGGTAAGTGCTGGTGCGGCAGAAATAGTGCGAGACCAGGAAGCTGCCGGAAACCTGGTTTCAACCATTTTGGAACTGGCAGGTGATTCAGATAAAAGAGCCTCCATGTCTGCCAGGCTGGGCGCGTTGGCTATTCGAAATGCAGACGAACTAATTGCTAATTATATAGTACAATAAACTTGGTATCAGTTAAAGACATACAAACAGTTTACTTTATCGGCATCGGTGGTATCGGTATGAGCGCGCTTGCCCGGTATTTTAATGCGCTGGGAAAAGCAGTCAGCGGGTATGACAAAACACCTACTCCTTTAACAGCCCAGTTGCAATCGGAGGGTATCCATATTCATTTTGAAGAGCGCCCGGACCTTATTCCCGCCAACCCTGACCTGGTTGTGTATACACCCGCGGTTCCGGCACAACACCTGGAACTGGTGTATTATCAGCAAAAGGGAATTCCTGTATTGAAACGAAGTGAAGTATTGGGTATTATCAGTAATAGTTCCTTTAATATTTGTATTGGCGGAACGCATGGTAAAACCACCACTACTACCATGACGGCCCATTTACTGCGGCATAGTGGCTTCGGTTGTAATGCATTCCTGGGAGGAATCAGTGTGAATTACAATACCAATTTCTGGAGCGATCCCCGTAATGTGGCAGTGATTGAGGCCGATGAGTACGATAGGAGTTTCCTGCGCCTTCATCCGGATATTGCCGTGATCAGTTCAATGGATCCCGATCACCTGGATATTTATGGTACCGAGGAGAAATTGCAGGAGGCATTTGTAGACTTCAGTAAACGGCTGAAGCCTCAGGGTATGCTTTTCAGCAAATACGGTTTGCCAAAAGGAAATGAGCTTAGCGCCAACAAACATTATACCTATAGCCTGGATAACCGGCTGGCCGATATATATGCCGAAGATATCCGTATGGCAGATGGTAGCTACACGTTTTCTGTATCGTTGCCTGGAAAAAAAATAGAAGCGGTTCAATTGCATATGGGTGGTATGCATAATGTGGAGAATGCACTGGTATCAATTGCTATAGCCGATCAGTTAGGTATTGAACCGGAAAAAATAAAGGAAGCAGTTGCTAGTTTTAAAGGGGTAAAAAGAAGGTTTGAGTACGTTCTTAAAACTTCTCGCATGGTCTTTGTTGATGATTATGCACATCATCCCGAAGAATTGAAAGCACTACTTACTGGAGCCAAAGCGCTATTCCCCGGAAGAAGATGTACGGTTCTTTTTCAGCCACATTTGTTTTCCAGGACCAATGATTTACAGGATGGTTTTGCAGCAGCCTTAAACCTGGCCGACCAGGTACTGCTTTTACCCATTTATCCCGCAAGGGAATTGCCTATGCCAGGCGTAACCAGCGCGTTGATAGCTGGTAAAATTCAGCCGGGTAAAGTGGTTTTGCTGGACAAAAATGAATTGACAGATTATATAAAAAATACCTGGAAGGCAGGGAGTGATCAACCGGAGTTGTTTATTACCGCAGGTGCGGGTGATATTGATGCGCTTGTTCAACCCCTTGCCGGTTTATTAGAAGCATATGCCGGATAAAAAAATCAGTATACGAAAAGTGATGATAGCCCTCGGCTGGATGCTGGTGGGTTCCACCCTGCTCGTATTATTGATTGCGGCCATCAATAAAACCAATGATGCCACTTGCTCGGGAATTCATATAGAAATAAAAGGCACTGGTGATCATCGATTTGTTGAGCAGGCAGATCTGCTGACCATAATTGGCGCGAAGTCTGGGAAATCCTTTACGGGAAAACCGATGAAGTCGATCGATCTCAGGAAACTGGAAACGGGTATACGGAAAAATGTATGGGTTAGAGAAGCGGAAATTTTTTTCAATGCCGACCGTGAACTGGAGATTTTGGTAACTGAAAGAACGCCGGTAGCCCGCGTTTTTACAGCTAATGGGATGACCTGGTACATGGATACAGCGGGTGCTTATTTACCGGTTGTAACAGGAAAAACCCCGGTTAAGCTTCCGGTTATTACAGGAATGCCCGAAAAATTGATGAAAAAACGCCGGGGAGACAGCAGCCTCATAGCGCGTGTTCTGAACATCGTAGATTACCTGAAGGCAGATGTTTTCTGGAATGCCCAAATTGAACAGTTGGTGTATACACCAGAAAAGAATATTGAACTGATACCCCTGGTAGGTAGTCACCGGATACTGTTCGGAGATGGTTCAAATGCAGCAGAAAAGTTCCATCGGCTGAAGGTTTTTTATGAAGAAGTGCTGATGAAAACAGGCTTTGAGTACTATGCTACCATCGATGTCGGATTTGCCGGCCAGGTAGTGGGAACCAGGGCCTCCGGAATATCCACATCCGTGGATAAAAATAAACTGCCTTACAAGCTTACTGCAACACCTTTGCAGGTTAATAATCCAATATCTTCCGAAAGAACCGTTGTTCCCCGTCCGTCTCCTGCGTCAACCAATGCCCAACGCACACCCAAAGCGGTTATGCGAAGGCAATAAAAACTTTCGAAACAACTAAAAACAAGATAGAATGAAGAACGAACAACCCATAATTGTAGGGCTCGATATTGGTACAACCAAGATTGCTGCCATTGCGGGTCGTAAGAATGAGTTTGGAAAACTGGAGATTCTGGGTTTCGGTCGGGCTAACAGCAATGGGGTAAAACATGGCCAGGTATTGAATATTGATGAAACGATCAAGGCCATTGCGGCTGCGCTGGAAAATTGCTATGCTTCCAATCCTGATTTACAGATTAATGAAGTATATGTTGGCATTGCCGGCCATCATATCAAAAGCCTGCAGACCAGAGGAGATATTGTACGGCAAACCAATGATGAGGAAATCTCTCAGCGGGAAATTGACCAGCTGATTGCCGATCAGTATAAAACCTATATTCCTGCAGGTGATCAGATCATCGATGTTATTCCGCAGGAATTTACCGTAGATAATTTTCAGAACATTCCCAACCCGATTGGTTATGGCGGAGTAAAAGTGGGTGCTAACTTCCACATAATTACCGGCGATAAAAATGCCATCCGAAATATTAACCGGGCTGTTGAAAAAAGTGGCCTGCATACCAAAGACCTGGTATTGCAGCCCCTGGCATCTGCTGCAGCGGTAATGGGGCAGGAAGATATTGAAGCAGGTGTGGCCATTGTAGATATTGGCGGCGGTACAACCGACCTGGCCGTTTTTTACGAAGGAATTCTGAAACACACTGCAGTAATTCCTTTTGGGGGAGAAAATATCACCAATGATATTAAAACGGGTTTGGGTGTATTAAAAACCCAGGCAGAGCAAATGAAAGTTCAGTTTGGATCTGCCCTGGCCAATGAAGCCAAGGCCAATGCGTTTATCACCATCCCTGGTATGCGCGGCTTGCCTCCAAAAGAAATTTCGGTTAAAAACCTGGCCAATATTATCCAGGCCCGCATGAGTGAGATCATGGATTTTGTAACCTATCACCTGAAACAGGTTGGAATGGACAGCCGTATGCTCAATGGAGGAATTGTATTAACAGGCGGCGGTTCCCAGCTCAAACACCTGATACAGTTAACAGAGTACGTAACGGGCCTGAATGCAAGAATCGGTTACCCGAATGAACATTTATCGCCCAATCATACCGATGAGCTTACAAAGCCGATGTACTCTACCTGTAT
>NZ_LUKG01000002.1:128951-153901 GCF_001601815.1 Flavihumibacter sp. CACIAM 22H1
GCCGATGTACTCTACCTGTATCGGGCTTATTCTGAAAGGCTACGATGATTATGAGCGCAATCGCAAACTGTTCAGCAAACAGTTTAAAATGGTGGAGATCCCGAAAGAGTTGAAAAAAGAAATCCAGCAGCCAGATCTGCAGGATACATTGGTTCAGGAAGAAGTGGAAACTCCGGTGGAAGTAAGCCATCGCACCAAAGAACTGGGAGGAATCAATCGGTTTTGGAGTAAGTTCAAAGACAACCTGATTGATTTGTTTAAAGAGGAAGAAGATAAGAATTTCTAATAGATATCGCACTAACCCATACATTCTATAACAAACCAGCTGGAAACAGCGGACGCAAAACAAAATCGTGATATGATACACTTTGATTTACCGAAGGAAAAATCATCCATCATCAAGGTGATTGGTGTAGGAGGTGGTGGCAGCAATGCTGTTAATCACATGTTCAGTCAAAGTATTGACGGGGTGAATTTTATTATATGTAATACGGATGCCCAGGCCATTGCACAGAGCCAGGTGCCCAATAAAATACAGCTGGGCCCACATCTTACCCAGGGGCTCGGCGCTGGCGCCAATCCTGAAATAGGGAAGCAGGCTACCCAGGAAAGCCTGGAAGAGATCAAACGCATCCTGGAAGTAAATACCAAGATGGCATTTATCACCGCCGGAATGGGAGGAGGAACCGGAACAGGAGGTGCGCCTATTATTTCCAAAATTTGTAAAGACCTGGGTATACTGACTGTAGGTATTGTAACTACCCCGTTTTCTTATGAAGGAAGAAAACGACAGTTGCAGGCAGAAGAAGGCATTCAGCAACTAAAGGATTATGTAGATACGCTGCTGGTGATCAGCAACGATAAATTGCGCCATCAGTACGGTAACCTTAAAATGAAAGAAGCTTTTGCCAAAGCTGATAATGTGCTGGCAACTGCTGCTAAATGTATAACGGATGTAATCAGCAGCACCGGTCAGATCAATGTGGATTTTGCGGATGTATGTACAGTAATGCGGAATGGAGGGGTGGCTATCTTAGGAAATGCTTCTGCTTCCGGAGAACAGCGTGCGCAACGAGCCATTGAAGAAGCTCTTAACTCTCCTCTCTTGAATGATAATGATATCCGGGGCGCCCGCTGGATCCTTATTAATATCAATTCAGCCGAAGGACAGCATGAGTTTACCATGGACGAAGTAGATACTATCCAGAATTACCTGCTCAGCCATGCCGGAGAAGACACGGATGTGATCCTTGGTTTGGGATACGATAATTCGCTGGGTGATCAGATTGGAATAACCCTGATTGCAACCGGTTTTGAATACAAAGATCCATTTAACAAGCGAGCCGTTCAGCAGCCGGAGCAGAAAAAGGATGAAAAAATTGTAATGACGCTTGATCAGTCGGTATTGCCGTTTGGTACTGAAGATAAAGCCTATTATAACCCGGTGCCCAATACGCCTGCAGTTTCAACCAGCCGCCCGGGTGTTGCGGTACTGAAACCAGCCGAACGTCCGCTGAAAGCCGAAGCTGCCCAGCCGCCGGTTACCGTGGTTCCCGAACAGCCAAAAATGGAAATGGAGTTGCCGGAAGCCCTGCAGCCAAAGCTGGTGGAAGAAGAACCAGTTCGGGAAAATACGAGCAGGGTAGTGACATTTACGGATGTAGATGACCGTAAGAATACGGTGGATAACTCTATTGCTAAGGAAGCGCCTCAACCCGTAGTTTCGCAGCACTCACCCGTATCTATACCCGAAGAAAGAATTCAGCTCAACCTGAGTGAAAATAATTCTCCTGTGTCTGCAGCATCCGGAGGATACTTGGCCAAGCCATCCAATATTTATGCAGAGCCAGAAAAACGGCCTGAACAACGTTCTAGCCAGGAAAACAGTTCTCCTGTGAACGAACCCATCCGTCAGCAGTTGCCGGCAATGCCACAGAAAGATGAAGAACCTTCTTTCGATATGCAATTGGTGATAAAAGATGAAACCCCTGCGGCGGACAAGCCGTTGGCACCATCAGCTCAACCGTCTTTTTATCCTTCACCTGAGGAGCCGGCAATGCTGGACGAAGTGGAAGAACAAAAAAGGAAAGCAGCAGAGAGAATACAGAAATTACGTAATCTGTCGTTCAATATCAATGCAGCGGACCCAAACAATGAGTTTGACACTGTGCCGGCCTATATCCGCCGCAACCTTGAACTCTATAACACTGTTTCACCGGCTGAAAACTTCTACAGCAATTATACGGTTAAAACAGATGAACAAAATAATACACAGATCAGTACCATCAATACTTTTCTGGACGGAAAAAAACCTGATTAAACAGGCCGCACCTGTCTTGATCAACGATTTTTGTTTTTAGTTGTTTATCCGAAAAGGATAGTCGGCCCTTCGTTTTTGCGAGGGGCCTTTGTTTAACCATTAAAAAGCTGTCGTATGCAAACAGTAGTTATAACAGGAGGAACCGGACTTATAGGAAAAGCACTGACCGATACCCTGCTAAAAGCGGGTCATACCGTTATTGTGCTTACCCGGCATCCGGAAAAGCATACTACCTCTGAAAAATTACGTTATGCGGCATGGGATCCGGCTGCTGGCACCATTGATGAAATGGCGATCCGATCAGCTACCGCTGTTTTACACCTGGCAGGAGCGGGAGTAGCCGATCAACGATGGACGGCAAAACGAAAACAAGAAATTCGGGAAAGCCGGGTGAAAGGAGGAGCGTTGATCTGTAAAGCAGTAGCAGCAATCCCTAATAACATAAAGGTGGTAGTGGCAGCTTCTGCCATAGGTTGGTATGGCCCTGATCCGGTGGTTCCAAATCCTGCCCCATTCCAGGAAACTGCCCCCGCCCATGATGATTTTCTGGGTTCCACCTGCCAGGCATGGGAAGAATCGATGGCACCCATCACTGAAATGGGAAAGCGATTGGTGATTTTAAGAACCGGTATTGTTTTGGCTAAAGAGGGGGGCGCACTGGCTGAATTTATAAAGCCACTGAAACTTGGTTTTGCTACTATCCTCAGCTCCGGCAAACAAATGATCAGTTGGATTCATCTGCAGGATTTGGTACGGCTATATATATATGCCATGGAAACCAGTAGCTGGCAAGGTGTTTTTAACGCGGTAGCCCCTACTCCGGTTAATAACAGGAAACTGGTTCTTACCCTAGCTAAGGAACTGCGGGGAAATAGTTTTCTGCCGGTTCATGTGCCGGGCATACTCCTTAAACTGGTGATGGGTGAAATGAGTATTGAAGTATTAAAAAGCACAACGGTTAGCAGTAGTAAACTGGGAGAAGCGAATTTTCAATTTGCTTTCCCCACTATTGAAGCTGCACTGACTGCACTTATAAAGGAAAGCTGATATCAGCGGATTTGTACCACCCGGGTTTTGGTCCAGGTATCATGCCAGGGATAGCCTCCGAAAGCTGAAAATGGTTCGAACGGAACAATTCTACAAAGACTACGAAGCACGAAATCTTTAAATTTCAGTGGTTGCCCTTCCTTATGCACCACTTTTGTTCTGGTAGTCAATTTCCCTAATGACCGCCCTTTGGTAAGCCCTTCTACAACACTGTAAAAAAATGCATAAAAAAGCAGGCTGTATATATTTTGAACAAAACCATTCCCGTCTTCATCGAATGGATCAATGGATATACCGGTTACACGAACAACAAAAAAACTTAGTACACCGTAGAGGAACATGAAGGCGATAAATGCAACGAGGTCTACCAGGTAATTGGCAAATCGTTGTCCTGTACTGGCTTCCTCTAAACTAGTAACAGAATGAAAGTCTTCTAAAAGATCGTTTTCAGTTGCCTGGTTGTCCATTTTCATACATTAATAGCAACAATATAAGACCTGTTTTCCGGTTTTACAAGCTTCTTCCGTTGGGTGTCGTCCGGCAGAAGAAGGTCAGAGGTCGCGTTTGAGGTAGAGTTGGTAAACAATCAGCCAGGTAAGGGCAAGTAAACCAAGGGTCAGGAAAATATGAGAGCTGATCGCATCCAGGGAAGCCTGGTATGCGGCTTCATCCATTTTACTCATAAATGCAGGCGCAGGTATCAGGCGATCAGAAATTTCCATAGGGAAAAAACGGCCAATGCCGGATTTGAATTTATACTTCAGTAGGTTTACCGCAATTGGTTCGGCTATTAATCCGTAAAACAGGAAAATGGCCATGGCAATAAAGGCTTTCCGCACCAGTAAGCCGATTAAAAATGCCAGGGATAGCTGTGAAAAAGTCTGCAAGGCAAACAGGCCTACATAATAGACCTGTTCAAAGGGTTGAAAGCTATCAACTGTATTTTGAAGGCCCATAAAAAAGGCAACGGTAGCATACATAACGGTAACAATTGCAGTAATCAGCAACACATCAATTGCTTTGGCCCACATAAATTCAGTTCTGCTCCAGCCATCAATAATGTTTTGGCGCGATGTTTTGTAATTATACTCATTCGTGATCAGCATAATGATCAGAATGGCGGGAATAAAAACAAATACAGAGGATAAAAAGGCACTGGTTTTCCAAACTTCCGGAAAGGAAAACGGATTGCCCAGTAACATGGTTACAATTTGCCCGGTGGTAGATTCTTTCTGGGTTATTTCCTGGTAAACATTTAAAAAGATCAGGTTAATGCCCGGATAGGTAATCATACAAATTCCCAGCAATAACCAAAAAGCCGGGTATCGGTTTATCTTAAGCCATTCAGTTTTTAATAAATGTATCATCGGTTAATTACTGGTTAATTCAAAAAAGCGGGCTTCGAGTCGTTTTTTTCGCAGGGCAAGATGCGTGAGGGAAATACCTGCACCATGGCAATAGCTATTGATAGCTGCCGGGTTTATGCTGCCTTTAGGTCCTTTAAGAATCAGAAGACCATTAGCAGTTTCTGTTGAATCAATACCCGGATACCGGGCCATCTGGTTTTTTAATGCTTCCAGATCGGGTGCAGCAATCTCCAATAGGTCTTCATCTGCCAGCACTTCTTCCACGGTACCTTGTGTAATTAATGTTCCTGTTTTCAGAATCGCTACATGGGTACAAACTTTTTCTACTTCATCTAGCAGGTGGCTGGCAATAATAACTGTGGTGCCGTTTTCGCGTAATAGTTTGATAAGGTCGCGGATTTCTGCAATCCCCACAGGATCCAATCCATTCGTAGGTTCATCCAGTACTAATACTTTGGGCGCACCCAGTAATGCCGCAGCTATGGCCAGCCGCTGTTTCATGCCAAGGCTATAGGTGCTGAACCGGCTGTTCCTGCGTTCGTAAAGATTTACTTTTTTCAATACATCATGAATGTCTGCCAGGGATCCGCGTCCACTAATGGTATGTGTTATTTTCAGATTATTAACGGCCGACAGGTAGTGGTAGAAATTAGGTGTTTCCAGGAGCGATCCGATTTTTTTGCGCTGCTCTTTAGAGCCGGGTTTTCCGAACCAGGAATAGGATCCCTTATCTGCCGCCAAAACATCCAGGATAATGCTCAGAAGCGTTGTTTTTCCACTGCCATTAGGCCCCAATATTCCATATACAGTTCCCTCTGGTATAGCCAGGCTAACACCTTTCAGGGCTTTGACAGGACCATATGCTTTTTGGATGGAATCCAATACCAATACATCCATGCTGCTTTTTTGAACAAGATAAGTCAAGCCCTGCAGGAAAGGAAATGTATTGTTCCAAAGGCAAAAAAAGCCGGCCCAATGGCCGGCTCCTCTATGTGTGTTACGCGAAGGGCTGTTTGGTAGCTGATCGTTTAGTTCCGGATCGGTTTTCCGGATTTTAGTACAGATTGAATTCGTTCCAGGCTTTTTCTTTCGCCGCACAGCGATAAAAATGCTTCTCTTTCCAGGTCAAGTAAATACTGTTCAGATACCAGGGTGGGTTCACTCAAATCGCCCCCACACATTACATAGGCCAGTTTTCTGGCCACCAGTGCATCGTGCTCCGTAGCATAGTTAGCTCTTAACATGCCATTGATACCAGTAAGCAGGGTTCCTAAGCCAGCTCTTCCCAGTACTTTTATATCTGTTCGCTGAACCGGTGTTACATAACCACTATCATATAATTCAAGGACCGATTTTTTTGCTTCCCCAATTCTTCTGCCCTGGTTCAAAACAATTTCATCCCTGCCTTTTCGCAAAATTCCCATTTCCATGCCTTCCTGTGCCGACGTAGCCACTTTTGCCGTGGCAATGGAAAGGAACCTGTTTTTTAATGTAATTGTTTCGGGCTCATCTTCATGCATTTCGTCTGCGGCGCGAAGGGTGAATTCCTTTGTTCCGCCCCCGCCAGGTATCAGCCCAACGCCCAACTCCACCAGTCCTATATAGGTTTCTGCTGCGGCACAAATTTTATCAGCATGCAGGTTGAGTTCACATCCTCCGCCAAGGGATAATCCATGGGGTGCAATTACTACCGGAACCGATGAATAGCGGGCACGCATCATGGATTGCTGAAATTGACGGATGGCCATATCCAACTCGTCGTATTCCTGTTCTATGGCCAGCATAAAAATCATACCTACATTGGCACCTGCACTGAAATTGGCTCCTTCATTGGCAATTACCAATCCCTTATAGCTTTCTTCGGCAATGGAAATCGATCGCTGTATGGCTTCCAATACCTCGCCGCCAATGCTATTCATTTTAGTGGACCATTCCAGTCCGATTACCTCATCTCCCAAGTGGTATGCTCTGCAGGCAGCATTCTTCCAGATCGTTTGTCCCTCGAAGTTCTTCATCACAATAAAAGCTTCCGCACCAGGTATTGGCTGATAGGCTTTTGAGGCAATATCATAATAATACCGCTTCCCATTCTCCACTTTATAAAAACGGGTAATACCCGCTGCCAGCATTTCTTCCACCCAGGCTGGAACAGCATACCCCGCTTCTTTCATTTTAGGGATCGTTTTTTCTACTCCTAATTCGTCCCAACTTTCAAAGGCGCCGATTTCCCATCCGAAGCCGGCCATCATGGCGTCATCTATGCGATAGAGTTCGTCTGATATTTCCGGTATCCGGTGTGCTATGTAAGAGAATAAGCCATAATGAAAATGCCGATAAAATTCACCGGCTTTATCTGTGCCGGCAACCAGCATTTTCAGGCGGGTTTTCAGATCATCGACCGGTTTGGCGGCTTCCAGGCTGGCAAATTTTGGTTTTTGCCGGGCACCATATTCCATCGTGGAAAGGTCAAGTGTAAGGATTTCTTTTTCTCCACTGGCAGCCTTTGTTTTTTTAAAGAAACCCTGCCCGGTTTTATCTCCCAGCCATTTATTCGAAACCATTTTTTCGAGCCAGGAGGGAATGGTAAATACGTTGTTCTGCTCGTCCTGCCTGCAGTTTTCGGCTACACCTCTTGCCACTTTTACCAGGGTATCAATTCCCACCACATCTGCCGTGCGGAAAGTGGCTGATTTTGGCCGGCCTATTATGGGGCCGGTTAAAGCATCAATAGCATCAATACTTAAACCCAGTTTATCGGCTAATCCAAATATGGCCATGATTCCGTACACGCCAATACGGTTGGCAATAAATGCCGGGGTATCCTTGCATAACACGGTGGTTTTTCCCAATTGCAGGCTTCCGAACTGCAGCAGGAAATCCACCACTTCTTTTTTCGTATGCGGCGTAGGAATTATTTCCAGCAGTCTCAGATAACGGGGCGGATTAAAAAAATGGGTGCCGCAGAAATGGGCTTTAAAATCTTCTGAACGGCCTTCAGCCATTAAATGAATAGGAATACCCGATGTATTGGAGGTTATCAGGGTGCCAGGCGTACGATACGCTTCAACCTGCGTAAAAATCTGTTGTTTGATATCCAGCCGCTCCACTACCACTTCAATAATCCAGTCGGCACCGGCAATATGTTTCATGTTGTCGGTAAAATTTCCGGTGCTGATCCGCTTTATTGCTTCTTTCGAATATACCGGGGAAGGGTTCGATTTCAATGCCGCCTGGAGCGCATCATTCACTAACTTGTTACGGGCAGCTTTATCCGTTGATTCGGTTGCCTCGGTTGGTACCATATCAAGCAATAGTACGGGCAACCCAATCCCTGCAAAATGACAGGCAATCCTCGAACCCATTACGCCACTTCCCAATACAGCCACTTTTTTAATCGTTCTTTTCATATAACAAGTCTGTTTGTTTATTCTACCGAAAAAATAGTTAGCTAAACAACTAATTTAGCCGAAGTTAATGATTTATTGGAAAATCCAGCAATTGGCAGAGCTTTTATTTAAGCTGGTAGGGAGGGGGGGCGCTACCCCTATAAGTCCTATATTGTAGCTATGATTCGAGAAGCTGCTATGTCTATTTTCAGGGCCGGCGTACATGCCGTATTACCCCCGGTATTTATGGATGATTTTTTTGACCGTAAAGGAAAGGAGATACGGATTGGCCAACAATGGATCGACACTGCTTCCATTGGCAGGTTGGTAGTACTGGCAATGGGTAAAGCAGCTGCACTGATGGCCTTGGAATGGCAAAAAAAAGCGGGCGACCTGGTGCAGGAAGCGCTGGTAATAACCAAGGAAGCCCATGCGCTTCCCGCTTTGAGCTGGCCTCAATTGGAAGCGGGGCACCCTGTTCCGGATGCACAAAGTCTGGCAGCCGGGCTTGCAGTAAAGAAACTGGTAAGTTCCCTGCGAGAAGAAGATTTGCTGCTGGTATTGCTCAGCGGTGGCGCAAGTGCACTGGTAGCCGATGCACCAGAGGGGTGCAGCCTGGAGGATATGCAGTCATTTTATCAGTTACTACTGGCTTCCGGCGCATCGATCCAGGAAATGAATGCTGTTCGTAAACACTTTTCTGGTATAAAAGGAGGCCAGTTGGCGCGGCTTGCCAACAATGCACGAATAGAAGTAGCTGTGGTAAGTGATGTGCCCGGCGATGATTTCTCCGTTATAGCCAGCGGACCTTTTTTCCCGGATAGCAGTACTATTGGTGAGGTTGACCAAACTATTTATCGGTACCAGCTGCAGGATCAGTTGCCACCTGCTATTGCCGCGCAGCTGGCTAAAATCAGGGCAGATGCCCGATATGAAACCCCGAAACCAGGCGATCCGGTTTTTGACCGGATTACTCATCACCTGCTGGCAACCAATCAAACTGCTCTTGAGGCTGCTGCGCAGGCAGCCTTACAGGCCGGTTACGATCCGGTAATTTTTCAATCAAGGCTGGAAGGTGAAGCCAGGGAACAGGCCTCGGTATTATTAGCCCATTGTCTCCAGGAAATGGAAGAAGTGGTGGGCAGGGAACAAAACGCCGCTCGATGTTTTATTGCCGGCGGAGAAACAACGGTAACCTTAACCGGAAACGGTAAAGGTGGCCGCAACCAGGAGTTTGTGCTGTCACTCGTAGCTGCCTGCGTTGAGTCTCCTGATCTGTACAGCCGCCTGAATTTCTTTGACTTTGCCATTTTAAGTGGGGGTACTGACGGTACCGATGGTCCAACAGATGCTGCAGGCGCTCTGGTTGACCATGAGCTGCTGCATAGGATCAATAGTGTTGGTCCGGATCCCCGGCCCGCATTTATTAACCAGGATGCATATACTTATTTTGGTTCGGTCGGAGGCTTAATTAAAACCGGACCCACCCAAACCAATGTAATGGACATGGTGCTTATCCTGTTAAAAAGTAAAGCAGCAATACGCCCAACAGGGTCGTAAAGCCCATAGCTGCCGTCAGTAATGTATAGGTTCTGTAAAGTTGGTTAACCGGAATCTGACCATATTGATGAATTACCCAGAAATAACTGTCGTTCGCATGGCTCACCGTCATCGCGCCTGCACCAATAGCCAGTACTACCAGGGCCTGCTGTGCGGTGTTAAGTGCAAAGGAACCCATGATCGGAAACAACAAGGCTGAGCTGATAATCAGGGCTGCGGTAGACGAACCCTGTGCGGTTTTCAGGATAGCTGCCAGAATAAATGCAAAGGGGTATACTGCCCAATCGGGAATACTGGCCGACTGCAAGAAATTACCCAGTACTTCCTGTATGGGCGTAGCCTTCAATACTGCTCCAAATGCTCCGCCGGCAGTTGTTATAAGTATAATAGGCCCCGATTGCAGCAGGGCCTGCCCAAACCAGTTGCCCCATTGCTTTTTATCCGGCCTGGCCAGGAGTAGCAATGCAACCAGGGCGCTGCTACCCAATGCTATTACCGGATGCCCCAGCAATTCCAGGAAATTAATGGCAGATTTATTGGCTATAAACAAGGGCAATATGGATCCGGCAGCAATTAATAACAAAGGCAATACTAAAGGAATGAATGCCTTCCATAATGCACTGTTGTTTTCCTGGATAGCAGTTGTAGCTGTACCAGTTAGCGTAGTATTCGTTTGTGCCAGCAGGTTAGCGCCATCCATTTTTCGAATTAGCCAGGTGGTAATTAAACTTATGGGAAGCAGCAATACCAAGCCCCATAATATTACCCACCCCAGTTGATTTCCCAGTCCCAGGTTTCCGGCTGCTGCCATAGGCCCGGGCGTGGGGGGTATAAGTATATGGGTGCCATACAAACCGGTTCCCAATGATAACTGAAGGGCGGGTAGGGAACTGCCCTGTACCTGAGCCATGGATTGAATTAGCCGGGATAACAAAATAAACCCTGCATCGCAGAATACAGGAATGCCTACCAGCAGGCCCATTGCATGCGTATACAAAGGCATTCTTTTGCCCGGCGCGCGCCTCACTAACTGATTGGCCAACTGACCGGCAGCCCCGGTACGCTCCAATACTTCGCCCAAAAAACTTCCCAGCACAATAATAAAACCAATGCCGGCAAATACTAAACCGGCCCCCGATAACATGGTATCTACTGTTTTTTTAGCAGGTATTCCCGTAAGTAAACCGGTTGCGAGGGCGGCTATCAATAATACGATTAAGGGATGCCATTTCCAGACCGAACAGGCTATAATGATAAATACTATAGCAATTCCAAGAATCGATAATAAATAAGCAGCAGGCATGGCAATCTTTATTGAAGCAATTCTTCCGGAATAGCTAACCGGGCTGCTTCTTTTTTATAGGTACGAAGATATTTTTTATCTCTTTTAATACCCATATTATTCATTAAACCACTAAGCGCTATTTTACCCCAGAAATTAAAAGTTGATTTGTTTCGGATACGTTCCTGGTATACCAGCCCTTTTTTTGCATTTTTATTTTTTATCAGGAGATTGGCTAAGAAACTGGCGAATTTTTTCTTTTTACCATCCTCCTTTAATAATTCAAATCGAAGTTTATGGTAGTCCAGTTCCATATGACCGTAGGCAAAATAATCATTGCCCTTTACCCGTAGCCACAGGCTGTCGGTGCGGCCATCCCTGATATGCAGGTTAAACAAGGGCCGTAAAAGGGGCGATAAGGCATCCAGTCGCATCGTTCCCATTCTCGCCAGCAATAAAAAACCTTTGAGGCTGTCGGTATAGGATTGGCGGAATGCAAATTTTAATTTTCCCTGATCCATAAAATCGCAGGTGATACTCACATTAAACGAGTCTTTTTGCTGCAAGTCATAGTTCTTAATGGGACCAGCCACCATGTTGAGGTTGCTGAACCATACCCGTCCTTCCTTCCCGGTTTTGCTGCTGGTTTCGTTGTATTGTATCCTCGAATTGGTTAGCAGGGCAGCGCCGAGTTCTATATTCAGGGGTATGTTTTTTATCAGGTCAGTTAGCAGTGGACGATAACTTACAGTATCAACAGGTAATCGCTTATCCCGATCCACCATCAGGTGAAACTGGTCAAACTCAATTCGGTTGGCCTTCCATAAGGTGTCAGAACCAGGAAAGGTTCGTTCGTATCCTAGTATCCTGCTCTTGCCTGCCGTAAATTCAATAAAATCGGTTTGGTATTCAGATTGTTTAAAAAAACTGTCTTTCGACAAAAGGTTGGAAAACCGGATGCTGTCAAAGCCCAGGATTTTCTGATCGGCATTTACCTGTGGATGCAATAACAGCCAGGTATGCCGGCTATTTTCCAACCGAACTTCCTCTGCAGCCACATTAATATGAGGTAGGTTTTTCAGAAAATTTTTCAGGTCTTCTTTTTCGCTGGAAAAATCAATGGGAGCCCGGTTGCTTATCCGGATATCTTTCACCCCTAATTTGTAGTTATCGGTTTGGTGATTCAGTAAACCTTTATTCACTGCAATAAGCCCGATTTTTGCAGTCAGGCTTTTGTCCAATACAAAATTACCGGCCGCTAAACTAAAGGATCCAAGCTGCAAGCTGGTTTTATCTGGTATGGCTATGATATCGTAGAGAGAAAAGCTGATCTGGTCTGTTTTAAGCTGCCCATTATTCAGAGAAATAGGGGCTGTTTTAAAAAATCCGCCGCTGCTGCTAAATAACTGAAACGTGCTGTCGTTGCTGGTTCTTCTTATGTCTACGGTTGGTTCGGTCAATTCAATAGCCGGTAATTGCCTGATAGGTTTATCGGGCCGCGATGCTTCTTTGAATTCTTTTTGTTCTTTTAAAACCAGCCGGATGGTCGGGTTATTCAATACGGCTTTACGGATGGCCGTTAGTGGGTCTTTCAAAGAGGCAGGGCTGCCTTCCGATTGAAGCCCCGGGATGTTTGCCGAAATGGATAACTTATCGGTTTCAGCCTCTACTTGCAGCTGTTTAAAAGTGGAACCTCCTAGGCTGCTTATCCGGAATTGAGCTGTGCTTACCTGTAGCCTTGGGGCCTCTAGCGTCAATTTTCTGCCGGCCAGGTAATAGGAGTGCCATTTCCATTGATTGTTTTCATACTGTAAACTGTCTACCGATAAACTATCGATCCTGGAGTTGACTTGCAAGCCGGGTTGTTCCAACATCAGGTCAATTTTGCCGGTTCTGATATTGCGGATAATATGTTTGGGCAACCTGGCAGATGGGTGGTTGTTTTTTTTCGATCCATTTGATCGAATGGTCAGGTCCCCTGATCCCAGCACGATTTCACGTACCCAGTTGGTATCTTTTCCAGTAATTATACCTGCTGCATTAATATCTTTTACATGAACCCTGTTAAGGTTAAAGCGGACCAACTGGTCGGATGAATATCCTTTTGCATTTATAGCCGTTAATGAATTGTTTTCATAAACAGCATCTTTTAAATCAATTTTTAAATTATTAAAGCGTAGTGCAAGCTGTGGCATTTCCAGTTTGTTCTTTCCATCAAACAATTGTTCCAGTGTACCCGCCCGCAATACACTGTTGCTGGAAATAATGGCGGAAAAGGAAGTGGACTGTACCAGTGGATCTTTTCTTTTTTCTGCAGTAATTAACAAATCTGCATCCAGTATGCGGATGGTTTCTATCTGTAATTTTCTTCGGATGGTTCGTTGAATTTCGCGGATCGGATTTGTTTTTTTAGGTTGTTTATTACCGCCTAAATGAATGCGTACATTTGGTTCAATCAGAAACAGTTCATTCGCCTGCAGCCTGCCATTCAATAATTCCGGTATCGAAAGGTTGTTTAGGATAAGCTGCCTGGTTTGGATACTGTTGTTTCCAGTATTGGAACGGTTGGCCGTACGTAGAAAATAGTTTTGCAGGATCAATTGGTTTTTTTTGATCCGCATGCCATCAAAGCCGGTTTGAAAGGATTTGTTACTATCCGATTCAAGAAATCCACGTACGGCAAATTCCAGGTCGTCCAGTTCAATTTTATTGGGCAGGGCATTGTCTACGACCAGGTTGGTGACCAGGAAATTATCACCAAACAGTTGCAGCGTTTCTTTGCCTCTTCGGCCATAAGTCGTGCCACTAAATTCTATACTATCTATTTCAACCTGTTTAATATTAATGGGCCCTAATACATCCAGGAAACTGTTTTCTACCCGAACGGTTTTTTTATCGCTGCTTCTTCTGAACCGGATATTGTTGCTGGTAAAAAATCCTTTGCCTGCTTTTAATAAGCCCAGCTCTATGCGTCCTTCTGTTAGTAATTTATTCCAGTTCAGGGAGTCTAGCTGAATATTTTCCAGTCGGAAGCCTGATTTTTCCTGGTTGTTTTCCATTCTTTTGTGAAAATCCAGGCCGCTTAACTCGAAACGGCGTTGCCTCGACTGCCACACCAGTTTATCCAATACAACCTGCAAACTGCTATCGGGGTATTCAATAATTGGTTTTAGTAGCCGGAAATCGACCGCAACCCGGTTGGTATTATCCCATTGTTTAATCTTACGAAGCAGGTGAAGATCATCCAGCGATAAAAAAATATGATTGAGGAAAAAGCGTCGCTGGTGCTGGTTGAAATCCGGATAAATAGACACGCTTCCATCCGTTAATTTGAAGTGCTGTACTTCCAGGGATGATAATACGTTAAAAAAAACATCCTGTACGGCAGCAATTTCTACCCGCAGGGGTCGCATAAGCTTATTCCGCAAACTATCTTTCTGCAGGGTCTTAAGTTCCAGGTAAGGGGTTTTGATGATTAGTTTATTGACAGAAAGCCGCTTGAAAAATAGTAATTGGATAGGATTGTTAACGTTGATGGAAAGTGAGTCTGCCCTGAATAGAAACTGGGTATTATCATTGTTTTTGGTGGTGGGTACCACTTCAACATTTTTTGCATTGATCTGGAATTTGAACAGGTTAAACTTGAAACTGGTGGCGGTAAATGTATATTCACCTCCCGACAAATTGTTGACCAATTGTTCCACTGCTTCTACAGACCGGTAGCGTAAGAGATAGCCGGCCACCAAACCTATAACCACCAGGGTTATTCCTGCTCCCATCATGATCCGGTGTTTACGCAAAATCCTGCCCATGGCTTACAAGTTAATCAAAAAAAAGAGGTTGTTCAACAATCGGGCTGAACAACCTCCTTTGTAAAAGGATTGATTATCTGTTTATTAACTTACTCCTGCGCCTTCCTGAATCATTGATTCGGGTTGAACAAAATGTAGTTTGCCGGATTGGTCTTCAGCCATCAGGATCATCCCATTACTTTCAATGCCCCTCATTTTCCTGGGTGCCAGGTTGGCCACTACTACTACCTGTTTTCCAATAATCTCTTCGGGTTTGAAATGCAGGGCAATGCCGCTTACAATTGTCCTGGTTTCTGTACCCAGATCGATGGACAATTTCAGCAGTTTATCTGCTTTTTCCACTTTTTCTGCTGTACGTATGGTACCCACTTTCAGGTCAATTTTTGCAAAATCATCAAATTGGATAATGGCTTTTGCGGGTTTCTCCGGCACCGCGGGTGTGGTGGCTTCAACGGTTGCTGTTGTTGGTTGAGCGGGTAGGCTATTGTTCTTTAATTTATCAACCTGTTCCTGTATTTCCATGTCTTCAATTTTTCTGAATAATAGTTCGGGGGCGCGCAGGCTATAGCCAACACTTAGTAGTTTTAAGGAGCCGGCATTTTCCCAGTCCAGTAATTTGTCCACCACTTTCATCAGGTGCAACATTTTCTTAGAAGTATTGGGCAGGAAAGGGTGTGCCAGTATAGCCAGGTTGGCACAAAGTTGAAGGCAATAGTGCAGGCAGTTATCGATTGCAGGTTGTGCGCTGCTGCCCGCTTTTGCTTTGATCCAGGGTTCTTTTTCCTGCATATAGCGGTTGCCTTTTCTGGCCAAATCAACCAGTTCAAATTGTGCTTCCCTGAATTTATAACCTTCCAGCAGGGTCTGCATTTTTTCTTTGGTTTCAAGTATGGCTGCTGCCAGGTCATGGTCTTTTTGATCCAGGAATTCTGCATGCAGGGGTGGAACTTTTCCACCCGTTAATTTGTGCATTAACACAAATGTTCGGTTAACAAAATTTCCAAAAATTGCCACCAGCTCACTATTTACCGCATCCTGAAATCCTTTCCAGGTAAACTCGCTGTCCTTTGTTTCGGGGGCTATCAGTGTCAGGTAATAACGCAGGGCATCTACCAGTTGTGGTCCACCATTCTCTTTCTTAACAAAGTCATCAATATAATCCTGCATGTCGAGTTTCCAGTTTCTGCTGGTACTCATTTTATCACCTTCCAGGTTCAGGAATTCATTACTGGGTACATTATCAGGCAGGATATTTCCATGTAGTTTCAGCATTACCGGAAAAATGATGGCATGGAACACGATATTGTCTTTTCCGATAAAATGAACCAGTTTGGTATCCTTGCTGTACCAATATGGCTTCCAATCTTTTTGCTGCTGCGCTGCCCAGGTACGGGTTGCACTGATATAGCCGATGGGGGCATCAAACCATACATACAATACTTTTCCTTTTGCTTCGGGTAGGGGAACTTCAATGCCCCAGTCAAGGTCTCGCGTTACAGCACGGGGCTGCAAGCCCCCGTCTATCCAGCTTTTGCATTGTCCTAATACGTTGGCTCTCCAGTCTTCTTTATGCTCTTCCAGGATCCACTGCCGTAAAAATGCTTCGTGGCGGTTTAAGGGAAGGTACCAATGGGTGGTTTTTTTCTTGATCGGAGCAGCCCCGCTTAGGGTACTCACGGGGTTGATCAGTTCATCCGGACTAAGCGCTGTACCACATTTTTCGCACTGATCGCCGTAAGCACTCGTAAATCCGCAATTCGGGCAAGTGCCTTTAATGTATCGATCTGCCAGAAAACTGCCCGCCTGTTCATCAAAATACTGGTCGGTTTCCTTTGTCTCCAATTCTCCAGCCTGTTCCAATGCAGTAAAAAACTCGCGGGAGGTTTCATGGTGAATAGCGGCACTGGTACGATCATAGATATCAAAGGAAATACTCAGGTCGGCAAAGTTTTGCTTAATGATCTCGTGGTATTTATCGATGATGGCCTGTGGGGTGGTTCCTTCTTTCATGGCCTGTATCGGAATTGCTGTACCATGTTCGTCACTTCCGCACACGAACACCACATCTCTTTTTTTTGCCCGCAGGTAACGTACATAGATATCCGCCGGAAGATAAGCACCTGCCAGGTGGCCAATATGTTTTAGGCCGTTGGCATAGGGCAGGGCAGCGGTTATCAGGTATCTTTTCGGTTCTTGCATGATTCCTCTCTTTAATATGTTCGGGCCGTAGCCGCTAGGGCGCAAAAATACGGAAAGGCAGCCAACCTTCGGGAGGAATCCCGCTTCTCTATACAGTAAAGCAAATATCTTTAAGGTATGGAGCGTACTGATTTTCTAAAGCAACTGGCTGCCCTTTCAATTGGAACTAGCCTGCCATATTGGGGACTTTCCGCTATGGAGGAAGAGGCCGGTTATAAGCAACCGCCCTTTTTAAAGCAGGGCGATCTTATTGCAATTACCTCTCCTGCCGGTTATATAACAAAGGAAGAAATTATTCCTGCTGTTTTGCAACTGGAATCCTGGGGGCTGCGTGTGCAACTGGGGGCTACCATCGGCAAAAGAGCGGGTAGTTTTGGTGGAACCGACCTGGAAAGAGCTGCCGATCTTCAAAATCTTATCAATGATCCGTCTATAAAGGCAATTCTTTGCGCCAGGGGTGGCTATGGCCTGATCCGGATCATCGATGCCATTAATTTTCATCCACTGCGCCGGCATCCTAAATGGCTGATCGGTTTCAGTGATGTAACGGTATTGCATGCCCATCTTTTCCGTAAAACAGGGCTGGCGTCCATTCATTCGAAAATGTGCAACAGTTTTCCGGATAACTGGCAAAAGGCAGACGACCTGCAAAAAGCTACGATATTATCTATCCGTGATCTGCTTTTTGGAAAACCCATGCAATTTGAGTTGCCATCCGCCAACCTGAACCGACCCGGTGTGGGAGTGGGGCAATTGATCGGGGGGAACTGTAAAACCATTGAGTCTATTTCCGGCTCAGAATCGGACCTGCATACCCGCGGAAAAATCCTGTTCCTGGAAGATACCGGCGAATACCTCTACAGCATTGACCGGATGTTCTGGAATATTAAACGAAGCGGCAAGCTGGAACACCTGGCTGGCTTAATTATCGGCGGCTTCAAACACAAAGCAGCTGAAAATCCGGCCGAAGAATTTGGGAAAAATCTCCAGGAAATCGTGCTTGAAAAACTGGCCGATTGCAGTTATCCAGTCTGTTTCGATTTCCCGGTAGGCCATCAGAAGAACAATTTTGCCCTCAAATGCGGCGCATGGGTGCAACTGGAAGTAAACGCAGCGCAGGTCCGCTTAACCGAATTAAATTCTGCTACATGATAAGTTTTCTGCTTTGGTTACTATTATTTGTGCTTTGTTGGCCACTGGCCTTGCTGGCCTTGCTCTTGTACCCGGTTCTATGGCTGCTGCTGCTGCCCTTCAGGTTACTTGGGTTTGCAGTAGATGGTGTATTGGAGCTGGTAAAAGCCATTTTTCTGCTGCCTGCCCGTTTGTTAAAACGTATTTAACAACTTGCTTGCAAATATGGAAAAGCGCTATTATTTTGGCAGCTTAATGTTGTCTTATGAAAAGAATTACGCTGTCCCTTTTAATAAGTTTGCTGGTTTTGCCGGGTTTATTTGCCCAGGAAAAGGACAGCTTGCAGTTTAAAATTGATTCTGTAAATAATTCACTGGCTTATAAGACCGGAACCATTGAACTGGAATCTGGCAATGCGCAGTTGAAAGTGCCTGCAGGATTTAGATTTCTTGACCGCACAGAAAGCCGGTATGTGCTGGAAGATCTTTGGGGAAATCCGGAAGATACCAGTGTACTGGGTATGCTGGTTCCGGAAAATGCAGGAGTTGTAGGAAAGGGATCCTGGGCATTTACCATCAGTTTTGACCCTATGGGCTATGTTAAAGACAGTGATGCCGGCGATATTAATTACGACGATCTGCTAAAAGAACAACAGGAGGAGGCAAGGGCTGTTAATGAACAACGGGTAAGTGCTGGTTATGAGCCCGTTGAATTAATAGGTTGGGCCGCTCATCCATACTACGATAAGGCAAAAAAAACCTTGCATTGGGCTAAAGAACTTGAGTTTGGGGGAGATAGCATTCATACCCTTAATTATAACCTGCGGATCCTAGGCCGTAAGGGTATTTTTCTTATTAACGCCGTTGCAGGTATGGAAGAATTACCCCGGGTGCAGGCAAGTATTGACGAGGTATTGGCCAGTGTAGATTTCAAGGAAGGGCATCGGTATGCCGATTTTGATTCAAATGCAGATGAGGTAGCTGCCTGGACGGTAGGCGGACTGGTTGCCGGTAAAATATTAGCGAAGGCAGGCTTTTTTGCGGTATTGCTTAAATTCTGGAAATTGATTGCATTAGGCCTCATCGGTGCCGGTAGTGCAGTATGGAATTTTATCAGAAGAAAAAAGGAAACAGCTGCCGTTCCGGTAACCGACGCACAGGAGCCTACAGCAGATTCCCAGGTTTAACAACCACCGTTCGGTTCTTCAAAAATTAAAACGCGGGTAGGGTTCATTGGCTTCATCCAATAAGCGGGGAAGCTCATCACCGGGTAACTGCTTGAATACAGGCGCAATACTTGGATTGGAAGGGTATTTTTTGCCATCAAATTTCATGTGGTGCAGTTTTCCGGCACTGCTGAGTAATAAGTCATTCCATCCGTTAGTACGATTTCGCAAAACAATAATTGGAAGATCGGTAACTGAAAACCGGGTAAGCAGCTTGCCTTCCGGCGATAACAGTAAAAGGGTACACCCGCCTGTTCCACAAAAATAAGGGCCGTTCTGCGCCACCAGGATTTCCTTCTTTCCATCTTCATTTAAATCGTATTCGAAAAGGATAAAACTGCGGCTTAGGGAATCCAGCAGGTTTTTGTCGATATCTTCTTTATACAGGGCCTTGAGTGTTTCGCGAACCAATTGCACGGCTTCCGCGCGATTGGTGTGTATGCCATAAGCCGGCGTACTATCCACAACAACTGTTTGACTGGTGGTATCAGCCGGGGTGGCTGCTGATTCTGCGGCCGTGTCGGAACCAGCATTATTGCAGGAAACAAGGCTGCAAATCAGCAAAGCGCCCATACCAGTGAAAAAAAATTTTTTATACATGATAGAGTGGTTTATTGATTAGTTGTATCAGTGGGTGGTTTATGCAGCCAGATTTCCTGTTGGGGTACTGGAATATGAATACCTGCCGCTTTAAATTGCTGATCAATCTGCTGAATAATGGCACTTTTTACGATGCCACCCAGCCGTAAATCGTTCATCCAGAAGAAAATTTCCAATTCAATGCTGCTGGAAGCAAAGTCGCGCGCCAGCACTACGGGCGGTGGGTTATTGGCGATCCGCTCTTCATTTTTTAGAATTGTCAACAGCAATGCTTCTGCCTTGGCAAGATCTGTTCCATAGGCAACCCCTATCACCAGGTTCAGTCGTTTCCGGTTTCTACTCATGGTCCAGTTAACCAGGTGCTGGCTCAGCAAGTCGCCATTTGGTATGATCAGGCTGGAACCATCGGCCGTAACAACTACGCTGGAGCGGAAACCGATCGACTTCATGGTGCCGCTTTTGCCATCTACTTCAATAATATCCCCTACGTTAACTGGCTTTTCAAAAGCTATGATCAATCCACTAACGAGGTTATTAACCAGGGCCTGCAGGCCTAAGCCGATACCAACACCTAATGCGCCAATAATAAGGGTGATCCTGTCGAGCGGAATACCCGCTGCTGCTATTGCCAGAAATAGACCCACGCTGATTATGATGATGCGGATAAGCAGTAGCCAGCTTCCTGCTTCTACTTTTCCTTTCCTGTCGGTGTTTCCCCGGGTGGGATCCGGTTCCGAAGCAAAAAAAGAAATCAGCCTGGATAAAAAAAGCGAACAAAACAAAATCAGTACAAAAATAAAAATTCCATTAATCGTAAAACTGTAATCACCAAGTGTTCGTTCGGTTGTTAAAAAGTTATTGAGTGGGCCGGCTATTTTACGGAATATAAAAAAATGCCGTCCCATTAAAATGCCCCAGCCAATAATCAGGAACAGGTAAAAAACAGGCGGAACTTTATTGCCGACCTTATGAAAATTGATGTAGAATAATTTTTTGTCGGGATGCTGGTAAACCTGGGTAGCCAAACTCAGTCCTTCATTTACCAGGCGCACGGTCCACAAAAAAAGGATCGCGATAATTAAGCCGCTGTACCCCACGATCATACAGGTTTTGGATAAATTATACCGGCCAAACAAATTAAACCCTGCAGCTATAAATTCGATTAAGGTAAAGATGCTAACGAAATAGAGAATTTTATTTTCTTTTAAAGCATGTTTATGCCGGCTGCTTAGAATATACAAACCGTAGATGGTGCCAAATAGTTGCAGGGCAAGCATGCACCAGCGCTCCATACGCGAGGCCTGTAATAACATATTACTTACCCCTGCCAGCAGGAAGGCGCAAACCATAATCAGCCAGAAGCGCATCCAGAATCCGGTTATATACCGGTAAAATAAAACAGAAAGGCAAACAGCGGAAATTGTCCAGAGGATAAAGCTGAAAATAAATGGCGGGTCAAGAAATATGAATTGAAATATGGAACTGGTTAGAATAAAGGCAGCCGCAAGGGGGAAGCGAACAACCAGTTTCCCTTCGTTTGATTCCTGCAATAGCTGCTCCGTCTTTAAACGATGTTTCAATGAAATCAGGAAGATGCTTACACACAGGAACAGCAGGCTGAACAATAATAGCCGCCATTTGGTATCATGTACGTAAAAATCAATGGCCAATAGTTCTTTTTTCCTGGAAATAGACAGGATTTCAGGAAAGGGACGTTTGTTTTTAGGTTTTTCCCAAAGGTTGGGAAATTCTCTGTCTCCCAAATGAATGGATAGTGCTGTATTAAGTTTTTCAATTTCGTTCCTGGCTGTATGTACTTTATAGGCGAACATATCCATCTCCTGTAGCAACTCTTGGATATTCGAAACGGCATTGGTAATAAAGCTGTCCAGGGGTGCCACTTCCTGCATTATGGACAGCATTGTTTTAAAATATTTTATTACAGCTGCCGAGTCGGTAGGAAACTGGTAAATGACCGAGTCGCTCGACAGGGAATCGATCCGGAACCTGGAATCAGAAAGTGTTTTGTAATAGGAATTAAGGGTGGCCCGGTGGGTTTCAAGTGAAATGGAAATCTGTTCCAGGATAATATCAGATACGGTAAGATTGCGTTGTGTGTGATGAGTGCCCTGGTTTTTAAAAATGCCGTCAATAACAATGTCATAGGATTTTTTGCTTTTGGCAAGGTCCCGGACAATATCTGAGGTATCGACCGTTTGTTTTAAAAATAAGCCGGCTTTTTGAATCTCAAAACGGATCGCTTCCAGCAGCATGCGTTGCCTAGCTTCTTTCCGTTCGGTTTGATATTTGGCAATACTGCTGGTAACTTCGCTTTTGCCGATTTGCTCTACCTTTTGCATAAAAGTAGAGTCCGCACTGTTTTTCTGTTGTGCAGCAACGGAAAAACAGCCTGCTAAACCAACCAGGCAGCAGGCTGCAATTCGTAGAACATAACGTGCGTTTATCATGCAGGTATTACTTAGAATAAAGCGGGCATCTTTTCAGCAGGTATTCCAGGGTAGATTTATAAGCGTCCTGGGTATTCCAGAAAGACCTTCTTTCCTGGCTGTAAACACTGGTACCTTTATCGTTATAAATGCTCAGCGTTAAGCTGGTTTCATAGTTTTGGGTACTGGTAGAAACTACTGATCCGCTACTTTTTTCATTGCTTTTGTACTGGTTGTTCTTATCGTTGTTTTTGCTGGAATAAGTGGTGTTGGAATTACCGCTGGTTATATTGGTTTGCGTGGTTTTGTTAATGGAAACGATTCCGTCCACCACGTATTCTACACCCAGGATATTGCAGAGGTCGTCCATGGTGTATCCCTTAATGGTTTCTTTGTTAATGCCAGCTTTAATCAATAAAGCATTGGTGGTACGCGGATCGATCACTGTCATAATGCCCGCATGTTTACTTAGAAAAGAATAGGTTTCATTTTGTACTTTAAGACTGATATCATCAGAGGCCGACTCGCCGTCTTTCAGGAAGGAGATGGGGAGAACAGCAACTTTGTTATGGTGATCAGCCAAGCCCGGCCCTGAGCCAGCACCTGTTGCCGCATTACCAGCTTTACTTTCGGAGGGCAGGGGTTGTTTTGTTATTATTTCAATACGTCCGCTTCCGAAAGTGATTTTCAGGATATCGGCTTTTTTTATTTTGTATACGAGAGTTTCACCCGCATAACTGAATTTTACTTCGTCGTCCGACATTTCAATTATTTTTCCGCTTAACTCTTCTCCGTTAAGCTTTAAAATGACATCGTTTTTTGTGTTTTCCTGTGCAAAGCTGAAAGTTATCAGCAATACTGACATAAATAATAAGGTAAGTTGTTTCATACAAGTTGATTTTGGCAGGTGTTTATGACTGTTTTTTTGTGTGGATCAGTTTATTTTTAATATAGTTGACTTTCTCTTTTAGAAGCGATGGCGCAGGTATCCGGTATCCCAGGAAAATTTTGTAAAACAGTCGGGCATTTCCGTTTATAACCTGCGAGTTATCCTGTTCATAAGATGCGGTAAATGCCGTAGCATACAGGCCCCCAAAAAATCGCTCTCCATTATAGGCAAGTCCGGCGCGGGCATCTGCCCGAAAAATAAAATCGCGCTGACGGCTATGGATTGTTGAGCCATCGAAGGCTCTTGTTGTTAAATTCATAAACAAAATACCGGCGCCTGGTGTTAGTCCTAAAGCAATATAAACATTCTTTCGTATCACGAAGTTGTGGTAATAGCCTGCCCCCAGCAAAAGCTCAAGGTTGCGTGATTTTTGGGAGCTTTGATTGCTGCCCACAAGAGGCGTTCTGTCATCAGTTATATAATACCTATATAAAAATTGAGGCACAAAACTGCCGGCACTTTTTAGTTGCCGTTCCGATTGTGTAGCCAGTGCATTAAACGAAAAATTCCGGTTAAGTTTATAACCCGTAACGCCCTGAACGCTTTTAAATAATAAATCAGGAAACTGGATATAGGCATCGCCTTCCTGCCAACCCGGCTGGTAATCCGAGGTATTGTATAGGTAATATCCATTGGTTCGGGTATAGGCTAATTCCTGCAGCCAGTGTTCGAAATTCAGGTTTAGAGAAAGCCCCCGGCTACTGGTTTTACCTTTTTCTTCTGTATCAGCATTGCCTGGGAAAAAAGAGGGACTAAATTTTGCAGAAACAGACAGGAAAGAATAGTTAAGGCTGAAACTGGCTACCGTGGCGGTATTTGGGTTGATCTGGTAATAGGTGTTTGCACTATGGACAGAAAAATTTTCTATTTCAGAACTCAGGGCAAGTTTTAGTGTAACAAAATCTTTTACGGGTTGTACAAAACTGGTATCCTGCGCCGTTGCAACAGTTGGATACAACAGCAGGGAAACAGCTGATTTTTTTAAGAACTTAAGAGCAAAGAACACCATTCAACAGTGATTAATAATTGGTTTAACTGCCCCAACCTATTGCAATAATACGTTATACGATTTAATTCTTCCTTGTTTATTATCCGCGGTATCTTTGCCGAATGTCAATTTCTTCTGCCAACGATCTTTTAGGAATGCAGGCGGTAAGCGCGGCTGTAGCTGCAACGCTTAAAAAAATGAGGGCGTATGCCCGTCCGGGTATGAGCTGTAAGGAACTGGACGATTATGGCGGATCGCTTTTAGAAAGTTTTGGAGCCAGTTCGGCTCCTTATAAAACCTATGGTTTTCCCGGTTATACCTGCATAAGTGTGAACCATGAAATTGCACATGGAATTCCCCGGCAGGATAAGCTATTGGCTACCGGTGACCTGGTGAATATTGATGTGTCTGCCGAATTGAACGGATACTGGTCAGATAATGGCGGTTCATTTGTGCTGGGTGAAGATATTTCGGGCCACTCAAAATTGGTAGCAGCCTCCCGTAAGATCTTATTGCAGGCAATACAATACATACGGCCGGGCATGAAAGTGTCGGAGCTGGGACGGTTTATTGACCTGTCTGCTAAAAAGGAAGGCTATCGGGTGATCCGCAACCTAACCGGGCATGGTATCGGACG
>NZ_LUKG01000003.1:0-11149 GCF_001601815.1 Flavihumibacter sp. CACIAM 22H1
GCTCTGTACAGCTCACTGGTTCCCAGATAGGCGTTTTCTGGGAAAATAGCACCACTCAGGTAAAAATCGTGCTCGGCCAGCGCCGTTTCATAGGTGGGTTGTTTCCTGTATTCTTCAACGATACCCGACCTTCGGAAAGCAGTTCCCTCACTGGCGCCTAAATGACCTGCCGGGTAAACAGACCAATAACTTTTTCGTTTCCAGTCGAATGCATCAATGGTATCAGACAATGGAAAAGCCAGGCCAATTTGCCAGGAATAAACCGGCGGGTTTTGAATGCTGTAAGCTGTTTCAATCCGGCCATCCGGAAAATACCGGGTAGTTAATGCTACCTGGAAGGTATCAATTTTCCCTTTAGTTGTTACGGTAAAACAATCAGCAGCGGGCTGAAATTCAGGTTGCATAGTAGGATGGAACGAACCCGATACTATGGCATCCGTATTTTTGAAAGCCCCTGCGTCTTTGGGTCGGTTCAGCACTACGCGGATGGCACCGTTCAGCACCAGCCGGTTAAGCCGGGTTGCCTGTATTAGCTGGCCGTCGGCTTTGCCGATTTTTATCTGGAATGCGCCTTGTTTCAATTGATACTCCTGCACGGTTTCAATCACCGCCCATTTTAAACCGCTGATCTTCTCGGGTTGTGCAAGCGGCGCTGCTTCACATTCAATACGTTCCTCATCCAATAATTGTTTACCATGATAAAAACGAACCTGTATCGGCTGCGTATTTTTTATAGCCAATTCCCAGTTACCTTCTTCGTGCGGTTTCAAGTCGGGCAATTGGGTCCGAAAAGAATTCGCTCCCTGTTTTACCTCTACCGTCAAGGCCGATAAGTTCAAATGATTGAACCTGTTTTTTATGGGTATGGTAATGGCACGTTGGCCTTGCCGCACACTAAAGCTGGTAACTAATACTTTAACAGGCGAATGTGCCTTTTTTGTGTTCCAGAATTCGGCTTTTTTTCGTCTCCAGGTATCAATAAAGCCCCATGGTCCATAACCGGTAATTGTATCGGGCAAGGCAAAGGTTTCGTCGGTCATACCCCATATAGCCCCGCCCAAATTTCCCGGTACGTCGAAACGATTCATCCACATAGTGTCAAGGCTACGTCCCCAAAAATCCTTAACGCCGGGGTCCAGGTTCAGCAAAGTGGTGTTATAGCAGGCCACGTGTGCCCATTCATCACTTAAAAGCGGCATGCTTTCGTGTTCCATGTTTTTATACGGCAATCCAAAATTCTCCGTATCCTTTCCATCATAGGCAGGGTAATGCGCTACGGCAATATCAAAACATTTTTTATTCTGACGAAGGGCATTTCCTGGAAACGACCAGCTGACCGGGCGGCTGGGTTCTACTTTTTTTACATAGTCATACTCTTCCTGAAAATTGCTTCCATAAGAGCTCTCATTACCTATCGACCACATAATAACAGCTGCGTGGTTGCGATCACGTTCTATCATCTCTCTCAACTGGTTCAGGTAACGCGCCGTGTAATAGGGATTATTTTGAGTTTCTCCTTTCGAGTTATAGACAGCTTCTCTCCAATCGTTCACGAAACAAATAGCCGTTTCTTCCTGGATATACATACCAATACTGTCTGCCAGCTCCAAAAAATCTTTTGAGGGCGGATAATGAGAGGTGCGAATAAAATTAATATTTGCTTCTTTAGCCAGTACAAGGTCAAGACTATCATAATACCGATTGGTAGAACGCCCCAGTAAGGGATGCATGTCATGTCTGCAGGCGCCCCGTAATTTAACCGGGTCTCCATTCACCAATAATCGCTTGCCATCCAGCTTCACTTCTCTGAACCCTATCACCTGCTCAACAATTTCACGTACAAGGCCTCCTTCTTTTAAACGAAGAGTAAGTTTATACCGGTGAGGCGTTTCTTCATTCCATAAAACTGGTTTATCAACCGGAATGCTGATCTTTTGCTGCTGCGTGCTGCTGAAATCAATTATATATTTATCCTGTGCCCATACCTGCTTACCCATAGGATCTGTAAGGCTCAGTTCAATTTTGCTGCCAGGTGATACAATGTTTACGCCGCAATCCACCACCAGATCGGCCTTGGTATACTTCTCTTTTAAGAGGGTTTGAATATGCAACTGGTTTATATGCTGGTTGGGCACAGCAATTAATTCTACATCCCGTAAAATGCCGCCGATCGGATGATGTGCATATCCCGATGCATAGGAAATATCATCGCTTTTATCCGTAACACCTACTACCAGTTTAATGGGTTCGTCTCTTTTTACAAAGCGTGAAACATCAATATCCCAGGACGTAAATCCACCATAATGCTCACCTACAGCTTCTCCATTGATGTAGACGCGCGCATAGCTGTAGACGCCATTAAAACGAAGCTTAACTGTTTTACCTATCCAATCACCTGCCGGAACAAAACTGGTGCGATATAAAAACTCTTTATCATTAACTATTTTATAGCCCTGCATAGCGGGCTCGCCGGGCACCTGTATTTTTTTCCAGGTACCTCCGTCGTTTTTCCAATCCTGGCCAGCCGGATTCTGGTTAATTTCCCATGTTCCGTTCAACAGCCTTCGCAGGTTTTGAACACCTTCTGTATACACCGGTTTTGGTACCAACAATTTTTCAATTTCGGTGCGAACTGGTTGTGCCTTTCCATTGGTTTGAAAACAGAGCAGGCAAGCAATGGCTACCAACTTTTTCATTTGCATTTTATTCAATTATAAATACAGTACTTCCTTTGAGTTGTTTTCGGCTGATACGGATCCTGCCTTCCGTAAACGGGCTTCCATAAAAAGGTTCAGAACCCGTGTTCCAATAATCTGCTACCAGCCAGTGGATACTACTATCCTGGTGCCAGGTTCTGGAGGCCTGCTGTCCCCTGCCTATAACTTTCACAGCGCACAGACCCGGCATTTCTAAAGCCACCTCCCGTATGTTGGACTTTGTAGCTCTAAAGTCATTTGTTCCTCCCTGGTTTCGGTCATCCTTCCATAATCCGGCTGGTTCCTTACCAGGTATTTCACTATCAGCAGCCAAACCGGCCCCGGCCGATGCCTTACCCGATAACCGGGCAATATCATCCTCCGGATACGATGAAAATTCGCCCACCCTTTTCCAGGATAATTCCTTAAAATCCGGAGCAAGTTTTACCAGTAATCCATATTGGTAAGGAATAGAGTCTTTTCCATTATAGTTTATAGCATAAGAGGTAATGCATTTTCCGTCTCTGGTAAATTGATAGGATTGATGGCCGGCACTCTGTTGAAAATTAATATAAAAAGAGACCGTTATTCCTTCCGCTGTTTCGTTTAACTGCAGGCTGTCTGCAAAGAGTGGATACTGGTTATAAATTTTAGCCGGGTAAATGTCATTCTGATAGGTTTCGCCGGCAACATTGGGCTTGCCGCCGTCGTAATTGTCCATGGGAACTACGGTAAATACCGGGCCTTCTTTCCATACCTGCCGTCCATTTTTCCAGGCACCTGTAATAATGCCGGTAGATTTACTGATTGAATAATAAACATCTCCCTGTTTTACCTGTATAGAAGCAGGTGTTTGCCTGTACGAAAGCGGAACGAGTTTATGCTGGGTGGTAAATTCCTGTTGCGGGCTATGAAATTGTTCCCACTCTGCAAGAAAGCCGGATGGGTCATAGAGTTTAACCTGAATTAGTTTAACGGTAGGGTTAACAGCAAATGTAAGTAGGCCCTTTGCTCCGGGAGCTATATCCGGCTGAATAAGTTGCTGTTGTTCATCGAGCCATAATTCAACCCTGCAATTTTTGAGCGAGGTAAAGTCGAATCGGTTTTCCAATTTTAGTTGAAGGGTGCCCGCAGAAACGGTTGACCAATTCGGGGCTTCTATACGTAGCGGTGAGTAGGCTTTTTTCATTCCCCAATACTCAGGCTTTTTCCGGCGCCAGCCATCGAGCGGACCCCAGGGGCCATAGCCCAGGATCCTTCCGTCTGGCAAATGGAAAATATCATCAATTCCGCTCCAGATAGCACCACCCAGGTTTCCGGGATGTGCGTACATAGAATCTACATATCGCCGAAGTAAGGGGCCATAGAAAGACCGAACCCCCGGATCTGCTACCAATTCTCTACGGTTATAGGTAGCCAAATGAGCGTATTCACCAAATAAAGTAGGCCGGGAGATCGTATCCGTATCGGTAGTCAGTGGTCCATTACTGCCCGGATAATGATAATTGGCAATATCAGCTTTACTACCGGCGTTATTAAACCCTCCCCAGCACTGATCATGAAAAACGGTAGGCCTGGTAAGGTCCAGTGATTTTACGGCTGCATTTACTTTTTCCCAAAGAGGGCTCCAACGGCTCTCATTTCCTAATGACCATAAAATAACAGACGGATGCAAACGACCGGCCATTACATTTTCAATATTAGCCTGTAACATATAGGGCAGGAACTGCTGGTCGTCATACTTCCACCACCGCCAAATGGGCGAAGCATGATGCTGTATCCAACAAAGTGCTGCTTCGCTTTCCACAAATAATCCCAATTCATCGGCAGCCTCTAAAAATTCTTCTGTAGGCGGATAATGAGAGGTTCTGATATAATTACAGTTTGCTTCTTTAAACAGTACTGCATCTTTACGGTCCAAGGCCGCGCTTACAGACCTGCCACTAAGGGGATGTACTGCATGACGGTTAACCCCCTTTAGTTTAACCGGACTACCATTTACCAATAAACGACTACCCGCTATTTTCACTTCTCGTAAACCTACCGGTTGCTGGTAAGCTGCTATTTTTTTACCATCCAATATCAATTCCAGCTCTAGTTTATACAAATAAGGCTTTTCAGGATTCCATAGTTTTGGCGAGCGAATGACCAATTCCGCATTTAATCTGCCGGGCTGATTTTGTTTCGATTCTGCCCGAACAGTTTGATCTGCCACAACCTTTCCTTCTTTTGTTCTTAACCTAAAACGTAGCTGACAATTTTTTCCGGTTATATCACCCATTATTGAACTGCTTAGCGCCAATTGAGCCGTTTTATTATTGTTCAGCAAGCTCACCTGGTAGTTAAACTGCTGCAGGTACACCGGCGCCGCGGTAAACAGCGAAACTTTCCGCAGAATACCGCCCACCGTATGAACGGCATACTGTGATATACAGCCAAGTTTATCACTGATGGTTAACGCCTGTACCTCAACTTCTAAGGTATCCTGCCTGAAATTTAAATAGGCGGTGATATCTGCTTCAAATACTACAAATCCGCCTTCGTGTTCTTTTACGACCTGCCCGTTTATCTTTATTTTCGCAAAGGAGCTCACTCCATCAAACCTGAGTTTAATTGGCAAGCCTTTCCAATCTTCCGGAATAGACAATGCTTTTTGATAAATCAGCGTTTCACCTTCTTCCACCTGAAATCCCTGCATCGTCCATTCCCCCGGTACCTGGATATTTTTCCAACCGGCATTCCTTTCTTTTACTGTTGCCATCCAGGTGCCATTGAGATCTATTGATACCTGTTTTGCAGAATGAATAAAGCTTGGAATAAATGTTCTTTCAGGATAGGGCTTAGTGGAAAGCTCCTGCCCTATTCCAAGCACACTAAAAACAATTAAACAATATGTTACCAGAAAAAATTTCATACGCTCAAATTAGATGGATTACATGATACCATAGCGGTCAAAAGCTTCTTTCGACGGCATTCCTTCCATTATTTTAACCTGTACTATTTTTTCGCCTCTTGCCTTTTGTATAGCGCTGGAAAATATTTCTACCTCATGCTCTTTCGGTACAACACAAACCCCGTCAATATCGCCAAGGATGATATCACCCGGGTTAATGGTTACGCCATTCATAAAAATTGGTACCCGGAAATCAATTACTTTTCCGCGCGGACCCTGATCCTGTGCGTACCTGCCATAGGAAAAACAGGGAAACCCCAGCGATAGAATTCCTTTTGTATCACGTGAAAAACCGTCCACTACAGCACCTGCAGCACCCAGTAACTGCGCCCTGGTTGCCATCAATTCACCCCATAAAGCGTAGGTAGGAGAAGATCCGGTACAAACATATACCTCGTCTTTTTTTAGATCGTCCAACGCCTCCAGCATTAATCCGAAGGGTTTATCCAGCACCGGATTATTTTCACTAGCGGAGGAACGAACGTCAGCTTCCAGTACCGTCATTGCCCTGCCCACCACAAACATATCATCCTGTAAAGGTTGTATACGAGGGGAAAGAAACTGGTGCATCAATCCCATTTTATCCATTATATCGCCTACTACAGCAGTGTATAGTTCATTTCTTACAATGGAAAACAGTTCTTCATCATTTTTCCAGATTGGCAGTACCACGGGATCTTTCAAATTTTTCATATTGATTAGTTGTTTTTATAACCTGAACGGGATTACCCAGCTTAGAAATAATTAGTTGTTCCGACCCATCTGCCATACGTATTGTTAGCATCCTTCTAACATCCCCGTCTACCACTACACCTTGCTCAGCCAGGTTGAATCTTGTTGGCATATTATCCGTTGAGCTGTATTTAAGAATTCCTTTACCAGCGTCGGAGCGGCCCATCTGCACCCTGTACCTAAAATAGTTGCCTACCATAAATAAATCGGGTTGGTTGTCCTGGTTAAGGTGGCCCGACCACAGCCCCATAACAGGAGAGAGCTGATAGGGAACTGGTAAGGGACTCACCCGGAACGTTTGTTTGTCGTTTATGAAAACACAATTCTTTAGTTCCGACACCTGGAGAGGAGCAGGATCCTGCCATTCCGGTGCATTAAAAATTTCATTGTAGTTTGAGCGGGCATAGTTTTCATAACGAAGAAAGCGTTTTTTCATAAGGGGCCAAAGTTCAGCCAGTTCATCCCTGGACGCGTACGGATATTTGGTACCCTTCCAGTAATAGCTGAGCACAGGAGCTTTACGGCTTTTTCCAATAGCTACGCGATGTAATTCCATCGGTTCCCGGGCACTGGCAGAAAATGCGCGATTGGTTCCAAGATTACCGCCAACCAGGTCAATATCTCCGTCTGCATCCAGATCTATTGGAAAGATATTGGTCCAGAGACCAGGATGTGCTGAAAGCCCCCAATCGCTGGTAACCTCTCTGAATCGGCCCGATTCATTGATATACAAGCGAACCGGCATCCATTCCCCGGCTATTACCAAATCCTGCCATCCATCGTTATTAACATCCACAAAATGTGCATCTGTTATCATACCCGGATTACTGAGCTGAAATGATTGTCCCAGTTCAATTTTTTCAAAGGAAATTTTTCCAGGGCCGGAGCTATTATGCAATAAATAGCTGGCCGGAATTTTTCCATATTCTCCTGGTACAACCCGCCCCCCGATAAAAAGATCCGGCTTACCGTCTTTATCATAATCTGCCGAACAGGCTGTCATCCTGGTATCTGTGGTTGCAGGAAGCTGAATGGTTGATCTTACAAAATTACCCTTGCCGTTATTGATATAAAGACGATCGGATACCAGGTCTGCGGGATTGGTGGAAACTGTTCCGCTGTACACAATAAACAGATCCATATCCCGATCGTTGTCCACATCAAGAAATAGTGCGCTGCCTTGTTCTTCCCAACTACCGGTTTCAAACACCTGGTTGCTGTTATGCCATTTACCATTTCTTTGTTGCAGGAAAATCCGTCCGGCTGTGCCAAATCCTCCACCAATAAAGAGGTCTTCAAGCCCATCTCCATTTATATCTGCTTTAGCAAGGCAGGGGCCTGCACCCGATGTTTGCCAGGGCATCGACGGCTGTGTTTTAAAATCTATAAAAGCCGGCAGGTAGGCAGGAACCACAATACCTGCTTCTGCTGTAATATCTTCAAATACAGGCTGGCTTAATTCGGCAGCAGTTTGGGTACTTGCAGGTACCGGTTGAAGTATAACCGTTGTATCCACGGGGTAGGCCCCGTATTCGCTCAGCTTTCCGGATGCCCAATGGACACGGATAGCCTGGATTCCTGAAGCGGTATCCAATCCAAAATGAAGTACAGGATCCACACTAGACAAATAGCCCCTTACCACCTGTCCTTCTTTCCATTGATGCAAACCATTTGAACTAATCACCTCCACAAGTGCACCCAGTCCCTTTTCTGTAAACAGACTATCCTGTAGTTTAATCCGAATAAAGTGACGGCCTTTTTTTTCGGCATTATTCCTGAGCAATTGCGCCGTTGATCCGATGTTATTGACCAGCAGATCAAGATCGCCATCATTATCAAAATCGGCATAAACCGCCCCATTAGAAACAGCGGTGGAATTGATGCCCCAGGCTTCGCTTTGATTGCTGAACTGGAGGCCATTTTCATTTCTGAACGCATAGTTCGGCAGGCCCGTGCTGGGCATCTGTTTTACCAGGTCTAGTCCCAGCGGTTTTCCCGGGTTCAGCTTTCTGTAATCGGTTATTGCGAAATTCAAAAAATCCAGATTGGTATAATCTCTCCAATAACCGTTGGTTATGAACAGGTCTTTCCACCCGTCGTTATCAAAATCAGCTATAAGAGGTGCCCAGCTCCAGTCGGTGGTGGAAATACCTGCCAGTTGTCCGATCTCCGAAAAAACCGGCTGCCCCATTTGGTTGAGGCTTCGGTGCAATTGTAAGGTATTACGCATATTCTGATGAAAGTATCCGCTGTCTACCAGCAATTGGTAACGATCGTATTCATCTGGGCCGCGCAAAAGTTTTTGTCTGAAATTGTCTTCCGGCATCATATCTGCCACCATAATCTCAGGCCATCCGTCGTTATTGAGGTCTGCCATATCGCAGCCCATTCCATATTTTGAAATATGGTCGAGGCTGGTGCTGGTAATATCTGTAAATCCGCCTTTTTGGGTATTCAGCAGCAGGAAATCCTGTTCCTCATAGTCATTGGTATAATAAAGGTCGGGCCATCCATCTTTATTGACATCACTTACACAAACACCCAATCCAAAGTTGTTTCCGCCACCTTTAATGCCCGCAGTATCTGATACATCTTCAAAAAAGCCATTGCTATTGCGGTAAAGCCGGTTGCTGAACCAGGGATGTCGTTTATTCCTGAGTTTATGGGTATTGAATAAGGGAGAATAAAAACTGGTAGCATGGTTTAGCAGGAACATATCAAGATCATTATCAAGATCGTAGTCGAAAAAAACGGCCTGTGTACTATTGGTGCCTGGTGCATCCAGCCCCATTTGTTTAGCGGCTTCCTTAAATACAGGCACTCCGCCTTCCAAACCCATGTTAATATATAACTCGTTAGAGCGATCGACTCCTTTTTCAACCCCGCTATAACAAATGTATATATCAGGCCGGCCATCGTTGTTTATATCTGCAATGCTTACGCCGGTTTTCCAACCTGTTCGTCCACCTACGCCGGCGGCTTCGGTTACCTCCCTGAAAGTCAGGTTTCCGTTATTGAGGTAGAGCTGGTTTTTTTCCTGGTTAGCAACCAGTATAATATCCTGGAAACCGTCTCCATTAAAGTCTGCTACTCCAACACCTGCTCCGTTGTACATATATTCAAAGCGAAGTACATGAAGGGAATCGGTTTCTGTAAGTTTGTTGACAAAATGAATTCCGGAAGCGTCGCTGACGTCTGTAAACAGTGTTTGCTTTCCCTTTTTTTCTGAACAGGAAACAAACAAGATTAGGAGTATGATACTTCTTAACCACATAGTTTAAAAGAAAGCAGGGCTGGGAACAGCCCCGCTCTGAATTAATTGCCTGGTATTACCAGCCGGGGTTTTGTTGGCCACTTAGCTTTTCGTTCCGATCAATAGCGGTTTGTGGAATGGGGAATAAATAATCGCGCGGTGCTTCAAATTTACGTTCTCCGCCAAAGGCATTCACCCTTTCATAATTCCAGCTTCCGTCTGGTTTTTTGGTAATTTTCATGGCTTTGAGTGTACCATTAAGTACCTGTTCTGCGGTTCTCCATCGGATCAGGTCCCAATATCGTTTTCCTTCAAAAGCCAGTTCCACTCTACGCTCTCGCCGAATTCTATCCCGCAAAACGGTTTGGGATAAACCGCCAGGCAGGGCTGGTACGCCGCCTCTTGCTCTCAGCGCGTTAATTTTCTGCAGGGCGTCGTCGTCAAACTGTCCGAGTTCATTTTTTGCTTCTGCATAGTTCAGGAAAATTTCACCCAGCCGGTACAATATGGCGTTGGTGCCATTAATCGGCCTGTTATAATAGTTAGCTTCTGAAGGCGTTAATGACTCATCAATATATTTACGGAAATAGTAACCGGTAAGTGTGCCCTGATGAGAATGGTTAAGATCAAAAAAACTGCTGTTATAATTTACTGCAGGGTCATAATAGGTCCATACTTTACCGCCCCTCCAATCAGATCCGTTGTATAAAATAGAGGCATAAAAGCGCTGGTCTCTTCCGGTGTAAGGGTCATTGGCATGGGCCGGGTCATTACCCGGTGCACCGTCTGTGAACTCATATTCATCCACCAGGTTTTGGGTCGGCATCACATGTCCCCATCCGGCTGCAATACCGCTTGGTGGGTCAGTACGCGGACTGAGGAATATTTCCGCCGAATGGCCACGATTTGCCCCGTCAAACTGTACTTCGAAAATAACTTCGGGTCCACTTTCCCCAATGGGCACGAACATATTTCCATAATTTGTTGCAAGGCTGTATTTATTCAGTGCAAAAATCTGGTTGCTTGTGGCTACGCAATCGGCCCATTTACCTGCGTACAGTTCCAGTTCGCTTTTCATAGCCAGGGCAGCTCCTTTGGTGGCTCTTCCATAGCTATTACCCGGCCAGGTTACCGGTAAAAGATCGGCAGCTTCTGTTAGGTCGTTTTGAATAAACTGAACGGTTTGTTCGTAGGTGCTACGCGGGTAAAATATATCAGCTTCACTTGTACGATCGAGGGCTTTATCAACGAGTGGTACACCCCCGAAAAAATTGCTGAGATGGAAGAACCAGTATGCCCGCATGAATTTTGCCTGGCCAACCAGTTGCCTGGTTTGCTCTTCTGAAATTCCCGGAATGGTGGATGCCTTTTCAATTACCAGGTTGCATTTCCTGATACGTGCATATGCATTGGTCCACTCACCGTTTGCCGGGGAATTGAGGGGGGTATAATCGCGACGCGCAATGGCTCCCCTTGAAGTTACCCAGTTAAAAGTGGGAAATTGGTTATCGGTCC
>NZ_LUKG01000003.1:11732-19124 GCF_001601815.1 Flavihumibacter sp. CACIAM 22H1
GGGGGTATAATCGCGACGCGCAATGGCTCCCCTTGAAGTTACCCAGTTAAAAGTGGGAAATTGGTTATCGGTCCAGTTATCAAACGGATCTACATCAAATAACAGAAAAGCCGTGGGAAGATCGACATAGATATTATTCAGAAAAAGAGAAGCATTCTCAAAAGAATTCCAAACATCCGTTTCGAGGATATTATTTTTCACTTCCGGCTCCAGGAATCCTTTATTACAGGAACTCATCAGTAAACCGGCTCCAACGGTAATGACAAGTACCCGTTTCATTGAATAAGCGCATAATTTTGAAAACATATACACTGATTTTAAAAATTAACAGTTGCACCAACGGAAATCACTCTTTCCTGGTAATAATAATCGGTGGTATTGGGAGATTCGGGATCCCAATATTTCGTTTTGGTAAAGGTCAGGAGGTTCTGACCTGCTGCATATAGTTTCAGATTATTCAATCCTTTTACTAAGCGGGGGAAGCTATATCCGACTGAAAGTGTTTTTAGCCTGAGATAATTTCCACTCCGTTGCCAAAAACTGGAAGTGAAGTTGTTATAGGCATTGGCCCCTGGATTGGTAAGGATACGCGGAAACTCCGCACCGGTATTATCGGGCCGCCAAACATCTGTATGGTGGCGGAAGGCCGTTCCATTAGACTGGTTGAACGGTAAGGCAGCCCAGCCGCTTAAGTAATAATTTACATTGGCAGCACCCTGCCATAACATATCAATTGTTAGATTCTGAATAGCAATGCCCCCTTCAAATCCGTAAATAATTTCCGGGAAATTCGGTTTACCGATAGGAACAATATCATCGGCATTTAATTTACCGTCGTTATTGATATCAGCATACTTTACATCGCCTGGCTTTGGTTTATTGGCAAGCGATCCGGTATAGGGTGTTTTTTCTATTTCCTCCTGTGATTGGAACAGACCCAGTGCCTGGTAGCCAAAGGGCTGATTAAATGGTTTACCAATCTGGGTACGATTAGGATTAGCCCGGATGGATTCAGATTCATTAATGTTTATTATTTTATTTTTTGCGTATGTGAAGTTAAACGCACCGGAAAGACTAAGCTGTTTCGACACCGGGTAAAAACTTGAAATCTTAAAATCTATTCCCCTATTTTCCATTTTCCCCGTGTTTTCCTGCCCTATGCCGATACCATATTCAGCTGGTAATATAGCGGTAGAAGCAATCAACATGTCATTTCTCTTCTCCGAGAAATAATCAAATTCGAGGTTCAGCTTTCCACCCCACATAGACAATTCAAAACCGATATCTGTTTTGATCGCTTTTTCCCAGGTAATTCTCGGACTTGGCTCTCTGACTTCATATACGCTGGCATTAGCTATATTATTAAAAAGGTAGGTGCTTCCAAGACCATATAACCGCAGGTATTGAAATGACTGATCTGCCAGGTTCCCCACAATACCCCAGGAGCCCCTGATCTTCAGGTTGCTGATTGCCGCAAAGTTTTTCATAAAAGATTCTTCACTAACTCTCCAGGCGCCGCTGAAACTTGGGAAAAAGGCATATTTCGCAACAGGTGAAAAATAAGACTGGCCATCGTACCGACCAGCTGCTTCAAAAAAATACTTCGACGCAAAATTATACCCGGCTTTGTAAACGTACCCAACCTGGGTTATTTTGCTTGATCCGCCGCTATTGGTTCTGTCTGCCGCATTGCTGTTTCCGGAGTTGGATAACTCGTCGATAAACAATTCATAGTTGGTGCGTCCGGCTCCGAAGTCTCTGTAATTATCGACCCTTGGTTCAAACACGCCCAGTACATCTACCTGATGTTCTTTAAAAGCGCGGTTGAATGCCACCATTACCTGTGTATTGAGTCGGCGGTACGAGTTATACCGTTCGCTCAGACTGGGCTTTGGCACATTCCCTTTACCGGATATATAAGTGGGCGGCGTACCTGGTCTTATTTCATAAAAGGTATAGGGTGTTCTCCATTGCTTATCCAGCTCTTCCGTTTTATCTATTGAGAAATTTCCCCGTAAAACGAGTCCTTTTACAAAAGGAATTTTCTGTTCAAGTTTAAGTGTAACGTATTGAGAATAATCGTCCTCTTTAAAATAGCCACTTTCATAAAGATCGAGATAAGGATTGCGTTCGAAATAACCTGCCGGTTTACCATCCTGGTAAAAAATCGGGTTGGTTGGGTTCAGCCGCCATAGGCCAAATAAAATAAATCCTGGTCCGCCTGCTGCACCAGGATATTTAGCATCCCGGAAGATTCCGGTATAATCGATGCCGGCTTTCGTATTTTCAGAAATACGGAAATCAACGTTGGAACGGATGGTATATCTTTTAAAATTGGTCACACTTCCCCACATAGCTGTCTGATCAACATAACCTACGGAGCCATAAAAATTAATGGTTTTATTACCACCTGTAACGGATAGGTTATGCTGATGAAGGCGACCAGTTTTCAGCAATCGTTTTACTCCGTTTTCATTGGCATAAAAATCAGGGTCGGAGCCATCTTTGAATTTTTGCAGGTCTTCCGCATCATATGGTTCTGACAAACCTTCGTTGCGCGCACCCTCGTTCTTAAGCGTAGCCCATTCAAAACTAGACAAGGTTTTTGGCAGGGTTACCGGCCTTGACCAGCCCGTTTTTCCATCGTAGTTAACCGAAAATTTACCAGAAGCCGTACCTCTTTTTGTTGTAATCAGTACAATGCCGTTTGCTCCACGAACACCATAAGGTGCAACGGAAGCAGCATCTTTAAGTATAGAAAAACTTTCAATGTCGTGCGGATCTACCGAACTTAACGGGCGCTCTACCCCATCTATAATAATCAGTGCGTTGGCATTTCCAATAGTACCGATTCCGCGTATCCGAATGGTGGCTTCGTCGTAGCCCGGTTCACCACTTGACTGTTTAAACAGGATACCGGGCGCCCTGCCCCCCAGCGTGTTGGTGATATTTGCAGTTGGCGCATCAGTTAGTTTTTTAGCATTTACCGTGGCAACGGAAGAGGTTAGCGAAGTCTTTTTCTGACTTCCATATGCTACCACAACTACCTCGTCCTGCATATTTTCTGCAGCCATTAGTTGAATGGTAATTTCCTGGTTGGGTTTAACAGACAGTTCCTGGCTAGAATAGCCTACATAGGAAACAGAAATTCGAAACGTTGTTCCAGATCCGGAACTAATTGAAAACTGACCAGTATCATCAGTGGTGGTAGACTGGTTAGTTGCTTTAAGGGTTACCGTAACGCCTGGTAAAGGCTGTCCGGATTTTGAATCAACTACTCGTCCCCGAAGAGCCGATGATTGGCCCACCGACATAATGGTCGGAAGTGTTAGCAGCCATAGCAGCAGCAGTCGTTTTAGAAATGACATAAGCAATTTAGTTTATGCCATAAAACTAGGAATGGTCAATGGGCATAACTAAAAGCTATTTGGCCACTTTTTAAACTTTTTTGACAAAAAAAACAAAGTATTTATAAAACAGCTGGCAATTTATTTATTTTTTGACCTATTTTAGTTGAGCAAAACGGGCTCCGGGTAACTGCCAGAACCTGTTAGATCTACCACCCATTGTATAGTTAGAACAAGTTCCATGTAATGAAAGCGCAACTAATTGATATCGACTTAAAAGGACTGCGAACCATCCAATTGAAGCGGGTAGATGCATATTTTCTGAATACTCCTTTTCACTTTCACCAGTTGTGTGAGCTTGTGTGGATCGAAGAGAGTTTTGGCAAAAGGATCATCGGAGACCATGTTGGACAGTTCGAAAAAAATGACCTGGTTTTAATGGGCCCCAACCTGCCGCATATCTGGCAGAATGATGATCAGTTTCTGAAAAAGAACGATAGCTTACGGGTAAAATCCACGGTAATCTATTTTCCTGCCGACCTTTTGCAAAATTTATCAGATGATGAAAGCATTATTAATTCTACCCAAACGCTGATCAAAAATTCATCTCGTGGATTACGATTTTATGGTGCCACGCTTCAAAAAGCCATCCACTATTTTAAATCTATTAATGAAGAAACCGGTATGAAAAAAATAATCCGTTTTCTTCAAATCATTGAATTACTATCCGTTTCAACCGACTTTGAATATTTAGCAAGTGTGCGTTACAGGAACTACCACGACAAAAAAGATACCGCCCGTATCAATGCTGTATACCAATTTCTTATTCAGCACTTTAATCGTGATATCAGTTTAGCTGAAGTGGCTTCGATCTGTTCCATGACACCCTCTGCTTTTTCCAGGTATTTTAAAAGCCGCACACAAAAACCGTTTATAAGTTTCCTGAATGAATTAAGAATTGGACATGCCTGTAAACTTTTACAGAACGACCAGTATACGATTTCCGATGTTTGTTACGAGTGTGGCTATAATAACCTAACTAATTTTAATAAATTCTTCAAAACCATTTCAGGCACTACGCCGTTACAATACCGAAAAAAATACCAACAATCGCAGGAATATAGAAATGCAGGGATGGAGCAGGATCTGCAATAAGCAGGGCTACTGCGCTTAGGGCTGCTTTATTTTTTTCCGATTAGTTCGTTTAATTTCTTTTCCACTGCTGTACGTTCTGCTACAGTAGCAATTTCTTTGGTAAGTGCCTGCCGGTAATAATTGACAGCAGCAGCCTGTTCATTCCGCTTAACAGCCATATCACCTGCCAGCACATAGGCATGATAATAGGATGGATTACTGGCAATGATGCTATCTGGCGCAACATAACCACCATCTATAATGCGTTGCTTAAAGGCCCTGAATTGGAGAAACCGTTGAAAAGCAGGTGTTTGCAAGAGTGTATCGGCCGCAATTGTGTAGTTGGTGTCAATGATCTCGCGTTCTTTTTTCAAGCCCCTCAGCGCAAGTACTTTATTCAGGTCATAACAGACAAACTTTCCTTCCTGCCAGGGTGCAGTAGACACCCATACCCGCCGGTGATTTGGCTCAAATACGATGGAATGGTGCGCAATAAGTTGATTAACCGCCTTCTCATTACCCAGCCCTATATCCACCCCCTGGAGGCCCCTTGTATCGCGCAAAATTCCAATGGTTTGTTCAACTGTATTTGCAGGTGCTTTTGCCAGCAGTTCCTGCATACGCTGGTACCTGTAAGCAGATGCACTTTCTTTAATCTGTTCCTGGTTAGAAGGCAGTTTGCTCAATTTCGGGCCCTGGAAATGATTTGCACAAATAATATAGTTCTGTTGCGGATCATAGACATCCAGCGCATCGGGCGTTTTTTCTATTACAACGGCTTTCTGGTCGGCTGCAGATCCTACCAAAAAAGATTCCGAAACAAACATGGTGCGGGAGTTCGCAATACGAATGGCTTCTTCAATAGTGGACGCATATTGCAGTATTTCTCTTGCTACCAATGATACAGGGGTGGCAGAACCGGGTGGTAAATCTGTTTTAGCCGCATTGATGGTAACGGTAAGCCCTTTTTCATTCATACCCGATACAGCGCCTGTAAAGCCGCCCCAGGTAACCGTCATAAATCCATAACCGCTGTCGGGTTTCATAAATGCCACTATTTTATCATCGGCAAAGCGGTCGCCTACATAAAAATCAAAATTGCGTCCGATTATAAAGGCACTGTCTTTTGAGTGGGCGCCCCATGTACCAAAAGAGGTACAGCCAACCAGTGCCATCGTTTGCAAGGCGTGGCCAATATCATGGGCTGCGTGGTAATTAAGAATACGTTGATAGGGGGTTCCTATATAATTATACTTGTCAGCAGCGGCCTGTGATACGCCATAAATTTCCTGCTTGTATTCCATGGAAATATGGCTGGGTAAATTACGATTGAAGAACCCGATAAAATATTTTAAAAAATGACGATAGAATTTAGACGGAATCATCTTTTCGATCTGTGCATTAAAGTGGTCTTCCTGGCGTTGTACCAGTTCTTTTGCCAACTTGCCATTGATCACCCCTCTTTCATACGGGCTTCCTTCGGTGTATAGTTCAAATAAGCCCGATTTCGATAAATGAAGCCAGTTATTGTTCAGGTAATAAAAGCTATCGGAAACCACCACAGGTTGCAGGTTGTCTGCTGAATGGTCTGCAACTGCAGGAGGACTTATCCTTGAAACTACAGCCAGGTAAATGAACAGGATCAATAACAATAGAACCGGTACTCCCAGGATGCCACCAATCCATTTCCAGATACGCCTGTTACTCGTTTTCATTGGCCAGTTTTATCTTTTCTAATAAGGTTTCCACCGGAATAAACTCCGCACAGGTAGTTAATGCCGTAATGGTAACGCCCAAAATTCCGTGTAATAATATATTCTGCCCTGTTAAAAATAGGTTCGGCACTTTTGTGCGGGTAGGCAGATAGGTACCCATGGGGTTCCGATAGTCTTTTGCAATACCATAGAGGCTGCCATCTTCTGTACCAATATAGTCCCGAAAAGACAGGGGAGTTGCGCTGGTATAAGACTGGATAGCGGCAGGAAGTTCCGGAAAGCGCTGTGCTACCAGCTCCAGCAGTTGCGCTGAGTGGGTTGCTTTAAATGCCTCGTATCCTTGTCCCCTGTCAGAGGGTCTGCTATCTGTATTAAAGCTTTCTTTCCAGGGCCTGCAGGCTGTTTCCGACATATAGGTAAGCAGGCTCATAGATTCTGCAAAACCTGGATTTTTCCGGTCTTTCGTAAAAAATACACCTACTGATAAGGGCCATAGTAAGGGATCGGCATGAACGGCCGACCATACGCCGTCCTTTTTATGCAGGTAATAATTATGATTGGGGTAGGGTACGGTGCCTGGCTTCAATACCGCATGAATACTGAAGCTGGATACCGTGTTTTCTAGTTTTGCAATCCTGCTGCGATAAGCCGTTCGAAAAAAGGGGCTATCCGTTATGCGTAATGTGTGTTTCGGATGCAGGTTGGAAATAAAGGAACGCCCGCTAAACCGCTGTCCCTTACTGGTGAGGGCCGCTGTAAGCCCCTCTTCATTGCCCTCCAGCTTTACCACTTCGGTATGGTTGAAGAGCTCTCCGCCCTGTGCCCGAATAAGTTTAACCAGGTGCCGGGTAATTTGCGAACCTCCGTCTTTCATTTTCCAGGCACTTTCCAGATAGCTGTTTACCACCAGCGCATGTACATAAAAGGGCGTTTTATTGGCTTCGCCGGCATATAAAAAATTATTCCCTGCCAATACTTCCTGTAAACGACGGTTGGCTGTTAATTGCTCTAAAAAACCCAGGGTGTCCATTTCCATTATACCCAGCTTCTCCTGCATTCCTTCACCGGTTCTGAGGTTGTACATCGGAAATCTTGCACAGATAGACCGGATGGCTTCACAATAACGATCAATTGCATCGGCTTCCTCCGGAAACTCTTTTTTTAATTGATCGCTGAAGTTTTCATAGCCTTGTGCC
>NZ_LUKG01000003.1:19747-25303 GCF_001601815.1 Flavihumibacter sp. CACIAM 22H1
TTAATTGATCGCTGAAGTTTTCATAGCCTTGTGCCAGGGGATACTCTTTTCCGTCTTCCAAAAAAACAATCCTGTCGAATCCATTTTCATCAAGCCTTTCGAGGTTGAGCTGCTGCATTAAGCCGAGGTAGTTAAATACCTGGTAAAGCGTTTGTCCTTTTGCTAATCCGCCGATATAATGCACACCGCTATCAAAAAGTTTTTTATTTCTTGAAAAGGTTTGCAGGCTGCCACCGAACTGCCGGTTTTTTTCCAGCACTGCTACTTTATGGCCTTCTTTTCCAAGGATTGCTGCGCAGAGAAGACCTCCCAGTCCGCCCCCTATAATTACTATATCGTACTCACGCAACATGGGCTACTGTAGACTTGTTTAGAACAAAAACAATATTCGAAGTATGTTTAGAGGAATCAATTTCGCGGCATTCAAATCCTTTTTCTGCCGCTATTTCACGGATTGTAGTAGCCGATAAAAAAGACAGGCCTTCTTTACTGGTTTTATTAAATCCAAAAATAGTGGTTGAGAAAAATTCGGATAATAGGGTTCCTTTGTGGCGGTCGCTGATTTCTGCATTTCCTTCCCGGATAATCAGTTTACCCCCCTCCTTAAGGTGATCCATTGAATTTCGTATCAGGGCCTGTTGATCTGCTGGCGTCAGGTAATGCAACACATCGCAAATGAGGATGGCATCATACACCTGCATGTCAAATTGCAAGGCATTACCGGAAACAAACTGCAGCTCATTACCCCGGCTAAAACAGTGTTGCGCTGTACTCGATTTTTCTTCATCATAATCAATGGCAGTAATATGCCGTTCTTTTGAGCGGAAGTGCAACATCATAGCCATAAATCCATACCCGCATCCGATATCCAGTATTTTCCCCGAGCGAGGTACCAACTGGTCGAACAGGGCATAATTTTTTTCCAGCCCTGTTTTGATCCGCATGTACCATTCCAGTACAGGTCCTTTATAGATATAATTGTATTTCAATTGTTCTCTAAACCAATCCACGGTTTCGTATTGATATGTTCGGTCAGCGTACCACTCTTTGAAAAGCCTGCTTAGTTTTTTGGCTTTTTCTGCGTACCCGTTGCCATAGCTTTGATCTGTAGCCTGAATGCGGGGCAATATATCAATGGTAATGGTTCCATCTTTCAGAATAAAATCCCCCTTGCTCATGGTATAGCCTGTTCCGTGTAATACAACCGGCAGCAGGTCAATACCAAGTTCTTCGGCCAAATAAAAGGCACCTTTGTGAAAACGTTTCAAAGTGCCGTCATACGACCGGGTGCCCTCCGGAAACACGGCTATAGAATACCCGTTTTTTACCCGTTCGCGCAGCGCATCGATATTAGTTTCCACGCCTTTGTTAACCGGGAAATAATCCGCCATTTTCACGACAAATCCAAAAATAGGCGAGTTCCATACCCAGTCGTTCGTAAGCAGGATAATTTTTGGATTTAACTGTACGATCGACAGGATGTCCAGAAAAGACTGGTGATTACTTATAATAACTGCAGGCTTTGAAAAATCTTCCCCTCCCGGGTTCTGTATCCGCTTGGTTACATTGCGCATGATGTACATCAGGCTCCAGGTGAATTTACACAACAGCCAATGAAACCAATACTTTGCTTTTTCGCCAGCAAAAGGGTTTAACTTAAGCAGTAGTATACCTGTGATCGTTAGAATAATGGATCCGGTTACAAAATAAAGAAAAGCAAAAACTGATTTTACCAGGCTCCAGCAGGTTAAAGGCTGTTTTCCATTTTTTATGCGTCGGCTAATCAGTAAATTAAAAAGAAAGGGAATCATTACCTGCGAAATCAATACCACGCAAAGAATTCCAAGGATGGCTATCAGTGCAATGCTTTTCAGAGAAGGGTGTTCTGCAAATATGAGCACCCCCAGCCCGGTAACGGTGGTAATGGCGGATAAAAAAATGGAGGATCGAAAGGAGCTTAGGTTTTTCTTGCCATTTTTATAGTATTGCAATAATCCATCCAGGGTAAATAAACTGTAATCATCGCCCAAACCGAATATCAGTGCAGATATTATTATGTTGACAATATTAAACTTGATACCTAACAGGCCCATAATGCCAAGAATCCAGATCCAGGTAATCAGCATCGGAATAAAGGCGATCAGTGTCAATTCAATACGGCCGAAAGAAATCAGGAGTACGATGAAAACGATAGCGGCCACCATCCAGCTGATGCTGTTGAAATCTGTCCGGATCATATCCACCAGTTTACCTGTCACATACTGCATATCCAATACCGTGGTTCTCCTATCTTTATCAAATTCGGTATAGAGAACGGTTTTGTCTTCAGGAGCAGTTTTCACCAATGTAAGAACCTTGGTAGCAGCATTACCTTTCAGAATATAGGCTTCCAGTAAATCGGGCGAAAGTGCAATTGCAGCTGAATCTGTCAGTGGCTGGTACTCATTCTGCAACAGGGTCTTTACCGATTGCATCAATTGCGGGCTAAATCCTACCAGGGCGCCTTCTCTATCCACCTTTTCTAATACGGCTGCCTTGCGCTCGGGTGTCCAAAACTGTTTCCAGCGGTTCAGTCGCTCGTTTTGCAGCGAATCTGAAATAAGTATGGAAGAAAGTCCGGAATATTTTTTTACTACCCCGGTTTCGCCGAGTTCGTGCAGGCGCTGAACAATTTTTTCGTTCTGCCTCAGTGCTGCTTGCAAGTCGGATCCGGCGGAAACAATATAAACAGATTGTAATGCAAACGCATTGAGCCGATTAACTTCCTGTTCCGCTTTCCGAAGTTTCTCGGGCATAAAATTCATCTTATTCATGTCGGGTTCAAATCCGACCTTATGAATAAAAAAAGCAAAAAAAACCGTTAGGATAAGTATCAGTACTACCAGTTTTTTATTGGATTCAAGGCGGTAGGAAGCAAGGCGGTCAATCCAACCGCGTTGGTTGCTTGTTTTGTTGGAAGTAGCTTGTACTGCAATCAGCTGGGGCAAAAAAATAAGAGAGGAAAGAGATGCTCCTAACAAACTAATGGCAGCAAATACCCCCAGGTCGCGCAGCATTTCTGATTGAACCAATTGCAGGCAAAGAAATCCACCAATTGTGGTAATACTGCCAATTGTCATAGGATGTGCCAGGTCTCGAAGAACCTGCTCCATATCGGGCTGGTGCCGGTAGTGGTTGAATACATGGAGCGAATAATTCACTGCAATACCCAGGATAATAGACCCGGTGGCAAGTGCAATAACGGAGATAGATCCTTTGGTAAGAGCCAGTACAGCAAGTGCCAGCAAAGAACCCATAATAGCCGGTACCAATATCAGTACAGGTGCAAAAAAACGGCGGAAATAGAGGGCCAGAAAAAGCACCAGCACCAACAAGGTAATGCCCTGGGTAAGCAGGGTATCTTTCCTGAGTTGAACGGCATTTCCAACGGCCACGGCGGTACCTCCGAAATAGGTGACGCTATAGTTGGGATATCGGGTGGAAAATTCTGCCAGGAGCTGATCCAGTTTTTCCAGGAAAACAGCATTCTCGGCCGTATTATTCTTGGGGTAAACAGGCGTTATAAAAAGGATAAGTTGTTTACCATCACGGGTAAGAATATGGTTGTCGTAGAGTTCAAATTGCTGGTCGTATTGAAGCAGTTGCAATTTTTTCAGGGCGGGCGTGGCAATACCAGCCGGATCTCTGGCAATAAACTGTTTAAATGCCAGTCCGGCTGGGGAACGTAAGGTAGCGTAATTCCGTTCCAGGGTCTCTTTCAGTTTTCCGGGCAACAGGAGTGAGTCCAGGCTTGCGTAATCGCGTTCTTCGAGAAAAATTGGCAGGTGTTCATGAACCGCATCAAAAAGCTGAAGGGTGGTTTCTTCTTTTACGCCATTTGCCAGTTCTTTAATATAGGGGTTAAGCCGTATGGAAATGGAATCGGCCAGTTCATCGGCCCTGCGAACCAGTGAATCAGGATCGGGGGCTTCGTTACCGGTGGTGCCAACCGTTAGCAGCATTCTGTCCAGCAGCTTGGATTGCTGGAAAATTTCATTAAGCGCGCTGGTTTTTTCATCGCGCGGAATAATGCTGGTGATATCTTCTTCCAGCCTTATGCGCATTGCCAGGGAGGCGGTTATACCGATAAAAGCCAGGAAAAAAATCCAGAATATGCTCCGGTTTTTTCTGAAAAATCGATCAATCTGCACAAAGGGGTTATCCATACAAGGCCTATAAAACCGGACCGGTTTTTTTGTTCATCAATTTCATAAAAATATAGGAGATGAGCCCTATTAAGCAACCTGCGCCAACTGCCAGCGTAAAACTTCCGGTAATATATTGTTGCAGGTTTACTTTAATGGAATCAAGACTGAGTTCACCCGGCAGGGGAACTGCAGTTGCCTGTTCGCCCATCCAGGGAGCGCCGGCCAAAAAACTCCCATACAAAATAAAGGGAATCATGGGAGGAATGCTGATATTGGCTGCGGTAATTACCAGGGCTTTATTGAGTTTAAGCAGTACTGATAAGAAAATAGCCACAATCAGCTGAAACCCCCAAATCGGCACAATTCCCATAAATACGCCAAATCCGATGGAAGTGGCTTTTCTTTCCGGGGAATGATCCGATTCAAGTAATTCATTCAGCAGTGCTTTACGCTTTTCCCTGCTGAATAAGGAGCGAAAAAAAATTCCTGGGTTTGATATACAGGAAAGCGATAAAAAACAATACGGTATTTAAAACGCTGATCCTGGAAAAATCCCGAAATGGCCGAAAATGAGAAATCCTTTCTTCAGCTGGTGGATAATACACGCTGATGGGCACGAAAGCTACCTGCAACCCCTTCCAAACGGAACGTACCAGAACTTCCACCTCAAACTCATACTTACGGGTATAAAAGCGGATATTTTCCATTGCTTTGACCGGATAGAGCCTGTAACCGCTTTGGGTATCAGGCGCTTTCTGGCCGGTATACAACCAAAACCAGAAATTGGAGAACCGGTTGCCAAAACTGCTTTTCCCCGGCACATTTTCCTGCTGCAGGTTTCTGGCGCCTACCACAATGGTATTAGGGTGTTTATCAATGCAGTTCAACAAGGCCGGCAGGTCCTTGGCAAAATGCTGTCCGTCCGCATCCATGGTGATAACGTATTCATAACCAAGAGCCCGGGCTTTTTCAAATCCTTTTCGTAAGGCCCAGCCCTTGCCCTGGTTCTGCTTATAGCTAATCAGCTGAATCTGTGGAAACTCTGCAAGAACGGTGGGGGTATTATCTGTAGAACCATCGTTCACCACCAATATCGAATGGGTAAAACAAAGCACATCCCGCAGTACGCCGGCCAAGCTACCTGCATTATTGTAAGTAGGTAGGAGTACGGCAGCTTTGCGTTGTTCAAATGCTGTCTGGTATGATGAATTTTCGTTCATGTACGGCTTGCCGGTCAATTTCAACCCGCAAGTAACGAAAAAATCAGTCCACTTTCAGGCTCCTTATCGGGTTTTGAAGCGCCGCTTTGATGGATTGGTAACTAACCGTCAGTAGAGCGATTCCAATAACCAGGGCAGCACCGAGGCTA
>NZ_LUKG01000003.1:25727-28527 GCF_001601815.1 Flavihumibacter sp. CACIAM 22H1
GGGCAGCACCGAGGCTAAAGAGTTCCCAGCCCGGTTGAATCCGGTACGGATAGTTTTCCAGCCATTTACTGGCTGCCAGCCAGGCAAGTGGCAGAGAAATAAGGAGGGAAATCACCACCAGCAGCAGAAAATCTCTTGATAAGATCGTAGCTACCTGCTGAACGGATGCTCCCAGTACTTTCCGGATCCCGATTTCTTTGGTTCGCTTTTCTGTAGATAACACGGCTAATCCGAACAAGCCGATACAGGAAATAAAAATTGTGATCACGGCGCTGAAGAGCATGATCTGCTTCCAGCGGTTTTCCGCCTCATAATTGTGCAGGTTGGCCTCGTCCATGAACTGGTAAGAATAGGGATCGTAGGGGAATACCGCTTTAAATGCTTTTTCGATATGTGCCAGGGCGGCGGTTGCCGAACCGGGAGCTATTTTGATCAGGGAAAGTCCGTATTGATTTTCAGGATTCATCGTGAACAACTGCGGCCCGATTTTCTGTTGCAAGGCTTCGTAGTGATAATCTTTTACCACTCCGATAACGGTGTATTTTTTTTCGTTATACCAGAAATCTACTTCTTTTCCAAGGGGGTCGGTCCACCCTGCTTCTTTTGCAAATGTTTCATTTACCAGCACAGATCTGGTAGAATCGGTGGGCAGATCTGCGGAAAAATTACGACCGGCTTTCAATTGTATATGAAGCAGGGGCAGGTAATTAACGCCAACCGATTCATAGGCAAACTGGATTTGTTGCTCACCATTTACTTTAGCTCTTGTGCCCCAGGAGCCGCCGTTTTTGAAGGCTACGTCAACGATCGAAGGGTGCTGTTTTAATTGGTTCCTTAATAAAGCCGCCTTACTATGGCTCATGCGCCAGTTATTTACCAGTACCAGGTTGGTTTCATCCACGCCTGTTTCAACTGTTGTGAGGTAATTGAACTGAGAATAAATGGTAAGGGTGGCAATAATGAGGAAAGAAGCCAGAGCAAACTGGATTACCACCAGGGATTTCTGGAGATAGTTTTTTCCTGCCAGATTAAACCGGTTGTAAAGGGTTTTAACCGGGTCATAACCCGATAATACCATGGCAGGATAAAAGCCTGCAAGAAAGGCGGTGAGTAAAAACAAGCCGATGAAGCCGGCTACCAGTTTTAGGTCGAGCAGGTAGGTGAGTGATAAGGCTTTATTGGCAACCTGGTTGAAAAAGCCCAGTAAACTCTGTGACAAAACCAGGGCAAGTAAAAAGGATAAAAAACAAAGTAATACGGATTCTCCCAGGAACTGAACGATGAGCTGGCCGCGATTGCCGCCCACCACTTTCCGGATACCGATTTCTTTAGCACGTTTTACGGAGCGGGCTACGGTAAGGTTTACAAAATTGATACAGGCAATCAGCAGAATAAACAATGCAATTCCAGTAAGGATATACGAATACATTGGGTTGCTGGCACCGCTTAGTCCATTTTCAGCACCAAGATCTTTACTCAGGTGGATATCTGCAAAAGGCTGTAGCCCGTTTTGGGTTTGCAGTTTTACGCCATATTTTTTAGAAAGTTCCTGCATAATAGGCGTTGCTTCCTTATCAAATACGGCCTGGATTTTTTTCTCTACTACGGCTTTATCGGCATTGGGATGTAGTACTACGAATGTATTGAGGAAGAAATTAAACCAGTTTTCCTGGTTGGCTTCGTCCTCGGGCGTTACCTGGATCGGTAATAAGAGATCAAATTTTATGGTAGAGTTCTGGGGGCAGTTTTTTGCTACAGCTGTTACGATATAGGGTTCAAATTTATCGTCTTCCTCTTTGATAAGGAGGTCTTTTCCCAGGGCGTCGACGGTGCCAAACTGTTCCATTGCCAATTTTTCCGAGATAACAGCCGCTCTTTTTTGCTTCAGTGCGGTCGTTGCATTTCCGCTTAACAGGGGGAAGCTGAACATTTGTAGAAATACGGAATCGGTATAAAAGACTTCCTGTGATTTTATATCCGCTTGTTTTTTTATATCTACATTTCGTTGCTGGTAACGGGAGAAATATTTTATTTCCGGAACGGAGGCAGCAAAACGGGGACCCTGGAAATAACCGGTGATACCGCTTTTCCTGGTTTCGTTGGTTTCTTCGTTTTTGCTGATATTATAAAGTCGGTAGGTATGCTGCAGCTGGGTATGAAAGCGATCATAGCTGACTTCATCTTTCACATAAAGTAAGATGAGGATGGCGGCTGCCAGTCCGAAACTCAATCCCAGAATATTGATCAGGGAATAAACCTTATTGCGTCGAAGGTTTCGCAGTGTTATGAGCAGGTAATTTCGAATCATAGAAGAACCTGGGCAAGCCCGATGCCAATTAATAACAGGTTGATTTTCAATACCCTGATTCTTATGCCTGATCGTCTACTGTTCGAAAACGGACATTTTTACGTTCGGTAATGAACGGTTAGGCGTCAGACAGGTGTTAGAACTGTGTTCTAACACCTGTCTGACGCCTATAGATTCGCTGCAACCCGGGCAAGGCCTGCAATTTTTCCTGGCCCGCAGCCGTAACATTGGTCTCTGATATATTCAACGCTTCCAGATGATGCAGCGAGCCCAAAAGCAGGTACAAACTATCCCCTACCGGATTCTTATCCAACCGCAGTTTTTCCAGGTTGGTGCAAGCTGATATACCCGCTAACTGCTGCTCTCGCAGGTTATTCGACGACAAGTTTAACCAAAGCACATGTTTTGCCAGCCGGCCAAATGCCTGCCCCCCGGAAAGCCAGGCTGCCTGGTTAGCAGGCGGAACAGTTATATCCAATAATACCGGATCAT
>NZ_LUKG01000003.1:29043-60322 GCF_001601815.1 Flavihumibacter sp. CACIAM 22H1
GTTATATCCAATAATACCGGATCATGTAAAAGTATCCGCACATAAAATCCTTTTTCCCTTAGTTGCCGGATTGCCACAGTATCCACCGCCAACGGTACATCCGGATAGCTTGCCCTTCCTGATACCGGCAGAAGCCCATTGGCCGGCTGTTTACCCAACCCAAGCATAAGAGCAGCAAGTTGTCTGACTTTCGCGGTATCGGGCAGTGATCCTACCCGAATTCCCTCCGCCGCTTTTCCCTGTTCGATCCACCAGCCCAATAATTCCGTCTCCTCTTTTGTAAGCGGTGTTTTCCCATCCGCAGGCATGAACTTTTTATCTGTCGGATCCAATAAAACCCGATGCATTAATTCGCTTTCACCGGCTTTACCGGGCACTATTGCCGACCCGCTTTTTCCACCCTTTATCAAATCGGCAATGGTTGCTACCGATAACTGTCCTTTCCGTTTGCTATCCCGATGGCATTGCGCACATCGCCTGATCAGCAGCGGTTGAATAAGATCCTCATAAACCAGTACTGCCTCTAAACTGTCGGGGCGCGGTCTTGCTTTCTCCTGTAATACTTCCCAACTGATATAATCCTCTCCATGGGTAAGATTTCCTCCCTGATGACCTACATACACCGTTAAAAGCAGCACCAGGAACAGGCCCGCAGACCGAAAAACAGGCGGAATAACCCATCGGTTTTGCAGCGGTGAATTCAATACCAACGCCAGGGCACTGGTAATAAAAAGCAACCATAATCCACCGTTCCGGTGTTTGGCTAAAATATGTAGCGGATAATCTCCTTCTAACGATAAGATATAACCGAAAACGGCTGCCAGCAATGTAGCAATACAACTAAAGATTGCCAGTAATGGTAGCGCCACCCGCAGTTTCCGGAAACCTGGCGCAAAGGAGAATAAATCGAATGCAACCAGCACCACCAAAAAGCCAATGGGCAGGTGCACCAAAACAGGGTGAAGACGACCCAGGAAGCTGCTTATATCCAATAGAATCATACTAACTCAACAATTCTTTTATAACATGGCCATGTACATCTGTAAGCCGAAATCTTCTACCCTGGTATTTGTAGGTAAATCGTTCATGATCGATCCCCAATATATGCAAGAGCGTAGCCTGGAAATCGTGCACATGAACAGGATCCTTTACAATGTTATAGCTGAAATCGTCCGTTTCGCCATAGCTGATCCCCGGTCGTACGCCGGCACCTGCCATCCACATGGTAAAACAGCGCGGATGATGATCTCGCCCGTAGTTATCCGGGAATAATTTGCCCTGTGAATAAACAGTTCGGCCAAATTCACCTCCCCAGATTACCAGTGTATCTTCCAATAATCCACGTCTTTTCAGGTCTTTCAATAAGGCTGCGGTTGCCTGATCCGTATCCCGGCATTGTTTGGCAATACCAGTGGGCAGGCCGCCATGATGATCCCAGCCCTGGTGATACAACTGTACAAATTTTACATCCTTTTCAATCAGTTTCCTGGCAAGGATGCAATTGGCCGCGTAGGTGCCGGGGTCTCGGCTGTCTGGTCCGTAGAGGTCAAATACTTCATCGGGTTCATTCTTCAAACTCATAACCTCCGGTACAGAGGTTTGCATTCGATACGCCATTTCATATTGGGCCAGCCGGGCTTCTGCTTCCGGATCTCTATTTAGTTCCTGTTGGTACTCGTTTAACTCTTTCAGCGATTCTAACATTTCCTGCCGATCTGCTCCATCGTATCCCTCCGGATTATCGAGGTACAAAACCGGGTCCTTTCCGGCGCGGAACTGTACCCCCTGGTGTTCACTTTTCAGAAATCCATTCCCCCAGAGACGGGCATACAGCGGTTGATCCTTGACGGCATTTTTAGAAACCAGCACTATAAAAGAAGGCAGGTTGGCATTATCAGTACCTAAACCATAACTGATCCAGGAACCGATGGATGGCCGCCCGGGTAACTGATTACCTGTTTGAAAAAAAGTGATGGCCGGATCGTGGTTGATGGCTTCCGAATGTACCGTTTTAATGATGCATAAATCATCAATAACCTGCGCCGTATGCGGTAGTAAATCACTTACCCAGGTATTCGATTGGCCGTATTGTTTGAATTTATAAATGGAAGGAACAACTGGTAAAATTGCCTGGCTGGCACTCATTCCGGTTAAGCGCTGCCCCTGGCGAACGGAATCGGGTAATGGCTGCCCAAACATATCCACCAGCTTTGGTTTATAATCAAAGGTTTCAAACTGCGAGGGACCTCCGCTCATAAACAGATAAATGACCCGTTTGGCGCGGGGAACCAGGTGGGGAATTGCCCGAAGAATTTCCTGCTCCAGGTCGGCTGCAGCTGTTTCAGTGCCCAATGCTGCAGCGGAATTCCCTAATAAAGATTTTCCCAGAAGGGTGCCAAGGGCAATGGAACCCAGGCCCATGGCGGTTCTTGTCAGAAAACGGCGCCGGTTCAGCTTGCTTTGAAGCTGCTGCCATTCGGCCGACCATCCCTTATTATTTTCCGGAACACACATCGTTTATCGTTTGGTTATTGTGGCATCTGAGTTAAGGATCAAACTAGCAATGACTGCATTGGCAGCTAACTCCGACTGCTTCAGTTGCGGATCAATTTTATATTGTCCGGCTGATAGCCAGCCCTTTGCTTTGCCGATATTTTTTTCAAACAGCGCTAATTGCCGGGTGCGTGCTTCCAGCAGCATGGTTTTTTCTTTTGCATCCGGTAAGCGTCCGGTAAGCCGTCGGAAGATCATGTCAATGGCGCTTCCCGGATTGTTTACCCGGCACATTTGCTCGCCCATTACCTTGCAGGCTTCGACATAAATCGGGTCATTTAGTGTAACCAGTGCCTGCAGGGGGGTGTTGGTAGACTGACGTCTTACTACACAGCTGCTACGATCTCCTGCATCAAAAGTGGCCAATGTTGGGTGCGGCACCGATCGTTTTATCAGCATATACAAACTCCTGCGGTAAACGGCCAATCCTGTATCGGGCTGGTAACTGGTGTTATTGATTTCCCATAATCCGGGTGGCTGATAGGGTTTGATGCTTTTTCCGCCTATCTGATCCTGTAGCAGGCCACTGGCAGCAAGGGCATTATCCCGCAACATTTCTGCCGTTAAACGAGTAGCAAATGCATGGCTGTACCACCTGTTTTCCGGATCTTTTTCCATTGCTACAGCGTCTGGTAGAGATTGCTGTTGATAGGCAGCAGATAATACCATGCCTTTAATAAGTTTTTTTAGATCCCAGCCCGATTCTATGAATTCAACAGCCAGCCAATCAAGCAATTCGGGATGAGTGGGTAAACTCCCCTGGCTGCCAAAATCCTCTGAAGTGCTTACAAGCCCTTTTCCGAAAATTTGTTGCCAGTATCGGTTTACCGCAACCCTCGCCGTAAGCGGATGTTTTGGATCGGTTATCCATTTCGCCAGTCCCAACCGGTTTTTGGGCAAGCCGGCTGGAAACGGGAAAATCGCCGAAGGTGTATTCGGAAAAACTTCTTCTTTTTTGGCATCGTACTGGCCTCGCTCCAACAGGTAGGATTTTTTAGGGCTGGGCGCTTCCTGCATAACCATAAGTTCCGGGATGCTGGTTAAACTATCCGCTAAGCGTTGCCGGATTTCCTGAAGGGTCGATTCTTCTTTATGAATGCTGGTAACCTGGGTTTCCAGGAAATACTGTATCAGTTCATTTTTTTCCGCACTGCTTAGTTCCGACGCTGGTTTTTGCAGCGTTTTTTTACAGAGCGGATCGCCCGATAAGAGTTTCAGCTCAACAGCAGTTAAGACCCTGTTATATACCAATAAATCGTCTACCTGGCCATTTTTGAAGCCAAGTCCCCTATCCCATGCACCCACCTGCAGACCAAGGCGGGGGTTCCAGGGTGGTACAATGTCTTTATTCAGCTGATCCATGGTAATGTCCATCTCCATAGGTCGGCCATTCAGGTAAAGCTGCATGCCCTCCGCCCGGGCAGATCCGTCATAGGTCATGGTAAGTTGGATCCATTCTTCCCGGGGAATTGGCTGTTTTGATTTTTTCGTGATGGCATTGGAAGGTGCTGCATAGGACAGGCCCATTTCAAACCGGTCCTCTTTAAAATATAGATGGTATCCTCGGTAATTAAACAGGCGTTCGGCAATGGCTTTATGAAAAATAACACCTTCTTTAAAATCTGCCGGAATTTTACACCGGATACTGATGGTAAATGGATCGGCGCGCCGAAAAGACCCGACAGGGGTGAGATCGAGCCACTCATCGCCATTTAACAGCAATGCTTTACCGGTTGGGGCCTGGCTGAATTTCGGGGGATCGCCGGGTGCATAACTCAGATCGCGGCGCATGGTGGCTTTAAAGGCACGGTAGGTGGATTGAAGATTGCCCTGGTCAAAATTCAGAAAGGCCTGTAACCCGCTCACCGGTACAGACGATTGGCTTAAGGCATGAAAGCGGTTTTCGTTTATCCATTTTTCGGCTTCAGTAAGCGAGGCTTTTTTTACCTGTTCTATTTTTTGTGCTTGCCGATGGATACTGTCTTTAATAATATCTAGCACCCGTTGTTGCTCATCCGTTGTTAATAGGATGCTGGGAGATGGCATGGCCAGGTCAAAGGATATTTGTCCGGCTTCTTGTACATTATTAAAAAAGCTGTAGAACTCGTAGAAATTTTTCTGTGATATCGGATCGTATTTATGGTCATGGCAGCGGGCGCAGCTGATGGTTAATCCAAGGAAAGCGGTACCGGTGGTATTTACCCGGTCAACTACATATTCTGTTTGAAATTCTTCTTCTATTATACCGCCTTCCAGGTTTTGCGGGTGCAGCCGGTTAAAGGCGGTTGCAATTTTCATATCCCTGGATGGATTCGGGAGTAAATCTCCGGCCAGTTGCCATTCAATAAATTGGTTATGCGGCATGTTTTGATTGAAGGCCCGGATCACCCAATCGCGGTAGGGCGACATATCTCTGAGCCCATCAACAGTATATCCGTGGGAGTCGGCAAAGCGGGCCAGGTCGAGCCAGTCTACGGCCATTTTTTCGCCAAAATGGGGCGATTGCAACAGGCGATCTACCTGTTTTTCATAGGCTTGTGCTGACTTATCCTGCAGAAATGCATCTGTTTCCGCAGTGGTGGGTGGAAGACCGGTCAGGTCCAGGCTCAGTCTTCTTAGCAGGAGTTCTTTAGTAGCAGCGGGTGAAGGTTGCAGTTTTTTTTCTTCGAGGGTATGCAGGATGAAAGCATCTATGGGTGTTTTTACCCAATCTTTGTTTTTAGTGGTAGGTAGCCTGGGTTTTTGGGGTGCTACAAAAGCCCAGTGCGGTTTGTATTGGGCGCCTTGCTGAATCCATTTAATGAGTATGGCTTTTTCTTCGGGGGAGAGCCGCAGGTTGGATTGCGGGGTGGGCATCTGCAAGTCCGGGTCATCGGACAGGATGCGGTGAAACAATTCACTCTGCTGGAGATTACCTGGATCGATGGCTTGTTTTCCGGGTGATTCCGGCAGGCTGGCAAAAGCGGTTGCTGCCAGATCGAGTCGTAAGCCGGCTTCCTGTTTAGCTTTATCGGGTCCGTGGCAGGCAAAGCATTTATCAGAAAGTATGGGTTTTACATGGAGGTTGTAATCGATTTGCTCCGGTAATTGATCGTAGGCTTTGGCGATAACATCCGGCAGGTCGGGTTGACAGCTAAAAAAAAGCTGAGCTGCTCCTAGTAGCAGGCAAACGGTTAAAATGATTCTATTGCGGAACATGGGTTCCGTAATATACGTCAGACAGGTGAAAGGACAGCATTCCTACTTTGTTCTAACATAGTAAAAACAACGTCCTATCACCTGTCTGACACCTAAACTAGACCTCTTCCACCTTCATCGACTTCGCCAGGCGGGTACGTTCGTTTTCATCGAGATGTATTTTCCGCATCCGGATGAAATTCGGCGTTACCTCAATACATTCATCGTGCTGGATATATTCCATACACTCTTCCAGGCTTAACTGTGTTTTTGGAGCAATACGGGTTGCATCATCACTTCCACTGGCGCGATGGTTGGTCAGCTTTTTTCCTTCTGTTACATTAACTACCAGGTCGCCTGGTTTAATGTTCTCTGCAACAATCTGCCCAGCGTATACATCTTCACCCGGATCCACAAAAAAGGTTCCGCGATCCTGTAATTTATCAATCGAATAACCCGTTGTTTTTTCCGTGTTTTTTGAGATCAATACCCCGTTATTACGCCCGGGAATGGGTCCTTTCCATTGCTTATATTCAAGGAAACGGTGCGCCATAACAGCTTCCCCGGTAGTAGCTGTAAGCATTTGTGTACGTAAGCCTATCAATCCGCGGGAAGGGATTTCAAATTCCAGGTGCTGCATATCGCCCTTGGTTTCCATTACATGCATTTCTCCTTTCCGACGGGTAACCAGGTCAATTACTTTGGACGCAAATTCCTGCGGAACATCCACCACCAACACCTCATAAGGCTCACAACGTTTGCCATCGATCGTCTTAAGAATAACCTGTGGTTGCCCAACGGTTAATTCATACCCTTCGCGGCGCATGGTTTCAATCAATACACCCAGGTGCAGGATACCACGGCCATATACCTGAAAACTATCCCCACTATCTGTATCATATACACGAAGCGCCAGGTTTTTCTCCGTTTCCTTCATCAACCGATCACGCAGGTGGCGGGAGGTTACAAACTTTCCGTCTTTTCCAAAGAAGGGTGAGTTGTTAATGCTGAACAACATATTCATAGTTGGTTCATCCACACTGATCACCGGTAATGCTTCCATTACTTCCTGGTCAGAAATGGTGTCTCCAATATTAAAATCTTCCAATCCTACCACGGCGCAAAGGTCACCTGCCAACACTTCTGTTACCTTCCGTTTGCCCATTCCTTCAAATACATATAGTTCCCGTACCCGTTGCTTTTTGAAGCTGCCATCCGCCTGCATTAAAGCAATCGGCTGGTTTTCCTTGATGCTGCCCCGCTGCACTTTACCAATGGCAATACGTCCCAGGAACGAGGAATAATCCAGTGAAGTAATCTGCATCTGCAACGGCCCCTCATCTACTTTGGGTTGCGGCACATATTGCAGGATACCATCCATTAATGGCGTAATATCTTCACAAGGCGTATTGGTATTATTAAACCAGCCATTTTTACCCGACCCGTAAAAAGTGGGGAAATCCAGCTGCTCTTCTGTGGCATCCAGGTTAAAGAACAATTCGAATACCGCATCATGCACTTCATCCGGGCGGCAGTTCGGTTTGTCCACTTTATTGATGACCACAATCGGCTTCAGGTTTAGCTGAAGTGCTTTTTGCAGTACGAAGCGGGTTTGCGGCATTGGCCCTTCAAAGGCATCTACCAGCAAAATAACCCCGTCGGCCATCTTTAACACACGTTCTACCTCACCACCGAAATCGGCGTGCCCGGGTGTATCAATTACATTGATTTTCACATCTTTATAAGTAACCGCAGCATTCTTACTGAAGATGGTGATACCTCTTTCACGTTCCAGATCATTGCTATCCATGATCAGTTCGCCGGTTTCCTGGTTCTCCCGAAACACTTTAGTAGTGTGGAGAATCCGGTCAACCAGGGTAGTCTTACCATGGTCAACGTGTGCAATAATTGCTATATTCCTAATATTCATAACACTGATTCAACCCCGAGGCAAATCGCCTAAGAGCGCGCAAAGGTACAGCTATTTGATCGCCTTGCAAGAGAAATTCCTATAAACATTATGTTATATATCATAAGACCCTAACTATCAGCATTTTCCTACTATTTTCTACGTTGGTCCCGAACCTGCTTCCCCCCTTCATTTTAACCATATTCTCATCTCCCCCTCCCCCCATCCTTCGTACCTTTCCGTTCATTTTTAGAACGAAAAACAGATAGGCTATGACCGCGCATTTCAAAGAATTTCCTTATGACGATAAAACCACCCATATATTACTGCCCGAACGATTTGAAAGCATCGAAAAACCAGTAACCGCTATCGTAATTGGTGCAGGAAGACGAGGTTATGTATACGGGCAATTTGCCTCGCAATATGCCCAACAGTTTGATATAATCGGTGTTGCAGAACCCAATCTTATCCGGAACCAACGGTATGCAACCACACATAATATTCAACCCGAGAACTGTTTCCAGCAATGGGAGGACGTGTTTAAGCGGCCCCGGTTTGCCGATGCCGTAATTATTTCTTCGCCCGACCGCTTACACGTAGGTCCCTGCCTGGCTGCGCTGAAGGCAGGTTATCATGTATTGCTGGAAAAGCCCATCGCCCCTTCTGAGGAAGAATGCCGGCAAATTTTGCAGGCATCTCGCAACTCCGGGAAAATTGTTGCGGTATGCCATGTACTGCGTTATGCTCCTTACTTCCGTAAACTCCGCAGTTTGATCCGCAGCGGGGCGATCGGGGAACTGATCAGCATACAGCATATGGAGCCGATTGAACATGTTCATATGGCCCATTCCTATGTACGCGGAAACTGGAAAAACAGTGCTACCACTACCCCCATTGTACTTGCAAAAGCCAGTCATGACCTGGATATAATGCGGTGGTTGGTGGGTCAACCCTGTAAATCGGTGCATGCTTTTGGCGGATTGCGATGGTTCCGGCAAGAAAACGCTCCGGAGGGCAGCACAGCCCGCTGTACAGATGGCTGCAAAGTGGAAGCCGAATGTCCTTATTCAGCTATTAAAATTTACCACCAGCAGAGAGAGCGAACCTATGTTTTTGATTTGCCCGAAGACAAAGAAGCCCATGGTGATTATATTCTGCAGCAATTAAAAACATCCGATTACGGGCGTTGTGTGTACCGTATGGATAATGACCAACCCGACCACTACGTTGCCAACCTTCTGTTTGAAGGGGGTGTAACTGCCAGCTTCTCCCTGCAGGCATTCACTTCTTATGAAGGGCGCCGCACCAGGATTATGGGAAGCCATGGAGATATCCAGGGCGATATGACTGAAATGATCATTACCAGTTTCCAGAATGGGAAAAAAGAGCAATGGGCGGAAACCACGGATTTGCATGGCGGAGGAGATTTCCGATTGATGGCTGATTTTGTAATGGCGGTTCATGCCAACGACCCTACCATGCTAACCTCCACCCTGGAAGCTTCGATCGAAAGTCACCTCATGGGCTTTGCCGCAGAAAAAAGCCGGGCCGAAAACATCGTGGTTCCCGTGGAATGTTAGAACTAAAAATTCCGGGTGATCCTGCTTTTGTTTTGCTATTTTGCTGACAAAGCTTTTTCATGCGTATTAATAAGTGGTTCATCGGAATTCCTGTTTTGCTGGCGGGTATTTACCTGGCGGGGCCAAATCCCCCCAGGCCAGTATATTCTCCCGTAATGCCCGTAGTGCCTGCTTCCGCTGAACTGGAAAACTATGTCCGGAATAAGGAACATGCTCTAAAGCTGAAGCCCGATAACGAAGCAAGAATCGTTTGGAAGGATTCGCTTCACCAGCCTACCGAATTTGCCCTGGTATACCTGCATGGTTTCAGTGCCTCTCAATTTGAAGGGGCACCCACTCATATAAATGCAGCCAAGGCACTGGGCGCCAATCTTTACCTGGCAAGGCTGGCCGAACATGGTATTGATACCTCGGAAGCGCTGGTGAACCTGACCCCGGAAAATTACTGGGAATCTGCCAAGGAAGCGCTTGCAATTGGCAAACAATTGGGTAAAAAGGTAATATTAATGGGAACCTCCACCGGGGGTACCAATGCACTGCAATTGGCTGCTGCATTTCCGGAGGATGTGTATGCGCTGGTACTGTTATCGCCGAATATTGCCATCAACGATCCGAATGCCTGGTTGCTGAATAATCCCTGGGGTTTACAGATTGCCCACCTGGTTCTGGGAAGCGACTACAGGACCTCTTCCGATACCCGTCCTTTGTACAAACAATACTGGAATACCCCGTATCGGCTTGAAGCAACCGTTGCCCTGGAAGAACTACTGGAAACAACAATGACGCCCGAAACCTTTGCGCGGGTAAAACAGCCACTGCTGCTGCTGTACTATTATAAAAACGAAGAGGAACAGGACCCGGTGGTAAAAGTTGCCGCCATGCGCCAGATGTTCCAACAGGTAGGAACACCTGCAAACTGGAAGAAAGAGCGCGCTATGCCAACCACCGGCGATCACGTTATCGGTTCTCCCTTCAAATCCAAGGATGCTCCTGCCGTTGAAAAAGAAATTATTGATTGGTTGCTTTTTTTAAAGTCCAACCATCCGGGATGATTCATACATCTGTTGGAGATTATACTCTGTAGCCAGTTTTTTATGATTCACCAGATCAATGATTGTTCCGATTAAACAAAGTCCACCGGTGAATAAATACAGAATACCCATACCTACCTGACCTACCACAAAACGTTGTATGCCGGCTACTACCACAAAACCCAGGCAGGTTAAGAGCAGGATTTCTCCGGGTTTTTTACGTTTACCGCTATAGATCATCAGGAATTGATTCTTTTGAGATTCGGTCATCTTGCTGGTTAGGTCTTTGATGCCCGCGGCTTCTTCGGGCTGAAGATCGGGCAGGGACATCAGGTAAGTATCCATGTCTTAGTTGGTTTTTATGTTGGGTTATTAATAAAGTTACAATTCTGCCGAGAATAATGAACAGGGCAGGAATTCCGATCCAATGGTGATGCCAGGAAACCCTCCAGTTGCCATGTAATGCAGCTGCCATGCTTCTGCCAAGTCCGCAACCCGGGCAGGCATCTACCCCGGTTATTTTTTCAATGCCGGCTAAACGAAACGCACAAAAGCCAGGGGCTGTTTCGCCATAGTCCACCCCCCATCCAATCCAGAGCAATGCACCAATCCAGGTAATTGCTTCAAAATTCCTTCTTATCCAGTCCAGTGTCATTTCTAAATCTACGACGATTTTTTCACCGCTCGGGTTGCACCGGTTGGATGGCATCGGACCGGTGAGCGGAGTGCTTATATTTGCCAGACAAATGTTTGCCATGCTTCGATCAAAGATTGCCGGAATAGGAATGTATGTTCCAAAAAATATAGTAACCAACCAGGACCTTACACAATACATGGATACCAGTGATGAATGGATCCAGGAAAGAACAGGAATCAAGCAACGCCGATATGCCGACCGAACCGGCGAAACCACCACCACCATGGGAGTGGAAGCTGCAAAAATTGCCATCGAACGGGCGGGTATTACCGCACAGGAAATCGATTTTATTGTATTTGCCACCTTATCGCCCGATTACTATTTTCCCGGTTGCGGCGTATTGGTACAACGCGCATTAAAGCTCAAAGAAATCGGAGCGCTCGATATCCGCAACCAGTGCAGTGGATTCGTTTACGCATTGTCGGTAGCTGACCAATTCATCAAAACGGGGATGTATAAAAACATACTGGTCATTGGAAGTGAAAAACATTCCTTCGGACTCGATTTTAGTACCCGCGGCCGCAATGTGGCGGTTATTTTCGGTGATGGAGCCGGGGCGGTGGTACTGCAGCCAACCCAAGACCCCAACCAGGGCATTTTAAGTACCCATCTGCACAGCGATGGCGAAAGCGCTGAAATCCTGGCTATGTATAACCCCGGTACACATGCCAACCACTGGGGTAACTATGCAGCTTTTAAAGAGGCTCCCCTGGGAGACCAGTTTATGAGCCATGAAATGATCGACAACGCACAGAATTTTCCTTTTATGGATGGTCCGGCTGTTTTTAAAAAAGCAGTGGTAAAATTTCCCGAGGTAATTCAGGAAGCACTCCGGGCCAATGGGTATCAACCCGGGGATATCAACCTGCTAATTCCCCACCAGGCCAATCTACGTATTGCCCAATTTGTTCAGCAACAACTCAAACTCAGTGATCAGCAGGTTTATAATAATATCCAGCAGTACGGAAATACAACGGCAGCTTCTGTTCCAATAGCGCTTTGCGAAGCCTGGGAAAAAGGAAAAATCAAAAAGGGCGACCTCGTTTGTTTGGCTGCTTTTGGAAGCGGTTTCACCTGGGCCAGCGCACTGCTGAAATGGTAATTGCCTGTTGGATCGAGATACACTGAATCGATTTAGTTTGTATATTCCCTATCCGTAAAACCAAACCATCGATTGATATGCCTAACCAACGTCGAGAATTTCTTTCTCAATCTGCGGCCCTCGCAGTGGGCCTAACCGCAATGCCCGCATTTGCCAGTTCCATAACCCGCCGGATCGGTGCAGCCGACCTGATTAACGTGGGGGTGATCGGTTGTAATGGAATGGGCTGGAGTAATCTTCAGGCAATTTTAAAGCAACCCGATGTGCGCTGTATTGCACTCTGTGATGTGGATGAAAATGTGCTGACTAAACGAGCCGGGGAACTGGCTGCACTCAAAATGCCTGTAAAAACGTATAAGGATCACCGTGAATTACTGGCGAATAAGGATATTGATATTGTTATAATCGGCACACCCGATCACTGGCATTGTATACAAATGGTAGACGCCTGTGCCGCCGGCAAACACGTGTATGTTGAAAAACCCTGTGGCAACTCTGTAGAAGAATGCAGGGTAATGGAAGCCGCCCAAAAACGGCATGGCTCTATTGTACAGGTTGGGCAATGGCAAAGAAGTGCCCCGCATTTCCAGGACGCCATCAATTTTGTACACAGTGGCAAGCTGGGCAATATCCGAACGGTAAAATCCTGGGCTTATATGGGCTGGATGAAACCCGTTCCTATCAGACCGGATAGCGCAGTGCCCAATGGAGTAGATTATACCAGGTGGCTGGGGCCGGCCACCAAACGCCCTTTCAATGCCAACCGATTTCATTTTAATTTCCGTTGGTTCTGGGACTATGCAGGCGGACTCATGACCGACTGGGGTGTTCATATGATGGACTATGCATTATTAGGCATGAAAGCGCAATTTCCGAACCAGGTTATGGCCTCCGGTGGCAAAATGGCATACCCGGATGATGCCTCCGAAACACCCGATACCCTGGCTGCGGTATTTGAGTACGATAAATTCAACATCGTGTGGGAACATGCCACCGGTATCGATCTGGGGCCTTATGGATTAACCCATGGTACAGCTTTTATCGGCAATAACGGAACCCTGGTATTGAATCGGGAAGGCTGGTTTGTTCAGGCAGAAAATGGAAAAATGGAGCCGATTGGGCTGCAAAAAGATCAGGGCAATTCACTTGAACGCCATATGGCAAATTTTTTGGACGCAATCAAAACAAAAGATCCATCCAAACTGCATACGCCAATCCAAGAAGCCTCCCTCACCGCACAGGTATGCCAGCTTGGAAATATTGCCTTCCGCACAAAAGAATTACTACAGTGGGACCATAAAAAAAATCAACTCCTCAATAAAGCAGGCAATGATTTGTTGAAAGCCAATTATAACAATGGTTATAAAGTTCCCAAGGTTTAGTTATTGGCCGGCAGTAGTACTACTGCTACTGCCGGCTCAATTTCTTCTTGCACAGGCAACAGATAGTGTCCTACTTTTTTCCTATTTCAAAGGAAATGGAGAAGATGGGCTTCATTTTGCCTATAGCAAAGATGGGCTTAGCTGGACAGCACTTAGAAACGACCAGTCTTTTCTAACCCCGGCTGTAGCAAATGATAAATTGATGCGCGACCCCTGTATTGCCCGTGGGCCAAACGGGGAGTTTCATTTGGTCTGGACCGTTAGCTGGAATGATAAGGGCATCGGCTATGCCAGCTCTAAAGACCTGATTAACTGGTCAGCCCAGGAATTTCTCCCGGTTATGCAAAAGGAGCCCACCGCCTTAAACACCTGGGCACCCGAACTGTTTTATGATACTGATAGCAGGCAGTTTATGCTTTACTGGTCGTCTACCATTCCAGGTAGATTTAAAGCAACAGATGGATATGGAGATGATAACTACAACCATCGTATCTATTATACATTGACCCGTGATTTTAAAACCTTTACCCCAACTGCTCTCTTATACGACAAGGGTTTTAATGTAATTGATGCCAGTATTTATAAAGCAGGCCAGCAATACATCATGTTACTGAAAGATGAAACCCTTAAGCCGGAAGCGCAGAAAAATATCAGGACAGCAGTCAGTCAAACGCTCACTGGTCCTTATTCCGCTCCTTCCGCCCCAATTTCTGGTAAAACCTGGGCAGAAGGCCCAACTATGATTCATCACCTGGGTTATTGGTGGCTCTATTATGATCAATACAGCACTCACCGCTATGCCTGCCAGCGATCAGCAGACCTCAAAACCTGGGAAAACCTGAGCCAGCAGCTCAAATTTCCCGCAGGAGCCCGGCATGGTACCGTAATTAAAATTTCAGCAGAAGAATTTAAGCGAATCAAACAGCCCTGATGCTGTAGTTTTGTCTTCACCAACGGACATTACATGATAGTGGATCCCTCACAGAAAAAACTGATATTTCTGGTCAATCCAATTTCCGGAACAAAATCAAAGGCGGATTTAGATCAGCTCGTCAGCCATACAGCAGCAGGTTTTGATTCTTCTGCCATCGTTCTTCCTACCGTTGCCAGCGGAGATTATTCCTTTGTTAGGCAGCGGGTATTGGAAGAGGGTTTTACCGACATTATTATATGCGGAGGAGATGGAACCGTAAATACCGTAGTAAGTGATCTAAGAGATCTTGCCGTTCATTTTGGAATTGTACCCTTCGGATCGGGAAACGGCCTGGCGCTATCAGCTGGTATTCCCAAAAACACACAAAAGGCGGTGGAGCTTGCTTTTACCGGGAAAGCCCGCTATATAGATGCTTTTATGGTGAATGAACAATTTGCCTGTATGTTATGTGGACTTGGATTTGATGCCAAAGTAGCTCATGATTTTGCACAGCAGCCAGGAAGAGGCCTGCTAACCTATACTCAACAAACCATCAAAAACTATTTTACTGCCACACCCTATCATTTTGAAATAGTGGTGGAAGAACACGTTATCCAGACCGACGCATATTTCATAAGTGTGGCTAATAGCAATCAATTTGGTAATCAATTTACCATTGCACCAAAAGCCAGTTTAAATGATGGGCTATTGGACGTGGTGGTAGTACCTAAAATGAATAAAGCTATTCTTCCATTTGCGTTAATTCAGCAAGTAACCGGAGGTGAACTCACCGGCGCACAGGAAGAGCCACGTAGTACCATTCAATATTTTCAAACCGCCCGAATACAGATCCGTAATAAAGACCTTGCGCCCCTGCATATTGACGGAGAACCTAAAGAAAGCCAGGATACGGTAACAATCAAAATACTGCCACGTAGTTTTCAGTTGATTCAACCCATTTAATAGAACGCCCGTTTATCCGCTTTTTCAAAAAAGGGATAAACGAATGGGCGCCCCCTCCAGCTGTAGCAATTTTTCTTTCCGCCATAGCCCGCCACCATATCCGGTAAGGCTCCCATCTGAGCCAATTACCCTATGACAGGGTATTAATATGGAGATTTTGTTCAGGCCATTTGCATTAGCTACCGCTCGTATGGCAAGCGGCTTACCCAACGCTTCGGCCTGCTCTTTGTAAGATCTTGTTTTGCCATAAGGTATACGCAGTAATTGTTCCCACACACCAATCTGGAATTCACTTCCTATTAAATCGAGCGGTATATCAAAGTCGGTTCTTTTCCCCTCAAAATACTCTTCCAGTTCTTGTTCCAGGCGATCAAAAAATGGATTCGGTCCCTGAACAATACTTGCATTCAATCGCTTTGATAAATACACTAATTCTGTTTCCAGCATGCGCCGGTCGGAGAATTCTAATAAACAAATTCCTTTGGAGGTTGCGCAGGCCAGCATAGTGCCAAGCGGCGTTTCAAGGCGTTTACAATCTATCATACCCGTTGTTTTAGTTTTGGACGGCGAAACGCCAAATACTGATCTGAACCCGTCTACAAATCCGCTGTTTGATTCATACCCGGCCTCAAATGCAACGCCTGTAACAGCTTCGCCTGTTTGGATTTTTTTAAACGCCGTATTTAAACGCAGCATTCGTTGAAATGCATGAAAGCTGATGCCATGGTGTTTAAGAAACCACCTGCGTAGCGTAGCCGGTTCAAATCCCTTCAACCGAAGATCCTGATCTTTTATGCGTATGGAGGGGGTCAATTCCATTTCTCTAATCAATGCCCGTATGGGCTCGGGGGTAGCATCCGGTTTCTCCAGCGGGCGGCATACTTTACAGGGACGGTACCCGGAAGCAATGGCGTCTCGCACACCCGAAAAAAACTCAACATTCTCCGGTTTTGGTTTACGTGCGGTACAGGTTGGACGGCAAAAAATGCCGGTGGTTTTTACGCCGGCAATAAAAACACCTTCAAAACCAGGATCTTTCTCTACCAATGCCTGATACATCCGATCTGCAGAAATTGCTGCTTCCATATCTTAAATTTAAGCATACAAAAGAATATGAGACCGCGCAAATGAACCACCGAAAAATGAACAGGTATTTTTTATTCGGACGAACGGTATTTTAGCGCAAGTTTTGGGGGAGCTACCGTACAATAAGCTGACGTTAGTATATCCAGCAGCAATGCATTTTTTACCGTTTTAAGATTAATATGGGTCCAACCCTGCTTTCCCCAGGCTCCCGGAACAGGAAATAATACGGCGGAATCAATAGCACAAAAAACAGACTGATCGATTTGGTTCAATTTAACCGTAGCAAGTTTTTTAACCGGGTTCAGGGTAGCGAAAATCTTCTTTTTTACCCGAAAGGATTCCTTTTCAAAGTGTGGAGATAGGTCCACTTCTTCAAATTGCAGGGCTGCCATTCTGAATTTCTCGGGAGAAACCAATTTTATTGATTTACGGTACCAGATAAATTTACAAAAAGAGTACCGATTATTCCTTTCACCGGCAACAGGGTAGCTACTGCCTGATTTGCTGCAATAAAAGTTCCAGCTCTTTCAGTTTTTCGGGATTTGCTTCTGCCAGGTTTTTCTGTTCACCCGGATCATCGGTCAGATTATATAATTGAGGCAGTGCCGAATGACCCGATTCAATATTTGTTAACTGAAATATTGCCGGTCCGTTGGAAGGAGCAATATATTTCCAGTTTTCTTTAATCACAGCAAAACTTGCTCCCTGTGTAATAAGTGCTGTCCTTCCCTTGGCTGATTTTCCCAATAATACCTCCCACTGGTTTTCAGAATCCTTTGCTTCTCCGACCGGGATGTTTACATTCAATCCCCCGGCAAAAGAAGCCAGCAAGTCAACCTGGCTCAGCAATGCTGTACTGGTTCCTGATTTTACCCGGTTAGGATAATAGACAATAAATGGAACCCTTGTACCTGCTTCAAAAATACTGTACTTGCCGCCTCTTAAACCACCCCCAGGGCGGTGGCCGTTTAACTGAGTTACAGCGCCGTCTTCATACCCATCGTCCAGCACAGGTCCATTATCGCTTGAAAAGAGGATCATCGTATTATCTGCTAAACCAGCTTTTTCCAACGCATCTAATAGTTGCCCAACCGCCCAGTCTATTTGTAAAATTGCATCGCCCCGGAAACCCAGCCCGCTTTTACCCTTAAAAAGGGTGGAAGGCATTCTTGGCACATGCGGTTCTGTCAGTGAATAAAATAGAAAAAAAGGTTGTTTCGATGTTGCTTGCAGAAACTCTTTGGCTTTCAGCAAAAAACTTAAAGGCATTTCCTCATCTGTCCACCGCGCGGTTGACCCGCCTTTCATATATCCGATTCTTCCTATACCATTTACAATTGTCTGATCATGCCCATGATTGAGCGACGCTTTCATTTTCAATAATTCCGGGTGCTCTTTACCGGTAGGCTCGTTCCCGATCTTTTCTTTATAACTGACTTCAATCGGGTCGGAAGGATCCAGTGCTACAACCCGATGGTTTTCCACAAACACGGTTGGTACCCGATCTGCAGTAGCGGGAAAAATAAAGGAATAATCGAAGCCTGTTTCATTCGGCCCCGGTCGAATATCTCCGTTCCAATCCTTGGCCACAGCTGTTCCTAAGCCAAGATGCCATTTCCCTACTATGCCAGTTCTGTACCCCGCCTTTTTAAATACAGTAGCTAAACTGATACGATCTGTAGGAACGATCAAAGCGGCATCACCCGGAAGTACGCCTGTGCCGGTTTTCCGCCATGGGTACTGCCCCGTCATCAGTGCATAGCGCGATGGGGTACAGGTAGCCGAAGTGGTATACGCATTTGTAAAACGCAAGCCTCTTTTTGCAAGCCTGTCTATATTCGGCGTATGCAACTTGGTAGCACCATAACAACTGAGATCGCCATAACCCAGGTCATCAGTATAGATGATCAGGACATTAGGCCGACCAGGCTTTTGCTGGCCATACACCGGCAATACCTGCAGCCAGCCTACCAGGCATACTATCCAAACAAGGCAGGATCGATTCATTATAGTACAATTTGTTGCAGGGTGGTTTTTCCAACCTGTTTGCCATTTTTGAAACAGGCTGCTTTTACCGTAACAGAGCGTCTTACATCAAACGGCTTTTTGTAGAGCGTTGACTGAACACCCGGTTCTGAACCATCTAGTGTATAATGAATTTCGGGCTCAAAGCTATCAGTTGTAAAACTTACAGTTGCTCTGCCCGCATCGGAATCTATCTGCACCGATTGTTTTACATTATATGCACTTTGAGCGGCTGTGTAGTTCCAGAACAAATAACGATCCTGTTGTACATCTATCCGGCGAGAGAAATCGTTCCAGTCCTTCGGCCCGGTTGTCCAGGCTACTTCTGCAATCGCTGCCATCCGTGGCAAGCTCATATACTCCACTTTGTCTGTACTGGCTATATACTCCGTCCATACATTTGCCTGCACTCCTTTTATATGCTTTGCTTCCTCGGCAGTTAAAACTGCCGGAATGGGTTCATAGGAATATACTTTCTGTAGGGTCAGATAACCCCCGATTGCCATTGGCTCCAAAGCAGGTTTCCCCTGGAAGTGATCAAAATAAACATAACTGTTGGGTGTCATGATAACATCATGCCGCTGTTTGGCTGCTTCAATTCCCCCGGCTTCTCCACGCCAGCTCATAACCGCTGCATTGGGTGCCAGCCCACCTTCAAGGATTTCGTCCCAACCAATCAGCACCCTTCCTTTTGAATTGATGAACTTTTCAATGCGCTGAACAAAATAAGACTGTAATTCATGCTCATCCTTCAATTTCAGGTCTTTTATCCGCTGCTGACAGCGCGGGCATTTTTTCCAGTTTTCCTTTGGACACTCATCTCCACCTATATGTATATACGAAGAGGGAAAAAGGTTAATTACCTCTGTCAATACATCTTCCATCATCCCAAAAACAGCTTCATTGCCGGCACAATACACATCGTTATGAACGCCCCAGGTTTCCTGAACCTGTTTTCCTCCTTTAGATTTACTCAGATCAGAAGGGTATTTATTAATAAAACTTGCTTCCTCCGGAAAACAACTCAGAGAAGGGAATGCTGCAATTGCTGCGGAAGCATGCCCCGGCATTTCTATTTCAGGAACAATGGTGATATGACGTTTTGCCGCGTATTCAATAATATCTTTTACTTCCGCCTGCGTATAAAAGCCACCATAGCGTTGATTGGTATTACCGCTGCCCGGATAATTCCCGATAATTGTACCGTTTCTCCAACCACCTACTGCTGTTAACTGTGGATATTTTTTGATTTCTATTCTCCATCCCTGGTCATCGGTCAGGTGCCAGTGAAGGCGATTCATTTTATGAAAAGCCAGCAGGTCAATATATTTTTTTACAAACTCTGCAGGAAAGAAATGGCGGCTCACATCCAGCATCATACCGCGGTACTGGAAACGGGGCTCATCCTGCACAAAAATCGGCGCTACTTTAAGCGTACTGCTGCTATCGGTCGGCAATAGCTGAATAAGGGTCTGAATTCCGTAAAATACACCTGCTGCATCTGTACCGGAAATTTTAATTTCCCTGGCACCGGCTTCCAACGTATAAGCGCCTGATACCGTACTTGCATTTCCAAGAGAAAGTAAAATAGTATTCCCCTGTTTTCCTTTTTTAAGCCGGGGTCTTTGCAGGCTATACTGTTTTTGCAAATAACTGTTCAGAAAATCCGCCTCGGACTGAAGGCTCCGGTCAGCAGCAACTACTGCTGTTTGAGGGGTAATAACAAAACCATCCGGCGAAGCCCCTGCGGAAACGGGTACCGTAATTTTACCTGGTTTTGGAAGAATAGCAGGTTGGGCAAACGCAATTTGTGCAACTGCTAATTGCACCAATACCAAAAACACCTGGAATGCAGATTTCATAACTTAACAGCTTATTTATTGGGTTGAAAGTAGCGATTCTCCTGGATAAGAGCCGACGGAAACGATTGCATAAAATCATCGGTTCCCCTCCCATTCAGCATAAAATTGTTGTATATAACCTTCCATAAAGGCATGCCGCTGCTCCGCCATTTGTTTCCCCGAACGGGTGTTCATCCGGTCTTTCAGAAGAAATAGTTTCTCATAAAAATGGTTAATGGTAGGGTCTCTGTTGAACTTATACTGTTCCACTGTTTTACTGAGATTGGGAGGCTGGTTAGGATCATAAAGCGGCCTGTTTTTGAAGCCTCCGTAATTAAACGCCCGCGCAATACCAATAGCCCCAATAGCATCAAGACGATCTGCATCCTGAACTATGTCCAGCTCCCTGGAATGATAGCTCCCGTTATTATGACCGCCTTTAAAGGAGATATGCGTTATAATTTGCTGCACTTCGCTGACTATAGCCGTATTTACTCCCAAACCGTTTAGAAATTCGCCGGCAACCCTCGGCCCGATACTGTCATCACCCTCATGAAATTTGGAGTCGGCAATATCATGCAATAAAGCGGCCAGTTCAATGATCAGTAGATCCGGTGCCGGACCAGCTGCATTTTCAGCCTGCTCTTTTGCTGCAATTGTCTTCGCATTTTGCCATACCCGGTAAATATGCCACCAATCATGCCCACCCTCGGCCTGCGCAAGGGTTTGCTGAACAAATAAAACAGTTTGCTCAATAAGTTCATTCGCCTTTATCATAGCCGGCAATTAGAGATAGAATGAAATATAAAGCCGGTAGTATAACCGTACGGGTTGGCCTTTATACCGGGCACCTGATTTAAAACGGATCTTTTTCATTATCCGCATAGCTTCTTTGTCGAGCAGGGTATTAACCCCGTTTTCAACTGCAATTTTTGAGATATTCCCCGCTTCATCTATCTGCAAACCAACCAACACACGACCCGTTTCCTGATTTACCATCGAATAATAGGGAAACACCAGATTATTCTGCATAAACCCGGCCAGGTCGGCATCGCCGGTCGCAAATTCAGGAGCAAGGTATTCTTTCTCCGGAACACTCATCAGGTAATTGATAATGGCTAAACTATCGGGGATAAACAGTGCTTTTTCTATGGAATCAGGTGCAGCAGAACCATACACCAATGGAAAGTCATAGTTCAGAATTTTACCCCCGCTGTTCAGGTGATAATACCAGATACCAACCGGCTCTTTTTTATCAAAAAAAGCATCCAGCACAATCTGATCCAGTGAAACATGCCGTATTTCCACATGAATCATACTATCCGGTGTTGTTTTTACCAGTTCTACAAATTCAGCTCCTTTTTTCTGTGCCGGAACCCGCTCAAAAAAACCGGTAAAATACGATTTCGTGGTCCGGGGCAAGCCAGTTGAATCCTGCTGGGAAAACCCATTAATTGCCAACCCCGACAATAAAAATAGAAGGATGGAACGCATGGGCGAAAGATAATGAATGCAGTTCGGCCAAAAAATTAACAATCAAGTTTTAGGAGTATTTTTACCGAGCATGCGAATTCTCCCCTGTTTTTTCCTACTGCTTTTTTTTGCAGGTTCACTGGCTGCACAAAAAACGATGCGCCCCGACCTGATTCTTTTCAACGGAAAGATCTGGACGGGTGAGGACAGCAAATTTGTGGAAGCCGTGGCGATAACCGGCACTACAATTACGCATACCGGCTCTTCAAAGTCGATAAAAAAACTGGCAGCACCCACTACTCAACTGGTAGATCTGGGCGGTAAATTAGCTACCGCCGGTTTTAATGACGCACATATCCATTTTTTGGACGGATCGCTCGGATTAACAGGTGTTGATCTCTACCAGAGCAATACACTTGGGGAAGCACTGGAAACGATTGCCCGTTTTGTACAACAACATCCTGAAAAAACATGGATTACCGGAATGGGCTGGCAATACAATCTCTTTGAAGGCGGAATGCCTACAACCGAAGCACTGCAGCAACTGGATAAAATTACCGCTAATAAAGCCGTTGTATTGGACGCGTACGATGGACACAGCATTTGGGTCAATAGCCGGGCAATGGAATTGGCCGGTATCAGCAAAGACACCCGATTTGAAGGTTTCGGATCCATCATCAAAGATGCCAGCGGCCATCCTACCGGTGCCTTTACAGAAGCCGCCGGCAGCCTTATTTCAAAACATGTTCCGCCTCTATCCAAGGAAGAAAAGCTGGATGCACTTCGATTGGGTATGAAACATGCCGCCCGGCTTGGGATTACCAGCATCCAGAATGCAAGCGGTTCCCTTGAAGAATTTGAACTCTATGAAACCCTTTTAAAAAATGGAGAACTAACCGTTCGTTCCTCAACAGCCTTTAGTGCAGGTAAAAACACCACGGAAGCTGCCATACAGCAATTTATCAGCGTAAAAAACCGCACCCGCAACCACCCCTTATTAAAAGCAATCAGTATCAAGTTTATGCTGGACGGCGTCATTGAATCGCACACCGCTCCTATGCTGGAACCTTATAGTGATGCAAGTGCGGACGGAACCAATGCCAACAGCGATTTTGCCCTGCCGCTCTCTCTTTATCAAGAACTATTGAACCGGTTTGATAAGGAAGGGTTCCAGATCTATACCCATGCCATCGGTGATCGAACTGTTCGGGAAGCCCTGAATGCCTATGAAAAGACCGGGCTACTTAATGGCAGCAGCGGCAGAAGACACCGGATTGAACATATAGAACAAAGTGCTCCGGAGGATTTGCCCAGGTTTCGCCAGTTGGGAATAATAGCGTCGATGGAACCAATTCATGCAGATCCCGGAAATATAGAGGTTTGGGCAAAAGCTGTTGGAGAAAAGCGTTTACCACATTCCTTCGCCTGGCAATCCCTGTTAAAAAACAACGTGCACCTGGTTTTCAGCAGCGACTGGCCGGCCTGCACCAACCCCGACCCCATACGCGGGTTGCATATTGCGGTTAACCGGCAAACGCCCGAAGGTTTGCCGGAAGGAGGATGGATTCCCGAACAAAGAATTTCTATTCACCAGGCCCTTCGCGCATATACTTCGGAGGGTGCTTATTCTTCCTTTGAAGAAACCAATAAAGGGAAAATACGCCCCGGTTTCCTGGCAGATATTATCGTTTTTTCCCAGGACCTTTTTACCATACCTGCTACAAGTATTGCTCAAACAAACGTGTTAATGACGATTTTTGACGGGAAAATAATTTTCCGCTAAAGCGACAGTATGTCGGTACTGTTATACATGGAATGCTCTGGCACAGCAATTGAGACAATAGAGCAGTAAAAGTAAACATATGAAAACGGAAAAAGCAATATTGGCTGGTGGATGTTTCTGGGGGGTGGAAGAACTGATCCGGCATTTACCCGGCATTCTGACCACTGTGGTAGGTTATACCGGTGGAGATGTTCCCAATGCCACTTACCGGAACCATGGCACACATGCAGAAGGCATTTTAATCAGCTTCGATCCTGAAAAATTGTCGTACCGCCAATTGCTTGAATACTTTTTCCAGATTCACAATCCAACTACCCGTAACAGACAGGGAAATGATATCGGCCTATCCTACCGGTCTGCTATCTTTTACCTGGATGATACCCAAAAGGAAACGGCTCTTCAGCTCATCAAAGAAATGGAGGCGTCGGGAAAATGGCCGGGGAAAATTGTTACGGAACTAGCCCCTGCCGGAGATTTTTGGGAAGCCGAAGAAGAACACCAGGATTATTTACAAAAAAACCCGGGTGGCTATACCTGCCATTTTGAGCGGCCAGACTGGAAACTATAAGACTTTTCTATTTTTCACTGGTCAACTCCTTTATAGCTTCCCCGATACTGTATTCCAAGCCATTGATCTGCCGCAGGTCTTCTCCCCATAGCGCCGTATCAGCTAAAACGGCGCCGGGGTCTTCCATTTTCATGTACAAGATATAAGCTGCAAACCCAAGCGCCATGCAGGGAGCAATTCGGTTAAACCGCTCCTGGTAGCGTTTAATGAGCGGAATATTTCGCAGCTTCATTTTAGAGGTATAATTAAGCGTAATACTCTGCCACTGGTGTTCGATAAAGGGGTTGCTAAACCGGTCGAGTACTTTTATGCCAAACTCATTGGCCTCTTCCAGGCTGATAGAAGGCAATAAAGAATACGCAATTTCCTGCAGCATAAGCTGTTTTATATACTCCGCCATCCACCTGTCCTGCATGGACTTCTTTTACGGTTGCAAATCCCTTTAAAATAGCCAGCCCGCAGCTAAAACTATGCGTTCCGTTCAGCATCCGCAGTTTTAATTCCCGGAACTTATTGATATCCTTATTGATAATCATTCCCGGATCTGCCTGGCTAAAACGAAGTGCCCGCTTTACAATGGCCTGCTCTGACTCCACGGCCCACAGACGAAACGGTTCAGCCATTATCATCAAGTCGTCTTTATACTTCAACTGCTGTTCGATGGCCTCCTGTTCGGCTGCAGGTAATTTACCGGGTACAATTCGATCTACCAGCGAATTACAAAAATGATTTGCCGTCTTTAACCATTCCAGGAAATCGGTATCCAGGTTGTTTTCCTCGGCCAACTGAACCACGATATTTTTAAGGGTTGCGCCATTGTCCTGGATAAGCTCTGTCGGAACAATTACCAGCCCTGTGGCCGGGGCTGCTCCTAAGCGCAGGTATCGATGGTATAGAACGGCCAATAATTTTGCTGGAAAAGAATCCGGTACGCCCTCTTTAATTGATTCCGCTTTGTACACAATCCCTACCTCTGTTGTATTGGAAATAATCAACTCAAGTTCCGGTGAAGCTGCCAGTTCTAATACCGAGGCCCACTGTTGATTAGCAGCCAATACCCTGCTTACAGCAGCATTTACTATGCACTCTTCAACCTGTTTCCCCGCTTCCACTCCTTTAACACAAATGGTGTACAATCCATCCTGTAAAGCAAAGGAATCTATACCGCCCGACACTGTAGATTTTACGATAACTACCCTGCCATCATATAAGCCTTCCCTGTTCGCCTTATCAATAAAATAATCAGGTAAGCCCCTAAGTAATACACCGGTTCCGAATTGTAATACCCGCTCAGGAAAGTTCAGCTGTTCGGTCGAGGGAAGCAGCAACCGCTGCTCATTTAAAAGATTTGCCAGTATCTGTTTGGATAGTTGCTGCATTTGCTTGCTTTTTGCACCCGCAAGACTACGCTGTTATTCGTGTTTACAGAAAAATTATGATACATTTATTTACGTAATCGTTCGCGTATTGTCTGACTATCCTCCAAATACAAACCAAGAAGAATTAGCAAAAATTCTCCAGGAGCAGGTTTATAACGACCGCAGGGCATGGATTGCCTTTGTTCGTTTGCTCTTATTGTGCCTCGGAATCGGATTTACTGTTGCAGGCATCGTATTCTTTTTTGCCTACAATTGGGCACACTTGCACAAATTCATCAAATTCGGACTCATTTTCAGCCTGCTTCTGGCAACCACGCTGTTTTCCTGCGCGGCAGGCTTCCACCAGACACTGAGAAAGGGTCTGCTTACAGGCGCTGCTGTTTTAGTAGGTGTTCTATTTGCGGTATTTGGCCAGGTCTATCAAACAGGTGCCAACGCGTATGATTTTTTTCTGGCATGGACTATTTTTATAAGCAGTTGGGTAGTGCTGGCAGGATTTCCTCCCTTATGGTTGCTTTACCTGCTGCTGCTAAATACCACCCTGCTATACTATGCAAAACAGGTAGCTAACCACTGGTCAGATCTATTGCTCTACCTACTGCTGTTGTTGATCAATACCCTGTTTCTGATAGGCGCTACCTTGCTAAAAAATAAAGGAAAATCAATCCCTACCTGGTTTACCAACATAGTAGCATTGATAAGTATAAGCATTGCCACCGTTGGTATTGTTACAGGTATTTTTTCTTCCTTTGACCCCTTTTTTCCTGCTCTGCTGATAACAGGTTCATTGATTTATGCCGCAGGTATCTGGTATGGCCTTACCGCCCAATCAACCTTTTACCTATCTATCATTCCTTTCAGTATTATTATAGTAGTATCTGCCCTGTTGTTGAAGTGGAGCGACGATCATGGCATGCTGTTATTTGTTTGCCTGTTTATTATCGGTAGTTCTACCCTGGTTATCAAAAACCTGCTTCATTTACAAAAAAAATGGACCAATGGAAACTAAAGAATTAAACAGGGAACCCACTGCTTCCCTACCCATTAAGATTCTTTCCATTGCGGGGGGCATATTATCGAGCCTGGCTTTTATCGGCTTTCTATTTCTGGCAGGTTTGTATAACTCGGATACAGCATTGCTGTTTACCGGCATCCTGTTGCTGGCTGCAGCACTCTGGATAAACCGACAGCACCCTAAAATATTTCTGGATACTATCTGTGTGTCACTCTACCTGCTGGGTTATATGTTGATAGGAATTGGAATTGGTCAGTTACTTGAGCAGGAATCAATAATCGGCCTGGTTTTCATAGTGCTGGCTGTTGGGTGCCTGTATATAAATCAGCATACGGTAATAGCGCTTCTTTCCGTCCTTATCATACACGGCAGTATATTATTTCTTCTGCAGGTACATTATGCGGCTGCCTTATTGCCGGTATACCTTTCCCTATTGGCTGTTCTTCTTTTGTTCTGGTTTTTACAGGAAGCTTACCTGGTTGCAGGAGGTGGCAAACTGGGCCGCTTATATGCGCCGGTTCGAACAGGTTTGGCGCTGTCCTTGCTATCGGGACTGTATTTTTCCGCAGAAAAATTTACAGCAGGTTCCTTTCAACAACATAACTGGATAAGCTCCCTGGTAATAATCGGGTGCATTCTTTACCTCTTAATTAATTTGTTTAAGGCACTGGATGGAGCATTGCAACCTCGTTCTGTTAAACTACTGGTTTTAGTTGGTATCATACTTTTATCCACCCTATTTGCACCGTCCATAACCGGTAGCCTGCTCGTTATCCTGCTTTCTTTTAAAGTCAACTACAAAACCGGCCTCGTTGCAGGAATAGTAGCCCTCGTTTACTTCATAAGCCTGTACTATTATGACCTGAGTTTTACCCTGTTAACCAAATCAGTATTGATGATGGCTTCCGGCATACTGCTCTTACTGCTGTACTATTTCATCCATAAAAACCTACTGAAAGATGAAACAGTATAAAACAGTAATTGTATTGCTGAACCTGGCACTATTGGCCATTTATTTTGTCTTTTCTGTTTACCAGAAAGAAAAACTGCTTAAAAACGGTACGCTTTTATTATTTGAGCTGGCTCCTGTAGACCCCCGCTCGCTGATGCAGGGTGATTATATGCAACTGAGGTATGCGGTGGTAGCCGATTTAGCCAGTGATTCGATCCCCAAACGGGGTTACTGTGTGGTTAAGGCAGATCAAAATAATATTGCCCGGCTGGTCAGAATTCAGCAGCAGAAAAGCCCCTTGCAGGAAGGAGAAAAACTGGTAGCTTACAGCTCGCCGTCTACTTGGAATATCAGCATTGGAGCCGAGTCGTTTTTTTTCCAGGAAGGGGAAGCAGGCAAATATGATTCGGCCCGGTATGGAGGAATCAAAGTCGACGAGCATGGAAACAGCCTGCTGATAGGATTGTACGATGCGAAGCGAGCCAGGCTTAACTGAGCACTAACACACTTGAGAAAATAAAGAATATCCATGAACCTTTTAAAAAAATTCTTTTCCAAAAAGGAAGAGCCTATTCGCACGTACAACGATTTCTGGAACTGGTTCCAATTGCATGAAAAACAATTCTTCGAGGTCGTTAAAGCAAACGGCGACGTGGAAAAGTTATTCTTCGAAAAAATTGGCCCTAAGCTCAACGAATTAAGACCTGGCTTTTTTTATGTAACAGGCATGATTGATCCAAAAACAGTGGAATTGATCATTACAGCCGATGGAGAAATCAAGAATTTCGTTTTTGTAGAAGAATTGGTAGCAGCTTCACCTGCTATCAGTGGCTGGAAGTTTACCGCACTTAAGCCAAGCCTCGACATTACGGATGTAACCATTGAAATGGATGGTACCTGGTATTCAAAAGATAACCTGTTTTTTTACCCCAACGACGAACCGGGCTATCCGGATGAAGTTAGTATCACACTCGTACATGAGCAGTACACAGAAGGGAAAGATGCAATATTGACAGGAATTTATATTTTCCTGGATAATTATCTTGGTGAATTAGACTTTGCCAACACCATCGATACCATCCGGTTCTCAAGCAAAGCAAGTGCAACTGCCGACCTGATACCCATCGAAAAACTAAAAGATTACCTGCGCTGGCGAGAGAAAGAATTTGTAGAAAAATATGTAGACACGGAACCTGATCCTGCGCTGGAAACTTATTCTATTTACGAATCCTCTCTGGGAAAGGAAGGAATGCTGGTAGCCGTGCTGAACAGCGCGTTGTTTACCTGGGAGGGTAAAGCATCTCACCCCTGGCTGCTGACGGTTCGGATTCCTTATGACGGCAGAAAAACAAATGGGCTGCCGGATAGTGCAGCCATGGAATTACTGGAATCCATTGAAACAACTATTACCCAAAAACTAACGGATGCCGGCAGCGCTATTTATATCGGCAGGCAGTCGGCAAGAAATACCCGCTCAATTTTCTTTGCCTGTAAGGAATTCCGTACACCATCTCGCATAGTAGCCGGGGTTCAGCTGTATTATTCCCATAAAACCCCTATAGACTACGAAATTTATAAAGACAAATACTGGCAAACATTTAATCAGTTTGTCTCCTGATTCAACAGTCCGTACAATTGTACCGATGGTTTTCAACCAGAACCCATGAAACACCTGTCTATCTATACTATTTTAGCGGCTACAGACCACCGCCCATTTCCTTACCCTGCAGGAAAATGGGCCTTTTACCAGGAATGGCAGGAGGTATTATTCCTGCACTGGAAAATACCTTATGAACTACTGCGTAGAATTGTACCCGCTGCGCTTACGCTTGATAGCTACCAGGGTAACTACTATGTTTCACTGGTTCCCTTTACTATGCGAAAGGTACGACCCAGGTACCTACCGGCTTTCCCCCCTATATCGGATTTCCATGAAGTTAACCTTCGCACCTATATCCTGCAAGACGGGCATAAAGGCGTATATTTTCTTAATATCGAAGCGGAGAAATGGATTTCTACTCTATTGTCGAAAATGATCTCAGGTATGCCGTATGAAAAATCGTCTATCCGACGAACAAATACTACTTACCAGGCAGCACATCGGCCAAAAGCATATTCGCTGCAATTGGACTATACAGTCTCCAATGAACGCTTCCTTAAAACTGAACTGGATACCTGGCTTACTGAACGCTATTGTTTATTCCTAACCGAAAAACAAAAAATAGTTCGCTTTGACGTGCATCATTTGGAATGGGAAATCAAAGCGCTTAAATTAAACACCTGCCAATTACACTATCGGGTTGGCAACCTGCTTCTTGCAAATACCCCACCTGATCTGCTACATTATTCACCCGGCGTACAAGTGGTTGCATGGCCCAAAAAACAGTGTTAACCTGTTTCCCAACAGCCCCTTTTCAAGGTCGAAAGATAGCGCAACCCGTTATTTACCAAATAATAAAATACGCGTATTAATAAACCGTTTATCTGCTTCTGTTTTGGCTAATGCAAGGGCTTTTTGCAGGGAATTTTTCGCGTACCGAAGATCCTTCCCCTTGTATAGTTCAGCCAGTAACATATAATAGTAGGGGCTGTTTTTCAGCTCAAGCGGCTGAAGGGTTTCAAGGGCGGCATCTGCACCCTTTACTTTAAATACAGCATATGCCCTGTTCAGCGCGGCCACCTGCGACGGAAAATATTCCAGTAACTGATCGTACAAGCCCAGGATGGAAGCCCATTTTTCCAGACTGTCTTCCTGCCGGGTATGCCAATAGGCAATGGCGGCTTCAAGATGATACCTGGAAACATGCCGGCCCACAGTTGCCCGGTGTAAGTATTGAGCACCCTTGGCAATCAATTCCTGGTTCCATAAGGCAGCATCCTGTTCATGGTATAAAAGCCAGTGGTCACCTGCAGATTTTCTTGCCGGAAACCTGGATGCATGAAAACAAAACAAGGCGATAAGGGCCTGCACTTCCGGCAGATTCGTTTGCTGCTGCAAGGTTAGTGAATGAGCAAGCCGCATTGCTTCTCTACAAAGCTCCTCCCGCAACAACTCATTATTTGTTTCAGAATAATAGCCTTCGGTAAATAGCAGGTAAATGGTAAGCAGCACATTTTGCATGCGTGCCGCTATATCGGCGGAAGCCGGCAGCTCCCATTCAATTTTTTCTGTCCTGATTTTTTCTCTTGCCCGGTATAACCGTTTGTTTATTGCTTCTTTTCCTGCCAATAATGCGGCAGCAATTTCATCAATTCCAAAGCCGCAGCAGACCCGCAATGCCAGCGCAATTTGCGCTTCCGCCGCCAGGGCAGGATGACAAACGACGAACAACATACGTAGTTCATCATCCTGCAGCTGAAATTGTTCCAGCGCCGGTTCCCTATTTTCGACTTCTATTCCGGAATTTACTGCCTGCTTTTTCAGGAGGCTTTTGCCTTTGTCCTCCCGGCCCATCTTTGCCAAGCGGTTCAATGCCTTATTTTTTGCAACCCTGTACAACCAGGCCGATGGATTTTCTGGTATTCCTTTATAAGGCCAGGATTCCAAAGCAGCCAGGAAAGATTCACTGGCCGTATCTTCCGCTTCTTCGAGGTGTTCCACTCCGAAATAGCGGCAAAGAAAGGCGGTGATTTTTGGGAATTCGGTTCGAAATAGATGTGGCATCAACGGGTCCTTTTCCCGGCTAGTGTATTCCATCTCCGCTGGCAATTTTCCGAACTTCTACACTATTGCCGATTCCCTGTAAAACCGGGCTACCCTTGGCAAACTCTACCGCTTCATCAACGGAATCTGCTTTTACAATAATGTAACCACCAAGTGTTTCTTTGATATCACCAAAGGGTCCGTTGG
>NZ_LUKG01000003.1:61065-92468 GCF_001601815.1 Flavihumibacter sp. CACIAM 22H1
ATGGAATCAATCCAGTCCATCGTTTGTTTCATCCAAACCTGTATTTGCTCGGGCGAAGCAATTTTTTCACCGTCTTCATGTCTGAAAATCAATAAATACTCCTGCATTTTTAACTAGTTTTAAACGTGATAATTAATACCTACACTATATAACAACCAGCGCTGCCTGAATTGGACATGGATTACCAACAAAACACCGAATTACTGGCAATTTCGCAACAAACCGTGTACCTGAAAGGAGAATTCTTCCTGCGGGAGGGACAAATACCCCGAAAATTTGGCTTTGTTCAATCGGGACTTTTCCGGTATTATTACCAGAACGACAAGGGCATTGAATTCACAAAAGCCTTTATTCCGGCCACCTCCATCCTGGCATCTTACACGGCTATGCTTGGACAAACCGGCTCGCAATTTTTTGTTCAGGCACTTGAAACATCTACCGTGCTTGAAGTCAATTATCTAAGCTGGCTTAAACTCCAGGAAAAAGATCCGGCCTGGGACAAATTCCTCATAAAAGCGCTGGAGAAAGGCTATGCCAGCAAAGAAAAAAGAGAACGGGATTTATTATTGCTCGACGCAGAAACGCGTTACCGTAATTTCCGGCTCGAGTTTCCCGGGCTCGATAAACGTGTTCAATTGCAGCACATTGCCTCCTACCTGGGCATTCAACCGGAATCCTTAAGCCGGATCCGGAAAAAACGCAGCAGTTAACCCAGGTCAATTTTCAATAGAACGCGCCCGGCTATTTTCGCGGTTCAATTAAACGCGATGAACTTACACAATAACACCATTTTTATTACCGGCGGAAGTTCAGGACTGGGATTGGAAATGGCAAAACAACTGATTGCACTGAATAACACCGTACTGATTTGTGGCCGCAACCCGGAAAAATTAAGCGCTGCTAAAAAGCAGTTACCGGAGCTCATTACATATTGTTGCGATCTCAGCAAGGACACTGAGCGGATACAACTTTCAGCCTGGATCCGGGAAACCTATCCTTCTCTGAATATACTGGTTAACAATGCAGCCATTGTTCACCGAAATGATTTTGGAAAAGACCCTGATGCCTATGAAAAGGCGGTAACAGAAATTATGACCAACCTGCTTGCTCCTGTTCACCTGAGCAAACTTTTATTGCCGGTGCTGCAGCAAAATAACAATGCAGGTATAATAAATATTACCAGCGGGCTGGCATATACGCCTCGGGTGCAATACCCGGTTTATAATGCAACAAAAGCAGCACTCCATTCATTTACACAGGTAGTACGTGCGCAGGTTTCCTCTCTTCAAATAACCGAGGTTTTATTTCCGGTAGTGGATACTCCCTGGCACCTGGGCAATCCGCCGAAAATTGCCATCAGTCCGGCAAAAGCAGTAAAAGAAATGCTGGCAGGATTAAGCCGAAACAAAAAGGAAATCAGGGTAGGTGCAGTAAAGCTCCTCTATTATTTAGGGCGTCTGGCACCTGGATTTGCGTTTAAAAAAATCAATTCCCTGCATTAAAACAAGCCTTGTTAAAGTCCTGAAAACTATCTGCATTTACCTGGTTATCCAAAGCGTGGCGGATATCGATTTTTTCTCGTTGGGTAAGATGGAAATTCAAGGCAGCTTTCATCTCTTCTTTTTCGGGCAGGTACTGAAAACTGATCCGGTTAAACGCTCCGGGTAGCAGATCACTGATCATTCCCAATTGATCCTGTTGATTGTACTGCTGCATCTTATGCCAGTTCAATTGCAGCAGGAGTAATGGTTTGGTTACGATTTCCGAAATTGCTTTCGATTCAAACGGATGCTCCCAACCACCTCCTTTCCTGTCTTTAATCTGAAGGAGGGTTACTCCGCTGGTATTTTCCCGGATCCAGTGGCGGAAAACATGAATAAAACGAACAGCAGTTTCAATACCATAATTATCGCGCAATCCGGCATCCATTACATCAATAACAGGTTCGGTAGGCAACCATACATTGGGTAATACATAAGGAAACGTAGCATTCATACGAAGGGCGGTAAGCAGCCGAAGGTTCATCGGGTCCTGCTTCTGAAGAAGGGCAGCAAAATCAACGGCGTCCGGATCTCCATCCAGTTGAAGGCCGGCATCACCGGCGGGTTTCATTAAAAAACTAAGCGGGTGCGTACTTATCAGCATTTTACGGCCATCGCGGGTAATCACTGAATTAAATATCATGGTTGGAATCAGTGCTTGCTTTTCTTCTTCCTGTAATGCACTCAATTCCTTGTCCAGTAAATAGCGGGTATTTTTATTGAGTTGCTGTTCAAAAGAATAGGCCCTGTCTTTTACATATTCATACGCTCCTACCTTAAATTTTTGGGCAGGCGCGGCCAGGTCTCTTGCTACAAAAGAGGAAAAGGTTGGATTTAATAAGTCCTTTGAGATATCATCAAAATAGCGCTGATCCTGTAAGCGGACCGGCTGCCCCAGGTCTCGCTCTCTTGACAATGCCCGAAAATAAGCCGCTCCAAGCATGCCTCCGGAAGCACCGGTTATCAGAAAAGTTTTACGCATCAGTTGCTGGTTGCATAAGCTATCCAGTTTCTGTAATACCCCCATTGTAAAAGTTGCACTTCTGGTACCCCCTCCACTTACATTGATAATAAAGAGCCGGGGCTTTTCGACAGCTTGTCTTTTTTTCCAGTTTTCCAGTACCTCAATCATTGCTGCACTATCCGCTGCCATCTTTTCCGGCGTATTCAATGCCGCCAGATGCTCGGCTGAATAGGCCGCTTTCTGAATTTGTTTGCCATAATTAAGTCCATATGCCTTATTGGTGGGGTCAATTACACCATACCGATACAAAATATTCAATAGTACGATCAGTACTACCACAAAGGGCACACTCCAGCTTTGCAGAAAATAAGAGAATGCGCCAGCCACTGAAACCAGGATGGCAAAAAAAATAGTTATGCTGGCTGCTGCCGGTAGTTGAAACATTTCATAATCGAGAAGAAATCCCACCAGCATTAAAAAAACGAAGGCGATAAAAATCGATAATACCGCTGCAAAATGATGCCTGCTGAAAATACTTTCCAGGAATTCCTTACTGTAATGGGTTACATCGCGAACTGCTTTTACCCTTAATCGTCCGCTTAGATAGGTGGTTACTTTGATCAGCCGACTGCCGCCGCTATTAAGTACAATATGGGGTCGAACGCCTTTATGCAGTGCAAGGGGACTTGTATCGAGGCTGATCATATTTCGTGCAATTGTAATATCCGCGCCGAAAAAATAACCAAAGGATAAAAAAACGATTACTGCAAAACCGGTAAGAAAGCCACCTGTAAGGGCTAAAACATCGCTCAAAGACAATAATTCCTTATGCAAATCAAAATTAACGGCATGGAAAAAATAGTACCCCAGAAAGATCACAGGAATAATAGCGTTGTTGATACAATATTTGAGGAAAGGACGGGTAGTGGTAGCCAGAAAGCGGAAATGCCGGCAGAACAGGATAAATGTGGTAATGTTCCAGCTCATGATAAAGATGGCAACAGAAACCCCCACAATTCCGGCGGAAAGGGCATTTACCGTACCCAGGTATTCGGGCGATAAATAGAGCGAATCCACGCCAAAGCTTGCCATAAAATTTCCACTGACAGCACCGAATAAGGCCAGCCAGAATATAAGCAGGATCTGAAACTTCTTAAAATGAAGCAGCACCAATTGTACAGCAAAAGAATAGAATATGGCTTTGAGGCGGTGCTTCATAGTGGTTTCAAGATACACTCTTAGAACGTTTAGACAACGCGCAAATTATGCCTGCTGCCTGCGTGCACTGAAAAGATACAGCATCCCAACCAGTGAAAGTACCAGAAACATAGCGGTAAGCTGGTGGATTTGTGCCATCCATTCAAAGCTCCCCCACCGGTTAGGAATAATTTCCTTACTGGTTAAAACAGCTAATATGCCCAGCAAAACCTGTATTACCACTATTAAAAGAGGCCAGCGGAGGTATCGTTTAGCCACAACAGAAAGCGGCTCCTGGCTGGCTTTTCGATACCATACGATTATAAGGATGGTAATCAGGTAAGCCAGGTTCCGGTGAATAAAATGAACGGTGATAGTATTATCAATAAAATTAATCAGCCAGGGTTGGTGGCTACCCATTCCATCGGGGTACCAGGCCCCATTGATCGTAGGCCAGGTGGACGCAACGGCTGCAGCCTTATGGCCAGCCATCAGCGCACCATAGAGTAATTGAAGCGTTAACAGGCCCAAAATCAGCCAAATACCCTTTTTTACCGGGCCCGAATTAATTCGTTCGCGTGCTGGTACCAGCAATTGAAGAGCAAACCAAAAGGTATAACAGAGCAGCCCGATTGCCAGTACAAAATGGAGCGCCAGGCGCGTTGGCTTAACGTATACAGCATCGCCGGTTAGCCCGCTTGCCACCATAATCCAGCCTACGGCTCCCTGTAATGCCCCCAGCACAAACAGGATCAGGAGCGGGTTCACCATTTCGCGTTTCAGGTAACGTTTTGCACTCAGGTAAACAAATCCCACCAGAAATACCACGCCAATCAGCCTTGCCCAGAAACGATGAAACCATTCCCAGAAAAAAATAAACTTAAAATCTGGTAGGTTAAAATCGGTATTCAGCAGGCGGAATTGAGGGGTTTGCTGGTATTCGCTGAATTTTTCAAGCCAGGCGGCTTCATTCAGCGGGGGCAGTGTACCGGTTACCACCTCCCACTCGGTAATAGAAAGTCCGGAGCCGGTAAGCCGGGTTATACCACCCAGTAAAATCTGCACAATAATCATTGCAACCCCTATCAGCAGCCAAATGGCCACTGCTCTCTGTCCCTTTTGCTGAGGATTAAACTGAAGGATGTGTTCCATGGCCCGCAAAGTTATCCCATTGGTTCCGATACGCCAACCGCTGTTGAAACTCAGGGTTTTTTGGTGGTAGGAACAGCTAACAATGGAATGAGGATGCCGTCTGCCACTTTTGACGTTATACTGTAATTAAAGAGCTTCTCGAAAACCGTGCGTTCATGAACAAACATCAGTAATACCGCTTTTTTTCGGTCGGCCGTATAATTTACCAGGTTTTTCCACATGGGTAAATCATCTTTTTTGGGCACTAACTGGGCAGTGATCTCCGGATAATCAGCCACCACCGCTTCCAGTTCATCCTGATCGGTTTCAGGAACAGATGTTAAAGAAATCACCTGCACCTTGGTTTTCAGCCATTTTGCCCATTCCACCAGCTTGGGCAGGCAGGCTTTTGCTTCTTTCAGCGATATAGCCGCTAATAGTTCTTCCAGCACCACCGGGTGCCAGTTGCGGGGTACGGCTAGTATTGGAAACAAACTATGATTGATCATAGTACTGGTATTGCTACCCCAAAAACGTTCGATGGCATTGGAGGCACCATGGGTTCCCATAACAATCAGGTCCGCTTTATGCTGTAACATATGGTTGATAATACCGCCGTTGATCATTACGCTTTCCCGAACGGCACTGGTAACTGCGGGGGTGCTATCGCCACAGCAGGATCGGCTGCGGTCTGCAACAATTTCAGCCAGTTTTGCTTCAATTGCTCCCAAATCAACGTGATGTGGATCAATATGCCATTCTGCAGGGTAGTCATGGGCAGCTTTAAAATTTAAAATATGTAATACTTCAATGGTTAATCCACTGCCTTTTGCAATGTATAAGGCCTGGTCCAACGCGCTGATAGCATTGGCGGAGAAATCAAAAGGAACTAAAATATTCGCCATGAGATTCATTTACTTTTTTCTTTATACCTCTTCTTCCATTAACAAATGCCAGCGTTTTTGCGCAAATGCAGAAATATTCAGCTTTTTAGCTACCCGGCGATAACGGATAATTCCGCTGGTAAGGATACCGAAAGCCACTATCCAAAAAGCCAGTTCCAGTAACCAGCCCAATTCCAGTTCAAAAAAACTGTTGAGGGTTAGTCCGGCAATGGAAAAATACAAACTTGAGCGAATATAGGCCAATAAAGTACGTTCATTGGCCAAACGGGTACGCTCTACTGCCAGTTCATCTGTCAGTGAAAGTTTTACCCGGGCAGGCGCAGGTTTTTCAGCATTCATTCCGGCAGTTTGCAACAATTTACGCAAGAATTGATTAAGCCGTTCCCTTTAATATCCTATTCCAGTACATCCAGGGTAATACATATTTTTTCAAGGCCCACATTGTCCACCGGGGCTTGGACTGATCAAACGGAAATGTTTCTGTGGGTTTGTTGTCATAATCGAACTCTGCCAGAATCAGTTTGCCGTATCCTACAACCAATGGACAGCTTCCATAACCATTGTAGGTAGCTGGCAGGGGTTCGCCATCTATCAGGGCTAACAGGTTTTTTACCAATACAGGGGCTTGTTTACGAACCGCGGCCCCGGTTTTTGCATTAGGCGTACTGGTTGCATCACCAATTCCGAAAATGCGCGGATATAGTGTATGCTGAAGCGTTGCCTTGTTTACATCCACCCATCCGGCTGCATTTGCCAGCGGGCTGTTTCGTATGAAATCGGGGGCACTTTGCGGAGGTACTACGTGGATCATATCAAACTGCTTAGTAACCAACTTTGTAATACCCTCTGTATCGGTAACCTTAAATACAGCTGTTTTTGCCGCACCATTTATCTCTACCAGATCATGTTTGAAATGTAATTGAATGCCGTATTCATTCACTTTCTTCATCAACTCATCGGCATATTTTTTTATCCCAAAGATGACCGAACCTGCGCTTACAAATTCCACGCTGGTTTTACCCAGTAGTCCATGCTTTCGCAAATAGTCTGCTGCCAGGTACATGATTTTTTGTGGAGCGCCTCCACATTTTACCGGGGTACCCGGACTGGTAAACAACGCCTTATCACCAGCTTTTAACCCTTTAATAAGCTCATAGGTATAGGGAGCCAATTCAAAAGAATAGTTGGAGGTTACGCCGTTTTTGCCCAGCGTTTCAGGCAACCCTTTAACCAGGTGCCAGTTCAACTGAATACCAGGGGCTACAACCAGGTAATCATACGTATATTCCTGCCCACTGGCTGTACTAACCTTATGCTGATCAGGTTCAAAGCGGGTGGCAGCATCTTTTATCCAATGCACCCCTTTGGGCAAAACCGATGCTTCAGACCGAACCGTGTCGTTTATGTCAAAAGTGCCGGCCCCTACCAGGGTCCAGGCGGGCTGATAATAATGTTTTTCAGACGGTTCAATAATAGCTATATCAAGCGCAGGCCTTTTGCGCAGCAATTGAGCCGCCGTAGAAATGCCCGCATTCCCTCCACCAATTATTAAAATCTGATGATGTTGTTGCATGTCAATCGTTTAAAGGTGAAGGTAGGAGCCCGAAAGCAGGTGAATTGTGACCCCTGTCACTCTGAAAACTGATTCTTATTTGCCCGTATTTTAACCTGGTTTAACCATATTTTCACTATAGAAGGGTAATATCAAAGAATTGATTAAATTACTGTCATTCAAACACTTATTAGTCGTCATGAAAGTCTTACAATTCACCATTCCGGTTCCTGGCGAAAAAAACATTATCGTACAACGCGATAAAATGCCGTATATGTACCAGCATTTACACCGGCACGATGAACTGCAGCTGACCTGGATCATAAAGGGAGAAGGTACCCTGGTGGTGGAAAATAACATGCACCCCTTCCGCTCCAATGAGATCTATTGCATCGGAGCAAACCAGCCGCATGTTTTTAAGAATAATCCTGTTTATTACGACGGAAACCTGGAAGTGGAAACCCTTACTGTTTTTTTTAATCCATCCGGCAAATTGCAGCACCTGTTTGATCTGACAGAAACCAAACAGATCCGCCAGTTCCTGCACAAACACCGGTCGGGTTTTATTTTACCCGAGGAAATAACAGCGGATATCAGCGCACTCATGCTTCGCATGGAGCAACAGAACAATATTGAGCAGGTGATCAGCTTTCTGGAATTGCTTCGCCATTGTTGCAGTGCCACCCAGTTAAAAGAACTGGCCAGTGTATCGGAAATGGCGCAATTCAGTGAGAATGAAGGAATCAGGCTGGGTAATATTTATAATTTTATTCTCAGTAATTATGCGGAACAACTTACGCTTGATGATGTAGCCAAACAAGCACACATGACCCCCCAGGCATTTTGCCGCTTCTTTAAAAAAAGAACCCGCCATACTTTTGTTTCATTTTTAAATGAAGTGCGTATTAATGAAGCCTGCAAAAAACTAACCGAAGGCGGGTTTGACAGCATATCCACCATCGCCTATACCTGCGGCTTTAACAGCATCACCAATTTTAACCGGGTTTTTAAATCGGTACTAGGTAAATCACCGAGTGAATACGTAGAGTCCTATACCCTGCATACCTACGAAGTGGCCAGTTAATTTACCATCCATTCATGTATACCAGATGAGTGTTTTTCAGGTAATTTAACTTCGAGCCGCAGTGCGGTGGTTGTTACCGGTTTAAATTTTATGGTGTTGTACCCATCCTTGCTGATAGGGTCCATTTTTTCCAGCTCAACCGGTACAAATTTACCCGCCTTCTCATACAGGAGGGTGTAAGACTGTGGTATCCTGCATCCTCCGAAAGGTCCATCATCAAACCAGTAAAAACTGCTTGAGCTAACCTGGTAAGTTTTATCAAATTTATATTCCACCCATTCCGTTGTATTTTCATTCGGCCACCAATGCAGGTATACAGAATTCCGATCCTGTGAATTTTCCGGCTCAAACTGATCATTCAACCCGCGCAACATCCGTGGATTCTTCTGGGAAGAACTGGGCTTGCTTTTGGATGCAATGGTAGGCGCCGGTGTTGGTAACGCTGCAGACGCTTCGTAAGGGATCCATACCTGCATTTCCCCGGCTCCGCGGTTATTCCAGGAATAGTAAGGAATAGCTTTTACCGTTTGTTCTGTTCTAAGCAACGCTTTGCTGTTAAGCTGCCGTTTGGTACTTGCCCCCTTTGCAGTTAATACTATTACACCATTCAATAACTGCGGTTCATAGCGGGCGTTTACTGCTGCCGAACGGTCTATTACAATATTATTGGCAGCATTGTCTTTGTTATCAATGCCTTCAATACAATAAACAAGCGGACCGCGTTGTAATGCAAACCTGTTCTGATCCTCTTTCACCTGTTTATTCGCAATAACTTTTTCTATTTCCAAGGGCAATTCCAATTCCAGCCGATCTCCTTTTTTCCAGCTCCGATTCAGTACGGCATACCCTTTTTCCATCGTGTAGTCCACCGCCTTTCCATTCAGCAAAAGCCTGATAGGTTTTCGCTGTGTATCAATAAAAGCGTATAAACTGCCGGGAAGGGCCTCCTGCTTTGCCCAGCCCGGGATCCGAAGATGTAAGGTAATAGCTGCAGCCGGCGCCTGGTTTACCAGCAGAGCTACCTGCCCCTTCCAGGGATATTCCGTAACCTGTTCCAACTGCAGATTACCTGCAGGCAATTCCACAGAGGAAGTACTTGCAACATATAGGTTTACATAAAGCTCATTTTCTTTTTTCGCATATACATAGCCGGGAATGGAGGGCATAAACCGGGTCATATTTGAAATACAACAGGCACATCCGAACCAGGCACTTCGCTGGTGTTGCCCCATAGAAGCCAGTGGATTGGGGTAGAAAAAACGATCCCCGCTTAATGAAACACCGGATAAAAGACCATTGTAAAGAATACGTTCCAACACATCAATATACTGTGCATCTCCGTTCATTAAAAACATTCTGCTATTCCAATACACATTGGCGATGGAAGCACAGGTTTCTGCATAGGCCGACATATTCGGCAACTGATAGGCTGCCCCAAATGCTTCTCCATGGCCGGTGGCACCAATACCTCCGGTAAGGTAAAGCTTGTGTTCTACCACATCTTTCCAGATATCGTTGATAGCGCTTATATATTCCTGGTTTCCGGTAAGTGCAGCCACATCGGCCATTCCTGTGTACATATAGGCGGCACGTACCGCATGTCCTACTGCTTCATGCTGATCAGTAACCATCTTGTGAGACTGGCTGTATTCAGCTCCTTGTATGGTGCCATTACCCCGTATATCAAGGAAGTATTTCGCCAGGTCGATGTATTCCTTTTTTCCGGTAACCCGGTATAACCTTGCCAGTCCCATTTCCACTACCTGATGACCCGGAAAATAGGCCGCTTTACCCGGACCAAAATCACGTACCAGCAGGTCTGCATTTTTCAGCGCTATATCCAAAAAATTCCGTTTACCGGTAGCCAGGTAATGTGCAACAGCCGCCTCGTAAAGGTGCCCTGAATTGTATAGCTCATGACTCAGGTCAGGATCTTTCTCCCATCGGTTCGGACTGATCCAGGGATGCAGGGTATCCGGTTTCATGGTCCGGAATGTATACAGGTATCCATCCGGCTCCTGTGCATCACCAATAATACCGATAAGGGTATCAAGTGTTTTTTCGAGCTCCGGATTCGGCTTGGTTTGGAGAGAATAGGAGGCCCCTTCTATAAGTTTATATACATCCGTATCATCAAACGGATATTCTGTTATTTTTCCAACCGGCAGCTTACCAGCAGCTTTCAGGAAATTATCGATGCGACCTGTTTCCCTGCATTTTTGCAAGGTATAAGGAATGCTTACGGTAGCATTCACCTCCATCTTCGGTGCCCAGAAACCGTCCTGAAAATGTACCTGTGTAAAAGGTATCGGCTGGATGGGGTAATCACGTTGTGCGGTCTGCGCAGTCAAATTCAGTCCGCATAGCCCAAGCACTACTCCAATGGATAGAGATTTTTTCAGCATACTGGTAGCAATTTTTCAAAAATTAAATGTATTAATGACATTTAACTACCAATTTACACAAATTCACGGATGCTGTGCAGATTTTCTCCTTACTGGTTATTTAAGCCACTATATTGGTAAGTGTTCCTATTCCGCTGATTTCGATTTCAACCAGGTCTCCTGCCAGCAGTGTAAAAGACGGCGGGGGTACAATGCCGGTACCGGTCATGATAAAACAGCCAAAAGGAAAGCTGCATTCCCGGTACACAAAACCCACCAGTTCTTTCAACCCTCTTTTCATTTGCGTCAATGCTACTGTATCGGAAAAAACGGGTAGGCCGGCCCGTTTAATGACCAATTGAATAGTGGTAGAAGAAGAAATGGTTTCATCCGGAGTTAGCAATATACAGGGGCCCAGCGCCGCACAGCCATCGTATGTTTTTGCCTGCGGAAGATAAAGCGGGTTTTCCCCTTCGATGCTACGGCTGCTCATATCATTTCCGATCGTATAGCCGATTATGGCTCCGTTGCTGTTTACCACCAAGGTTAACTCCGGTTCCGGTACATTCCAGGAGCTGTCTTTGCGGATACGAACCAGGTTACCTGTTCCTACCACTCTTGCAGCACTGGCTTTCATAAAAATTTCTGGGCGTTCGGCTTCATATACCCTTGCATAAAAATCGCTGCCGCCTGCTTCTTTTGACTCTTCCTGTCTCCCATCGCGGCTGCGTTTATAAGTTACACCACAGGACCATAATTCCTGTTGTTCCGTCATTGGCATTTCAATGGATGAGTGAGATGGCGCCATTACCTGTTCTGCCCCCTTTAAAAGTTCCTGAACAAGGGTAAGGGGTGCCTCTGCATGTAAGAGATCAGCCCAGGTAACAGGGAGTTTATAAAAACATGCCCCCTCTTCTGCAATGGGTCCAAGTGTAGTCCTGTAAATACGAATGCCGTCCATCTATTGATTTTAAACAGTAATATAGCAAGAGTTCTGCTTATCGTCAGAGGCTCGTTTCAACATCTGAGCGGTTTGCATCAATTAGCCTAAGTTCCACTGATTTTAACCCGCATGTGGGAATTGTACCGGTATTGCTTAATTTCCCCTACCTGAAACCTGCTGTTTATGAGTTCTTCCAGTTTTAAGCCGACCCTTCGTTTATTGGATGCCACCATGGTGGTGGCAGGTTCCATGATAGGTTCCGGCATCTTTATAGTAAGTGCGGATATTACCAGGCATGTGGGAAGCGCTGGCTGGCTCATTGCAATATGGCTTATTACCGGCTTCATGACCATCACCGCCGCCTTAAGCTATGGAGAATTAAGTGGAATGTACCCGAAAGCTGGCGGCCAGTATGTTTATTTAAAGGAAGCTTATAATCCCTTAATTGGTTTCCTTTATGGCTGGAGTTTTTTTTCTGTTATTCAAACCGCTACCATTGCTGCCGTAGGAGTTGCCTTTGCAAAATTTACCGCTTACCTTTTTCCGGTGTTTAGTGAAGATGCCGTAGTGGTACAGATCGGTACTTACACCATATCTCCCGCGCAACTGCTTTCTATTGTGGTAATTATTCTGCTAACCTACATAAACACCCGGGGAATTAAGAGCGGAAAAACCATTCAAACCAGTTTTACCCTCGCAAAATTGCTCAGTCTTTTTGGTCTTATCGTTTTTGGCCTGCTGGCTTTTGATGTGCAAATATGGAACAACAACTGGATCAATGCCTGGTCTGTTCAGAAACTGCTTCCCGGATCATCGATCGAATCTTATACAACCATTGCAGCTTTAGGCGCTGTAGCGGCGGCCATGGTAGGCTCTATCTTCAGCAGTGATTCCTGGAATAATGTAACCTTTATTGCAGGAGAAATAAAAAATCCGCAACGTAACATCGGGTTAAGTCTTTTCCTGGGCACCCTGATTGTTACGCTAATTTATGTGTGTACTAACCTGGTATATATGTCTGTGCTTTCCTTGGACGCCATCGCCGGTGCAGAAAAAGACCGGGTTGGTGTTACAGCTGCGCAGGTGATATTTGGCAATGCCGGCACCATCATTATTGCAATCATGATCATGGTTAGCACATTTGGCTGTAATAATGGTTTAATACTTGCCGGTGCAAGGGTATATTATACAATGGCACAGGATAAACTGTTTTTCAAAAAAGCAGGCCATCTTAATAAAAACAATGTACCCGGCTATGCACTCTGGTTTCAGTGCCTGTTTGCCTGTGGCTGGAGTTTAAGTGGCCAATACGGGCAATTACTGGATATGATCTCTTTTGTGGTTGTTGGATTTTATATGCTCACTATTGCGGGCATTTTTATACTACGCAAAAAACAACCGGCAGCGCATCGTCCGTATAAAGCAGTGGGCTACCCGGTTCTACCAATTATTTATATTTTAATGGGACTTAGTTTTTGCGGACTACTTATATTTTTTAAACCCGCATATACCTGGCCGGGATTAATTATAACCTTATTGGGCATTCCAATCTATTATTTTATCAGGAAAAACGATCCGGAGCAAAAGGAGCCAGGTTAATGGAGGGCTGTTTTCCATTGGCCAGTTCGGCAATCAGCTTACCGGTTGCCGGTCCAAGGCTAAGCCCCATCATTGCATGCCCACCTGCTATCAAAAGATTATCTGCACCTGCTGAATAACCAATATAGGGAAGTCCATCCGGGGAACAGGGTCGAAAGCCATACCAGATATTTTTCTCTGCCGGCAGAGACGGCTTTAGTTCTGGAAAATAACTGGGAATAGATTCCACAATTCCTTTAACCCGGTTCAGGTTTACGCGGTGCTGCATTTTACCCAGCTCCATGGTACCTCCAAACCGCATCCTCCCCTGCATGGGAGTTATGGCTACCCTTGCTTCACAAAGAATTGCCGGTATATTTAACTTCTGCGCAGGTTCATCAACGGTGAAGGAATAACCTTTCCCCGGCAGTAACGGTATCTTCAACCCTGCCAGTTGTAAGGTGTCTGGCAGCCATGAACCACTGGCCATCACAAATAAATCCGCTTCCAGTTTTTTTCCCCCCGCAGTTATACTTTGAATTTTATGCTGATGTCGCTCAACCTGTTCAAGCGCATGTTGTTCCAACAGTTGAACTCCCCGCTGTTTCAGGGTGGTGATCAGTTGTTTCATCAATAAATTAGGATATAAGTGTGCATCAGATCTATAATGCACAGCGCCTAAAACATCCAGTTTTGTGGTGGGTTCCAATTGCTGAACCTCTTCTTTATTCAGGTAAACTGCATCCAGGCCCAGGGCTCTTGCTTTTTCGGCGAGGTGAATTTCTTCTTCGGCTACAGCTTCCTGTTTGAAATACATCAAAATTCCTTTTGCTTCTAAGGAGAAATCAAAGGAGCGGGCCAATTCGTCATAAAGTGATTTGCTGAGCAAATTCAGGTCGAGCAAGGGCCTGGCAGACTGCTCAACATGCCGGGCATTGGCAGCTTTTATGAAACGAAGGCCCCAGCTTATCAGTTTCGGACTCAGTGCCGGCTTCACATAAAAGGGGCTTTTAGAATTGAACATCCAACGTATTCCCTGTGAAACAATTCCAGGTGCTGCCAATGGAACAAAATGACTTGGTACTACCATTCCGAGGTTACCGTAGGAACAACTGTCTGACAAGTCTGTTCTATCAACAAGTACAACCTCCCATCCCATTTCATTTAGGTACCAGGCACTGCATAAGCCTATTATTCCACCACCAACAATTACTGCTTTCATAGTACAACTAAGGAATCAACAGCATCCCGCGTATAGATGCCGTTTATTTTGCGCATGAGCTGAAGAGGGTTACTGTTTTTTAAAGCGGCCGGCAATATTTCTTCGGGGCAATTCTGCCAGCAAAGGGGGCGTACAAATCGTTGAATGGAATCAGCGCCGACGGAGGTAGATCTTGCATCAGCCGTAGCAGGAAATGGGCCTCCATGCACCATGGCATGGCACACTTCTACCCCAGTTGGCACCTGGTTAAATATTAACCGGCCAACCCTGGATTGCATAACCGCAATTGCATCGGAAAATTCCGTTAGATCTGCTTGCTCGGCAAATACGGATCCGGTTAATTGCCCCTGTAATACCTCCAGTGCCCGTTTCAGTTCCTCTTTTGAAGAACAGCGCACCACCAGGGAGCTTGGCCCAAATACCTCTTCCTGCAACACCAGATCGTTGATAAAGTTTGCTGCGTTTACCTGAAATAAAGCAGCGCTTCCTTTATACTGTTCCGATAAGTCTTCTCCTTCGGTTAATACGGTTATACCCGGGTGTGTTTTGAGGCTTGATTTGTTGCCATAATAACTTTTACAAATGGTTTTATTCAGCATATAACCAGCGGCTGTTTTTTGAATAGCTGCTGTTAAAGCTTCTATGAATGCCGCTGTCTGTTCACTCTCCAATACAAATAGTAGTCCCGGGTTCGTACAAAACTGCCCCACTCCAAGGGTAATAGAGCCGGCCAGTTGTGTAGCTATCGAATCTGCGTGGGTACTGAGTGCTACGGGCAAAAGTAAAACAGGGTTAATACTACTCATTTCCGCGTATACCGGTATAGGTTCTTTCCTTTCTGTAGTAGCTGTCCGATAAAGAGACATACCTGCTTTGAAAGAACCGGTAAAACCAATTGCCTTAATTCGGGCATCTTTGGCAAGCTGTTGCCCTAGTATTGCTCCTTCGCCCACCAATGCGGAAAAAACGCCGTTTGGCATTCCGCATAAAATTGCTGCCCGCTGAACAGCCTGGGCAATCAGTTCATTGGTGCCAAGATGAGACCCATGCGCTTTTACAATTACCGGGCAACCAGCTGCAAGGGCTGCTGCGGTATCGCCACCGGCAGTTGAAAACGCAAAGGGAAAATTGCTTGCTGCAAAAACTGCTACAGGGCCCAACGCAACCTGCATTTTTCGCAGGTCTGTACGAGGTAAGGGCTTTCTATCGGGCAGGGCCGTATCAATTACTGCCTGTACCCAGCTGCCCTCTCTTAAAACAGCAGCAAATAATCTAAGCTGGTTAACCGTACGATCTCTTTCACCATTTAATCTTGCTTCGGGCAAACCGGTTTCCAGGTGGGCTCTTTCAATCAGCAGGGAACCAATTGATAAAATTTCCGTAGCAATAGTTTCCAGGAACCGTGCCCGCTGTTCCCCGGTAAGTGCGGCAAAAACAGGAGCCGCCTCCTGAGCCAGTTTTAAGGCTTGCTCTATTTCTGCTTCAGTTGCTACATAAAATTTTTCTGCTAATTGTTGACCGGTAACCGTACTAAAGGAATGGAGTGCGGTATTTCCGGCAGTGGCCACCGTATGTCCGATTATGCTAAGCCCATTGAGCATTTGATACATTTTGTAAGTGAAGATACTCCGGCAACTCCGGTCTGCAAGCTAATGCATCGTCGATCACTTTCTGAACAGCTATTTTCTCCTCCCCTTCCAGCAAGAGGCGAGGTGCGCGTACATATTCAGAACCAATTCCGGTTGCTTTTGCCGCCAGTTTAATATACTGCACCAATTTAGGATGAATATCCAGTTCACATAAAGGCAGGAACCAGCGGTTAATAGCCAGCGCTTCTTCAATTCTGCCGGCTTTTGCCAGGCGATAGATGGCAACAGTTTCCCGTGGAAAAGCATCTACCAATCCGGCTACCCAACCCTGTGCACCCAATAAAAGACTTTCCAGGGCAATGGGATCAACACCAGTAAGGATTTTATAACGATCGCCAAATCGGTTAAGCATCCGGGTTACATTCATGGTATTCCTGGTGGATTCCTTTACAGCCTGAATATTCTCCACGTCCAGCAGCTGCTCAAACATGTCAAGCGTAATTTCAATTTTGTAATCGACCGGGTTATTATAGAGCAAAATAGGAAGCGATGTGTTATGGGCAACCGCTTTAAAAAACGCAACCGTTTCGCGGTCATCAGCCTTATAACGCATCGGGGGCAGCAGCATTAATCCATCCGCACCGTTTTGCTCAGCTTCCTGCGCAAGCGCAATGGCAACTTTGGTACTTTGCTCGGCAATATTCACAATTACCGGCATATCGGCCGGTACAATTGCTTTAGAATACAAGAGAAGTGCTTTTTTTTCTTCTCCCAATAAGGTACTGGTTTCGCCCAAAGATCCGCCGATGATAATTCCATCAACACCTGCCTGAATCTGCGCTTCCAGGTTTAATTTATACAGGTCAAAATCAATTTCTTCATTTTCATCAAACGGTGTCAACAAAGCAGGATAAACGCCCTGCCAGCTAATAGTTGCCATAATACTTTATTTAGATAACGATGATTTGTAAAAATACCGGTTGCAGATCGGCCTTCCTATCCGGCAATTAATGAATAATTTACCAATTTTAACTGCCTAGTTTTTAGGAGTATAAAAGCGCCAGCTGGTGCTAAACTGCTTTTGGGGTGGCCGATTGGTTAATATATGCCGGATCATTTCTACGGGTAATGAGTTTTGTTTAAGAATTGCGTCATGATATTGCTTATACGTCATCTTTCCGCCGTCTACCAGTTCCTTTTTAAGTGCATAGAACTGCAAGCCACCAATCATATAAGCCAATTGATACAAAGGACCATAATTCCCCTGAAAAGAACGTCTTACCTCCCCCTCTGCATTTGCCCGTTCATGCCCTACCCGATCTACCAGGAAATCAATACATTGTTGGGGTGTCCATTTGCCAAGATGGTAATTCAAGGAGAAAATGATCCTGGCACAACGGTGCATTCTCCAGAACAGCATCCCTATTTTATCTTCCGGCCCCCTGGGAAAACCCATATCCCAGAGTATCATTTCCCAATACAAGGCCCAGCCTTCGATCCAGAAAGGCGTATAAAAACTTCTATAGGCTTTGTGCCGGTCGTTCTGGAACATCTGCAAATGATGTCCTGCAATAAGTTCGTGATGTACCGTAGCCCTTGAAAAATGCGGGTTGTTTCCCCGCATGCTCATCAGCTTATCGGGTTCCGCCATGGTATTGGTCGGATAAGAAATGATAATACTTTCTCCTCCCAGAAAGAATGGATTTACCAATTGTCGTTCGGGGCTCATCATATTCATTCGCCAGGTTTCTTCTGCAATCGGCGGAATGGTTACCAGGTCTTTCTTCTTAATAAAATCAACACTCTGGTTATACAAATCAAGGATCATTTCGGGTTGTTTACCTTCCGGTACGTAACTGTTTTTAACTTTTTCGAGGGCTGCTTTCCGGTCGGTACCGAAACCCATCTCTTTGGTAGCTTTCAATAATTCCTTATCACACCAGGCAAATTCCTGTTCTGCTATAGTAATTAATTCAGCAGCCGTGTAGGGGATATATTCCAGCTCCAGTTGTTGTTTTAATGCAGCAGCCCCGATTGGGCGACCAATAATACCACTGCCATCGTCTGCAGAGGCCCCGTTTTTTCGGGCACGGCTCAATAAGTTGGTCGAGTACAGTTGTAGTAAACTATCCATGCCTTTATAAGGTGCTTCTACCCACCAGGTGAATTGCGGATCATACCCATAATAAAAATCATAGATACTACGGAGCGCATCGCGGCAATCCTTTATTCTTTTTTGTACGGCATGAGCTGCCATGAGGTGTATATCGGCATCGGCCTCGCCTTTTTTGAGCAGGTCCAGCAACTGTATTTTCCAGTTATTCAGGTCACGGGCAAGTTCCTGTGCCGGCAAAACGGCACCCCTTCTTCTTTTTTTCTCGTAACTAAATACTTGCGTTGAAAAGGGAAGATAACTTTCGGAAAAATTTAGTTGTGCTTTTTCTTCCTCTAACAACTGCAGTTCATACTGAAGATTACGGCTGAATAACACATAATCTACTTTTCCATCCATACTCAGCTTCTCAAAATTGAATTGTTGCAGGCCGTTGCTATAGCTGGAATGAAATTTTTTCATCCGTTCAATTCTTTCCGGGGAGGTTTCCAGGAAATAAAAGCGATCCAGGCTTCCTTTATCGGCCTGGTGCTGAATAATGGTATTGGTTAGCTCTGAAGCCTGTGCTGCAATTTCTTGGGTCAGATTTACCTGCGCCAGTATAGCAGTTGGCTGTATAGAGCCAACCGCTATACTGAGTAGCAACAGGGAGCGATGTAATTTAGTCATATCAGGATTTTATTGGGCGTCCCACCAGATACGGTCAGTGAGTGTTGCAGCCTGCTGTGGTTGAGGGTTGGAAATAATTTCGACCTGCGGATACAGAAGCCTGCGTGGTATTTCAGATAAGGCATTGGGCACTTTGGTTAGCTGGGGGAAACCTGTTCTCCGCCAATCTGCCCAGTTTTCCGTATTCAGGAAATTAGCAATTGCTTTTTCTTCCATAATACGCTCCAGGGCATTTCCGGCCGTTAAGGTACCCCTATCTGCTAAATAATCACTTACCGCCGTTCCTGCAGGATCGAGGCCTAATTTAAGCATATGTGAGCGGATCCCGTCCTGGTAAACAGGTTGGGCAGCTGCAGCACCCGATTTAATAAGGGTAGCTTCTGCTTTGATAAAAAGGGCTTCTGAATAATTCACCAGAAAATGGTCGGATCCGGCACTTCCATAAAAAGCAGCCGGAATGGAATAGGCTTCCAGGTTACCCACATCTCTTGTTCCGATTGCCCGCCCCGTATACAAACCGGTTCCTTTTGCCGGTGCAATTATAACAGGAAGGCGGGGGTCATTTCTGTCTACAAATCCGTCTACCAGGTGAGCAGACAATACCAGGGTAGACCCTGGCAAAAAGGTCAGGTACCAGGGATTCTCATTTCCAGCCCCACCCGGATAACCCATTTTCAGATCATCGGCATTGGAACTCATACCGCTATTCAGGGCACCCAGGGCCAGGTCTGCCAAGGTAGCCGGCGTATTACTTCCCGATTTTGTAAGATGAATATAGTACCTGGCCTTTAGGGTATAGGCCAGTTTTGTCCATTTTTCCAGGTTCCCCCGGTAAAAGAAATCATCGTTCGCCGGATTTTTTACACTGGTCTTTGCCAAGTCTGCAATACCGGCATCCAACAAAGATTGTATGCCCTGGTATACTTCTGTCTGGCTGCTGTATACAGGTGTAAATTTATCACTGCCCAGTAAAGCTTCTGTATAGGGAATATCTCCCCAGAAATCTGTTGCTGTACCATAACAATAGGCACTCAGAATCTTGCCGATACCTGCGTAGGCGTAACTGCCGCCGGCCTCTGCCTTGTTAATAAGCTGTTTAAGGTTATTCAGGCAGGTAACATAGGTACTGTTCCAATCTCCATCCATCTGCCCATTTACCAGTAAATAGGTGCCTTCATTGGGAACAGGCTGGTTTAAACAAACGGCTTGTGTATAATGTTGCGCCAGTATAGCGGCAAAACCTGCATTCAGTAAGTGAGAAACGGCCAATTCCACGGGCGGAAGAATGGCTGCTTCCTGCACATCAATGGGCCGGTTCGGATCATTGTTTACGTCGATGAATTTTTTGCAGCCGGCTGCCAGTACCAACAGGCCGGAGCAAAGTATAAAGAGTATCTTTTTCATGCTTAAAAATTGTGTGTTGGATCAAAAACTAAGTTTAAGAGAAACTGCAACAGAACGGGAAGTAGGTGTAGAGAACGAATAAATTCCCTGTGAACCATTGGAAGAACCGAATGAACTAACCTCCGGATCTGCACCCGTAAAATGCGGGCTATGGATCCAAAGATTGCGCCCCGTAAGTGTAAAGCTTGCGCCCTTTACAAATGTTTTAGCCAATAACTTCGGGCTGATATCATAACTCAGGCTAATATTCCGGAGTTTAATATACGTACCATCCTGAATAACAGCTTCTGTAATACCGTTGATTCTTCTGTAATAATCCTGGGCCTGCACACTAATATCATTGGCTTTACCATCCGATGCTTTTACGCCGGCAATAATCCTATCCTGGCGGTTTTCGGTAACTTTTGGTGTGCCATAGAAATATCCATAACCATCCACGTTGTTTTCAATATCGCCCCCTTTCTTCATATCAAAGAAGAAACTAAAACTAAACTGTCCGTACCGGAAATTATTACTCAGCCCTGCCAGCCAGTCGGGTGTAATATTTCCGATAATCTGATCGTTTACGGTACGGAATGGAAGACCAGCATCATCAATCAGTAATTGTCCGTCATCCGTACGCGCATAAGCACCTCCAAATTTTACGCCGTACGGCTGCCCCACTACTACCTGTGTAAAGCCATTGCCAAGCCGTTCTGTACCATCCGCAATAAATAATACTTTATTCCGGATCCGGGTAAAGTTAAAAGCCAGGTCCCAACTGAATTTGGAAGTCCGAACCGGGGTTGCATTTATCAATACCTCTAACCCTTTGTTCTCCATCTGACTGGAGTTGATGGAGGTGGAGGCATAACCAGTACTGGGTGCAATAGCTACTGTTGGAATAATTCCATCAAAGGTTTTTTTCTTGAAATAAGAAACTTCTACTCCTAATCGATTCTTGAAAAAGCGGCCTTCGAAACCCAGTTCCAACTCACGGATGGTTTCATTTTTCAGGTTAGGGTTACCCAGGTTTCCATCAATAAGAAAACCTGATTGGCCCTGCAAGGGAAATACATTGGTACCAATTGATGCCGAATTATACGGTGTAAGCAACTGGTAAGGACCGATCTGCTCATTACCCACCGTTGCATAGGAAACCCGAACCTTGGCAAGATCAACCCAGTTCCGCATCCGCTCCGACATAAACTCTGAAAACACAAAGGACGCTGCTGCAGAACCATAGGGATAAAACCGGTTAGATGCTGCCAGCACAGAGCTTCCGTCATACCTGCCGGTTAAAGACAGGTTCAGGAATCGATTGTAGTCGATATTTGCCTGTGCATAAAAACCAACTTTTCTACGCAGGTAATTTCCTTCGCTGTACGTTATCGTGGAAGCATTGTTTATATTTTCCAGCCCGTTAATGGATGTACCCAATCCATTGGCATAATGGTTCTGCGAATAGGTACTGATAATATTATTGCCCAATAACAAATTGGTACTGAATTTTCCAAAATCTTTGTGTGCATTAATGATGATATCATTATTGAACTGCCGGAAATTAATATTCTGATCAATAATTCGTCCGCGTGTTGCCAATACATTACTGGGCGCTTCCACATATTTATCCTGTTCGGCATAAATATCTGCACCCAGGCGCTCTGTGATGGTTAACCAGTTAGTAGGGTTATAACTGAAGGTTATTACCGGAATGATACGGTTCACGGTTGATTTATTGCGGATATTATCCAATACCCAATAGGGGTTATTACGCGAAAAACGAAATACCCGTTGTGTTCCATCTGCATTGGTATAAGGCAGCGGATTCCAGGAAATAGGTGCCGTATAAATTGTCCAAACAGGACTCTCCAATACATAACCTTCCGGGGCCCGGTTACTTTTTGAACCCGAATAAGTTACCTGAAATGTGCTGGTAAGTTTGTCGGTAATACGATTGGTAAACTTGGTAAAAATTGAATGCCGTTTGTAATCATTCTGTGGAATAGTGCCTTTCTGATCAAAATAAGAATAGGAGAAAAAATAACTGGAATTGGTACTGCCTCCATTTACACTTACGGAATTATTCGAAGTAATACCAGTTTGAAAAAACAGGTCCATCTGGTCATAAACGGGAGCTTTCTGTCCATTTATACGCAGGGTATCCATAAGTGGCCCCCATACAGCACTTGTTTTCCGATCTTCTCCGTTAAAATACACCCCTCTTTCGCCCTGGCCGTATTTGGTTTGTACTTCGGGGTACAGCGCTTTCTCAAATGAAAGATCGGAAGAAAAACTCAGCGTTGGTTTCTTATTAATACTGCCGTTTTTAGTGGTAATCATTACCACCCCTCTTGAACCTGCTGATCCATACAAAGCAGCTGCTGCTGCCCCTTTCAGAACATTTATGTTTTCAATGGTGGCAGGATCTATATCAGCCAGGCGATTGGTACCCGGACCAGAATAGAGGTTACCGGTTTCATCGTTATTAATTGGAACGCCATCTACCACGATCAATGCCTGGTTATCGCCATATATGGATGTATTGCCCCGAATAACAATTCGGGAAGAAGCCCCAGGTGTACCCGAGGAACTGGTAATCTGTACCCCTGCTACCTTACCCGCAAGCGCATTCACTACATTCGGTTCCTTGGATCTTACCAGCTCATCCCCCTTCACTTCCTGGGTGCTGTAGGTAAGGTTCCGTTTCTCGCGTTTTACCCCTAATGCCGTAACTACCACTTCTTCTAACTGGGCTGAATTGGTGCTGAGAGAAATATTGATGTCGGTTTGCCCGTTCAGTACAATCTCCTGCTCCTTAAAACCTATAGCAGAAATAACCAGGCTACTGTTTGCCGGGTAAGTGATACTGAAGCTACCATCGTTCCCGGTGGAAACGCCGGTTTGGCTACTTTTTAACCGAATGCTTACACCAGGAAGTGGTGCGCCTTTCGAATCGAGGACCCTGCCTCGTAAGGTGGTTGTTTGGGCCATTGCCAAATGGCAGAGAAATGCCATTAACAGGAGCAATGCGCCTGGTTTTACAAAATTCTTCATATGCAGTTATTTTTCCTTTGTATCAAACCTAGTTGTAGTTCCGCTTTTCAGGTTTATCTGATTTAGCAGATGATATACGGATATTAACCCTTCAAATTACCTGACCGCCTGTTTAATGTCATTATTACACTTTATAAAAAAATCGGGCTCAAAATTTCAGAGGGCTAAAATTTGTAAAGGATTCAATAATTCCAAATGAATGGATTTGGAGCAGACAACCTAAATTCGGGTGGTTAAACCTATGGAATGAAGAAAACTTTTTTCTGTATTGATGGACATACCTGCGGCAACCCGGTACGGCTGGTAGCAGGCGGCGGACCCGTTTTAAATGGTGCATCCATGAGTGAAAAACGGCAGCATTTCCTAAAAGAGTATGACTGGATCAGGAAAGGGCTGATGTTTGAACCGAGGGGGCATGATATGATGAGCGGCTCAATTTTATATGCTGCGCATGACCCTGCTAATGATGTTGCAGTCTTATTTATTGAAACCAGCGGCTGCCTTCCTATGTGCGGCCATGGAACCATTGGCACCATCACTATTGCCCTGGAGGAAGGATTGATTGTTCCCAAAACACCGGGCCAGATACGTATGGAAGCTCCTGCCGGCCTGGTTCAAATTAACTATAAGCAGGAAGGCAATAAAGTGCGCTCTGTAAAACTTACCAATGTGCCCGCCTACCTGGCAGCTACCGAATTAACGGTAGATTGCCCGGAACTGGGAGAGCTGGTGGTGGACGTTTCTTATGGAGGAAATTTTTATGCAATTGTAGATGTACAGAAAAATTTCGCCGGCCTTGAACAGTATACTGCCGATAAATTAATAGCCTGGGCCAGGGAGCTCAGAAAGCGCATAAATGAAAAATACAGTTTTGTACATCCGGACGATGCTACTATTAATGGTTGTTCGCACATACTATGGACAGGCGCAGTACTAAACCCTGGCTCCACCGCAAGAAATGCCGTTTTTTATGGCGATAAAGCCATTGATCGCAGTCCGTGTGGTACCGGTACTTCGGCCAGAATGGCCCAATGGTATGCGAAAGGTTTGTTGAAGAAGGGCGATCAGTTTATACATGAAAGCATTATCGGTTCAACTTTTATCGGAACCATTGAAGAAGAAACGTCTGTTGCCGGCCAGCCGGCGATCCGACCGGGTATAGAAGGCTGGGCAAGAATATATGGGTATAATACCATTACCATTGACCCGGCCGATGATCCGTATGCCTATGGCTTCCAGGTATTATAACTGCAGGCTCCTGGCCGCTGGAGCCATCAATGCGGAAGTTTATCCCTGAACTTACCATATACCCAGGTTCCGGCAATGGCAGCCAGCAAAGTCACTACTATTACCGTAGCCCCGGTTCCGATCTGCGCAAATAATGGCCCGGGGCATGCCCCGGTTATTGCCCATCCCAAACCAAAGAGAAGGCCTCCGTAAATCTGTCCTTTATTGAATTTCTTATCATGAAATTCGATCTTCTCGCCATGAATGGTTTTGATGTTGAATTTCTTGATCAGGAACACCGATAACATTCCTACTGCAACAGCAGAACCGATTACGCCATACATATGGAAACTTTGTAAGCGAAACATTTCCTGAATACGGAACCAACTGATGATTTCTGCTTTCACAAATACAATACCGAATAGAACTCCAATAATAAGGTATTTCAGATGGCCATACCAGGGTTCCACAACTTTAGTATCACTAACACACATGGTATCGAGCGAACGGACTTCAAAATCTGTATCTGGTAACCCGGCTTTATTGACCGGTTCAACAAATGAATTACTTGCTGACATACTCAATTTCTTAAAGTGATAAAATAAAAGGAAGGATCAGGTTGGCCATAATAAAACCTCCTGCCATAAAACAACAGGTGGCGATCACAGAAGGCAGCTGCAAATTGCTGATTCCCATTATAGCGTGCCCGGAAGTACAGCCACCCGCATACCTGGTTCCAAAACCTACCAAAAATCCGCCAACCACCATCATTATAAAACCGCGTGCCGTTAACAAAGCCGGCCAGCTAAATACATCCCCTGGAACAAGTCCTGTATAATCGGTTATGCCATAACCGGCGAGTTCGGTTGCCAGGTTAGGGTGTACCGCAATAGGCGCCGGGTTGGATAAAATCAAGGTTGCAATAACACCTCCCAAAAATATCCCCAGCACAAAAAACATATTCCAGGCTTCCTTTTTCCAGTTATACTGAAAAAAAGGAATTTTTGCGGGAATACAGGCGGCACATATATGACGCAGCGAAGAAGAAATGCCAAAACTTTTATTGCCCAATATTAATAAGGCAGGCACCGTAAGGCCTATCAGTGGGCCTGCTACATACCAGGGCCAGGGCTGTTTTAACCATTCAAGCATAACAGAATTAAATTTTACGGAAGAATAATAAGTGCAATAAATAAGTATCAGATAGCGCTTAGCACCTGCTCTAACTGGCGGGCCTGAACAACGCCACTCTGGCGCCATTTCACCTGGCCCTTTTGAAAAACGATTAGTGTGGGAACCCCCTGCACACTGAATTGTCTTGCTGCATCGGGGTTCTTATCTACATCTACTTTTACGATCGTTACGGAATCGCCCATTTTACCCTTCACTTCTTTCAGAATAGGCGTCATCATTTTACAAGGACCGCACCATTCTGCAAAAAAATCAACCAGGACAGGCTTATCCGAATTGATTAGTTCCTGAAAACTGTTCATAGTGTTTATTTAGATGCTTTGATCTCTTCGTACTGAATGGTTGTTCCGGTTTTACCGGAACCGTTATTTCTACGGGGCATGGGAGAACAGGTACTGCCTGTACAACAGCCTATATTCAGCAAGGCCATTCCTGCCAGTAACACACCTGCAATGCCCAGTATCCATTCCTGTTGCAGTACAGCAGCTACCAGGGCATATATACCCATACCCAAACGCAACCAACGCATAAAATTCCAACCGTTTATAATCTTTTCCATACTAGTTATTTTAGATCCCGGGCCAAGCTACTCCAGGCCCCGCCATTGTATGCATTTATACCGGCAGCTTTAAGCTGCGAAACGGCCAGGGCACTTCTGTTGCCGGATCTGCATACGGCAATTATGGCCTTCCCTTCCTTTTTCAACACTGCCAGCTGTTTCTTTAACTGATCCAATGGAATATTGGAGGAGCCGGGAATATGACCCGCTTCATATTCTGCCGGTGTGCGTACATCCACTATCAATGCACCCGCCTCTCTGAGGGCTTTCAGGTCCTCTTTTTTCCCAAAAATTGATTTTAATATTGTAAACATAGTTTCTGTATATAGGGTCTAAGATGCTAATACCGTAGTTATTTTAATGTACTCGGACAAACATAATCCGTCACAGGTACTTTGCCGGTTTCCTTGATAGCTTTAAATCCACCTTTTACATCTACCAGGTTTTCATAACCCCGCGCTCGTAAAATAGAATTAAAGATCATGGACCGATATCCTCCTGCACAATGAACATAATAGGTTTTATTCCGGTCTACTTTCAGCATACTCTCATTTACAAAATCAAGCGGTGCATTTTCAGCATCCTCAACATGCTCACTCAGGTATTCACTGTTTTTCCGAACATCCAGCACATTAACCGCTTCCCTTGCCGCAATGCCGGCAAATTCTTCTGCTGTGATGGATTGGATATGGTCAATTTCCATTCCTGCTTTTTTCCAGGTCTCAAATCCGCCATCAAGGAATCCAATTGTATAATCATACCCAACCCTGGCCAGCCGGGTAACCACTTCTTCTATACGATCGGGTTCTGCCACCAGCAGTATCTGCTGTTTTACATCTGGTATCAGGGCGCCTACCCAGGGAGCAAAATTGCCATCGATTCCGATATTAATGGAATTAGGAATAAACCCTTTAGCAAAGACCTGGGGATCTCTTGTGTCCAGTATCAACGCACCGGTTTCATTGGCGGCTGTTTCAAAAGCTGCGGCAGATAAGCCTTGCTGTCCGCGCTGCAGCACTTCATCAATACTATCGTATCCCTCTTTGTTCATCCGCACATTCAGGGGAAAATACGCAGGGGGAGGCAATAAACCATCTGTTACTTCCTTCACAAACTCTTCTTTTGTCATGTCTGCGCGGAGTGCATAATTGGTCTTTTTCTGGTTACCCAGGGTGTCGGTTGTTTCCTTACTCATGTTTTTTCCACAAGCACTTCCTGCGCCATGTGCCGGATAAACGATGATATCATCCGCCAGGGGCATTATTTTATTTCTGAGCGAATCATAAAGCGTTGCAGCCAGTTGCTCCTGTGTCATGTCGGCGGCTTTCTGCGCAAGATCGGGTCTGCCAACATCCCCGATAAAAAGGGTGTCGCCTGAAAACAAGCCAACATGTTTACCACCGGCATCTTTTAAAAGATAACAGGTGCTTTCCATAGTATGCCCAGGTGTGTGTATTACTTTAAAGGTGAGCTTACCTACTTTAAATTCCTCCCCATCTTTTGCGATATACGCATCAAAACTGGGGTTGGCATTGGGTCCGTAAATGATTTTTCCACCAGTTTTACGGGCCAGGTCGATATGACCACTTACAAAGTCTGCATGGAAATGGGTTTCAAATACATAAGTGATTTTTGCGCCGTCCTCTTCCGCGCGTTTGATATAAGGTTCTACTTCGCGCAGCGGGTCGATAACAACTGCTTCTCCTTCACTCTCAATATAATACGCACCTTGTGCGAGACATCCGGTATAAATTTGTTCTATTTTCATAATGCCTGTTTTCACGTTTCAGGTACAAATTTGCTATTAATTACAGCAGTCAACTATGACTTTTGTCACATTAATAAATCAGCCCAGCCTAATTACTTCAATAGAGTTGCGTTGCAGTTTTACCTTACCCAGCTGTTCCATTTTTTTTAACAACCTGGAAATCACTTCCCGGCTCGAATTCAGTTCATCTGCAATTTCCTGGTGACTCAAGGGTATGGTGTTGGACCCCAGTGTTTGTACATGCTTTTTCAGGTAAAACTCCAGTCGTTCATCCATTGCCCTGAACGCAATATGATCAATCGTTACCAATAGTTCTTCAAACCTCGACCTATAGGTTTCCAATACAAAATGGTACCAGGATTTATACTTGCTCATCCATTCATCCATATAAGAAAGTGGAATACTGATCACTTCTGTATCTTTTACTGCCTTGGCCATTATCTGGCTGGTTTCCTGTTTTACCGCACAAACCATACTCAATGCACAAGCCTGGCCTGGTTGCAGGTAATACATAAAGAATTCATTTCCCTGGTCATCTTCCCGGTAAACTTTTACCAACCCGTCAATAATCAGCAGGGTACTTTTAAAATACTGGCCGGTACGCATCAGCTGTTCTCCTGCTGTAAAGGAACGGATTTCACTATTCGCTTCAATTTCCTGTACCAGCCCTTTTTCGAATGCTGGAAACTGCTGTTGTAGTTCACTTATTGACATAATCCGAAGTTTTTGTAAACCAATAAATTTACGACAAAAGATTCTTTCTATTTTTGACCCTGCTATGGCATTGCAAACCAGTTACCAGACCGATCTTATCGAAGCCGGAATCGACGAAGCCGGCCGGGGATGTTACGCAGGTCCGGTATTTGCTGCCGCAGTGATTCTGCCTCCCGGATTTTACCACCCTTTATTGAACGACTCTAAACAAGTCAAAGAAAAACAGCGCTACGAATTAAGAGAAGTAATTGAAAAACAGGCAATAGCCTTCGCGGTAGCGGCCGTAAATGAAGCCGAAATAGACCGGATTAACATCTTACAGGCTACCTGGACGGCGATGCACCAGGCGATTGCCCGACTCTCCACCCCACCCGGGTTTTTATTGATAGACGGGAATCGTTTCCGTCCGTTTTCGGGTATTCCTCATCGTTGTATTGTGCAGGGAGATGCCCTTTATGCCTCCATAGCCGCAGCCAGTATTCTCGCAAAAACCTATCGCGATGACTATATGAACCAGTTGCATAGCATTTATCCACAGTATGGCTGGGAAAAAAATAAAGGCTACGGTACAAAAATCCATCGGGATGCCATTCTACAACACGGCTTATGTGAATACCATCGAAAAAGTTTCCAGATCAACCCCGCTGCCGGCACCTTATTTTGATCCTATTTCTGTGTCCCATTCACCTGCTCCCTGGCGAATCAGCTCAGGGGGTTCTTTGGTACAATCCACGATAGTAGAGGGAGTCCAGCCACCGATACCCCCATCCACCACCAGGTTTACCAGCTTTCCGAAATTAGCCTGCATCATTTCCGGATCCGTATACTCTTCTACCATTTCGCCGGGTAAGGATGCACTTAAAATAGGATGCCCTAATTCCCGAACAATTGTTCGGGCAATCATGTTATCTGGAACGCGAAGACCAATGGTATCTTTCCGGCTTTTTAATATTTTTGGTACTTCTTTACTGGCAGGTAGAATAAAGGTATAGGGGCCCGGTAAATGACTTTTTAACAACCGGTAGAGGGGCGTAGATATTGACTTGGTATATTGGCTCAGATCGCTCAGATCATAACAGATAAAAGATAGTTGTGCTTTTTCCGGTACAACCTGTTTGATCCGGCAAATTCGTTCAATGGCTTTGGGTTGAAAAATATCACAACCAATTCCGTAAATGGTGTCGGTTGGATAAATAATGATACCTCCTTCACGGAGCGTATCAATGATGGTCCGGATGGCACGCGGCTGTGGATTTTCCGGATGCACGTGAATAAGCATAAACTAAGTTAAGAAGAAAGATCAGACACTATGGTATTGAAATCAATTGATGTTTGGAAGGAGTTGTCGCCAGCTGAATTCAGATCTGCTTATTACGAAAAAGGTATTCCCGTTGTCATAAAAAACCTTTCCCATACCTGGCCTGCCTACCAGAAATGGGATTGGGATTATTTTAAAGATGCCGTTGGCAAGGTTCAGGTAGGTGTCTATAATAATACGAAAAGCGATGCGCGAACCCCGGTAAATAAGGCGGATGATACCATGCTTTTTGGGGAATACATTGATCAGGTCAGAAAAGGGCCGGTTGAATTACGGATCTTTCTCTTCAATCTCTTTACACATGCACCGCAGCTGGCACAGGATTTTACCTGGCCGGATGCATACCTGAAAAGCTTTGTAAAACGATTTCCCATGTTATTTGTGGGTGGACAAGGATCGGTAACACATATGCATTTTGATATTGACATGTCACATATCCTGCATACCCAGTTTTTTGGCCGGAAAAGAGTGCTTTTATTCCCCTTCGATCAGCAGCATTTACTATACAGGAAGCCCTGGGAAGTGCTCAGCTTTGCCAATTTTGAAAAGTATTACGATCCGCTCAACTCCAAGTTAGACCTGGAAACCTATCCCTTGCTGAAGCAGGCAATTGGTTATGACCTGGTACTGGAGCATGGCGATACTCTTTTTATGCCGGCCGGGTATTGGCATCATATGGAATACCTGGATAGTGGTTTTGCCATGAGCCTCCGTGCTTTACAAGAATCCTGGACGGGAAAAATACACGGGGCCTGGAACCTGTTCGGTATGCGAACCATTGACACAATGATGAAAAAAACGGCCCCGAACTGGTGGTATGATTACAAAAAGAAAAAAATAACAAGTTTTTCCCGGTAAATCTTGCATTGTATTGGTTCAGGCTTTAATTTTAACCAGTTTTTAGGGTTTGTTACCCATTTATCCAATTCCGACGAAAACAATAATACCTTTCCTGATCGCCACCCCTCGCCCTTATCCTGACAAAGCCGTCTGATCAATTACCCCTTACGCAATTATTGCCTGAGATAAATTATTATCTCTTCATACTATATTATTGAAAACCCATATATAACCTCTTTCTTTTTGTGGTTTCAGAGGTAAGCACAGGCCGGCGATTTCCATCGCTGGCTTCTTTTTTTATTGCTGTATTAATTTATTGGATGGTCCATACTTCTGAGCCGCGTAATAAACGGTCCAGGTCGCCTTTCCCTTTAAGCGCAATTGCTTCTTCTATCTGCATCGACATGATGTCTTCATAACAAGCCCGGTCCTGTTCATAGAATACGCCAAAAGGACGGGGCATATGTCCGGTTG
>NZ_LUKG01000003.1:92493-115870 GCF_001601815.1 Flavihumibacter sp. CACIAM 22H1
CATATGTCCGGTTGTTCTCGGATCATCAAATAAGCGAACGAGGATTTGGGCTTTATAGAAATCACGTTCGTCGTGAATCCAGCAATCATCAGCACTAAATCCATCGCTAAGGTCTACCAATGCCGGTTTTAACCCATCCAGTCGTATTCCTTTCTCTTTATTAGCGCCAAATAATAAGGGTTTGCCCTGTTCCAGAAAAACGGCTTGTTCCGGTTTACTTGATTTTTCCGTAAAAATTTCAAAAGCGCCGTCATTAAAAATGTTGCAGTTCTGGTAAATTTCAAGAAAAGAAGCCCCCTTGTGTGCATGGCTGCGGATTAACATTTCCTGCAGGTGTTTGGGGTCACGATCCATACTGCGGGCTATAAAACTGGCATCTGCACCCATTGCCAGGGCCAATGGATTAAATGGATGGTCAATGGATCCAAAAGGCGTACTCTTGGTTATTTTCTGTTCTTCCGAAGTGGGCGAATACTGGCCCTTGGTTAAACCATAGATCTGGTTATTAAAGAGCAGGATATTAACATCAAAATTTCTGCGTAGCAGGTGAATGGTATGATTACCTCCGATACTCAACCCATCTCCATCGCCTGTTACAATCCAAATGCTCAGTTCAGGCCTGGTAGCTTTTAACCCACTGGCAATGGCAGTAGCTCTTCCATGAATAGAATGCATACCATAGGTATTCATATAGTAGGGAAACCGGCTACTGCACCCAATGCCGGATACTATTACAATATTTTCTCTTGGAACGCCCAGTCCGGGCATAATTTTCTGCACCTGTGCAAGGATGGAATAATCCCCGCAACCCGGGCACCAGCGAACTTCCTGGTCGGTAGCAAAATCTTTAGGTGTAAGGCTCAGCGCCGCTTCAATTGTACTCATATCCTCCGATAATCCGCAAAGTTAGGCTTTTCCTCCGATCACCGGTAGGTTGCTACCCTACCAATGACCGTTAATTCAGGGAAGCAGGTGCAACAGGAACAAGTAAGGTGCGTGTACGTGATGCACAAAAACATTGGTATCGCTGTCTTTCCAGATTGCCCGGTAGGCATCATCGGGCTGTAAAACAATAGTAGCGCCCGTACGCACGTAATGATTGGAATTATAATAGGCCGGCGCCTGGAATCCCTTCAGGTTTTTACCAACTATCTTGGAGGTATGTTTACCCAGGTATTTCTGGTAATTCCGCTGCGCCCTTATGCTTGGCTTACTTAGCCGGTTATAGACATATTTCAAAACCAGCTTATTGGGAAATTTCTGTTTGCGGATGGTCTTTTTTGCATTGGTAAACGGATTGGTTACATTAAAATCTGTAACCGTTTGAATGGATAACGGAACTTCCGGAACCCAGTCTGCGGCATTTACCACATTAAATGCCCAGCCTCCATAGGTTTTTGCTTCATAGTCATAGGCATAATACAGGTTACCGGGTTTAGGACCTGCACTGCAGTAGGTTTTAAACCGGATATCAGCCGGTAGCTTGCCCGATTCCTGCAAACTATATAAATAGGAAGTAAGTAAAAATGCAATTCCCCCTCCCTGGCTATGGCCCATGATCAGAACATTTTTTGTTCCCGTTTTATGCAAGGAATCGAGCCGGGGAAGAATGTCGCGGGCAAGATAACCCGTTGATAGCAGCCAGCCTACATGCACAGCGGCCTGCGGATGTGCCGCCAGCCGGTACTCAAAGCTATACCCATCTTCCAACTGCAGAGAACCCGTTGCAGGAACCATGGCGGCATACAAATTAGCCAGCCAGCTGGTCATATTTTGCGTGGTTCCACGAATACTGATTACGGCCTGCCCCTTGTCATCCGTCCAGAGATCCCACAGGTTCTGCAGGCCCATTTCAGGCGATTCATAGACCATCCGAAACCGGATCGGCGGGGGAAAGGTGTCCGCATATTGCCCCGCTTTCGTAGTTCGGACCGATACTTTTATCATTTCTTCATATTCCAGTTTATCGAATCCCGGTTGAAGCGATTGGGATTGCGAGGGTCCTGCAACCAGGACAAGCAGCAGCAGCAGAGTTGGTATTCGCATATTATTTAACTGTCACAGATTGAAAAATGGCCAGGTTAGCACCATCCTTCATAAGTATTAATTGATTATCGAGGATCTTCCATTGATTTATTTCCGCCAGTGCTTTGAGAAAAGCTGCCTCCAGTTCCATTTCCGGGCAAGCCATTTTAGTACTGGCCAGGGCACCAAATTTCATTCCCTGCTTATCCAAAAGCTCAAAGCTGCCGGAAAGCCGGTTGCAACCGGATTTTCCAGACACCCTGCCCACTTGTCCGGGAGAAAACAATAAAAAGAACTGCGGCCCCTTCACCACATCCAGGGCAGTTCCATTTAACTCTTTTAATTCCCACCTGAACATATACAGCACTTCACTACCCTGCCCTTCTGAACCGGCGCCTGCTGCTCCGCCGCCTGACACCGGGGGCGGCGCAATAGAAGAACCAGCTGCTTTACAATCAACTTTTCTGAGGCGGATGCCTGCTCCGAATTTCAGCTCAGCGCGATTGGAAAACTTCATTTTGCCTTCTTTTTCTTCACTGGCACCATAGCCTTCCAGCAGGAGGCTATCTGTTTTCAGAAATGCCAGTTGCCTGGAGGATAGCGCTCCTTCCGACTGGAATAAATAATCGAGCAACAGGGTATCTCCTAACCATTCGCCCTGCACGGTTCCTACATTCCTGTCTTTGCCTTTTATTGCGTAGATCAATTCACCCGAAACCTCCATACCTACCTGGTCTAGCTGCAGCTGAACACTGTCATTCATGTTTGCACTTTCAAAACAATACTGATTGTCAGCCAGCTGAATGCTGTCAACAAGGCTGGAGGCCGTTGATTTTTCTTCCTGCACACTGTTATTACAGGCAATCAGCAGCAGCACGCAGCCAAAGCCAAGGAAAAGATTTTTCATATACGTTGATTAATGAGGAAAGATAAGGAGTGATTTAAAATAGCAGTAGTAAAATGACTGAAAAACATACACCTATATATTCTCTGAAACTGAATAACAGAACTGGTGGAACCAGCCCTCCATGAACATATAACCGTTGACAATAATACAACTAATTGATACAGATAGTTTAGTTTAATTATGGTTATTTTTAGTTTCTGAACCGACTGCATGACAATGAACAAAGTGCCAACGATAAAGGAAATTGCCAAACAATTAAAAATTTCCGTTTCAACCGTTTCGAGGGCATTGCACGACCACCCCAGTATTGGCCTCCGAACGAAAACCCGGGTACAGGAACTGGCTAAGGAACTTGGTTATGAGCCCAACCAAACGGCTATTTTTTTCAAGCAGCGAAAAACCTTTACTATCGGTGTTATCCTGCCCTATTTAATTGAAGATTTTTTTGCCGGGGCCATCAGCGGAATTGAAGAAATTGCCATGCAGCATAAATACAATGTGTTAATCGGGCAATCACAGGATAATGTGGAAAGAGAAAAAGAAATCCTTACCGCTATGAAGAATCAGCGAGTGGATGGTATTATTGTTTCCCTTTCTAAACACACCAAGAACCTGGATCATTTTACCGCCCTGGAAAAATATGGGATACCGGTTGTTTTTTTTGATCGGGTACCTGCTTCCAACGATTATAACAAGGTAGCCTTTAACATGCCCCAGGGCACACATCAGGCAATTACTTACCTGATGGAAAAAGGACATAGAAGAATTGGTATCATAAATGGGCCGGAAGAAATGAAGTCTTCCAAGGAGCGCACAGATACCTATATGGAAGTCATGCAAAAAAAACGGCTGAAAATCGATCTCACCCTGGTTGCCTATTGCGATCTTACCCGTGAGGGAACTGCCGAGGCCATGGAAAGCCTGCTTAGTCTCAAACAGCCCCCTACCGCGGTTTTAGCGATCAACGACTATGTTGCACTTGATGCCATTCAATATTGTAAGTCTAAAAAGATAAAAAACAACAAAGACATTTTCTTTGTCAGTTATGCCAATTTGCCGATTACCAATTACCTGGAAAGTCCGCCTATGGCTTCGATCGAACAATACCCGAAAAAACAAGGAATGAAAGCTGCTGACATTCTGATGGAATTACTGGAGTCGCCGGAGGATCAGCGCCCCGCCCCACAAAACTGTCTTATAGACGGAGAGCTGGTAATACATGGCAGGTAATGACAGTTTGCCTGCATGCTGCCTTGCCTGCATTCCTAATAGCCAACCGCATAATCTTTACGGAACCCTTTGCCTGACCAGGCCTTTTTTGCCGTCCATTCTTCTGCCGGTGAAGTCCAGAACGCATGGTTGGCCGGAAGCCCCAATTGCAGAAACCCTAAAGAGGTGAGGTACATGCTGCCGGAATTGGAATAGGAATCTGCAATACCAGGCTGGTGGCCTGCAAAACCCAGCGTCAGGTAGCCCTGTTTGTTGAAATTTCCTTCTACAGAAAACATACGCGTCATAACGGCGGTTAACGCTGCCCTTGCCTGCCCCCTGGAGATGGTTTCTGGCAGCTGATCCAGCAGGGCAAGTTGGGATAATGGCTGGAAAGCCCCCAACCGGTAGGTAATGGATCTTCCAAAGGTTGGAAAACTGCCTTCCGGGGAAATCAGTCGTTCCAGGAATTCAGCATACCGTTGCATCCGCCGAAGCTCCAGCACATATTGCTCCTCCTGTTGTTTTCCCTGCGCTTTCATTACCGATAAAATATCCAACAGCATAGGGTGAATAACATAGCTATTGTAGTAATCAAAATGAAATACAGGACCATCCTTAAACCACCCATCTCCTGCATACCATTCCTCGTGTTTTCTAAGGGCAAGATCAATCCGAACAGGATCATACACTTCGCCTATCGATAACAAAAAGGCTTCGATTATTGCAGCAAATAACAGCCAGTTATTATAGGGTGATTTTACCCGGCGTAATGATTTGAAATGTTCAATATAACGCTGACGGGTAAGCGCATCAAGAGAATCCCAGGTCTGTTTTCTGGCTCGTAAAAAACTATGGGCAATAAATGCTGCATCCACCAATGGCTGTCCTTCCTTGTGCCAGGTAAGATAATCTTTGGAAGAAGGGTTAACGGCATGCGTATGTGCTTTAATTACATACGATAATAATTCGGTGCGAAGTTCCCCTTCGTCACTGTCTTCAGGAGGCAGTGCCAGCCAGGGAGCCAGTCCGGCTATTAATCGCCCGAATGCTTCCATATAGGCCACCGACTTATCCCGGCCATCCCAGGTCGGGCTGAACTCCACTTCCATGCTGGCTTTCAGCTGATCGCGACTCATGGGTTCAAGAACCGGTTTAGCCATTTTATAGAGTAGCTCGTACCAGCTCTTTCGTTCATCCAAAACCGGGGATTTTTGCCATTGCGCACCTGCATCGGCAGCTTTTGGCAACAGCCAGCCCAGTCCAAACAGCGATGCTGTCTGTAAAAATTTTCTTCTAGCTGTCATATTCCGGCATTTAATACCCCTTCTCCCTTCTTCCTCCCCCTACTTCAACTCCACCTCAATCACCTCATCCGCCTTATCAAATGAAAGTCCGTCTGTATTAATTAGCAATCCTTCCGCCTGTTGTTTGAACTTAAGGGGTTGACGATTTACGAACAGCTGCACCTGTTTCACTTTATCTTTAAACCCGGGTAATAAGATCATGTTTCCAAAAGGCTGCTTAAACAGGTGCAGGTAGATTTTTTTACCTTTTTGAGTACTTACACCCCAGGGCTGTGGAGGAACCGGACCACCACGGGTTCCATAAATAGTTTCTCCATACGCTTCCAGCCATTTTCCGGCTGCGGCCAAGGTATCCGTGAACTCAGGTTGTATCTGGCCATTGGGCATCGGGCCCACATTCAATAACAAATTGGCATTTCTGCCCGCAGCGCCCACCAATAACTGTATAACCTGGTTTACCGTTTTATAATTTCTGTCGGTGATATTATATCCCCAGGCACCATTGATGGTTTCACAGGTTTCCAACGGCACTTCATCGGATGCTTTCTGGTAGCTTAACCCGGATTTGTTTTCACCGGGCAGATCGCGCTCAAACATTTGAAAATCCTCGCCGGGAAGCGGGCTGAGGTGATGATTATTTCCAATCATGCATTGCGGCTGAAGAGAATGGATCAGGTTATAAATTTCATCGTATTTCCAGTCGATCCTCGACGAGCGGTCGTGTTCGCCTTCGGGGTTTGTCTGGTCCCAATGACCATCAAACCAAATTGACATAATCTCTCCGTAATTAGTGAGCAATTCTGTCAGCTGATTCTTCATGAACTGCAGGTAAGAAGCATAATCGCCCTTGCCTTTCCTGCCGGTACCCTGGCCGGTTCTACCCGTTTCATGCGGGTAGTCTTCGCGGTACCAATCGAGGGTGGAATAATACAGGCCGAGTTTCATGCCTTCCTTTTTACAGGCTGCCGCCAGTTCTTTCAGTACATCCCGCTTAAACGGCGTATTGGTTATTTTCCAATCGGAAAATTTCGTATCCCAGTTAGAAAAGCTATCGTGGTGCCGGGTTATGAATACAATATATTTCATACCGGCATTTTTTGCTGTTAATACCCATTTCTCCGCATCAAACTGGGCGGGATAAAATCCCGACAGCAAACGCTGGTAATCAGCCTTGCGGATATTCCTGTTGTTCATCACCCATTCTCCATCACCCAATGTACTGGATAAACCCCAGTGGATAAACATCCCGTACTTACTATCCTGGAAGGTCTTTCTTGCTTCCAGGTTGGCTGCAGAAGGTGTATAGTTTTGCGCCAACAGAGAGGCTGACAGGAACAAACCGGCAACCAGGCCGGTTATTTTTTTGGTTGAAAATGGAATCATGCTCGCATCGTTTAATCCGATGAAATTAGTCTTTAAATTGCCGATATGCGCGGGTCATTCTTATTGCATTTTACCTCTTTCTTCCCCTTCTTTCACTAACTCCTCCCAATATTCTGCGGCTTTTCTGGTATGCGGAATCACGATGGTACCCCCTACAATATTGGCCACTGCAAATACCTCATAGAGTTGCTCCGTTGTCAGGCCCAGTTCAAAATTTTTACCAAGATGGTATTTGATGCAATCATCGCAGCGCAGTACCATGCTGGCAACCAGCCCCAGCATTTCCTTGGTTTTCTGGTCCAGCGCACCCGCTTCATACGTATTGGTATCCAGGTTCCACAACCGCTTCATCACCAGGTTGTTTTTGCTTAATATCACTTCGTTCATACGGGTGCGGTATGCATTAAATTCAGTTACTAATGGACTCATACAATTTCTTTAATTTGGCAAATGTAGCAACAGTTAGCTGTCGGCTATATTAACAGAATTCTCATGAACTATACCCCCTATTTAAAGGGAATGGGTTGGTTGCTTACGTTGATCGTACATACCACCCAGGCTCAAACAGCTTCTTCCCAACCAGTGCTTGTTTCGGATATGCTAAAAATACATCAATCCGGTGCAGTGCAGGTAAGCAAAGACGGTACTACCGCTTATTTCACCCGCACCTCTATTGAAGTAGAAGATTCTCTAAACTGGGAGTACCAATATCGTACACAGGTTTGGTCGGTTGCTACCGATGGCAGATCGGCACCCCGGCAACTCAGTTTCTCCAGAGAAGGGGCCTCTCAACCAGTTTTAAGCCCAGACAACCGGTTCCTTGTTTTTGTACGCCCCGTCGATTCCAGGCCGCAACTCTTCCTACTGCCACTGCAGGGAGGCGAGGCCATGCAACTGACCCGATCGCCCTATGGCGCTTCCTCGCCTTCCTGGAGCCCAGACGGACAAAAAATCGCCTACATAGCATCCATCCCCCTGCAGAAATTTTTAGCGGACAGCAGTCTGAACAGCACCAGAACAAGGCCATCCTGGTCGCTGGAAAAGCCTGGCATGCCCCTGAATCAGCCACCGCTTGCCGGTCGGGTACAACCAAATCCGGATGGCACCCTCGAAGAAGCACGGGCCTGGCTTTCCCGAAATGAGCAGGATAAAAAAGCCAAAGTAATTAACCGGCTTCAGTTTCAGGGAGAAGCCACCACCAGTGGAGAGCTGTTCTTTAACCAGGTTTTTCTGATAGATGCCAGCGCAGGAGCAACCCCGGTGCAGCTTACCCAGGATTTCAACAACTACACCAGCGTTCAGTTTACCTCCCCCACGCAACTCTTACTGGAAGGCATTCTGGACCTGCCAGTTCACCCAGACAGGAACCTGGCAAGAGCCCTTTATTCTATACAGAGCAATGGCGCCAACCTGAAATTATTACTCGGTAAGCCTTCGTATGCTTATACCGGCGCCAGGGTTTCCGCTAATGGAAAATGGATCGCCCTGCAACATGGAAAAACCGGCACTGTTTCAATTCCAGAATTAGCCCTTTTTCCGATCAACGGAACCGAAAAAGATCTGGTAGCCATTCCCTTTGACCGGTCAAAAGCAGAACTGAGGTGGAAAGGAGATGACCAGTTGTTTGCCACCGTTGCAGCTAATGGCGGTATTCAGCTATTGGTGTACGATGTAAAAACGAAAAAAACGCAGCTTATCGGCAAGCGGGAAGAGGGATTTGGGGCGGTAGGAATTGGTGCCAATAAGCTTGTTTATACAAAAACTGCCGTCTCCAACCCCAATGAACTCTATGCCGCTTCGCTTACTGGAGGCAATGAATTGCAACTCACCCGCTTTAACCAGGAATGGATAGCCACAAGATCTATTGTTCAACCGGTTAAAGACAGCTTTATAAATGAAGCCGGGCAAGCAATTGAATACTGGGTTATGCCTCCCGCGCGTAGGGAAGCTGGCAAAAAATACCCGCTCTTGCTGCAGATCCATGGCGGCCCTTCGGCTATGTGGGGACCAGGAGAAGCATCCATGTGGCATGAATTCCAGTATTGGTGCAGTAAAGGCTATGGTGTGGTATACGCAAACCCGCGTGGTTCGGGCGGCTATGGTTATGATTTTCTGCGTTCGAATATTAATAACTGGGGAAAAGGCCCTTCTTCAGATGTGCTTACGGCACTCGAAAAAGTTGCCCGTGAAAACTGGGTAGATACCAGCCGGTTATTTATAAGCGGAGGTTCCTACGCGGGTTACCTGGTTGCCTTTATACTTGCGCATGATCAGCGTTTTAAAGCAGCCTGCAGCCAGCGGGGAGTATATGACCTGCGGACCTTTTTCGGGGAGGGAAATGCCTGGCAACTGGTGCCCGGTTATTTTGGCGGTTACCCCTGGCAACCGGAGGTATTGCAAATACTGGAGCGTGAATCACCTATCAGTTATGTCGACAAGATCAAAACGCCTTATCTCATTTTTCATGGCGAAAATGACCTTCGTACAGGTGTTATTCAAAGCGAGCAACTGTATAAAAGCCTCAAAGTGCTGGAAAGACCGGTAGAATATGTAAGGCACCCGGGCGCCACCCACGAAATTACCCGCTCGGGTAATAACCGGCAGCGCATGGATCAGCTATTGCGTACCTGGGAATTTTTTGAACGCTTTCGTTAAAAATCATTAATCTCGAAGGAAATGGCCGGATCCGGCCCTGCTTTCCGAAAAAAATAAAGGATATTGAGCGAGATTGAAGCTGAACGTTTATGAAACTATTGAATTACCGCACACTGCTTGTTGTAATAATAACCGTACTTAATAGCTGGGGAGTAAATGCACAGATAATTGATTCCGCACTGTTAAAACTGGATGCCGAATACCCGCAGGAAAAGATTTATGTACAATACGACAAGGGGGCTTATACGCCCGGGGAAACCATTTGGCTGAAAGCATATATTATGGTGGGGTCTACCATTACCACCATTAGTAATAACCTCTACACAGAACTTATTGATGGCAGCGGTAAAGTGCTGGACAGAAGAATCAGCCCGATTGCTATCGGCGGTGCAGCCGCCGCCCTTTACCTGCCGGAAACACTGAAAGATTCTACCGTTTTCATCCGGGCATACACCCGCTGGATGCTTAATTTTGATTCGGCATTTTTATACACCAAAGCTATTCCGATATTACAGCCCGCCAATAAAAACACCGGTACAGGTAAACCCGCGGCCGCTACTTATTACCTCGATTTTTTTCCTGAAGGAGGTGACCTGATCCAGGGTGTTTCTACCAGGCTGGCGTTCAAAGCAAACGATCAAAAGGGCTTACCCATACCGGTTACCGGAGATATTCTCAATTCAAAAGGAACAAAAGTTGCCAGTTTTTCTTCCGTACACCAGGGAATGGGGCTGGTTGAATTAACCCCTGTTGCAGGAGAAACCTATAAAGCCAGCTGGAAAGATCCTTCCGGCAAAATGCAACAGAAAAATCTTCCGGCAGCAAAAGCAAAAGGAGTAGCATTAGCGGTGCAAAATACCCTGGCAGGTATACAGTACAATGTTAAACGGAAAGAGGGCGAAGCAGTTCCCTATGAAACAGTTCAGGTAGTTGCCCAAACCCAACAACAAATGATTTACCGGGCAAAAGTAAACCTGACAAAGTCGGCAGAAGTTAAAGCGATGATTCCCATCGAGCACGTACCCGCCGGTATTGTACAGGTAACGCTTTTTACCGAGGATAATAAACCGATTGCAGAACGCATCGTTTTCGTAAACCGGCAGGATTATTATTTTATCACCGATCTGAATGTGCCGTTGAAAGGCATGAAAAAGCGAGATCGGAATGTAATCCAGGTAGACGTGCCGGATGAAATTCAATGTAACCTGTCCATATCCGTAACAGATGCCGATATCAATCCGGTGCAAAAAGGGGAAGAAGATATTTACTCAGGACTATTGCTGAGCCCGGATATTAAAGGTTATATCCACCAACCAGGGTATTATTTTTCCAGCGAAGCAGACTCTGTTGCGCAACACCTTGATCTGGTAATGATGACCAATGGATGGCGTCGCTTTAAATGGGAAGATATTCTTGCCGGAAAATTCCCGGAGATCAGGAACAAACCGGAAGATTATATAACGGCCAATGGTAAAATAACCGGCCTTACCAAAAGCGAACTGGTTAACCAGGAGTTAACAGGCATCCTTACGCTTAAAGGTGGTGGACAACAATTCATTACCATCCCGGTTGCTTCTGACGGTACCTTTGGGATCAGTGGAATGGTTTTTTACGATACCGCCAAACTGTATTACCAGTTTAATAATGATAAGAATAAACTGATTACCACCAAGGCATTGATAGATGTTAAAACAGCCTTTCTGCCCGGGGCCATACCGTTCTCTGCTGCCAATAAACCAATTCCGGTTTTTACCAAACTGGATCCTGCTGCTTTACAAAAATCGCTGATGCTGGGTGAAAAGAACCTGGCGGCAGCTGAAGCAGCACGCAAGGTTAAAACACTGGAAACAGTTACCGTAACCGCGAAAGTTAAATCGAAGGCAGAAAAAATGAATGAAGAGTATACCTCCGGCTTATTCCGCGGACAAAATGATTACACATTTATAACGGAAGATGATATTTCTGCCAATGGTGCAATGACTGTGCTGAACTACCTGCAAGGGAAAGTAGCCGGCTTGCAGATTACCGGGATGGGCACGAATATATCCATGAACTGGAGAGGCGGAACACCCAGTTTATTCCTAAATGAAATGATTAGTGATATATCTATGGTGCAGAATATTCCGATGACGGATGTGGCCATGGTTAAAGTATTCCGCCCACCTTTTTTAGGAGCGCCAGGGGGAGGTAGTGCTGGAGCTATTGCCGTTTACACTAAAAAAGGAGCAGCGGCCAATGAAAATATTAAAGGCCTGAATTTTGCCAATATTCCGGGTTATGTTCCGCAAAAGGAATTTTATTCGCCCGATTATATGCGCTATGAGCAAAGGCATGACCAGGAAGATATACGATCCACCTTATTCTGGAACCCGTTTATTATAACTGATAAGGATAACCGAAGAATATTATTTACCGTATATAATAACGACAGTGCTAAACGCTGGAGAATTATTGTAGAAGGTGTAAATGCGGAAGGAAAACTCACCCGCATGGAACGCATTGTAGAATAGAAAAACCGGTCAGGGTTGCTGACCGGTTTCCTTTGTTTACAGAAAGTAAACAAACAATCAGTTACCAGCGGCTACCGCTGTTGCTGTTGCTGAAAGAACGGCGGTTACCACCACCACCATTGCCAGAACGCTCTTCACGAGGTTTTGCAACAGTTACGCGGATAGCGCGACCTTCTACCATTCCACCATCCAGTTCAGCGATTGCTTTCTGGGCAGCTTCGTCATCAGACATTTCAACAAAACCGAATCCCCGGCTTTTGTTGGTGAATTTGTCCATGATAACACGGGCAGAAGTTACTTCGCCATACTCAGCGAAAAATTCTCTCAGGTCTTCGTCTTCAACGTTGAAGCTTAAATTTGAAACGTAAATGTTCATGTAATAAAAAAATGATAAATAAAAAATGAGCGATACGATACGGGCGGGAGAAATCAGATAGCAGAATTTGCGTAGCAGAATAACTCGATCCTGTCCGGGATCAATAACTCAATAACGCCGCAAAGTTAGTCTAAATAACTATTACCACCAAATGAATACTGTTATCCTGCTTTTCTTGCCAGTAAGCCACTGATCAAAACCAGTACTGCTGCAGTTAAAAAAGGTGCCCCGGGAAAATAGACCGGTGCCCCTGGTTTTGTGAAATAGGCAAAAAGGGTGGTCATCAGGGGCGGACCTACGATGGACGTAGCGCTCATCAAACTGGTTAATCCGCCCTGGAGTTCGCCCTGTTCATTGGGAGGAACAACGGAGGAAATAATTCCCTGTATAGCGGGCATAGTAATACCTCCCAAACAATACACTGCCGTAAAAGCAAACATCATCCAGGAGGCGGAGGCAAAGGCAAAAAGCAAAAAACCAAGGCTGTACAGAAACAAACCGGTATAAACGCTTTTCTGGTAACCCAGCTTGGGTATAACGATCCGGATCAACCCGCCCTGCACCAGGGCTACCATCAGGCCAACCAGCCCCAATGAATAGCCAATCATCTGTTCAGACCAGCCAAATTTTTCAATATTGTAGTAGGTCCAGGTTGTTTGCACCGCATGTGCTGCTATATAAATTAATACAAAAGAAATCACCAGTCCGGATACTTCCGGGTATTTCCTTAGCTGTTTAAAAGAACCCAGCGGGTTGGCCCTTCGCCAGTTAAAGGGTCGGCGATGTTCAGGATCGAGCGATTCGGGCAACACAAAATACCCATACAGGGCATTGAGCAAGCTTAAGCCGGCTGCAGCAAGAAACGGAATTTTGGCCCCGTATTCTCCTAAAACCCCTCCTACAACCGGACCAATGATAAAGCCAAGCCCAAAAGCAGCCCCGATCATACCAAAATTTTGCGCCCTGTTCTCCGGTGTACTGATATCAGCAATATAGGCCGATGCGGTGGTAATACTGGCTCCGAATAACCCGGCAATAATCCTACCCACAAATAACCAGCCAATGGTAGGGGCAAATGCCATAAATATATAATCAATGCCAAAGCCAAGAAGTGATAACAAAAGCACCGGCCTTCGGCCAAAACGATCGCTCAGGTTGCCTAACACAGGAGCACAAACGAATTGCGTAATGGCATAGGCAAATCCAAGCCATCCGCCGTAACTGGCAGCCTGGCTCACATTTCCATTTATCAGATGGGAGATAAGTTTGGGTATAACCGGAATAATAATTCCTAAACCCGTTACGTCTATTAATAGGGTGATGAAAATGAATCCCAGTGCCGCTTTCCCGTTTTTTAGCATAGAACGATTAAAGACTGCAAATTACATACGGAATCGATTGCGCAGCATTTATTCTGTTGAACATCGTATTTTAATGACCTGAAAGCAGTAGCATGAACCAACCCAACACCAACAAAAACCAGACCTACGCACTGGCAATTATTGCCGTCCTGTTTTTTATCTTCGGCTTTATCACCTGGCTGAACAGCACGCTGATCCCTTTTCTGAAACTTGCCTGTGAGCTGGAATCTGATATGCAGGCCTTTTTTGTAACCACCGCTTTTTATATGGCCTATTTTTTCCTGGCTATACCATCGGCCTGGATGCTGAAAAAAACCGGTTATAAAAATGGGATGGCACTTGGCCTGGCCGTAATGGCTGTTGGTTCCCTGATTTTTATTCCTGCTGCCAATGCCCGCAGTTTTCCGCTTTTCTTAAGCGGACTCTTTATACAGGGAGCCGGTTTAGCCCTCCTGCAAACCGCCTCAAACCCCTATGCCAGCATATTAGGACCTATTGAAAGTGCCGCCAAACGGATCAGTATCCTGGGCGTTTGTAATAAAATTGCCGGAATACTGAGTCCTATAATACTGGGTGCCATTGTGCTGAAAAATGCCCAGGCTATTGAAGAACAGGTAATTGCAGCAACAGACCCGGCTATTAAAGCCCAGTTGCTGACCGAACTTACGGGCCGTATTGTTCCTCCCTATATTATTATCGCCATCTGCCTCTTTATACTGGCTTTTCTTACCTACCGGTCCGGCCTACCGGAAATTGAAGAACCTAAAGAAGAGCTAACCGGCAGCAATAAAACCCGCTCTTCTGCTTTTGCCTACCCGCACCTGATGTTAGGAGTGCTTTGCCTGTTCCTCTATGTTGGTGTGGAAGTACTTGCCGGTGATGCCATTGGCACCTACGGAAAGTCAATGGGTATGAGCCTTGATGAAACGAAATATTTCACATCCTATACCCTCTTTGCCATGCTGCTTGGTTATATTATCGGCATTTTTACCATTCCGAAATACATTGCCCAGCAGGATGCCCTTCGTTATTCGGCCATCTTAGGCCTGCTGCTAACCATCGGTATCTATTTCTCGGATGGGTATACCGCCATTTTTCTGATTGCAGCATTGGGCCTGGCGAATGCGCTGATGTGGCCGGCCATTTTTCCGCTTGCCATTGACGGAATAGGCAAGTACACGCAAATTGGATCAGCCTTTCTTATTATGGGTATTGCAGGTGGCGCCATTTTACCCCCTTTGTATGGCTGGTTAAAAGATTCAGGCGGCTTATCTAATCAACTGGCATTTTTTCTGTGTTCAGCGCCTGCATATCTCTATATTCTCTACTACGCAGCCAAAGGATACAAAGCTGGTAAACAGCTTGCATAGCTTTCCCTACCGAACTGACAGAATGCTGACCAATCTTACCTCATTGGTACGTACCTTTGCGGCCTATCCAACCAACTGCAATGGACAACCAAACCTTTGATTTCGGCATGGTCGGCCTCGGTGTAATGGGCCGTAACCTGCTGTTGAATGTGGCCGATCATGGATTTAAAGCAATCGGCTTTGATAAAGACCTCCAAAAAACGGCTGATTTTGAAGCAGCTGCCAGTGCCGGTACCACCGTTAAAGGTGTAAATACCCTGGAAGAAATGGTTGCCCGGCTGACTACCCCGCGCAGGATCATGCTGCTGGTGCCCGCCGGTAAACCGGTAGACGATGTAATTGAAAGCCTCTTACCCCTGATCAGTGAAGGTGATATTATTATAGATGGCGGCAATACTTATTATACCGATACGCTTCGCCGGTATGAATACCTGCGGCCAAAAGGCATTCACTTTATTGGTATCGGTGTTTCAGGCGGAGAGGAAGGTGCCCGTTTTGGCCCGTCTATGATGCCGGGAGGCGATGAAGCGGCCTGGCAACAGCTGAAACCCATTCTCAGTTCCATTGCTGCCAAAGTAAACGGCGAGCCTTGTGTAGATTATATGGGCAAAGGTGCCGCAGGCCATTTCGTGAAAATGGTGCACAACGGAATAGAGTATGCCATTATGCAGCTCATTTGTGAAATATATGAACTGCTTCATAGAGGGGGTAACTTTTCGAATGAAGAATTACACGCACTTTTTTCAGAGTGGAATGAAGGCGAACTAAAGTCTTACCTGATTGAAATCACCGCTGCAATTTTCCGCCAAACCGACCCCGAAACCGGTAATTACCTGGTAGATGCTATCCTTGATAAAGCAGGTTCAAAAGGAACCGGAAAATGGACTTCACAAATAGCGATGGATATGGGCGTAGCCATCCCTACCATTGATATGGCTGTAACCATGCGAACTATATCCGCATTGAAAACCGATCGGGTACAGGCGGAAAAATTACACCGCGAGCTATTGGCCCGCCAAGCCAATGCAGCACCGGCCCATAATTTGTCGATCGATAAAAAAGAACTGGCAGAAGATTGCCGGAAAGCGCTGTTTGCCGCCATTATTCTATCCTATGTTCAGGGAATGTCTATGTTGCACACCGCATCCCGCGATCTGGAAATGGATATCCCTCTGCACAATGCAGTTAAAGTATGGCGGGGTGGCTGTATCATCCGCTCTACACTGCTGGGCACCTTCTATGATGCGTACCAGCGAAACCCTTCTATAAGTAATCTTCTGCTCGATGAGCCTATTGCTGCATTGGTTAGCCGGCAACTGGCGGCACTCCGTAAAACGGTAAGCCTTGCGGCCCTGAATGGATTTGCCGCCGGCGGCCTCATGTCTGCCCTCAGCTATTATGATGCCTTCACTACCGGACGTTTGCCTTTGAACCTGCTTCAGGCACAACGAGATTATTTTGGAGCACATACCTACGAGCGGATCGACCGGGAAGGGAAATTTCATACTCAATGGACCTGATCATTGCCAATTAATTCAAACAAAAAAAATGTCTGTTACACATAAAAGACCTGCCGCCTCGCTCATTTTTATCTTTGGAGGCAGCGGCGATTTGAATCACCGGAAATTATCGCCAGCGCTGTACAATCTTTTCATCGATGAATGGATGCCGGAAAAATTTGATATCGTGGGTATCGGTCGCCGGCCCTACGATAATGAATCTTACAGAACCCATCTTTTTAACGGCATTCAGCAGTTCAGCCGACGCAAGGACGACCAGGGCGGCAAATGGCAGGTTTTTGCCAATCAGGTAACCTACCTCCAGATGGATGCTGAAAAAGAAGAAGAATACCAGAAAATTGCAGAAATAGTAAAGGAAAAAGAAGCCGAATACGGTGAACATCCTAATGTAATTTTTTACCTCGCTGTAGCACCGCAACTGGTACCGGGTATTGTTGGCAAACTGGGCCCCCTGAACATTTGCGCCGATACAAAATGCACCCGGGTGGTAGTGGAAAAACCATTTGGCCACGACCTGGCCAGCGCCCTGGAACTGAATAAATTACTGGCCGGCATGTTTGATGAAAAACAGATATACCGGATTGATCATTACCTCGGCAAGGAAACAGTGCAGAATATCCTGGCCCTGCGCTTTGCCAATGCCCTCTTTGAACCTATCTGGAACCGGAATTACATCGATCATATCCAGATAACAGCGTCCGAAACCGTAGGAGTAGAAGGCAGAGGCGATTTTTATGAAAGTTCGGGTGCCCTGCGCGATATGGTACAAAATCATATCCTGCAATTATTGTGTATGGTGGCAATGGAAGCACCCGTTAGTTTTGATGCAGATGAAATCAGGAACAAAAAGGTGGATGTATTACACGCCCTGCGGAAAATTTCCAAAGAAGACGTTCATAAAATGGCCGTACGTGGTCAATACAGCGATGGCTGGATGAAAGGCCAACAGGTAACCGGCTACCGGCAGGAAAAAAATGTAGCAGCTGACTCACCCGTTGAAACCTTCGCCGCCGTTAAATTTTATATTGATAACTGGCGCTGGCAGGATGTGCCTTTTTATGTACGTACCGGTAAACGTATGGCCGATAAAGAAACTATTGTAACCGTTCAGTTTAAAGCAGCCCCTAATTATGCGTTTCCACCGGAGTCTGCCGACACCTGGCGGGCCAACCGCCTCACCATCAGCATTGCTCCGGAAATGGATATCCGCCTGCGGTTCCAGGCCAAACGCCCCGGACAAGACCTGACGCTTAGCCCGGTTGATATGATTTTCAGCTATCAGGATGCGTATGAAGAGCATGAGCCCGAAGCTTATGAAACCCTCCTGCTTGACGTAATGGAAGGAAATGCCACCCTTTTTATGCGGGAAGATCAGGTAGCTGCCGCCTGGAAAGTGATAATGCCGATCCTCGAAACCTGGCAGCAACGAGCACCCGTAGATTTTCCCAATTACGGACCCGGTTCCTGGGGGCCGGAAGATTCGGAAGCACTGATTGCCCGTGATGGCCGCAACTGGGCCTCCCTACCCGACCCACACAAAGACCACTAATCTCTTTACCACCGGTCGGACAACACCCGACCGGTGAAAAAAAATTATATGGATATCCAGGTTTTCCCCGATGCTGAAACCGTAGCGCAGAAAGCTGCGGCCTTTATCGTAAAAAAGGCGCAGGAGGTATTAAAAAAACAGTCTCGGTTTACGATCTGCCTCTCTGGAGGCTCTACCCCTAAACGCTTACACCAGTTGCTGGCCGAAGCCCCGCTTCAGCAGCAGGTCGACTGGTCGAAAGTACATGTATTCTGGGGAGATGAGCGGTATGTTCCCCTGGAAGATGACCGAAACAATGCCCGCATGGCATACGATACCCTGCTCAATAAAGTGCCTATTCCTGAAGAGCAAATCCATATTATGCGCACAGATTACGATAGCCCCGCCGAAGCGGCCAGCGAATACGCAAAATTATTACATCAATATTTTGATCACCAGCCCCATAGCTTTGACCTGCTGATCCTTGGTATGGGCGACGATGCGCATACGCTTTCCCTTTTTCCCCATACCGAAGTAATACAGGAAAACCGGAGATGGTGTATTTCTTTTTTCCTGGAAGCCCAGGATATGTTCAGAGTTACCATTACCCGGCCGGTAGCCAACCAATCGGCCTGTATATTATTCCTTACTACCGGCGCCGGCAAAGCTAAAGCGCTGCAGAATGTTTGGGAAGGACCCCAGGATTTTAGCGAATATCCTGCCCAATCTGTTAAATCTACCACCGGTGATACAATCTGGATGGTAGATGAGGCGGCTGCCGCTTTATTAAATCAGGCATAGCCCCTCTCCCTCCCCCCTGCAGAAAATACGCAAGACCCCGAAGATCTACGGATTTTTTCGGGTACTTCTCCTATTCATCGAAGAAATCAGCCTGCTGATCGAATATAAGTGCATACCCTTAGGACAATTAAACTAAGTGTTTACCTTTGTATGGTGATCGGTAGAAACCCTAGGCCCGATCTACAAAGAAACCTTATCTACCCAATACCAGAATCGATCCTCTACCTACAAAAAGCCGATTAATCAGTTAATCGTACCAGAATGAAAACAAACTTCTTCAAGAGCATTGCTATGCTCTGCCTGACCATCGTTTGCGCCTTCAGCAGCCAGGCGCAGCTGAACAGTGGATCGATTCCCACTAACAGATCTGCTCAACTTTTAGCACAACGCTTCCAGGGTTTACATGTAAGTGAAGGTGAATTCGATGTTATTTTCGGCACACCTGATTTAAACGGAAGAAATAACAGTTCGGATTATGAAATAGACAATGAGGCAGAAATCCGCTTCACCATTACCTATAATCCCAACGGTGACGAGTTCACCAACCAAACAGAAACGTATAGAGGCAATCGCCGGGAAGAACGTGAAACAGGCCGGATCGGTAATCTCCGCAATTTCGTGGGAAACAGTAAACGGTCGAACCTCGCCAATATGAACTACCTCCAGATCGACATGGGAAATGGAAACCCTCCCGGACAAAGAGGCCAGATTATCATAGATCAGCTGGTTTTAAACGGGCAAAGCATTCGGGAAACATATACACTTAACCCCCGCGATAATCGTTCCGTTTATCTTTTAGATGCTAATCTTGCAGCTGGCTATACCCTCAGCGGCCGGGTAAGAATGGTAGGTACTTTTCATAATAACAGCCGTCCGAATAATTTCATACAGTTTACAACCGGTTATTATTATGATTTCACTACCCTTCCGCTTGAGTTTACAAGCATCAAAGGATTTGCTGAAAACAGTCAGAACCGGATCACTTTTACCACTGCCGACAATCATGAAGGAAAAACATTTTTTATTGAACGGTCAGCCGATGGTAAACAATATGAATCAATTGGACAGGTGGCCGTGGTAGCAGGGCGTACCGGACAATATACCTTTATTGACAAACAACCCCTCAGCAACGGATTTTACAGGGTGCGTGGGGTAAATATACTGGACCGCATGGTTTATTCGGATGTTATCCGCATTAACCAAAGTCTCAGCACCATGCGTGTTATTAACCAGGTCGGCAGAACTGAACTGGTTTTCTCTGAATCAGCAGAAAGATCAGTTAGTGTATACACATTCTCAGGTCAGCTGGTAAAAAAATTGAATTTCAACAGCAATCGCCACAGCTTCGATCACCAAGGCCTGCAAAAAGGCATGTATGTGATGCAGGTAAACGGCGAAGCCATTAAACTAATGGTGCTTTAAAAATACTGCACGGTTCGATTAATTTGGAAGGTGCAGAGGATCCTTCTGGTAGAGTTCCTGGTCTGTCCGTTTTCTAACAAGTGCAGCCAGGAATTTTTTTTATGCTTACTCAGCCAGCCTGAACACTGTCATACACCACTACTTTTTCCCAAAGCATGCTACATTCTTCGATAAATTTAAGATGAATGGGATCGGTCTGGTAGGTATCCTGATCGGCGGCATTTTTAAAAACCAGTAACCAGGAAACTTTATACGACCGCTCAATTACTTCACGGTTCGTATTTGCAGGTACGCCTATATGTGATAAATGAATGGTTTTGGCTTTGGATAATTTCCGCAATCCGGCAATCAGTTTTTGTTGGTCTTCCTGACTATCAGGATTCTTCAGCCAAAAAAATACATGGTGAATAAAGGTATTATCCAGTTTGTTTTCTTCTGCAGCAATAGGCGCTGCACCTAAACCTAATCCACCCATAATGGTTGCTTTTCCGGTTGTGGTAATAAAGTCTCTACGAGATTTTGTATCCATACTACTCCTGCTTTTTCCCCCTGAAACTACGATTTTTTTGCCGGCTGATCCACAGGATCAATACAATACCCGTCATTCCAGCCAAAAGCAATAGATACACCAGCTTATTATGCATTGGGGGTTGGGGCGTTTCTGTAATTCGCAGGAATTGATTAGATGATACAGCCGTCAATACCTGCTTGTTTCCGCCCGTCCAGTACACAATCAGCGAATCAACCTTGCTAGCCGTGCCTAATCCAAAATGAGCCCATAAAGAATTTTGTGAAATATGGCTGGAGCCACCCCCATCAATTTCGCGTATCTGATGGATTTTTCCCAGCACAATTTCTACCCTTGATCCTATTCCGTTCAATTCGGCCGCTTTACCCTGCAGCGCCACTGCCAGCCAGTTTCCGGGTTCAGCATCATTCCGGTAAAGGTGTGATTGAGAGTTAACCGGGTAATCCGGGCAAACAGACTGCTGGTTCACAACAAAAATATCCAGGTCACCATCTTTATCATAATCAAACACTACCGATCCCCTGCCGATTCCATAATCCTGCAAGCCTACTGCTCTTGCTGTTTCCACAAACCCGGCACCGGTATTTTCAAAATAATAATCCCCGATCGGATTACAATTCGGATTAAGATCTCCATTCGATACATACAAATCAAGATCACCATCCAGATCAAAATCTGCAAAGTTGGCCCCCCAACTAATGCCAGAATAACTACAACCCAATTCACGGGTGCGGTTTACAAAAAACTGCCCTTTCCCTTCATTAACCATGAATGCATTAAAGCGAATATTGGTTATATAATAATCCAGCCAGCCATCGTTATTAAAGTCGCCCACTGCACTACCCATTGCATTGATCTTAAGGTCCATACCCGTTTTTTTTCCAACATCCTGGAAAAAATTCCTGGGATAGTTGTTCTCGTATAAAAGATTGGGGGTGCGCTTATACCCGAAATCGTGACTAATATATAGATCCTGATCCCGGTCATTATCAAAATCAGTAAAGAGTCCGCCGAACCCAAAACCCGCCAGATTTAATCCATAGCCGGCACTTACTTCCCGGAATTTTTTCCCCTTTTCATTCAGGTAGAGATACCCTTTTGCAATTTGGTTGGCACCAACTACCGTAGCGTCTGTCACTTTACTGAGTGTGCCTTCAAACTGGTTGAAATAATTACCGATATAAAGATCGGGCCAGCCATCCGCATTAATATCCCCAAAACTGGCTCCGGTGCTAAAGGAAAAATGCTGGTCGAGTCCGTATTCCTGTGTAGCCTGCCGGAAACTTCCATCCCCTTTATTCAGAAACAATAGATTGACAGCTCTTGGTATTTGGGGAGGATTTGCTTTGGTGGTGATGGTAGTAATAACAAGGTCTGGCCAGCCATCGCGATTGATGTCGGCACTTGCAACCCCTTGTGTAATATAATTTCGCGTATCCAATAAACCGGCAGCTGTTAAACACTCGGCAAAAGTTCCGTTGCCATTGTTTCTGTACAGCTGATCCGAGTTTTTTCCACCCGTTATATAGAGGTCTTCCCAACCGTCTTTATTAAAATCAAGTACAGCAGCTCCTCCTCCAAACATGCCTTCATAGACCTGAAAACTGTGTTGGATGCCCGCCTGGCCGGAAACTTCCGTAAACATAATTTGTGCGGTCAGCCCGGTATAAAGAAAGCCGGACAATAATACAGGCAGCAGTTTGACATACATATAGCAGTTGCTTAAGGTGACAGTTTTCTCCAGGTAAGGGCATTGACATTGGTACCGATTTCCCTGCCTTTTTCCAATCCCTTTTCATTATCCATCGGAATGTGAATACCTCCGTAAAAGCGCGACTGGGCGGTTTCTTCGGCGGCTTTCCAAAAGGAAGAAAAAGAGCGGGCTTTAAAGGCAACATTTCTTAGCTCATCCGGTGCCCGGCCCACATGTGAACTATCAGTGAACGAAAAATTTTCGCCATAGAGATCTGTCAAAACCGTAGCAGCTGCGGCTGCCTGCATGGCGTGGCCGGATGGAAAGGCCGGAAAAGGAGGATCGGGCCAGAACGATTCCCAATCAGCGTCTATATGCGCAGGAATAAATGTATTAGCTCTTTCTGTATAATACAGGAATTTCCATTTCCAGCAGTTGCGAAAAGCATCTGAAACAGCTATTCCAATCCGCGCATAGGTTTCAGCACATTTAATCAGGTCCGGCTTTTCTTTCCTAATAGCAATGGTTCCAATTGTATAGGAATGGCCGGGCGGCGTAAAGCTCAGTTCCGGATCATCGCCCCACCACAGAGCCGCTTCTTTTTCTGCTTCCGTAAGTTGTTTCCGCTTTTCATATACCTGCCTGAATTGTTCATAATACACAGAGCCGGGACTAGTATCATAAACAGGCGGCAGCGGTGCTGCCAGCTGTGAATCACGTACCAGGAAGGTTCTGTTTTTGCCCCAGTGGGGGTGAAGCGGAAAATGACTGAAAGACTGGG
>NZ_LUKG01000003.1:116267-121413 GCF_001601815.1 Flavihumibacter sp. CACIAM 22H1
CGAACTGGCGATCGCCGCCGCCGCGCACTATGCGGTCGTCGATCAGCCTGCGGCGCGCGAGCCCGGCTCCAACGCCCACGCCATCGGTCCCGACCACAGCCTGACCGCCATGGCCCGCTATCTCAACAATCGCGCCGGCTCGATCTACGGCGGCTCGAACGAGATCCAGCGGGACATCATGGCCCGCCTGGTCCTGGGGCTGTAGGCGCCCGCCGCGTCAACCGCCCTACAAAACCGGCGAGCAGAGCGCCCGCAAGCGATCCATACCGAGGAAGCCCCGATGACCGCCGTCCGATTTCGACCATTCAAATACTTCTTGTGCAATTCGTTTACCATAGGCTATTGATCGATTTACTACTGCCTCATCCTTCCATGCACTACGATACCTGGCCAACATAGCCCATTCCAGTGAATCAACCCGCTTTTTATTTGCATCGCCCGTCTGAATATACAGTAAGCGCAGAATTTCTGCCTGGCCGGCATTTAATGCCAATGGCCAGGAATAACTTAACCCGGGTTCCGGAGCAGCAAGGGGTCCCAAACCATTTAACTGAGTTGCCACCGAAACGTGCGACCCAGTACCCTGTACGATGGATTCATACATGGTAAGACCGATATAACCAAATGCACGGGATGCAAACGTAGGAGAGTTGGACGGAGTGGTTTGGGTAATAGAGGTGGTTAGTTCAGCCCATGCCACTGCCAACTCATAATCAGCGGCAACAGGTTGTACTGGCTGCCTGCAGCTACAACAAAACAGGCCCAGAAGCAGCACCAGGCCTGCCATAACATGTTTGTTTGCAGAGATCCGGCTCATTTTTTTTGCTTGTTAAAGCGGTAGGTTTTAAGCGGGCTGCGGGCAATACCAAACAATAGCTTATCATTCAGCGCAAGTACAGACCGTATTTCCCCCTTGAGTTCCAACCCGGATTCAAGCGGTGGAATCCATTTAAACTGTCCCTTTCCATCACCCTGTAAAAGAGTGCCATAATTTGCATCCATTTTACCCAACCTGATTTTTGCCTGGCTGGTATTACCTGCCAACAACAGATCCAGTTTTCCATCACCGTTAAAATCAAAAGAATGAATGGCATATACCGGCGAGCACTGAACCTGCTGCGGCAGCGGAACTTTTGTCAGTTTACCATCGGGCCCGCTTAAAAACAGCAGAGTAGCTGTTTCTGTAGCGGTTAATTTACCGGCTGTATTTAATTCATTACCTGTGAAAAGCTCATCCAGGGAAATAGTTGAATAACTTTTAAAAGTAGAAAAACGTTTACGCATAGACGGTAGTTGTCCGATCAACTCATCGCGCGTAACATACGGATACGATTTACCCTGGATATAAAAACTGAAAATGGGATCGATAGAACCATTTTTATCAAAATCGGCAAAATGCAGGGTAGCTGGTTCTTTTTCACTGGCACGGATCTGAGAATTTAAACCCAGATTCCCGGCAACCAGATCGGGCTTACCATCTGCATTAAAATCTGCCACTTCCACTACATTCCAGAATCCTGTTGGTGCATCCGGCAAAAATACCTCGGTACGGTCTGCCAGCTGTCCATTTTCATTTTGAAAGATGCGAATCGGCATCCACTCCCCGGCCAGTATCAGTTCATTTTTTTTATCGCCATTCAGGTCGGCCCATACCGCATCGGTAACCATTCCTATACGTTCCAACGCCGGGGCAATTTTTTGGGTGGCAATTTGAAAATTTCCCCGGCCATCATTCAATAACAGGGTTGATCTTGGTGGTTCGGGGTACCGACCCGGTACTACCCTTCCTCCTACAAAAAGATCCGGAGCACCATCTGCGTTTATATCATCCACCGCAATACAGGAACTGGCAGATCTGAAATCAGGTAACCCGGCCGATCGGGTAAACTGATTTTTACCGTTGTTGATATACAATCGATCCTGCAACAGTATATCCGCCGTGTCCAGGGAATGATAACCTCCACTGGCAATATAAATATCCGCATATCCGTCGCCATTTGCATCAAATACTGCAATAGCTGCATCCTGGTATAATTTATCTGCTTCAAATGCGGGAACTACCTGTTTAACAAACTGACCGTTGGACTGTTGCAGGTAGAGACTGGTGGCAATACCTTTGGCTCCACCTACCAGCAGGTCTTGTTTTCCATCTTTATTGATATCCGCTTTTTCAAGACAAACCAGGTCATTGGAAAACTGGTGCAACAAAAGAGATTGCCGATTAAAATCATTGATGTTGCTATCACTGAATGGTATGCTTACCGGGTTTTCCGTTACTTTCAGCCAGGGTGTTACAAAAACCGTTTTGCTGGTAGCTTTGCCTGCATTTTTTTCTTCTACTACCAGGGTTTGATTAGAAGGCAGCTGTTCAAAGCGCTGCACTTTTCCACTGCTCCAGGTAATGATCAATGAATCTGATACAGTATGGCTGCCGGTTCCAAAATGCTGTATAAAACTGACATTGGACAAATACCCTCTTGCCGGATATTGTTCCTGCAATTGAACCTGACCATCCTTGTATAATTCCAGTTTAGCGCCAATACCCTGTGTATTGGGTGCTTCACCCACCAGCTTAACCTGCAGGTAGTTATTCAGTTTTTTTTCAGCGCTGGTATTTTTATAAATAAATGCGGGCTGGTTAATATTATTAACTACCAGGTCCAGGTCGCCGTCATTATCAAGGTCGGCATAGGCCGCACCGTTGCTATTAGACACCCTGTTCAAACCCCAGGCTTCTGTAGTATTTGTAAAAGAGGTTTCTCCGGTATTATGAAACATATAATTCATAACATTAGAAGAAGGCATTTCTTTAATAATAGTCATGACATCTTCACGCTGCAGGCGGCCTTTCTGCTGAATGTATTCATTCATGTAATGAATAAAATCAAGGTTGGTAAAATCTTTCAGATAGCCATTGGTTATATGCAGGTCTTTCCAGCCATCGTTATCGAAATCGGCCAGTAAGGCAGACCAGCTCCAGTCGGTATTGGAAACCCCGGCTTGTTGCCCGATTTCGCTGAAACTGCCGTTGCCATTATTCAGTTGCAGCATATTTCGCATATACTGATAGTAAAAACCGTTGTTCAGGTTAATGGAAAATTTTTCATAGTTGTCGGGAGCCATTAATAATTTTTGCCGCCGGTTGTCCTCCGGCAACATATCCAACGTAAAGAGGTCCGTATGTCCGTCATTGTTTATATCGGCAACATCATTTCCCATAGAAAACTGGCTGATATGCCCCATAGATGCTTCCAGCTGATTACTGAAGCCGCCTTTTTTATTGTTTATGTATAAAAAATCTGGCACGGCATAATCATTGGAAACATAGAAATCTGCCCAGCCATCCCGGTTAAAATCGGCTATCCCAATACCCAGGCCATAACAAAGTTCGGAGCCGTTGATGCCGGCTTCAACTGTTATATCTTCAAATTTTCCGGCATCCTGCCGAAAAAGGCGTATTCCTTTTTCCGGATCATCCTGTTGCAACAGCTGTTTGGTCTGTACGGCATTTAATATAGGCAGGTTTTTAGGATTATGGTTCATCAGAAGCATATCCAGATCGCCGTCAAGATCGTAATCAAAAAAATAAGATTGGTTACTGAAACCAGTATGGGCCAGTCCGTAAGCGGCGGCCTGTTCGTCAAACTGTGGTATTCCTGCAGGTGAATTACCCTTGTTAATGAATAACTGATTTTTTCTTTTTTCTGCAGGCATGGCGCCTGAATAACACAAGTAAATATCCAGTCGGCCATCGCCATTGATATCTACTGCATTAACGCCTGATTTCCAGGGGCCCGAACGGCCCCCTGCCATAGAAGCCAGGGTAATATCTTCAAAAGTCCAGTTCCCTTTATTCAGGTAGAATTTATTTTCTCCCATGTTGGAACTGAAATAAAGATCTACCAGTCCGTCGTTATTAAAATCACCTGTAGCTATTCCTGCTCCATTATAAAAATATTCATACAGGAGAATATTGGTATTCAGTCCTTCTGTAAGTGAATTTTCAAAAGCAATACCGGTTTGTTCAGCAGGCAATAAGCTGAAAAGCTGATTTGTTTCGGTGGGCTTTGTTTGGCTTTCCTGTTCTTTACAGGAAGGCAGGCAGAGCAGGCAAAGCAGCAGGGGAATATAAAGGAGCAGCTTCATGTGATGGAGGTATATAAAAAGAATCTATCCCAATTTAGGAATAGATTCTTTTACGGGAACATTGCCGGTTATCAATATCCGGGATTCTGAACCAGTTTATCGTTCCGGTTCATTTCATCGCGCAGGATGGGGCGGAAATACATTTTATCCTCCCATTTTCTCCGCTCATTTTCATTGTTATCAACCACAGTATAGGTATAGTTATACCTGGTTTTGTCGTGCCGGTAAGGAACATGTGGCGTTGCACCTGCTTTGATGGTACCATTTACCAAAATACTCTTAATGCCTCTTCCAACAGTTTCGGCGGGTATCATCCATCTTCTTGCATCGTGATAACGATGTTCTTCATATACCAGTTCTATACGACGTTCATTCCGGTACCGGTTAACCAGGTCCTGCCCTGCATCGTTTATGGCAGGCATACCAGCTCTGAACCGGATCCTGTTCAGCCATAACCGGGCGTCTGCTTCTTCGCCCAATGCTAAACAGGCTTCGATATAATTGAATACAATTTCCGTATACCGGATAAACGGCCAGGGTATCAATTGAAAATTCGACTGGTTATCGGGTAATGCCGGATTGGGATCAATGAATTTACGGGTATAATAATGGGTTCTGGTACCATTCCAGTTTTCTACCGGTGAAGAGCGGGTATCTATTCCATTAATGGTTGCGCCTCCATTATTATAATAACCTGTTTGAATCTGACTAACGGGGTCCAGTCCTATAACATCAGAAGGACGTGGTTTCCAGTCTGCACCATCATAAAGTATGGTTGCATAAAAGCGGGGATCACGGCCGGTGTACGGATCGGCTTTTTGTGCAGGTGTATTCCAGTCAAATTTTGAGCCGTCCATCATTTCATAATCATCCACCAGTTGTTGAATTGGGGTATTACCACCCCAGTTATGGTACCCGTTTGGACCATTGTTGATTCCATAGTGCAAGCCGCCTAATGGCCACTGACTTTCCTGCGTGTACAGGCCGGAGAGCGTACGAT
>NZ_LUKG01000003.1:121822-132748 GCF_001601815.1 Flavihumibacter sp. CACIAM 22H1
TGGTACCCGTTTGGACCATTGTTGATTCCATAGTGCAAGCCGCCTAATGGCCACTGACTTTCCTGCGTGTACAGGCCGGAGAGCGTACGATAGAAGATCAATTCTGCTGCAGCTGCCGCATCTGCTTCAGCGGCTTTACTTCCACCACCCATTGCCAGTGAAATATAATTATTCTTTCCTTCCAGGGCAGATACCGGTGCGGATAAACCCAGCTTATAACCCTGCCCTTCATCCAGCACTGCTTTTGCAGCTGTCTTGGCTGCCTGCCAGCGGGCATTGCGATCACCGCTGGTATAAGCCAGCAGCTCAATATTGCTGTAAGAGCTAATCGTTGGCGATTTTGCTTTTGCTGTATTGGCATCGTGCAAATCACTGGCGGCATATAAAAGCACTCTCGACTTCAATGCTTTGGCAGATAATTCGGAGGCTCTGCCCGGAGTGGTTGTTTTGCCGTCCAGCAACAGAATTGCACTGTCCAGGTCAGAGATAATGGAACTTACTGTAGCATCAAAACTGCTGCGTTCAATGGAATAATCTTCATTTAATCCATAAGGACGTTTTACCAATGGCACTCCCCCGTAAAACCGCATTAACTGGTGGTAATAATAGCCACGCAGGAAATACGCTTCGCCAAGCAGGCGATCTTTTAAGGGCTGGTCGTCAAAGGTTGCTGTAGGAAGCCGGTTGATGGCAATATTTGCATCCCGGATGGCTTCGTACATATTATTCCAGTTATACGTTATACTTGACCAGGCCGGGTTAGAAGGCGTTTCTGCCGCTTCGGTAAACGTATTGATGTTTCTGCCCGCATGGGTAAACATGGCTTCATCGGTATACGCTGCCAATGCCTGCTCCTCGTACCCTCCGTATCCCAGGTAGGAATATACATTGTAGATAAATGCCTGGGCCAGCGGACCATCCGTCCAGGTGGATTCACTGGAAAACTCATTCTGGGGCTCTGTATTAAGAAAATCTTTTTTACATGCACCAGCGAGCACAAGAATAGCCATCGCTAAGCCGCTGATTATTTTCCTGTTTTTCATCTTGTACTAGTTTAAAAAGTTACACTGAATCCAAGGTTAATCACTCTTGATTGTGGATAATAAACACCGCTTTCCACAGTAGCTTCCGGATCGTACACCTTCATCTTATCTATGGTGAAAACATTCAAACCATTTGCAAACAACCGAAGGTTGCTGATCTTGAAGCGCTGTAGTAATTCCGGCGAAAGATTATAGCCGATTTCAATGTTCTTTAAGCGGATATAATTCTTATTAAACATGTAGTAGGTATTATTTCCGTAGTTACCCCCCGTGAAATATGTATCGCCCCTACTTGCAAGTCTTGGATGAACGCTGCTGGGGTTATCGATTGACCAGCGGTTTTTATAGAAATACTCCAGGTAGTTGCCGATATCGCCCGATTCGGTCTGAATTCTGATCAGCGCACCGGTTGCTCCCTGGAATAACAAACTCAGGTCAAACCCTTTATAACGTAAATCGAAATTAGCGCCATAGTTAAAAGTGGGGGTATTGTTTTTATCCAGCCTAACAGCATCGTCTGCATTGATCACATTATCCCCGTTCACGTCTTTTATTTTCATATCGCCCGGAATTAACTGCCCGGTTACCCCGCTGTAGTCGAGTGTATTTTTACTGATATCTTCCACATCTCTGAATACACCATCATACTGGAATGCGAGGAAGGCGCCAATCGGTTTTCCTTCCATTCGCTGATAATCCGGGATTCCGGGTGTTTCCGACATAAACACCACTTTGTTTTTGGCATAACCGCCGTTGATACCTGCCCTTATAACCAGGTCTTTTCCTACCCTGGTATTGTAGTTGAGGGAGAATTCAAACCCACGGTTGTTTACCTCTCCTAAATTCTGAGGCGGAAGGCGATCGGCAATACCTGAGGATCCTGGTGTAACACCTGTATTCGGTATCAGGATCTTAGTTCTGTTATTGAAAAAGTATTCGAGTGTTAGATCAAACTTCCCATCCAGTATCGTTGCATCCAGCCCCAGGTTATAGTTCTTGGCTCTTTCCCAGGTAAAGAAGGGGTTGGGCAATAATCGCTCATAAAGTGTATTCACCACCTGGCCATTGATCGGATAGGTGCCGGACCCGTAGATGGATAAATAGGCAAATTCCTGTAAGACGTTGTTATAAAGGATCTGGTCGTTCCCCATTTGACCATAGGATGCCCGTAGTTTCAGGTTATCGATTGCCTTAACATTCCACCAGTCTTCGTTTGAAACATTCCAACCCAATAAAAAGCCGGGGAAAAAACCAAACCTGGAATTTTCGGGGAACATATAAGATCCGTCGTACCGGAATAAGAGTTCGGCCAGGTATTTTTCTTTATAGTTGTATTGTGCCCTGCCATAATACCCCAGCCTGGCTCGGTCATAGGCACCCCCATCTGTACGTTGATTGGCGGTACCGCCTGCAGAAATCTGCGCTACTGCGGTGGAAAGAAAATCTCTCCGGTAGGCCAAAAACCCTTCTCCCTGGAAGGTTTCCCTGGTTACCCCAGCCATTAAACCAATGGAATGGTTTTCACCAATTTTGGTATCATAGTTCAGCATGGCGGTAAGGTTCGTATTCAGCACAGAGGAATAGGTTTGGGTTAACCGGGGATCTGTGAAATTGGAGCGGATAGCGCCCACCAGTAATGGTGTTACACCGTCTGCTTCATAGGAAATTTTATCCCAGGTATACAGTTTCCAGGGAGTTTGCCAGGCCTTGTTGGTGGCGGTTGTTTTATCAACGGCTCCGGATAAGGTAAGCTTGAGTCCTTTTACCCAGGGGTTGGTAATTTCAACGGATCCGTTTCCCTGTACAAAATCTGTGGGGTTACGAACATAACCAGTGGCATTTGTGGTAATTACATAGGGGTTTTGCCCGTTTTCAATATCGGGCCCGGGTAATCCGTTCGGCCATACTTCCGGTTCTGTAGGACGCCCCCGCATAAGCATCCTGAAAATGGAGCCCGCACTTTCTGTCGGATAGTTCCTGTCTTCCCGCCGGGCTAAAATTCCTACGTTTACATTGATATAGGGGTTTACTTTGGCGCTCAGGTTGGTCCGAAAATTATACTGCTTATAGAACGTAGCTGAATTTTTATAATACGCATCCTGGTTCACAAAACCCAGTGAAGTGAAGTACCGGATATTTTCAGAACCACCACTTAATTGCAGGTTATGCCTTACCTGGGGCGACCAGGTTTTGAAGGCGTCGCCAAACCAATCTGTATTGGGGTGACCCCAGGGATCGCTGCCATCTTTAAATTTCTGCACCGATTCCGGAGAATACTGCACACTGGGAACGCCCGGATAGGTTCCATTGGTTTGAATGGATTGCCAGGCAGCTTCCCAATTGGAGGGGTTTACATTCCTGTAAATCGGCAACTCATTCATGATGGTTGCATATTGATATGCATTGGCCATCTTGGGGATCCTGGCGGGCTGACTCCAGCCCTGGTTAAAATCATAGGATATCTTGGGTTTACCGGTAGTTCCCCGTTTGGTCGTTACAAGAATGGCGCCGTTGGCGGCCCGGGCACCGTAAATGGCTGCAGAAGCATCTTTCAATACGGAGATCGACTCAATATCTTTGGGATTGAGGCGCCCTAATCCGCCATCTCTGTCGGGAATTCCGTCAATTACCACCAAGGGACTACTATTACCCAGGGTATTATTTCCACGGATGCGGATCGTTGCTCCGTCATTACCCGGTTCGCCACTGGTCTGAATTACCACCAGGCCGGGTAAGCGGCCGGCTAGCGAGTTCGATAAATCAACAGCCGGCGATTTTACCAGTGCATCTCCCTTCACGGCTGCAACGGCTCCGGTTACGGTTACTTTCCGTTGGGTTCCATAACCTACCACTACCACATCCGACAATTGTTCATTAGATGCATTCATGGTTATGGAAACTGAGTTGGATGCCGTAAGGGTATATTCGAGATTTTTATACCCTACGAAACTGAATACCAGTACTTTATCGGACTCTTCTACCATCAGTTTAAAGATGCCGTCGTCGTTGGTGGTTGTACCGGACGACTTACCTTTTACGGTAACACTGGCATTTGCAATCGGGTTCCCTTTATCGTCTGTTACACGTCCATTGATTTCACGTCCCTGTTGGTATGGGGCAAAGACATATTTTCCCGGATAGGCTATAGCGCTAAGCGGGAATGCTATGCCGCATCCAACTACGGCAGTCAAAAGCAGCCCTGCCATACTTTTTCCAATAAGCTGGTGGAGTTTAAATGATGTGGTCATTTAAATAATTTAAATATGATTGAAATTGGATTCCTAAATCCCTAAATAGTTGATTATCATTTGAATGATATAACTATTTAAACCCTGAAGGGGTCAACTGACTGGTTTGGAGCTGGGAGCGTAGGGAAGGCGTTGGAATTCATCGCTCCGGACATGCCGGAGCCGGTGCAGCAATCGTGTCATAGTTATGGCTTTTAGTTATGGTCTTGTTAAATATATGATAAATATTATAATGGTCAATCAAACACTTAATAAATTTTTCATTATATGTTAAAAAAAACCAAACATGCGTTTAAATAGAGGCATGGACAAAAAAAGGAGCCCGAAGGCTCCTACATATAAACATTTAGTATAAACCAGGTATTACAGGGGATATTTGTTATCCGCTATTATTTTTGCGGCAATCCTGCGCTTGGCTTCTTTGCTGTTAAAGGGTGCTGCTTTTGTAAAGCGTTTCAACCCAAGCAGCATCATTCGCTGTTCATCGCCCTCTGCAAAAGCATTAATGGCATCTTTACCCTGTTTATGAATCAGGTCGGCCACATCGTATAGATAGGTACGAACGATATCAGCTTCCAGTTCGCAGGATCCTGCTCCGCGTTGATGGGTAAGTTTCATGAGCCGAAGCAGGGCTGATTCTGCATTGTAGGTAAGGATAGCCATGTCTGCAACATTCATCAGGATTTCCTGTTCTGCCTCTATCTTCATTTGTAATTTCTGAACAGCAGCGCCAGCGGTCAGGAGAATGGCTTTTTTAAAATTAGCGACCAATTTTTTCTCCTGGTCAAACGCAGCTTCTTCTGCAGTACCAAAATCCGGGATACTCATCAGCTCCTTCATAACTGCCATCGCCGGATTAAGCAGGTCCAGTTTACCTTTCATGGCACGTTTTAATACCATATCAACCGTCAGTAAGCGGTTTATTTCATTGGTACCTTCATAAATGCGATTAATTCGACTGTCGCGATAAGCTTTTGAAATTACATACTCATCACTATACCCGTTTCCTCCATGAATCTGTACGCCTTCGTCCACTACAAAATCCAGGACCTCGCTGCCAAATACTTTTAACATGGCGCATTCAATGGCGTATTCTTCGGCGGCGCCCAGCAGGGCTTCGTTAAAGGGTTTACCATTTGCCAATAGTTCCACTTCCTTATCATCAATCCATTTGCTGGCACGATACAGCGCGGTTTCACAGACCCAGATCCGGATCGCCATCTCAGCAATTTTATTTTTGATAGCGCCAAAATTGCTGATGGGTTGTTTGAATTGCTCTCTTGTATTGGCATACTGTATGGAGGTGTTAAATGCCCGCTTTGCACCACCTAAAGCAGCTGCACATAATTTAAGCCGTCCGATATTCAGGATATTGAAGGCGATGATATGTCCTTTCCCGATTTCACCCAATACGTTTTCAGCAGGCACTTTGCAATCCTGGAAATACAATTGCACGGTAGAAGAACCTTTAATGCCCATTTTATGTTCTTCAGGGCCCTGGGTAAAGCCTTCCATTCCACGCTCAATAATAAAACCGGTAAACTTATCGCCGTCTACTTTAGCAAAAACGGTATACACATCGGCAAAACCGCCATTGGTAATCCAGCATTTTTGTCCGTTTAGAAGATAATAGTTTCCATCTTCCGATAGCTTGGCAGTGGTTTTAGCGCCCAATGCATCAGATCCTGAATTAGGCTCCGTTAATCCATAAGCGCCCTTCCATTCGCCGGAAGCAAGCCGGGGAATGTATTTTGCCTTTTGCTCCGGTGTGCCGAAATAAAGGATCGGAAGAGTACCAATGCCCGTATGTGCCGCTACCGCAACCGAAAAAGAAAAGCCGCCACCCAATCCTTCATTCACCAGCGTAGCTGTAATGAAATCCTTCCCTAAGCCACCAAACTCCTCCGGAATAGACGACCCCAGTAAGCCCTGTTCCCCTGCTTTGTCTACGAGCGAAGGCATTAAACCGGGTTCTAGTTTGTCTATCCGATCTACAATTGGTAATACTTCCGTGTCCAGAAAACTGGCACACATTTCCTTTACCATTTGTTGTTCTTCATTGAAATCCTCCGGAATGAAGGTGTCTAATGCCGAACTTTCTTTGATCAACCATTCTCCACCCTTCAGGATGTTAGCTTGTTGTTGAGATGCACTGGACATGATTTAAAAATTAAGTGTCAAAAGTTATACATTACTGGTAGGAACAGCCTACCCTATTCACTTCAAATTATCATACACAATCTGTAAGACCGCTTTACAAATTTCCACCTGGTCTTCCGGTACCCCCGTCAGTGCTTCGTTCAGGGTTTCCTCGGCCAGCTCCATAGAGGTTTCCTGCATTTTCCTGGCTTCGGCAGTCAGGTAAATCATATTCATTCTCCGGTCTTCTTTCGACGATACCCTTTTTACCAGCTTTAGTTTTTCAAGATTGTCCACCAGCCGGGTAATACTGGGCTTGTCCCGGAAAGTGGCATTACAAAGCTCCTGCTGGCTGATACCGTCCTGTTTCCACAAATGATACAGTACGCTCCATTGCTCAATGGTAAGGTTCAATTGAGCCGTATTAAACTTCTTCTGTAACCTCCGCGCTATGGCAGTGGACGCTTTCCCTGTAATAAAGCTGTATAATTCTCCTTTCTTAAATTGGTTGTTTGGCATATAGTTAGTTAAACAACTATCCAAATCTACTGAATTTTTTTTATACCTGCAATCTTTTCCTTTTAATTTACGCCCTTAAAACAAGGCCTTTACTTGCGCATGGATAGTCCGTTTCAGCCGCTGCTACTTCACTATAAAAAACAGGAGATTCACTATAAAATAGTGGGTAAAGGACCTAAATGGGTGCTGGCATTGCATGGCTATGGCGAAACGGGGTCGGCTTTTTTTGCCCTTGCCGCTGAATTGGAACAGGAATACCGCTTTATTTGTCCGGATCTTCCATTACATGGTGTAACCAGTTGGGAAAAAGACCAGCCTTTTCATCCGGCCGATTTAGCAGCATTGGTTACCGAATGGAAACGAATTCACGAAATCGACCGTTTAATACTAGCGGGCTACAGCATGGGAGGTCGGCTGGCGAGCTGCCTGGTAACCCTTTCGCCTGCCGCCATTGAGGAGCTTTGGCTGCTGGCATCGGATGGTTATCATACCAATCCATGGTATTGGCTGGCCACGCAAACAGCTACCGGAAATCGTTTATTCCGGGCAACCATGGCCAATCCGGGCTGGCTGTTAGGGTTAATGAAAGCAGCCCGCTTTCTGCGCTTGCTGGATCCTGTTCTGCATAAATTTGCGCTTCAGTTCCTGGAAAAGGAAAAAAACAGGACAGATTTATACCACCGCTGGACCTTTTACCGGTATTTCAGACCGGTAAAACAGCCATTGAAAGATGCCCTGTTGAAAGAGCCGCTGTTTATTCGCCAGTATTTTGGAAAATTTGACCGGATTATACCCGTTTCGCACGGCAAATGGATCACCAGGCACCTGCCTCATTTATCGGAAACCATCATTTTTAACTGCGGCCATCGTTTGCTCGACCCCTCCATTGTACCTGGTATTGCCGCTGCTCTCAGAACCACTGATCCACCTGCAATGAAACGCCCCATATGATCACTTTTGCTGTTATACTTGTGCTGTTGCTACTCGCTTATACGGGATTGATAGGCTATTATCACAGGAGTTGGAAAGCCCTGCCAACGGCCACCGCGGTACCGGTGGAATTTATACCAGAAACATTTGTAACGGTATTGATCCCGGCCAGAAATGAAGCCCGGCAGATCAGGGCCCTGCTGCATTCCTATCTTCAGCAGAACTATCCGCCGCATCTTCGGCAATGTATTGTCATTGACGATTGTTCAGAGGATGAAACCGCTCGCCTTGTAATGGAATTTCAATCCTTTGGAATACAGCTTATCAGGCTTTCGGAGCAGGTATTGGATCAACCAATCAATTCCTATAAGAAAAAAGCCATTGAAACGGGTATTGCCGCATCATCCGGCACCCTTCTCCTAACCACGGATGCCGACTGTATACTTCCGCCCAACTGGATTTTACAACATGTTTATCTGCACCAGCAAAAAGGCATGGTTTTCATAGCGGGTCCTGTAAAGATCCTACCAACAAAAAACTGGTTGAACCGCTTTCAGGCCCTGGACTTTATTAGTCTGCAGGGAATAACCGGTGCATCGCTGTTCAAAAACTTGTATGCCATGTGCAATGGGGCCAATTTATCGTATACCCGGCAGGCATTTGAAGCAGTGCGTGGATTTGAAGGTATTGATCAGATTGCATCGGGAGATGACATGTTACTGATGCAGAAAATTTCGAGTAGGTTTCCGGGCAGGGTTGCTTACCTGAAATCTGCCGAAGCGATCGTAGAAACAGCTGCAATGCCCGATTTGGCCGCTTTCCTGCAACAGCGGATCCGTTGGGCAAGCAAAGCAACCCGTTACAAAGAAGCCAGCATTCAGTGGGTTCTTTTGCTGGTATACTTACTGAACCTGGGATTACTGGTATTTTTTATAGCCGGTTTATTTTCCCCGGCTTGGATACCGGTTTCCCTGGCATTGCTACTTTTTAAGGCGTTGATCGAATGGCCTTTTATGGCCACTGTTGCGTCATTTTTCGGTTATTCAAGCCTGGTAGCCTGGTTTCCCTTTTTTCAGCCATTACATATCGTATATACGGTTGCAGCAGGCGCATTTGGCCAGATGGGCGCCTATCATTGGAAAGGCAGAAAAGTACGCTAATTGTTTATTTTTATTATATGGCCCAAACGGAACGCCCCTCTCTTTGGATAAAACTATTACATCAGCCTTCAGCATTGATTGGGGGCAGCATAGCCCTGGCGGCGCTGGTGCTGGCCATCCTGGGGTATTGGATAAGTCCGGATTGCAGTCCGGATGCCAATCGTATGATCATTGAGATTTCGAGTAAAAAACCAGGTTTTACGCAACAGTTTTTGCTGTTGCCAAAATCACCCCGGCCGGTTATCCGATCCTGGTGGAGCAGGACTTTATACGGGCAACCGGATCAATTTACGTATTTACCCATCCGATCATTTCAGCTGGAAAAAGATTCGATCCGTTTTCAACAATTTATTGATGAGGGGCTGTATGAACAAAAAGTGCTTCCGTTGGCGGCCCTCACAGAACCCAGAGACCCTGCCAACGGCTCTTTTAATTCTGGTGAACCCATTGCTTCCAATAGGGCTCTTCCATTCATCAAACAGGAACGTTACCTATTAGGCACCGATAAATTTGGGCGAGATATTTTGAGCAGGCTGATCATCGGTACCCGCATTAGCCTGATGGTAGGTGGCATAGCCATGGCATTATCCTTAACCATTGGCTTGTTGCTGGGAACCATTGCAGGCTATTATGGGGGAAAATATGATCTGGTTATTATGTGGTTTATCAATGTTATCTGGAGCATTCCCACTTTGCTGCTGGTATTTGCTATAACCCTTTTATTAGGTAAGGGCTTTTGGCAGGTATTCATAGCAGTTGGACTTACCATGTGGGTGAATGTGGCCCGCTTGGTACGCGGACAGTTAATTGCTGCCAGAAACCTGGAATACGTGGAAGCTGCCAGAGCGCTGGGTTATCGTGATTGGCGAATTATGGTAAAACATATTCTTCCCAATATTATGGGGCCCGTACTGGTGGTTGCTGCTGCTAATTTTGCGTCTGCCATAGTGGTAGAAGCCGGCTTAAGCTTTCTTGGGGTGGGGGTTCAACCACCGCAACCAAGCTGGGGTGGTATGATAAAAGAGAACTATAATTTTATCATCACAAATAACCCGATGCTGGCGTTAGCACCGGGTTTTGCTATTATGTTGCTGGTATTGGCATTCAACCTGATTGGAAATGGGATCCGTGATGCGCTGGACGTTCGTTCCTGATCTTTATTTCCTGGAATACAAATAAAAACCGGTTTTAGTATTGCTGGGTTTGGACAGCGAAGTAACGGTTACGGTTACGCGCGAAACAGTAGTTGAAGGTGTATTGGTGATACTGAAAGTAGTGGTTGTGTTGGAAGTAGTTTGATTGGCGGTAAAAAATGCGGTAGTGCCATTTCCATCGGGCCTTGCGGAAACTTCTATCCGCACCCCCTGTGGTGGCATTTTTGAAGTTACGGTAACCGTTAAGGGAAAATTAGGCCCGGGTGCCGCCGCTTCCTGTTGACCATTCAAAACCGGTGTTGTTGTAATTACCAGGTTTTCCTCGGCTGGCTGGGGATCGTCTCCACCCCCACTACAGGATGGTAAAACAATTCCGGTTGTAAGTGAAACAAACAATAATCGAAGAAAAAATGCTTTCATGTAATGTGTATATTATACGTTAAGTCTAAAGATACTTCAAAAACCATTCTCCCTTCCCCCTCCTCCCCTTCCCTAAATCCTCACCTCCACATTCCTATTCAACGTTTCATCTAACGAAATAAAGGTTTCAGTTCGCTCAATTCCTTTGATTTTTTGCAATTGATCATGTAATACTACCCGTAAATGATTGATGTCTTTACAAATAATCTCCGCCAGGATACTGTAATTACCGGTGGTATAATTCATGCGTACAATCTCAGGGATTTTACTCAGTTCTCGGGCAACATTATCGTATAAAGAGCTCTTTTCCAGG
>NZ_LUKG01000004.1:0-10041 GCF_001601815.1 Flavihumibacter sp. CACIAM 22H1
TGTTATAATAAAAACTAGAGAGCAGAAGTTCTTAACAAAAAGCACGCTGACGAAAAACATATTTCCGCTTGCGTTTTTTTATTAACCGATAAAAAAATACTCCTGATAGTTTCAAACTTACATTTTTCTCGAAAATGTCTATTTAAAAATAAAACTATCAATTACAATCCCTCTGTCATAAATCTTATTCAACAAGGGTTCTCCCAAATCATCATAATAATACCAAACGCCGTTTCTTAAAGGGTGATAATAGCTACTGACTTTAATAGTAGTTTTAGATCGAGTTGCATCAATAGCATAATAATAGCTCTTTAATAAATCTAATGAATTCACATACGAGCCCTTCTCAATAAGTATAGAATCTTTATTAAAGCATTCTACATTCATCTTACCCTTGCAATCAAACAAATAAATCTTTATGGATTTGCCTTGATCAAGTTTCGTAAACAAGGTATCCCTACATTTCCCCTGTGGAATAAACGTGTAGCTATACTCCTGCAGCCTAATTCTATACCTCATCTGGTCTGGATGATACTGGATCAAAGCCATAAATAAAGAGGCTATAAAAATTTTACTAAAAAACATTATCAGGTTTGCTTTATTTATCAAACTTTATTTTCGTTCCTGAATCTGACACTTGATTAGGAGTCTTATCTGCTTGTATTACTGTGGCTCTCCCATTAACAAATTTTATAGCTTTATTCTTTGTTTTACCTTTTAGCAAATTTATCATGTTAACTATTGCAATGTTTACCTGACGCCTTGCTTCTACAGCTTCTACAGCTTCTGCTGTTGTCGTCTCCGATCCAATAACCTGGGTTACAGAGATTGTGACCGTTTCTATTTTACTATCAGGATGCATCAGCTTCTTAGCGATAGTAGTTAGCTGTTCCGTAAGTTCATCACCTAAGCTTCCAGCTTGATTAAAGGGTAGCGTTCCAACATAATAATTATTAGCTCCTTTAAATCCCTTTATAATCGTGCCAGTAGGAACTGGGGGCGGAGGTGGAACAGGACGAAACTGTTTGATAACGTCAAATCCCTCATATTTTTCATCAGTATAGGAATCTGATTCGGATGCCAAATATTGTCCATCCGAAAACTCAACCCCAAAACGGATTATACTTAGGTTCATTGACCGATTCTTTTTGACCGCTATTCAAAACATCTAACTCTCTTCGACTTAACGCTTGTTTTCTTCCATATGAAATCAATTGCCCTTTGCTGCTAATATTTCGAACTAAGACTTTGTGATTGGGTGATATTTTTTGCCCACTACTTGTAACCAGTTGCATATTTACAACCTGATTAAGCTCTTTATCATTTATAAATTTGAGTGTAGTTTATTCAAGCTGGTTAAACCGATTATAATAATTTGTAACGACATATTCTTCCAATCCATCTATGTCTATTGCCTGTACCGGAGTATTACCCGCAAACTGATATGGCGTGTACCAAGGATACGATTTTGCCAACGGATCCACGCTTAAAAACCTACCGAGTCTTGGATCATAAACCCTAAATCCATAATCCTGCTGATTCCCCGTTCCTTTTACCTCATTGTCATTTTCTATTCCATTAAATCCATAGCTGTATACGCCCGAACCGGATTTTACTAACGTTGTACAAGCGGCTTACACCGGCTTTTGCTCAAAGAACTGCTCCCAAGATAGTCGCTTTTTTCTTTCAATGGAAGTTTTCTAGTTGAACTTAATTGAAAAAAGATAATTAATTGTGGCCGTATTGTAAGGGTATATCGGCGCTTTATCCTGTTCCAATAAGCGCTTTGGGTGCAGCTATTCAGGTGGAGTGTTACCAGGCTTATTGGTGCGGGGTAAAGCGCCGGCACTACCGCCGAGATCTATTCTACCGCTGATCAGCGGCGGCATATTGTTTTTGTTGATTTGTATTCCTGCTGGTGGTGGCTATAACTAAGCTGCTGCTCCGTGTTCCCGCGCCCTCTACATGGTCCCGCCGGTGCCGTGACAGGAGGGGCACTTACCACTGGATTGCACCTAAGCAGCGCCACGAAGGAACGTCTAAGGCCGCTGGCTACTTAGTCGTTTCGCCGGAGCGGTAGCGGAGGCAACGTGGAAATTCCGCGCAATCACGTCAAAACAAGACTCGCCTACAAATAATAAAAAAAGCCGTTGTTTTTTCAGCGGCTGGTGTTACTTATAGAATGTACACCTAAGCGGAATCGAAAAAACAGACTAGGCCAAGAGCACCTTGCTAAATTTCAATTACTCACTTCCTCTTAAATATTCTTACAATGCACCAGATTATAACTGGCAACCACCACCACCCCCAAATAAAATAGTTTTTATATTTTAGATATTCGTCGTCCTCAGGGCTATACCCCCCACTTTTAATCTTATCAAGCGAATCAAATAAAATATTATACAAAACAATAAATCCCATTAAATAACTTATTGCCACAATAACAATCAATAATATTTTTATTCTAATCATCATAACGACTATTGTTGTTCAGCATTATTCTGCTGAGGCTTGAGTTCCCCATACTTTCCCCTGAAATATTCCCGCCATTGCTCAGCAAACTTTAATCCTGTTTCATTTGCTTTTATATCATTCTTATCCCATCCTATATCATCTATAAACCAGCTAGCAATCTCATCCATAAAAAGTTCCTTAGATAAACCCAAAGCTTTTCCTATAGAAATCCCTTTTGTATATCCATGAGTAGCGCTAAATGTAAAATGAAGGAGTTTATCATAACCTGTGTTATCATCTCTTCGAACTATATTTTCATAAGCATGAAAAATAGACGCTCCCTTCCCACCATCAAAATTATTCTCATTATCAAGAAGATTTTTTATCGCCAAAAACCCTCCCGTAATTGCAGCAGGTTCACTCTTAGAGCTTCCCCTTAATTCTTCAATTTTATTATCAATTAGAAAGCTGCCAAATTCTTCATAATAGTTATCAGGAAAGTTGCCGTTAAATCGCTTTTTGTCCGTAATTAATTTGTTCAGTGCTTTATCAACAATAGGTTCACGAGATTCCGGCTCTAAAAACTGAGTAACAGCCTGCCTACTAGCATTTCTTTCATTTATTGTATACCCTATAGAATGTGGAAGTTGTTTACCCGCTTGATTTACGTCCTTAGAAGTTACATTCTTTAATAATAAGTTACCCGTCTGTTCATCAACTATATAATTATATGACCATTTTTCCGCACCATCTAAATCAACATTCTTAATTGGGCTACCTTAAGCAAACGCATACGTACTATTCCAGGGGTATGATTTAAACAATGGATCAACACTCAGGAACCTCCCCAACCTCGGATCGTAGATTCTCATCCCATAATCCTGCTGATTGCCGGTTCCTTTTACTTCGTTGTCATTTTTTTTTCCGTTAAATCCATACCGATACACACCCGAACCGGATTTTACCCCAGCTGTACAAGGCCGCTTACACCGGCTTTTTACTCAAAGAACTACTACCAAGATAGCGGCTTTTTTCTTTCAACGGAAGCTTTTTCAGTTGAACTCAGTTGAAAAAAAAGAAAATCAGTTGTGGACGTGTTGGAAGGGTGTATCGGCGCTTTATCCCGTACCAATAAGCGCTTTGGGTGCGGCTATTAGTGAAGTTGTTACCAGGCTTATTGGTGCGGGGTAAAGGGCAAGCCAACGCCGGTACAACTGCTGGGCATTATACTACCGCTGATCGGCGGCGGCAGTGGGTTTGGATAAAAAAGGACCGTAGCCCTATTAGGGTTAGCGAGCAGGTTGTTGGTATAACCACTGCTGGTAGGCAAGCAACGCTTCAGCAATACTGCTTCCTTTAGCAATGACGTGGTGACCGTGCGCTGCCATAAAAACGGCTTCTTCAGCCGGCTTTACTTCCATGATCGTATACTGATTACCCGTAGCATTGGTAACAGCGGATGGGATAATGTAGTACTGTTGACGCATAGCCCTTGCAGTTAGTAGCATCGCTGTTCCTATTGCGGTTGGTTATTTTACCTGGAAGCGTTGCTCCGTGTTATTACTGCTGGTGGCTATTTACCAGGGCTGATCCGTGATCCCGCGCCCCCCGCGCCATGGCCCCGCCGTTGGCGAGCCGGGAGTGCGCAGCGATAGCGGAGCACGAAGGCACGGCTAAGGCCTCTGGCGCCATATTGTTCGCCGTAGCGATAGCGGAGGCAACGCTCAACAGATAAAGGGCGGCGGGGCCGCGCAGGGGGCGCACATAAAGGTGGTGGAGGCCCCGCAGACGGGCAGGTGCCAGGGCGATAGGGTGATGGCTATTTATCGGCGTGGTATGGTTCGCCACTGCTCCTGTACGGATGCAATGGGGCCGGGGTGCCGGACGGTCGGGATGTGAGCAAAATTGTTAAAGGAGCAGGAGGAGAAGTGAGAATATTTGAAATAAATATTGGAAAAAATGGATTAATTGGTACACCAACAAAACAGTTAGCTGATAATGGCATGCATAGATATGTTGAAGTATCAATAGGGAATGAAGTAAGAATTTATGATAACTTTCATCCTGATGGAATTCTGAAGAACGATTATATTAAGGAGATTGGAGGAATTATTAATGGTAGAATCATAGAGGGGGAGGAATTAATTAAAAGTGCTAAACTGATAAAATAATGAGTAGAAAAGAAGTGACAAATCATTTTTTGAAGTTTGTTAAGGCTGTTATTAGTAGGCCAGGAATGTTTTTGGTTAACAATGTTGAAGATCTCACACTGATTATTTTTGGGTATAAAACCGGCATTTCTTATCACATGGAGGACTACGTTTTTATTGACGAAATGATGAATGAATTTAAAAAATATATAAATATTCATTTTAAGACCAATGAAGACATTGAATGGGCGCGGTTAATAAGATTTCACTGTGTTAGTGATGCTGCAACACTAGATTTTTTTAACTTTAAGTTTAATGAGTTTATTTCTGAGTTTGAGAAGTGATTTGAAATTCCGATAAATCCAAATACGTTATTCTGCTTCAAATTGACATATTTTGTGTTTTAATAGAGTTCATCAGTTTATTAGGATGTTGGTTGACTGGCTTATGCTAGCTATCAGATACCAGATATAAGGCCAATTTATCCGATTAAAATGAGTAAACTTTATTGAAAGGGATAAATCATTTACCAAAAAAAAGTATGATACACATTTTAAATAAGGATTTTGTTGAAATATCCAACAGAATAATAGCGGAAAACAAAATATTGGAAGAGTGGGTTTTTGATCGAATCCGATGATATGTTTCAGCAAGGTAAATATATTGGTGGGTTTGATGTGTCAGCTTGCCGATATTTCGGTCAGTTTAAAATTATAGTTTTTAGTTCGGACTCATAGTAAATTCAGACATATCAATAATTAAATGGTTGGCTGAAATAACCCAGGTGATTCTTTGTTTTTGCAACGGCTTCCAGTATCAGATCTCTTGGGTCGCCGCGGAAATTTGTATCAAAGATATTGTGCAGTACACTAATATCTCCGTTTGAAATAACCAGCGCGCTCCTTGCTATTTGCAGCGGTGAAATATTCAATCGCTCATCACCCAGTAAAGCCGCTAATAATTTTTCTGCCTTCGCTTTTTCGGCTGGATTCGTAAATAGCTGATTCAGTTTACTATAAATATCGGCAGGTAACCAGTTGTTTAATTGAAGTTTATCTTTACTCGATTGTATTGTTTCCGTTAAATAATTCGCCACCGCTTCCCGACCCTTTGCAATCTTTTCTTTTAAGCGTATTAACAAAGCTGTCCAGGACTGTTGGTTGGCCGTATCCATTTCCGCAACAATATGCTCAGCTTTGGATATTTCCCGGAGTGCTTCTTGGTAGTTTCCTGCCTGCAGCTGTAGATGGATAAAATCAAAACATTTATGTGCCCCAGTGCCCCATTCTATTTGATTTTTAAACCTGCTTTGCCCCAGGAAATTTTTCTTGCAGGATTCGAGTATTTCCTTACTTGTTCGGGTTTGGTTAAAGAATGGAATAGCATATTTTTCCAACTGCTTTAACACTTCTGCATAACTTATTCCTGCTTCTTCGGCGGTGCCGGCATTCGACCAGGTATCCATCTTCCCATTTGTTACCATTTTTCCAAGCCTGTTGCCGGGCCATAGTGTTAGGTGGCTTTCGTTGATACTAAATAATGGACGAATGGCTACATCAACCGCAAATGTGGCGGTATGTCGGTGCTGGTTCAACACGATGAATTGGAATACTTCTTCATGACTTAATCGCCCCAGAATAGTTTTGCTATAAGCTTTAAACCCATAAGGTAATAGCGCGGGTTCGATAAGGGACCTCCAGCCCTCAATGCTGTATTTTTTGCTCGCCGACATAATTTTTTAGATAGTATTTGGCAAAATACTGGTTAACGGATTCCTTTCATTTCATTTGCAATAGCCCGCGAGCCTGGATCCGGGCCTTTGGATAACTCCCCTATGATCGTATCTCTTTCCCTGTCAGTTCTGTTTTGGCTCAGTTTGAAGGTAGCCTGTATATCGTTGATTTCTACTTCAAATCCAACAATGCCCTTCAGCATATTGGATTTATAGTTCTCTGTCAAACCATCCCACTGTTGCTGATAACCGGCTTCAAAACGTTGGATAGTTTTATTCAGGAGGTTGAATTTTCCGGATTCATCTTCTATCAATCTTGTTTTTCCATAGGCATGTACGGCTATATAGTTCCAGGTAGGCACATTCTTTTCCTGTTCGTAGTTGCCGGGTGAAATATATGCGTTTGGTTCAGAAAAAATCACCAGGGTTGTTGAATTGAGCAAATGCTTTGCCTGGGCATTGGCTGTAGCGAAATGCGACAATAGCAGTAATTTATTATTTTTTTCCTCTATTATAAAAGGCAGGTGCGTTGCTATAGGTATACCATTGTCTGTATTAACAATGATGGCGAAAGGGTATTTCCGCATAAAGGAGAGCACCCTTGATCTATCCGTTTCTTCGAAGTACTTATTCGTATACATTATTCGGGATCTGCTATGAGATAATTATTTTTTCCTTCCGGTAAATATAATTTAAAATAACCCCGGACTAAAAATTAGCCGGGGTATTGTACTTATCTAACCACTGGAATATTGGTAAACAACTTATTTACAATTAGCCATTTTCCGTTTATTTTGGTAAGACTCAAAAGATCATAATAATTGAATCCCAGCATAGGTACATGAAGCTTTACCATGGCATTGTTTCCCAACAGTTCTATTCCAATTAGTTGCATACTGAATGTCTCCCCCAAATCAGATGGACTTTTCCTGTTTTTCACCCCTTGAAGGTAGGCTGTAAGTGTTTTGACATAGGGTTCGCCGTTTATATCGCCATATAATACGCAATCAGGATGAAATGCAGATGCTAATTTGACCGTATCGCCATAAAATATACCATGGAAATAATTTTCAATGACTCCCTGAATGTCTTGGCTGTTTTGTTCAAACATCTTTCCTGTATTTATTTTTTTTTAAGCCGGGTGTATAATTTCTTTGCCACTTCTTCGCTCGATTGTGGATTTTGCCCGGTAATGAGCTGGCCATCTTCTGCCACATAGGAAGACCAATCCGGGCCTTTTCGATAAATGGCTCCTCTTTCTTTCAGTTTGCTTTCCAGCGCAAAAGGTACAATATTGCTTAACTCAACAGCTTCCTCCTCTGAATTGCAGAAACTGGTTAGTTCTTTTCCACTTACGAGGTAGTTCCCGTTATTATCTTTCACGTTCACCAGGGCTGCCGACCCATGGCACACAAAAGCAATCGGTTTATTATTGTAATAGAAGGACTGAATCAGCTTAATTGAGTTGATATCATTTGCCAGATCCCACATGGGACCATGACCTCCGGGATAGAAAATTGCTGCATATTCAGCTTCCCTCACCTGTGTTAGTTTTTTAGTAGTGGCCAGCAGGTTTTGCGTAGCTGCATCAGCAAAGTATCTTTTGGTGGAGGCAGTTTGAAACGAGGGTTCGTTACTTTTTGGGTCAATTGGTGCCTGGCCGCCATTTGGCGTTGCTATCTCCACCTCTATTCCTTTATCAGTAAAATAATAATAGGGGGTGGCAAATTCTTCAATCCAGAAGCCAGTTGCATGGCCTGTCTTGCCCAGCTTATTATGAGAGGTTAGTACAAATAATACTTTTGTTTTTTTGTTTGGTTGGGCCTTACTGCTGAAGGCAGAAATGAGCAATACCGGGATTAACAAAAGCGGAAATAAGAATTTCATATAGGTATAATTTTAGCTGGTTGATTAATTAAACAGATGCCCGGCTACATGACCGCCATCCACATTAATAATTGCGCCTGTTATGAAATTGCTGGTTGCCAATGTGTAGGCCATATCCGCTATATCGGATGGCTCGCCGATGCGATGGAGTAAATGCAACCCGGCCAGGTCGTCTGAATTGGTTACGCCAATTTTTGTTTGTAACGGACTACGTATAATACCTGGCGCTATGCTGTTGATGCGGATGTTCTGCTTACCAAATTCTGCCGCTAACTGTTTGGTTAATGCATGTACGCCTCCTTTGCTAACAACGGGTGCCGTTGCAGGAAACCCTGCAATGGCATGGTCTACCAAAACAGTACCAATATTAATGATAGATCCCCCGCCATTTTTGAGCATTTCTTTGATAGCCGACTGGGACGCAAAAAATGTTCCTTTTAGATTTATTGCAAAGAAGTGGTCGAGTTCTTGCTCCTCTACATCCAGGAATGGTTTGGGTGCAAATACGCCGGCATTGTTGATAAGAACATCCACTGTACCGAAATATTTAATAGCTGTTCTTACTAATTCTTCACCCACTGATTTTTGGCTGATATCACCGGCTACCATTTTAGCCTGTACCGGCGATCCGAATTCCAGATACGTTTTTTCCAGGTTTTCCGGTGTAACTGAATTCATTACCACATTGTATCCCCTGTCCAAAAATAGCCGGGTAATTCTTTTTCCAATTCCGGTGCTGGCACCGGTTACGATTGCTGTTTTTTTGTTCATTTTAATACTTGTTTTTTTGTTTGCGTAATTCTGTCACCTGTTCTCCACCCAATCCCCAGTTATCTGTTTCCACTTCTCGAATAATAACATGGGTAAGTTTCGGGTCCTTGTTGAGTACCTCTCTTAGTAATTGGGTTACGCCGGTAATTAACGCTTGTTTTTCATCCTTTGTAACACCGTCACGGGTTATGTCAATTTGTACAAAAGGCATAGTTTATTTTTTGATAGCACAAAACTGCAACAGATCCTATTCGGTAAAAATGGACGTTTGGGTATTTGGCTTGTACTTTTAGGATATGTTTGATAGAACCGGGGAAAAGCGGTCGGATTGTGCCAGTAGCAGGTGTTTTTGTCCAGGTGAAAGAAACCGGCTTTTATTATTTTTATGACAGAATTCATAAAAATGAATAAGAAAGACCAACGCGCTCCGGTAATTGAGATCCGGCAACATTGCGATACAAAAGAGGTTAAAAGCATAAAAATTGCCGCCCTTACCGAACATAGCTGTACGGCTGTTGAATTTGAAGAAAACCACCGCCACCAGTATTATGAAATTGTATGGCTGAAAAGAGGAAGTGGGCTGCATACTATTGATATGGTCAATTACCGGTTTGAAGGATCAACATTATTCCTGCTTTCTCCCGGCCAAATGCATATTATAAAGCCCGATGAAAAGCCCGAGGGATATGTACTTAAATTCCTGCCTTCTCTTTTCAGGGATGCAAAGGATATGGACGAATACATCCTGAATACTACTTTGTTTGATAATATCCAGGTAGAGCCAATGTTAAAAGTATCGGCGGCGGCCCATACTGCTTTCGAAGACGTTTTTACAAAAATGGATGCCGAATTTAATGTAGATGAAGAAGATAAGGAGAAGATATTATTAGCCTATTTAAAAATATTAATTACCCATATAACCAGGCTCAGAAAAAATATAAGCACTAAGAATGATCTGAATGCTGACCTGCATCTGAAACTTTTTCAGGCCTATAAAATTCAGGTGGAAAAATTTTACAAACAACAGCATGGTGTGCAGTTTTATGC
>NZ_LUKG01000004.1:10066-40537 GCF_001601815.1 Flavihumibacter sp. CACIAM 22H1
CTCAATGCTCTGTCAAAAAAGTATGCAGGTAAAACCGCCGGAGAAATCATTGCAGACCGGGTAATTCTGGAAGCTAAAAGGGAGCTTTATTACCATACATTAAGTGTAAAGGAAATTGGGTATGCACTGGGTTTTGAGGACCCTGCCTATTTTACCCGGTTTTTTAAAAAGCAAACCGGCGTATCGCCCAACGAGTATAAAGTGCTGGGCATTGAGGGTAAATTGCTTAAAACAAGTGAGGGATAGATTTTCGGCTTTTCTCGTACCGTTTCGCCGTATCCGAATACTGATTCCAGTAATCGAATGATTGGTTGGATAATGAAAGGGTTGAATTTGATGCCTGGCGCAAATATTGCCTGCACATCGGGTAGGTTTTGCTGGATTGACGATTTTTTGGCCGATTCCGGAACTTGCCCCTGATTTGTAAGAATACCTGTTTACCCTAATTTTTACGCAAACGTTTGAGTGTTTTCTAAGGAGCGCAAATTGGCTAAGTTTATATTGGATTCCACCTAACTGCTTATGACCTGTATACAATCCCACACGGACTTACTTAAGTCAATTACCTTCTATTGCACTACCCGTCACGGGCATATTACGCAGTTCTGGTGGCATGCCGTATTTGATGGCGATTAAATTGTGCAGCATGCTGGAACAACTGAAGAATTTTATTTTCTGTGGTTTTATCGTACTGGTAATGCCCGACCTGTATGGTCAGGAAAAAAAACTAGTTCTGCCGCTGGGAGGTAATTCCTGGCTTACAAAAGGTACCGGTTCTGAACAGGTAACAAATGCCGGCTGGATGAACTGGCGGCAAAAGGATGCCGTTTTCAGTACTTTTGTATACCTCACTCAACCGGGGCTGCTTAGCATTAAAGCTAAAATCGATGTACCGGAGGGGGTTTCCCAGCTACAGTGTTCCGTAAATGGAGAAACCGTATTAACCACTGTTAAAGGATGGGGCGGCAGCTATGTGCTGGGTGTGTTTACAGTGAAAGATTCTGGGTATTTGAAAATTGATCTTCAGGGCAGATCCAAAACCGGTGCGGAGTTTGCCCGCCTGGAAACATTTGAATTATCCGGAACCGCCGTAACAGAAGCTACGGGGCTGGTACCGAATAATGAAGGAAATTTTTATTACTGGGGCAGGAGAGGGCCTTCCGTTCATTTGAATTATGATGTTTCAATAATTCCGGAGGACATTGAATGGTTTTACAACGAAATAACAGTGCCCGAAGGATATGACCCGGTTGGCTCCTATTTTATGGCTAATGGCTTTGCTGAAGGATATTTTGGCATACAGGTTAACTCCCCCACGGAACGCCGTGTTTTGTTTTCCGTATGGAGCCCCTTTCAAACAGACGATCCCAAACAAATACCAGACAACCAGAAAATTATTCTGGTTAAAAAAGGGCCGGGTGTTACTACCGGCGAATTCGGGAATGAGGGTTCCGGCGGACAAAGCTTTTTCAGGTATAACTGGAAAGCCGGTACTTCCTATAAGTTTTTAGTAAGAGCCAGGCCTGTTGCGGATGGCTATACTAATTATACGGCGTATTTTTATATACCTGAGCATAAGACCTGGAAACTGATCGCAAGCTTTAACCGACCCGCCACTACTACTTATTTAAAACGTATCCATTCCTTTCTTGAAAATTTTGACCCGTTAACAGGGGCTATTACGCGGAAAGCCGTATACCACAATCAATGGGTGCGTACTGTAGGAGGCAATTGGAAAAAAATCACCAAAGCTACCTTCACCGGCGACAATACCGCCCGCAAAGGATACCGGTTAGACTATAAGGGAGGCCTTGAAGAACAAGGTTTTTTTCTGCAGAATGGTGGTTTTTTTAATGATCGAACGCCACTTTTTACCGGGTTTTCTACAACAGCGCCCGGGCAGCAACCTGCTGTTAACCTTGGATCACTGGATTGATTTACCGTACTCAATTGATTTATCGGAACATGATGGAAACTGAAACAAACAGCGAGTACCTGAGTTTGATAAAAACAAACGATCCTGTTGCCTGGCAGCAGCTGATCCGTATGTATTATCCTGCTCTCCTCCGGTTCGCCAATAAAATTTTAAACGATAGCGCCGCTGCCGAAGACACTGTAATGGAGGTTTTTACCATTCTGTGGCAGCAAAACCGAACTTTTAAAGAGGTTAAGCAATTGAAGGAGTATTTATATGTTACCACCCGAAATAAATGTTTAAACGTTATTAGAAGTAAGCGGAGAGAAAAAGAAAGAAATCAGCTGTTTTCAAATCAGTACCTTACGCAGGAACAAATGGATGCGCATTTGATATATGCGGATGTGTTGGTAGAAATTCGGAAAGAAATTGACCAGCTTTCTCCAAAGCAACGCCAGATCTTCGTACTCGCTTATTTACAAAGAATGACCAACGACGAAATTGCCAGCTACCTGCAATTGTCCAATCAAACGGTTCGGAATCAAAAAGCAGCAGCCTTATCCTTTCTGAGAAAAGCCATCAGGAAAAAATTCCCGATGGAACTTACCCTTGTTATACTATTGCTGGCCCTCTAGAAAAAAAGGTTGAAAATTTATAGTACAAAGTCCGATCCACGGTGTTTTAACAATAAAGTAACACCAGATGGGCGAAAAACGATTGGACCAATTATTGAATGTGGCGGATTTGATCCGGCATCAATTAATCTCGGGATTGCCGTTAGAAGATAACAAAGAGTTGGTAGAATTGCTTCAGCACTTGGGTTTGGAGCAGGAAGTGCTTAAGTTGCTTGCGGATCGGGAAAATCTTACGAATGATATACTGCAGGCAGAAAAGGTGGATACTACTGCCATTCTGAATTTAATAAGAGACAATTCGTCTCCGGTAGCCGACCTGCCCATGAACCCAAAACAAGGTAGCCGGCTTATTAGCATCTCGGCGTACAGGTGGATTGCGGCTGCTGTTTTCTTGCTTTTTTTTGGTGGCCTGGCCTGGTTCTTCAGCCAAACAAATAACTCCGCTCAACCCAAAATAGCTGCACCACTGAGCCAGGTAATTTCACCGGGCAGAAACAGGGCGGTACTAGAACTTGCCAACGGGGAAAAACTGGTTCTGGATAGTTTGTCGTACAGCGCTGGGCAGAACAAGCAATTTCCTTTTATTGATCTTGGGGCAGGAACGGTATCCTACCTAAATTTTCCGGTCAATAAGGAAGGCGCTGGCGAAATTCATACCCTTATTACACCCAATGGAGGACAATACCAGGTAATACTGCCGGATGGCTCTATTGCCTGGCTGAATGCTGCTTCCTCCATAAAATTTCCGACTGCTTTTAATGAACTGCAAAGAAAGGTTAGCATTACCGGAGAAGTTTTTTTCCAGGTCAGAAAGGCCAAGCATACTAAAACCGGCAAACGGCAGTCCTTTGTGGTAGAAGCTGGAGAACAGGTGGTGGAAGTATTTGGCACCAGTTTTAACATCAATGCGTATGAAAATGAAAACGCAGTTAAAACAACCCTGGTTGAAGGTTCGGTAAAAGTTCGTTCCGGTAAATCGGCTATAAATATGAATCCCGGACAACAGGTTTCCTTCTCCAGAGAGTCGGGTTCATTTGACCTGGTAAAACCCGACCTGGATGAAGTGCTGGCCTGGAAAACCGGAAAATTTGTATTTAAGGATGCTGAAATTCAATCGATTTTAAGGCAGGTTGCCAGGTGGTACAATCTTGAAATAGTGTATAAAGATGATCTTTCTGATATTCATTTTTCCGGTAGCATATCCAAGAAAGACCAGATAAAGGAATTAATAGAGTTGCTGGAGCTGGACGGGCGTATTAAGCTAACGATCGAGGATAACAAACTATTGGTGCAACATAGAAAATAACTGGTTGCTACCCTATATTATTTATTCATCAAACCCCATTAGTTAATGACAGGAAAATAAAAACGAGAAATAAACATGTTCGGATAAAAAAAGAATCCTGCGGGGGCAGGATTCTATGATTGTTCCGGCAACAAGGGTATTCCCAGCTCAAACAGAGAATATTTATTTGTTAACCAAAACTTTACAAAAGTATGAACGAATTCGTAAAGGTCAATACTTTCCGAATTGGAAATTGTTTGCCATCCAAAACGCTGCTTTATATGAAATTGACTGTGTTTCTGTTAGTAGCTTGCCTGCATCTGCAGGCGAAGTCATTCTCCCAAAAAGTCACCCTCTCCGGCAGAAACCTTAAACTGGATAAGGTATTGCAAATGATCAAAGTACAGACCGGATTTGATGTATTGTACAATCCCGACCTGTTAAAGGGTACGCAATTGGTTTCCTTGTCAATAAAGGACACAGATCTGCCTACGGCCCTCGAACTAAGTTTAAAAGGGCAGCCCATTGAGTTTAAAATACTTCACAATACCATCGTATTAAAATCTGTCCGTGAAAAAACGGATATCCCCGAACTGATTCGTGAAGCATATAGTAAGCTGCTTGCGGATACCGTTATTGGTAAAGTAGTAGGTGAAAACGGGCAGGCACTAACCGGTGTATCCGTTGTTGTTAAAGGCACACAAATAGGTACTTCCACCAACCAGGATGGGTTTTTCCGGATTGCTATTCCGGCCGGCACACCAAAGGTGCTGATCTTTTCCTATGTCGGAATGCAAACCCAGGAATTTACGGTGCAGGGAGATATGCCGGTAAGTTTAACCTTAAAAGCCATTGAATCGGAGCAGGAAGAAATTGTAGTGGTAGCTTATGGCCGTCAAAAGAAAATTTCCGTAACCGGGTCGGTGGCCACTGTTTCCGGTAGTACCTTAAGGCAGAGTCCGGCTACCAACCTAAGCAATTCCCTGGCCGGTCGTTTACCCGGGCTGGTAGCCACACAAAGAAGTGGTGAGCCGGGTTACGACGGGGCAGGTCTGCGGGTAAGAGGCGTAAGTACCTTGGGTGATAATAGTCCGCTTGTAATCGTGGATGGTATTCCCGGAAGAAGTTTAAGCCAGATTAACCCCAACGATGTAGAAAGCATTTCTATTCTTAAAGATGCCGCCGCTGCTGCCTATGGAGCAAGATCGGCAAATGGCGTAATTCTCGTAACTACCCGCAGAGGGGTTTCAGGAAAAACAAGTTTTGGTTATACCGGTAGTTATGGATTACAGATTCCAACCCGGCTTCCGGAGTATGTGAATTCCTATGATTTTGCCCGCCTCTATAACCAGGCGCAAAAAAACGACAACCCCAATGCTACCCCCATATTTTCTGAAGAAGCCATTCAGAAATACCTCGATGGCTCCGACAGAGATCGCTACCCCAACACCAACTGGATCAAAGAAAGTTTGCGCCCCTCGTCTCCGCAAACCCAACATACCCTAACCATGCGCGGTGGTACCAAGCAGGTTCGTTTTTTTGCATCTGCCGGATATTTTGACCAGGACGGAATCTGGAAAGGCAATGCAACCAGCTTTAAGCGTTATAATTTTACCTCCAATGTTGATTTCCAGATCAACGCTAATTTCACTGGTTCTCTTGACCTGCAGGGCAGGCAGGAAAATAGAAATTACCCGGGTGTTGGCGCAGGTACTATATTCAGTCATATACTGCGGCCAGGTGCCATCTGGCCAGCGCGTTATTCAAATGGTTTGTTAGCCGGTGCCTATAATAATGCCGGTCAGAATCCGATCATTGAATCCTCTAACGCCTCAGGTTTTACCGACGATAAAAACAATGTGCTTCAAACCAGGCTAACCTTACGTCACCAACTGCCATTTATTACAAAAGGACTTTCTCTTGAAGGATTATTTGCCTTTGATAAAAGTTACCGGCATAGTAAAAGCTGGTCAACTCCCTATAAGTACTACAGGTTAAATACCACCAGTGGAGAATTCGAACAAAAACAGGCAAATGGACAAAGCCCTTCTTTATCGGAATACTACCAGGACGACCGCAACAGTTATGGCCGCTTAACACTGGATTATCTACGGTCTTTCGGCAACCATGATATTTCTGCCGTGGTATTGTATGAATTTGAAGATTATTTTGCCAGCTCCTTAAACGGCTTCAGGCGTAACTATGCAATCTCTTTGCCTTACATGAATCTGGGCAATATAGATGAGAACCTGACGAACGGAGGTAATTCCAGAGAATATGGCAGAAAATCCTGGTTTGGAAGGGTAAATTATGGCTATGAAGATAAGTACCTGGTAGAGCTGGCATTAAGAGCCGATAAATCTGCCAATTTTCCGGAACATAGCCGCTTGGGATATTTCCCCGCCGCTTCTGTTGGCTGGGTACTATCAAAGGAACGCTGGTTTAAACCTTCTTTTATCGATAACCTCAAACTCCGGGGCTCCTGGAGCCTTCGCGGAAACGATGTTTTATTCTCTGGCGATGCCGATAATAAAATCATTCGTTTTCAATACCTCTCCCTGTATAATTTCAATCCGGGAGGTTATGTATTGAATGATGCACCAGTGGCTACCATTGTACCGAATGTGGTAGCCAATCCTGATATTACCTGGGAAAAAGCAGAAACCTATAACGTTGGATTTGATGCGGTTGGACTTAATAACAAACTAAGTCTCACCTTCGATTATTTCATTAAAAAAACCAGGGATATCCTGGATACAAGGGTACTGCAGGTACCTGATTATACCGGGATAATTTTACCAAGAGAAAACCTTTCAAAAGTTTCCACCCGGGGTTTTGAAGTGGAATTGGCTTACCGCGATCATATCGGGAAACTGAATTATTTTATTTCAGGGAATATAGCATTTGCAAAAAGTAAAATTGATTACCGGGCAGAATCTCCCAATGTGCCGGAGTACCAGAAAGCTACCGGGCATCCGGTTGGTTCAGGTTTGTATTACGATGCTATTGGTTTATTCCAGTCAGAAGAAGAAATCGAAAAAAGCCCCACTCAGTTTGGTAACCTTCAACCGGGCGATATTAAATACAGGGATATCAACAACGATGGGCAGATAAACGGACAGGATAGGATCGTTATTGATAAAACCCAGGATCCCTGGACTACCTACGGCTTTTCACTGGGTGCTGATTATAAAGGATTTGATATCAGCCTGCTTTTCCAGGGTGCGTTGAATAGTAATTTATACCTGAGCGAAGAAGCCGCCTTTCCCTTTTTTAACGGAGGAAACCTGCTACAGTCCTGGGTGGGTAATTCATGGACACCGGATAATACCTCCGCCAAATACCCAAGACTGTTCCTGGCTTCTTCCAATAATACGCAACGATCTACTTTTTGGCTGAAGAATGCCAATTACCTGCGGTTGAAAAACCTGGAAATCGGCTATAATTTCCCGGCCACATTAATCAATAAATGGTCAATAACCGGACTACGGATTTTTGCCAATGGGCTGAATCTTTTCACTATCGACCAGATCAAAACGTTTGATCCGGAATATCCGAACGGAAGAGGATGGACCTATCCCCAGCAAAAAGTAGTGAATCTCGGAATCAACCTGCAATTTTAAACCAGCCAGACATGAAAAAACTAAGCTTATATATAATACCGTTGATTGCTATGCTTACAACGGTTTCCTGCGGCAAAGAAATTTTAGACAAAGCCCCTCTCGACGCTGTTTCTGACAAAGATGTTTTTGCTACCCCGGAAAATACCACCTTATTTGTAAACAGTATTTATGCCGGTTTACCCAATGGGTTTGAACGGGGATGGTATATGTTTGAGTCGGGTTCGGGCGATGCAGAAAATTCCTATGCCTGGACGGCTTCTCACATGTTTAACAGGGGAGATTATGATCCGACCAATACGCCTAATAGCGATTGGAGTTCCAGTTACCGGCAAATCACCAATTGCAATGTTTTCTTTGCTAATATTGATAATGTAACCGGAGATGATGCCCTTATTACAAGACTAAAAGGAGAAGTACATTTTCTAAGGGCCTTTTATTATTTTGAATTGTATAAGCGATTTGGCGGAGTACCCCTGATTTCAACCGTTTTAACCCTGGAAGATGATTTTTTACAGGACAGGGCCAGTGCAGATGAGGTGGTTGATTTCATCCTGGGGGATTTAGACAAGGCAGCAGAAAATCTTCCTGCAAAATACAGCGGCAACGATATAGGACGAGCTTCCCGGGTAGCTGCACTGTCTTTAAAAGGAAGAACACTTTTATATGCGGGTAAAAATCAGGAATCAGCCACTGCTTCAAAACTGGCCATTGACGAAGCAATTGCTGCCGGTTACGACCTGCATGCGCCTTATGATAAAATTTTCCTGGATAATAATAACAGTGAAATTATTTTTGATAAGCAATTGCTGGCAAAAAACTGTTCGGGATACCAGGATCTTTTTAACGCACCTGTCGGAGGAAGTTATGGAGGTTGGGGGGGTACCTGTCCTACCCAGAATCTTGTAGATGCCTACGACATGAAAACAAGTGGAAAACCGATCACAGATCCAGCCTCGGGTTATAATCCCCAGAATCCATTCGCAGACAGGGATCCCAGGTTCGATTATTCCATTCTGCACAATGGATCAACCTGGAAAGCAGCCATAATTGATACAAAAGAAAATGGCGTAAACAAGCCCAATGGCAATGGAGACGCAACAAAAACAGGCTACTATCTTCGCAAATTCATGGACGAGTCTGTTCTTGATCCGAATGCAGTTTGTGGGAAAGCTCACTGGATATTGATTCGTCTTGCAGAAGTTTACCTGAATTATGCGGAAGCGCAACTAAAGCTTAACAACCCCGAAGAAGCCGTTATTTGGGTAAACAAACTAAGAGAAAGAGCCGAAATGCCAGCGCTTCAGACCAGTGATCTTACATGGGATCGGTATATGAAAGAAAGAAGAGTGGAATTGGCATTTGAAGAACATCGTTTCTGGGATGTACGCCGGTGGAAAGTGGCAGAGGTTACAGAAAACGAAGCTGTATGGGGAATGAAAATAGAAGAGATTGCCGGTGTACTTAAATACACGCCCTATAAATGGGAAGATCGTTTTTTTGATCCTTCCAAACATTATTTATTTCCGATACCACAATCTGAACGAGATAAGAATCCGAACCTATCGCAAAATCCGGGCTGGTAAAATATTTCGGGAAAGATTTGGTAAAACAGGACAGCTGATTTCAGTATGTCCTGTTTTACTTGTCTTTTTTGACCAATCCATCTAATTGTTCATTTATGCATTTTCACCCCAGACTTCTTTCAATGGCACTATTGGTTGGCATGCTTTCCTGTAACCACCGCAAGCATGAAACAATGTTGTTGGAACTTCCAGCCTCCGCTAGCGGTATTGATTTTGTGAACGAGGTTTCAGAAAATGACTCCTTGAATATTATGACCTATGAATATTTGTATAATGGAGGCGGCGTTGCTATTGGTGATATAAACCAGGATGGTCTCCAGGATATTTTCTTAATCGGAAATATGGTGCCCAATAAATTATTTCTTAATAAGGGCGAGCTTAAGTTTGAAGATATCACCGGAAAGGCAGGCGTAGCAGGAAGGAATAAGTGGAAAACCGGTGTGTCCATGGTTGATATCAATTCCGATGGATTACTGGATCTGTATGTTTGTTATTCCGGACCAGGTACGGATCTGGAAAGAAAGAATGAATTGTATATCAATACAGGCAGCAAAAATGGCATTCCTGTATTTTCAGAAAAGGCCGCGGAATACGGGCTCGATGCTCCTGGAAGTTTTTCCACCCAGTGCGCATTTTTTGATATGGACAGAGATGGTGACCTGGATGCATTCCTGGTTAACCATGCTGATATGTTTTACAATGTGTTTTTCAATTCTAAAAAATTACGCACCCTCCGGCATCCTAAGTTTGGCAACAGGCTGTATAGAAATGATAAAGGAAAATTTATAGATATAAGTGAAGAGGCCGGAATTTTTGGCGGTGGTGCAAATTTTGGACTGGGTGTTGCTACCGGTGATATAAATGCTGATGGCTGGCCCGATATCTACGTTACAAACGATTATAATGAACAGGATTACCTGTATTTAAACAACGGGGATGGTAGCTTTCGGGAAGTTACTAAAGAAAGCTTTGGACATATCTCGCAGTTTTCGATGGGATGCGGTATGGAAGACCTCAACAACGATAACCTGCTTGATTTAATAACACTGGATATGCTGCCAGAGGATAATTACCGCCAAAAATTATTAAAAGGTCCGGATGGATATGACTATTACACCCTGTTGGTGGACAGTGGTTTTCACCATCAGAATATGAGAAATATGTTACAGCTGAACCAGGGGAATGATCCCCATGGGTTTCCCCGCTTCAGCGAAATCGGGCAATTAACCGGAATCTCCACTACCGACTGGAGCTGGTCGCCGCTCCTGGTAGATTTTGATAATAATGGCTGGAAGGATATTTTCATAACAAACGGGTACCTGCGTGATTTTACCAATATGGATTTCCTCAAATACACCTACGCAGAGGCCGATGCAAAGGCAAGAAGAGAAGGAATAAAACTCAAAACCTGGGAACTGGTCAAACAGTTAAAATCAACCAGGATTCATAACTACCTGTATTCAAATAAGGGAAACCTGTCGTTTGAGGATAAGTCAACAGAATGGGGTGTTGAAATGCCCACTATTTCAAATGGAGCCGCTTTTGGTGACCTGGATAATGATGGGGATATGGATTTGATTGTCAATAATATCAACCAGCAAGCAGGCGTTTACAAAAACAACGCCGATCAAAAAAGCAAGCATCATTTCATTAAGCTTAGATTCAAAGGTACAGCTGGTAATAGTTTTGGTATTGGAACCAAAGCAAAATTGACCATTGGCAGTTCTACTCAGTATCGTGAATTGTACCCGGTACAGGGGTATCTTTCTTCCATGGAGCCGGTATTGCATTTTGGCATAGGAAATGATTCCGTTATTGATAAAATTGAAATTCAGTGGCCAGATAATAAACTAACACTTCTCAATAAAGTAAAAGCGGATACCACCCTGCTTATTGATTACACCAATACCCGGTTACAGGATCCTATTCACAGGGAAGATGCGGCAGCTTTATTTGTTGATATTACAAAGGAAGCAGGTCTCAATTTTGTTCACAAAGAAAACGTTCAATTAGTAGATTTTAAAAAGCAGGTGTTGCTTCCTTATCAGGTCTCGCGTCCGGGTCCTTTTTTGGCAAAAGCTGATATTAATGGAGATGGGTTGGAAGATATTTTTGTTGGCGGCAACGATCTTCAGCCGGGACAACTTTTTTTGCAGCGTACTAATTTTAAATTTACTCTTTCAGAATCGCAGCCCTGGGTTAGTGACGGCTTTAGCCGATATGGGGCCATGGTATTTATAGACGTGGATACTGATGGAGATGCCGATCTACTGGTTAGCGGAATGGGTAAAGGAGCCGCTGAAAATGCTCCACACTACCAAACGATTTTATATGTAAACGATGGAAAAGGCCGGTATGAAAAATCAACTAATTCCCTGCCTGTTCTTGCTTCAATGAGTACCAGTATTGCCGTGGCTGATTATGATAAGGACGGAGATCCTGATTTTTTCTTTGCCGGAAGCACAGTTCCTGGAAAATATCCCCTTGTACCGGTTAGCTACCTGGTTCGGAATGAAACAAAAGGAAATAAAATAGCCTTTGTCTATGCATCTGAACAACCGGAAAAACTGCTTAGAAATCCGGGAATGATCACCAGCGCCGTGTGGGGCGATTTAAATAAGGATTCCTGGCCAGACCTGGTACTTGCCGGTGAGTTTATGCCGGTTATGGCTTTTGAGAATAATAAGGGCAGCCTGCAGGATGTTACAAAAAAGAGAGGGCTTGCAGAAACTGCCGGATGGTGGAGCGCTATTGCAGCAGTTGATTTAGACAGGGATGGCGATCTTGACCTGGTGGCAGGTAACAAGGGGTATAATTTCCAGTTTAAAACAACTGTCGAACACCCCCTGAGTTTGGTCTATGACGACTTTGATAAAAATGGTTCAATTGATCCACTGCTTTTTTATTATAACCAGGGCATTTCGGTTCCGGTTGCCTCCCTTGATGAGATTACAGATCAGTTGCCCTCTTTAAAAAAGAAATTTTTACGATACGAAACCTATGCAAAGGCACAGCAAAAAGACCTGCTTTCTTCCGAACAAATGAGTGCTGCACATAAATTGGAGGTAAAAGAATTACGCTCTGTATTATTTGAAAATACCGGCAATGGTTTTAGGCTGAAAAATTTACCAGTGGAAGTTCAGTTTTCGCCGGTAAATGGAATTGTTTGCAGAGACTTTAATTCCGATGGTATCCCCGATCTTTTGGTGGGTGGCAACTATTATCCCTGGAGAGTTCAATGGGGCAAAATGGATGCAGGTTTTGGATGGTTATTGCTGGGTAAAGGAGAACTTGATTTTGCACCGGTGTATCCTTCTCATTCCGGGCTTTGGCTGGATGGAGATGTTCGGTCTATCCAGGAAATTCATGGAGAAAACAACCGTGCCGTTTTTGTAGTAGCAAAAAACAACGATTCCGTTCAATTGGTAGTACAAGGAAGTAGGGCAGCTATCGGTGGTAGGAATTAAGGTATATCTTAGCGAAGCGGCATGGCTATATCCTGATCCTGTAAAATAAAATGAATATGAATAATAAAGGCGCAATAATCTACAGTGGTAAGCAACTGTTTCTGATAGCTATTTGCTGCAGTTTTTTGGGTGCCCTATCGTCGAAAGCACAAAGCCCTTCCACTCAACGGGCGGATTGGTTTAAGGAAGCCCGGTTTGGCATGTTTGTACACTGGGGTTTGTATAGTATTCTGGGCGGAAGTTATAATGGGCACACCCTTCCCGACACCAGCTTAAAAAATGGTAATAGCTGGTATGCTGAGTGGATACAGCAGCGCCTGGAAGTGCCAAAAGAGGAATATCGCAAACTGGTAAAACAGTTCAACCCGGTTGAGTTTGACGCCGATGCCTGGATACTTGAAGCCAGAAACGCCGGTATGCGGTATTTTGTAATTACGGCCAAGCACCATGATGGGTTTGCGTTGTGGGATTCCAAGGTGTCGACCTATGATCTGGGCAGCACACCCTATAAAAAAGATTTATTGGGAGATTTGGCGAAAGCTTGTCGAAAATATGGATTGAAGTTTGGTTTTTATTATTCGCATTGCGAAGATTGGGATCATCCGGGAGGAGCAGTTCCCTCCTGGCTGCCTCAAAAAAAAGAGGCCGATTTTGAAAAATACTGGAAAGAAAAATGTCTTCCGCAGGTTAGTGAACTGATTCAGCGTTATCACCCCGATCTTTTCTGGTTCGATACCTGGGGCGATGAGCAGGAAAAACTGTTTATATCCGATAAACGACGCGATGAGTTGATTGCTTTAATACGTAAACAGGCACCGAACTGCCTGATCAACGGGCGTATATCCTGGCTTAGCCCGGGTAATGACATCGATTTCCTGGAAATGATGGATAACTCGTACCCCAACGAGTTGCAACAGCGTCCCTGGCAAACTCCGGCTACCATGGTAGAGTCCTGGGGCTGGCATGCCAAAGACTATAATTGGAAACCTGCCAGTGAAATGATGGGTTACCTGGTAAGTAATACGTCAAAGGGCGGCAACTATTTGCTGAACATCGGCCCGAAAGCCGACGGCACAATTCCCCCAATGGCCATTCGTCGGCTTCGGGAAATGGGCGGCTGGATGGTTGCAAACGGCGAAGCTATTTATGGGGCCGTACCGGTTCATAAAGAGATGCCTAAAGGAGTGGTTGCTACGGAAAAGAAAACAGCCTCCGGAAACAATATATATATAGCGCTGATAAGTCCGCAAGCTAACCCGGCGTTGGTACTGCCCTTCAATGCGGAAGATATTGAAACATGCAGTATGCTGGAAACGGCCTTGCCCATTTCATTCACCCCGGCAGGGGAGGGAAAACTAAAGCTGCTATTGCCGGAAAAAATAGCTTCCCTGTCGGATGGTGTGCAGGTGGTGAAACTAAAACTAAAAATGACTGGTAACTAATAGGGGCGGAGCTAGGCCGCAGCTCATCAACCACTCCACTCATTAACTACTCGCCTAAGTTTTAGGAGAATGAGTAGTAGTGAATGGAGTGGTTGTAGCTTACTGTATAAAGTACTATCAGGGTAGTAATACCTGGTCAATCACATGCACCACCCCATTGGTAGCTACCAGGTCGGTTAGAATAATTTTCGACGCAGCTGTATTTGAATTCCCCTTTACTGTGGCGGTGGATCCCAGGCTGATTTTTAAGCTGCCACCCTGGAAGGTTTCAACACTAGCCCCGTTTACAAGATCAGAACTGAAGACCCGCGTTCCTACAAGTACATGATAGGCCAGGATATTTAACAAAAAGGACGGATCAGTAGTATTAATAGCTTCCACAGAGGGTAAGCCTGCAGCTACAAAAGCCTGGTTGGTGGGGGCGAAAACCGTAAACGGACCATCGCTGCCAAGTATAGCCGCAACATCTGTACCGCTGGCGCCGGCCCGTAATACGGCAGCAACCAGCAAACTCAGATTGGGATTAGCCGCTGCAAGCGCTACGATTGTACCCGGGGCAGGAATTAATACACGGTCTACCACATGGATTACTCCATTGGAACAATCAATATCGGCAATGATCACTTTTACACCGTTGATAAATACATTACCGGCATTGGTACGCGTAACATACAAAGGTTGGCCGTTTTCACTTCGTACCGGAGTATTGCTTGCCTGCGGTATCTCTGCTGCAAACAGCTCATCACTGATAAAATGGTATAATAAAATCGATTTCAATGCATCTGCGGGTGCTTTGGCAATATCGGCAACTGTTTTGTAACCGGCAGCTTTAAATGCATCATCCGTTGGTGCAAATACCGTTAACCTGGCTTTTTTATCGTTTAATGCAGGTACCAAGCCTGCACGTGCTACAGCCGCTTTTAGCAGGCTAAAACGCCCGTCTGATGACGCGAGTTCCCAAATCGTTTTTTTCTTGGCCTGGTTCTTCCAGGGTGGAGGAATAGGGCCCATTTTCTGACAACCGGTAATAAATAAAATGGCAAGTAATGGCAAGGCCCACCTGCAGACAGTTTGTACAATGGTTTTGTTTAGCATAGCAAAGAGTTTGAACTATTACAGCCAAAACAATTGTTAAGATTTTAACAGGGGAGTGAAGTGTTGAATCTCAGGCGTGAACCGTGCAGGTTTGGCGGCGATCCCTGCATTGTTGCTGCATTCTTCGCTGCTGCTGCGTTCGAATCGTTAAGATTTAAATTTTATGGGTTGCTGTTCCTTAGAACCGGAATTTTAATGAAACTCTTATTGTGCCATTTTATCTGCAAGGGTTCACCTGCATCATGGATTGTTTCTTCTGCACAGGGCTTGCCAGATCCGTAGTTGATCATTTCAAAAGGGTGTTTATTGATATTTAATAAAACTACCAATCTGCTGCCTGCATTGATTTTTTTGCTGACAAACCTGGTGCGATCGAAATTAATGGTTTCCTGCCTGTATGGTTCCAGGAGTTGTCGCCGGGTGTTATCCCTGGAGAAACTGGCGCGGCCTACGTATCGGGTCAGGAAGAAATAACTGCCGTCTGCCCTCCATTCATACAATGCCATCGAAACATCCATGTCTTTTTTGTTGATCGTGGCTAACAGGCTTCCGGTAAATGATCCGGATAGTATCAATTCTTGCTGAAAGGGCGCGGATGTAAATACTAGACCATTGCTGACATCAAGCGAGTCAAATACGATGGAAGGGGTGAAATAATTGTTTTGATGCTCTCTGTCTTTAAAATCCACCACTTGTAACTGATAATTTTTCTTCCTGGGTTTGCGGGTATCCAGTTTTGTATTATTCAGGTAGAAGGTTAAAGTGTCCGAACTGATCTGATCAAGTGATGAAGCATGCCTCCATTCATTGGCTCCCATTACCTGGTAATTGAATTTACCTTTCAGCAGAGCAGGCTTGGGCTTCCCTTTTAATACATAGTCAAGCCAGTCATATGCTAAATTCATCATGTTAACGGAGGCTACACTGTCTATTTCATACCCCATCAAATTTTTAGTTGGGTTACGCTGCCCGCCCCAGTGGTCATACGGACCAATTACAAAATAATGATCGGCATTTTTGTTATACCTGGTATGCCATTTGAAATACTGCAGGGCACTTAACTGCGAACCATCATAATAACCGGTTGTTGATAAAATCGGCAGGTTGATCAAAGCATATTCATCTGAAGTTGGAACTTTAGATTGCCAATAGGAATCGTAGGCAGGATGAGCCAGCCATTTTTGAAAAATTGGATTTTCAACGCCTGCCATACTGTCGAGTTTATTGTAAGCTATTCCTGTATTAAAATAGTCAAAAGGCAAACCTCTCGGTAGTGGCTTATTCTTGTATATATTGTCGTTGCTCCAGCTCAGTATATGCGATAAGGGAACATTGTTTTCCATAGGAAAATCAAATCCGGGCATTACTGCTACCTGGGGTACAATGGTTTTTAAAGCCGGGTGGGGTTTTTTAACAGCAGCCCATTGTGAAAAGCCTGTATAACTTCCGCCAAACATCCCAACAGCTCCATTACACCAGGGCTGCCTGCTGATCCAGTCGATGATATCATAAATATCTGTGCCTTCGTTTTCAAAAGGCTGGTAGTACTGAAGATTGGTGCGGATACCCCTGGCATACGCCACTATACCTACATACTCTCTGTCTGCAGATCGCTTACCGAATATAGCATCCCCTGCTCCCTGGTAATAGGTGGTATAAAAAAGCAGGGCCGGCAGGGGTGTTTTATCAGCTTTTTTTCGCACAATGATGGCTGATAGAGGAATTCCGCTCCGGGTCGGAATCAATACGCTATCCTCCATTAAATATACCTGCTTGGCAGTAACGGTATCCTGTCCAAATGCCATGGTAAAGCTGGTCAAAATCAGGAAAAATAATTTACTGGCAGCTAGTTTGCTCATGTTGGTTTTTTTTGAACTGGTAGGAGTCTCGCTTAAATCAGGGGTATCCGCTGTGTAAAAGCATCCTTAAAACTACGATATTGATACCTATTTTAGGGCCCAGGGTTCAGCTATGTTCCAATACATAAACAGCATTTGAACAGACCTATACTAAAGCAGAAAGGCATCCGGCAAGCATTTCAAAGCTTTGGTAGCTCTGTTGGAAGCCTATGTATATTATAAGGAGATTAAAAATTATTAAAAAAACTGGGCATGCCATTGCCTGCATACTAATACTTAAAAATGATCGTTCTAAACCGATTACGCCTAACTTTCACCAAAGACCGTAGTAGTAATGATGCATCGAATAACCTTATCTATCGTACTTTGTACGTGTTTTCTCCTATCGTTTTCCCAACAAAAAGCTGAACGCCTCAATTCCGGTGAAATCATTCAAGCCGGCATTAAATTGTATGACAACGGTAATTTCAAGGAGGCCCTCCGGGAATTTGAGAAAGTTCCGGTAGGAGATACCAATTATGTATTAGCCCTCTATGAAAGCGCCCTGACCTGTACTGCCGATAGCCAGTATAGCCGTGGATTAAGCTATTGCGAAAAGGGACTAACCGACCGATCAAACCCGGAACGCGACCCGGAATTCCTTGCACTTTACGGAGCCTTGTATGACTATAGTAACCAGCCAGATAAGGCCTTGCATATTTTTGATTCGGCTATGCAGGTATATCCGGCCTATACCAACCTTTACATAAACAAGGGTACAACATTGATCAGGATGAAAAGATACCGCGAAGCCGAAGAGGTATTACAAAAAGCAGCCCTAATAAACCCCTATTCTGCCAGTGTACATCTCAAGCTCGGGCTGGCGGCCCTTAACCAGGGCAAAGTGTTACCGGGGTTTTTATGTATGCTCGCCAGCCTAACGGTTGAACCGAGTAACAATTTTTCGAAAAATGCCATTAATATTCTTAGCGAAATAGCAAAAAGTACCGATGAAATTACCAAACTACATGCCGATCGAACCGAACAACCTTCCGGTAATTTTCAATTGGTGGAGCAAATTCTACTCTCTAAAATTGCCCTTGATAAAAACTATAAGATAATTATTGGGCTGGATGATTTTATTTCTCGGCAAATACAGGTAGTTTTTGAAAAACTTGCGTTTGATGAAAACGACCGGGATTATTATATGCAGTACTATGTACCGCTCTATAAGAAAATATATACGGATAAAAAATTTGAATATTTTGTAAACCATATTTTTTCTAATGTTAATCTGCCCGCTATACAGGAGTTTAACAGAAGGAAAAAAAAGGATATCGATGTTTTGAAGACAGATATTATTCAATACCTGCATCTTATCAGGGCTTCCCGCGAAATTCAGTTTACGAAGCGTAGTTATGATTATGCCTGCTATCAGTTTACAGATGAAGGATTATACGGAAAAGGTGTTGTTAAAGATAAATCATTGCCTACCGGTCCCTGGATATTTTATTATACGAGTGGAAATAAAAAATCGGAAGGCCAGTTTACCGATAAAGGCGAAAGAGACGGTAAGTTTTCCTATTATTATTTCAACGGGAAACAAAAAGCTATCGAGTTTTACCAGAATGGTAAGCAGGATGGAATTCAAACCTATTATGCTGAATCAGGAGCCCTTGAATCCATTGCTCCCTATAAAAACGGGGAAGCAGAGGGTATGTACACCAGCTATTATTCCAATGGTGTAACCAAAACCCTGGAGCCTTATAGCAATGGAAAACTACATGGTATAAAAAAGTCGTTTTATAGAGCAGGTCCGATTCAATTGGAAGAATCCTACGTAAACGGAAAGCGGCAGGGATCTGCTAAAACATTTCATCTGAATGGTCGTGTCGAAACGGAGGGGGCTTATTCTGATAATGAATTAAACGGCAACTTCAAAAGCTGGAATAGCGAGGGTGTACTGGTTGCTGAAGGTAGCTATGCGCTTGGAAAACTGGTAGGAACACTTAAAAGATATTATGAAAACGGACAATTGCAATCTATTGAACAGTACGATAAAGGTGTTCTGGAAGGGGAATATGTTTCTTATCATGAAAACGGAAAACTGGCCTATCGTTACCTGAATAAAAATGGAAAAACTACCGGTGATGTGAATTATTTCGATGAGGATGAAAAACTATTTTCTACCCTTAGTTTCGATAATGACAGATTGAAATCCGGCCGCTATTTTGACAAAACCGGCAAACAGATCAGTATTTCGGAGTTAAAAAAAGGCCGGCTTGATTTGCTTACTTATGGTCCGGAAGGTGCCCGGCAAGCCCTTGTTCCGTATGGAGAAAAAGGCCAGGTGCACGGAACCAAGCGCTATTATTTTGGGTCTGGCAAAGAACGACTGATAGAAACCTATACACAAGGCGAATTGAACGGCCCTACTACCGCTTACCATGAAAGCGCCAATAAAAGCTATGAAGTTGACTATGTTAACAACTCCAGAAACGGGTATTACAGTTCCTGGTATTCTGCCGGGGGAATTCGGGAAGAGGGCTGGTACGAAGCTGATATGTTGCAAGGTACCTGGCTGAACTATAACAAGCACGGTAAGCTACTGTCCAAATCGGCTTACCTGAATAATGAGCGCAATGGCCTTAAAAACGATTATTGGCCAAATGGACGGATTAACACTACCTATCTCTTTCATAAAGATCAGTTGGTATCAATGACAGAATATGATACAACTGGAGTTGTTATTAATACGGTAAAGCTGGAAAATGGCAACGGTAAATTTATTTCCCGTTATCCAAATGGTAAGTTATCCAGTGAATGTGTTTATGTAAACCATGAAATCAATGGCCCTTATAAAGCATATTATCCGGATGGTTCCTTGAAAATCCAGCAATTCTATAAACATGGATTACTAGACAGTAATTATACTGCCTACAGTTATGGAGGAAAGCTGCGTGTTGAAGGTAATTATTTCATGAATGAGAAAGTTGGAACCTGGAAGTTCTATACTGCTGAGGGTAAACTTTATTCCATTGAAACCTATAAATCGGATAAACTGGAGGGTAAAACCCTGTATTATCATGCAAATGGCAAGTTAGATACAGAAATAGAAATGAAGAATAATGATCGGCACGGCCTCTATAAGCGCTATGCCGAAGACGGCAGCCTGATGTACCAGCTTCGATACAAAGAGGGTGTAAAAACCGGTTATAGTTATTTGGATAAGAATGGACAACTTTTGCCTGAAATTCCACTTACCTTAGGAAATGGTACACTGAACGCTTTCTACCAAAATGGCCATCCTTCTGCCTCCATGGTATATGTAGATGGTAAATTGAACGGCGCGTATACGTTATATCACCCCAACGGTAAAATCATGCTTACAGACAAGGAGGTATTCGGCGAAACAGAAGGCCTTTCTACTAAGTATTTTGAAGATGGAAAAATACGGAGTCAGTACAATTATGTGCAAAACAATTTGCACGGGTCTTACAAAGAATACAACAGCAAGGGAATACTAAAGGAGGAAGGCAATTATTACGACGACGATCTGCATGGTGAAGTAAGATTTTACGACGATGCCGGGAAACTGAAACAGAGTAGGTTGTATTATTACGGATTATTATTGGAGGTGAAATGAAACAAGTAATTACAATAGTATTGGGTTGCCTAACCGTATACTGGTTTCCCGCAAATACGTTTGCGCAAAAGCCAGAAGAATTAAGAAGCCGGTATCCGGGGCATGAAGCCGTTGTTTTAAATAGTAGCACACAATACCGAATAACGATCAAAGACGATGAGCCTTTTGTAGAAAGCAGGGAAAATGAGCAACTAATGTACCTATCTACCACCGCTGCTACCTACATGAGCCGCTATGGTTTTACGCAAAGTGGTTTTCATGATGTTGTTGAATATGCCGCTTATACCCAAACAGCCGACAAGAAGAAAATTAGGGTAACTAACTTCAGAACGGGTGACGCCCGGTCAAGCAGTGTCTTTTACGATGATGTTAAGGAAACTGTTTTTGATTTTCCTGCAATCGGAACGGGTGCCATTGGTGTGCTGAACCAAAAAATTATCCATAAAAAGCCCTACCTGCTATCTCCCCACTATTTTGGTCGTAGAATACCTGTTGTGCTCAATGAAATGATGGTTAGTTTCCCCAAAGACATGTCGGTTAAATTTCAATTGCAGGGTCTTAATACAGATAAAATTGTATTTACTGAATCAAAACGCGGCAATGAGATCACCTATAAATTCCAGGTAAAAGACCTTGACCCGGTGCAGCAGTATGCAGATGCTCCTGGTGCTTCGTATTATTCACCCCACGTGCTCTTTTATATAGAGAAATACAAGAATTCTAAAGGAAATGAAATTGCTTACCTGGCTGATACCAATGCATTATACAAACTTAATTTTAGCTTTATTAAGGATATCAATAAGGAAATTGGGCCCGAACTCAGAAAACTGGTAGATTCTCTTATACAGGGAGCATCTACCAAAGAGGCCAAAGCCCGGCGCATTTATCGATGGGTACAGGAGCAGATTAAATACATTGCTTTTGAGGCGGGTATGGAAGGGTTTATACCTCGTGACGCTAACCTTGTTTGCGCTAGGCGTTTTGGTGATTGTAAGGATATGAGCAGCATCCTTACCGTGATGCTGAATGCAGCGGATATTCCTGCCTATTATACCTGGATTGGTACACGATCTCTACCCTATACCTACCGGAAAACACCATTGCCCATCGTCGCCAACCATATGATCTGTGCCATACAGCTAAAAGAGGATGAATTCATTTTTTTAGACGGTACAGATGCCACCTGTTTTTTTGGAATACCCTCTTCCCATATTCAGGGCAAAGAAGCAATGATAGCCCTGGGGCCAGAGCAGTATAAGATCGTAACCGTACCGTCTCCCCCAAAACCGGTAAGTACGCTTGTTGATACCTGTTTTCTTCAGTTTACTGATAAAGGAATTCAAGGTTCCATTAAACAGCAATTAAGCGGCTATTTTTCAATGAATACACGCAATATTTTAAATTACCACAGCGAAAAAGAAAAGGAAGAATTTATGCGGAACTATTTTAAACGTGGTTCTAACAAATTCCGACTTTCCAATTTCCAGATCAATAATGATACAGGGAATGAACGGGTTACTCTTAGTGGCAGTTTTGAGCTCGACAACTATGCCAGAAAATTAGCTGATGAATGGTATATTAACCTGAATCTGGTAAAACTGTTTGAGCACCAGGAGATTGACTATCCTAAACGCGGCATCCCAATGGAATTTGATTTCCGGTATATTAAGCGGTTTGTTACTGTGCTGACTATTCCGGAAGGCTACAAGGTGTCCTACCTTCCAAAGGGAAAATCTTTTCAGAATAAAAGCTGGGGCTTTGAGTTGAAGTATGAACAGAAAAACAACACACTTATTCTAAGCCAGGAATTTTATAACGATCATTTGCTCCTACAGCCTGACCAATTCAAGGATTGGAACGAGGTTTTAGAACATCTTTTCCCGCAATACAAAGAATCTATCAGTATTTCAAAAATTTAGGAATATATGTTGACTGAACTAAAAAAATTAGTAACCTTTTTACTGCTACTTATCCAGTTAACGGTTTATTCCCAAAATGCGCCCTCCATTGAGCGTGAAAACTGGACCGGTAGCGCTACTGTTCAACGGATTCCCGCTAAGTATAACAAAGAATCGGCTGTAATACTACTGGATAAACGCCGCATTGAATACATTGATGATGCACAAGAGCTGGCTGCCTACCGGACCTTACATAGGCGTATACATATTATTGATGATAATGGCATTGAACAATTCAACAAAATTTATCTGCCGGTTAACTCAAACAATGATATCGTTGATATTAAAGCCCGTACCATTCTTCCGAATGGAAAAGTTATTACTGTCGATAGTAAAAATATCCGAGACCTGAAAGAAGATGACCAGTTGTATAAGATCTTTGCCATGGAGGCACTGGAAAAGGGTTGTGATGTAGAGTTTTATTATACCTATAGAATAGACGGATCTTTTTTTGGCCGCGAAATAATTCAAACAGGGTTTCCGGTACTGGAAGCCGAAGTGGCTATCCTGTCTCCCGAAAGGCTGATCTTTGAAACTAAGGGATATAACCAGGTAAATGCAGCCATAGATACTATGTTCAATACAAAACGTATGATTCTTTTAAAGCAGGAAGATATCCCCGGAGCGGAGAAAGAAAAATATGCTGTTTACAACGCTCACCTTAAGCGGATTGAATACAAACTTTCCTATAATGTTTCACGCAGTAAAACGGAACGTTTGTTTACCTGGAATGAACTGGCAAAACGGGCCTATAGCATTTATGGCACTTATTCTGATAAGGATATAAAAAGAGTCAACGAATTAATTAAGAAAAATGATTGGCAGAAGATCACTGCAAACGAGCAGTCAATTGTTGTTGCAGTGGAAAATTACCTGAAGAAAAATATCGGCACTTCAGAATACAGTAATGATAAATCTGCGGAAGATATAGAAATGATAATTAAGAAAAAGATATCGAGCCATCGTGGTATTATGCGTTTATATGGAGCCATTTTCCGGCAATTGAATCTTGAACATGAGTTTGTACTATGCGGGTCGAGAGAGGATTATGCTGTTGATAAAAATTTTGAAAACTGGAATAATTGTGACAACCTCCTGATTTATTTTCCTGCGCTTAAAAAATATATTGCTCCTACAAGACTAGAAATGCGTTACCCCTTGATTCAAACCGAATGGATTGGGACGAATGGAGTATTCTGTAAAGGAACTACTATTGGAAACTTCACAACCGCTATTGCAGATATTCGTCCTATAGTGGGAGAGGACTGCAACTGGTCGAGCAATAATATTGATGCAAAAATTAACCTGAATTTCTCGCTAGACTCTTTAATGGTGCATACCCGTCAATCCTACACCGGTTATTCTGCTGTTTTTTACAGGGCTAGTTTCAATTTTGCTCCGGATGAACAGCAACAGGTGCTGATCAAGGAAATGGCAAAATTTGGAACCAAATCCGAAAAGGTACTACATTCTAAAGTGGAAAACAAGGAAATGGAACAGGTTGCTGCAAATAAACCCTTTGTATTGGACCTGGTGGTAAATGCCAGTGAATTGGTTGACCGGGCCGGAAACAAAATCCTTGTAAAAATTGGTGAAATAATCGGCCAGCAGTCAGAAATGTACCAGGAAAAGCCCCGGCAGTTTGACATCGATGTAAACTATCCCCATACACTAAACCGGCATATTGAATTCACTATACCAGATGGGTATAAGGTAAAGAATCTGGAGGATATCAATATCAGCAAACAGGTGCAGGATAACAATATGGTAACCATGGGCTTTACCTCTTCGTATAAATTGGACGGTAAGCTGCTTAAAATTTCTATACGAGAAGAGTACTGTCAGCTAGAATACCCGCTTGCTCAATACGAGGCATTTAAAAAGATCATTAATGCGGCAGCCGACTTTAATAAGATTATCCTGGTACTGGAGCCGCAATGATTGTTGGCGGCAATTACCTGGTTTCTATACAACAACAGAAAACAGGTGCCGCTTGCCGCAAACTGACCGTTTTGAGCAGAGCTCAGTCGAATGCCTGGTTGAATTTCTTTATCGAGTAGATGACTGAATCAATTACCGGTTTGTAAAAAAATGCGCTCCCCGTAGAGTTGATTTGCTTCAAGCAAACTGTTGGTAATGCTTGTGCTATCGGTTAGATTATACAAATCAACGCTGGCTGTATTGGTGGACTGGCCTGCATATGGGTTGCCCACCAGTATAATAGAGTCAATACCGGGGTAGTAGTTGTTTATCACCTGCCGCGTTTTGTCCATTGCAAACCGGGTAAAGATAAAGTACAGGTTTCTAAAACAACCAGGTAACCACCGCGTTGCTATTTTTCAGAACTTATAAATGTTGTTGCCTACGGTATGCACCCGGGGTAAGGCAGGTTATGCGTTTGAAAATTTTTGAAAAATAGGAGAGGCTTTCAAAGCCCGTTCGTTCAGCAATTTCTGTAAAAGCCAGGCTGGTGGTTGCAATCAGGTACTGTGCCCGTTCTATTCTTTTTTCCTGTATATAAGGTAGAGGACGTTGACCGGTATATTTATAGAATAAACGCGAAAAATAATCCTCATTATGATTTACGCGCCTGGCAAGCAGGGCTACGGAAATCTGCAGCGGTAAATTTAATTGGATGTACCGGATACTATCCAGGATTTTGGAGGGAATGGGGCCGGATCCGGCGCTTTCCAAAGCCGTTACACCCATAAACCGCGCCAGCAATAGTAACAGGATTCCCTGCGTTTCAAAATATACTGATCCTCGCATCGATTGATTCAGCTCCTGGTAGCTTTTGTAATAGGCCGCTTTCTCATACACAGAAGGATTGTCTGACCGGTTAATGCCTCTTCCCGGATTAATTTCCAACAAGCGTTGCAGGATAGATTGATCGGTTGGCGAGGCTGCCAGCTTAATCACTTTCCGGTGGTTTTCGAACAGTGAAACCGCATTGTCTGCCTGTTCGAAAAAATGAATGAAATACTGTCCTAATACCCCGTTACAACGCAAATGACAGAGGGTGAAACTTGGAACCAGGTATATAAATCCAGGCTCTAGTTTTATTTTTTCCTTGCCTGAAACAATTTGGCCTTCGCCGTTATCAATATAATAGATCCGGTAATAAGGACTTATTACATTCAGGTAATTCCATCGCTTATCAAGTTTTACATAATCTGCATGTAAAAGTGAAAATCGATAGCGGGAGTACTGGTTGGTCATACGGCGTTTTACTGGCAAAAAGTCGGATATGTACAAAACAAAGTCTTTTTAGTGGAATAGAAAAGCAAACTGCTATCAATAAATTTGAAGACATCAGCATTGCTAAACCAACCAGTTCTCGTATGAATTTGCCTGATTCCCCCATGAAGCCGCCCGATAATAAATTAACCCTTCCATCCTTAGTACTTGGTACCAGCGGACTAGGAAACCTTTTTGTAGCCCTGGAGGATTCCGAGAAACTACATATTGTGGAAGAATCGGTTAAGTATGCTGGCGGGATACCGGTGTTTGATACCGCCGGAAAATATGGCGCCGGTTTGGCGTTGGAAAGCCTCGGAAGATCGCTCCGATCATTGGGGGTGCCGCCCGACCAGGTAATTATCAGTAATAAATTGGGTTGGTTGAGAACCCGGCTGCAAACCAGTGAACCCAGTTTTGAGCCCGGCGTATGGAAGAACCTGAAGCACGATGCTGTGCAAAACATCAGCTATGCCGGCATCATGGAATGTTTTGAACAGGGTAATGAATTGCTCAATGGCTATGTGCCCCAACTGGTATCGGTGCATGACCCGGATGAATACCTGGCAAAAGCTACCAGTCCGGCTGAAGAATACAAATTATACAACGCTATTCTGGAGGCGTATGCAGCTCTATTTGAGTTAAAAAGACAGGGAAAAGTTCAATATATTGGTATAGGCGCTAAAAACTGGAAGGTAATTCAGCGCATTTCCAATGATATTAAACTGGATTGGATAATGATTGCGAACAGTTTAACGCTTAAAGAACATCCCCTTGATTTATTGAACTTTGTTGCGGATATGGCTGGTAAAGGCGTTCATCTTATTAATTCTGCCTTGTTTCATTCCGGCTTTTTAGTGGGCTCGGATTATTTTGACTATCGCCGCATTTCAAGAGAAGAACCGGAGTTCAGCGCGCTGTACAACTGGCGCGATGCATTTTTTGAGTGTTGTAAACAGTTTGCTGTACAACCGGCGGAAGCCTGTGTACAATTTGGATTGCAGGTAAATGGAATAAAATCCATCGCTTTAAATACCACAAATTCCAAGCGCGTAAAACAAAATGCGGAGATGGTATCCAAGCAGCTGCCTGCAGCTTTCTGGAGCGCTCTGAAAGAACAACGGTTAATTCAAATCAATTCTGAACATTTTAATTTGCTGCCATGAAAAGAAGAACTGCCTTAAAAGGACTAGCTGCCACCGTATCGGGCTTATGGCTGTCGCCTGCTTTAGGAGCAGACCTGTTAGGAACAACCGGTAACGAACCGATGGCCAAAGGACCTTTTCAACCCAACTGGAATTCTCTGCGGGCCTATAAAACACCCGATTGGTTCAGGGACGCTAAATTTGGTATATGGGCGCACTGGGGCCCGCAATGCGAACCTGAAGCGGGTGACTGGTATGCGAGGGGTATGTACCAGGAAGGTTCCTGGCAGTATAAATACCACCTTGAAAAATATGGGCATCCTTCCCGCTTTGGTTTCAAAGACGTAATTAATGAATGGAAAGCAACCCAGTGGGATCCGGAAGAACTTGTAAATCTCTATAAGAATGCCGGTGCCGCTTATTTTATGGCAATGGCCAATCATCATGATAACCTTGATTTATATGCCAGTAAATACCAGAAAAACTGGAATAGTACCAAGGTCGGTCCGGGTAAGGATATTATAGCGGGATGGGCAAAGGCTGCCAGAAACAATGATTTGCCTTTTGGCGTAAGTATACATGCTTCACATGCCTGGCGCTGGTATGAAGTTGCCCAGCGATCAGACAAAGCAGGTAATTATGCAGGAATTCCTTACGATGGAAAATTAAGCAAAGCTGCAGGCAAAGGAAAATGGTGGAATGGGCTGGACCCCCAGGAATTATATGCACAGCAACACCCCTTGAGCAAGAATAGTTTGAGTGATGCCATGAATACAGCAGAATGGGATTGGGGAAATGGTGTATATCCACCCGATACGGCCTACATGGAAAAATTTTATAATCGCACCCTTGACCTGATCAATAAATATCACCCCGACCTGGTTTATTTTGACGACGACAAATTACCTTTCTGGCCGATTAGTGATGTCGGCTTTCGCATTGCGGCGCATCTCTACAATAAAAGCATTAAGGACCATGGAACGCTGCGTGCTGTGCTTACGGCAAAAATGCTGGAAGGCGAACAGCGGGAAGCGCTTGTATGGGATATTGAAAGAGGACAGGCCAATGAGATTCAACCCCTTCCCTGGCAAACTGATACTTGCATCGGAGGCTGGCATTATGATCGTGGACTCTATGAACGAAATGGGTACAAGTCCGCAAAAACAGTGGTACAGACCCTGGTGGATATAGTAAGCAAAAATGGCAACCTGATGTTGAATATACCCGTTCGGAGGAATGGTACCATTGATGAGAAAGAGCGGCAAATAGTGGAAGAAATCGGACGTTGGATGAAAACCAATAGTGAAAGTATTTATGGCACCCGCCCGTGGAAAATTTTTGGCGAAGGACCTGCCCAGGAAGCAGCTGCGCAATTAGATGCGCAGGGATTTAACGAAGGCAAGGGAAAAGCCTTTACATCAGCGGATATCCGATTCGTAACGAAAGGAGATATCCTGTATGCTACCGCCATGGATTGGCCAGATTCCGGCAGATTACTTATTAAGTCGCTGGCCTCCAACAACCCGCTACTGTCTAAGCAAATACAGAAAATAGAATGGTTGGCAACGCGGCAGGTGCTGCACTTTAACAGAACGGAAGAGGGGTTGGAGCTTACGGTTCCGCCGAAAGATGCGGCCAGCCCCGGTTATGGAAATGTGCTGAAAATTTATCTGTCTGCCTGATAAAATTCCTCCGTACAGAAGGTCGGTTGTTATCTTTACTTCTGCTTGCAGATGTGTTGTTGGGTAAAAAAGGATTTTTTAAAGGTAAATTCTTCTTTGGTGAGGGCAGTTTACTGCCCTTTAGACGCTTATTTCTCCGCCTCCAGAAAGCGATCCCTTAAATTTGTTTCAGTATCTTCCCTTTTTGTAATTGTATAGTGATATTGTTGATGGCTGATATTGTTTACCCTATTATAGGATGGATTGGCACCATTGCCTACCTGTTGGGCTATCTATTACTTTCCACCAATAAATTGAAATCCAGCCAAATAAGCTACCATGTGCTGAATGTAATTGGCTCCTTTGGACTTACAGCCAATGCCATTCATTATATGGATTTCCCCAATATAGTGGTAAATATAGTTTGGGGTATTATAGCCTGCTGTGCTATCCTGGTATTGTTTCGTAAGCGTATAAATTAAGCTGTTGTATAGCTTGTTGTTTATAGAATTCCAGCTTCTTTCTGTACTCGTCTTTATTGGATTCTAGGCTTAAATAATAATAGGCGCCGTCAACAATTACAAAAACCATATCTGCTGCACGGGCAGGATCTGCCACATTCATTTCACCGGCTTCATTTGCATCTTTTATCATGGCTTCCAGGTTATGCCTTAGCTGATCCAGTACTACTTTAAATTTGGCTTTTACCTTCTTGTCTCGAAATACCATCGAATAACAACTATAGGCAACACTGTCATCAAATAAGATATTCCATTTATGGGAGAAGAGTTTATCTATAACCGTTAATAACCTTTTTTTAGGGTCTTCCTCCGAAATGGTAGGTGTTTTAAATATCTGCAGGTACCTTTCTAAAATAAATTCAATAAGGGCAGAAACCAATTGCTCTCTCGTTTGGAAATAATGAATGATAAGACTGGGATTAATATTAATGAGCGCCGCCGTTTTGGCAATAGATGCATTTTCCAGCCCCTCCCTCTTAGCTAGTTTGTAGAACGCTTTTATGATTTCAGGTTGCCGGGATTCTTTTAAACTCTTTCTGCCCATGTAGTGCCAGTATAATTTTGGTTTCCAACAAATATAGCATTCCCTGCCCATTTCCTGACGGCCTTCCGCTTGTGCAATCGATTGACTTAAATAGCTGCATTATATTATTGTGAACCTATTATTATTTAATTTTAAATTAATTGAATGTTCGTTCAATTTATTTTTTTCACTTAGTTTTATTCTACATTTTTGAATCATCAATTAATTGCTTCCAAAACAGCTTATTTATGAAAAGAACTGCTATTAGCTTCTTATTACTGTTACTTGGATTTTGCGGCCTTGCGCAGGATATACAGGTAACGGGAACAGTACGATCCTCCGAGGGAACCCCTCTGGCAGGTGTTACCATTCTTGATAAGTCTACCGGCAAGGGAACCAATACCGATAAGTCGGGAAAATTCAGCCTGCAGGTAGCTTCCAATGCCACTCTTGAGTTTTCTTTTATCGGTTATGTAAAACAGGAACTTGCCCTCAACGGACGACGGGAACTGAGTGTTCAACTGGCACTTACCGAAGGCACGGAATTGGGAGAAGTGGTGGTTACTACCGCCCTGGGTATCAAAAAACAGCAAAAAACGCTGGGTTATGCCGTTCAGGAAGTGAGCGGGGAAACGATGGCAAAAACTAAAACACCCACCCCGCTTGCTGCTCTTACCGGGAAAGTAGCCGGATTGAATATCAATAATACCACCGATTTATTCCGTAACCCAGGTATTTCCTTAAGAGGTCGTACCCCCCTGATTGTTATTGACGGTATTCCTGACCCGGATGCAGATCCATATAAAATCAACGCAGATGATATTGAAAGTATCAGTGTGCTGAAAGGTCCGGCAGCCGGTGCCCTCTATGGTGCACTGGGGGTTAACGGTGCTATCA
>NZ_LUKG01000004.1:41051-80435 GCF_001601815.1 Flavihumibacter sp. CACIAM 22H1
GTGCTGAAAGGTCCGGCAGCCGGTGCCCTCTATGGTGCACTGGGGGTTAACGGTGCTATCATGTACACTACTAAAAAAGGTAAAAAAGGCAAACTAACGGTAGAACTTAATTCTTCTACTATGTTTCAAACCAGCTATACCGTGGTTCCTGAAGTACAGTCTGTATACGGTAACGGAGACCAGGGCCGCTATGCCTATGTAAACGGATCCGGTGGCGGATCTGAAGGCGGTGGTTGGATATGGGGGCCTAAACTGGATCAGCGTGATCCCAGTACTCCCAGTGGGTTTTACGAAACCCCGCAGTATAATAGTCCCATTGATCCGGTGACCGGCCAGCGGGTTCCCCTTCCATGGATTTCCAGGGGTAAGAATAATATCAAAAACTTTTTCAGAACCGGTATCCTTTCCACCAATAGCGTATCTGCTTCGATAGGAACCGAAAAGGGCTCTTTCCGGATTGCGGCTAACCATATGTACCAGCAGGGCGTGGTGCCCAATACAGGTTTGAATAACAGCTCCTTTTCCATCGGCGGCACCTACCAACTTGCTCCAAAACTAAGCATGGATGCTAAACTTACCTATAACCGGGAATATTCTGATAACTATCCTTCTATCGGTTATGGCCCGCCCAATTACCTGTATAACCTGATATTATGGATCGGCCCTGATATCGATATCCGCGATCTGGAAAACTACTGGATGCCGGGCAGAGAAGGGCTGCAACAACGCAATTACAATCTTTCCTGGTACAATAACCCCCATTTTATTGCCAACGAGTTATTGAACGGGTACAGGAGGAATAACAGTTTTGGCCAGGCTACATTTGATTATAAAATAAATAAAGACCTATCGGTTAAATTCCGCAATGGATTTAACCAGTATTCAAGTGTAGGTGATGTGCGTGAACCTTATAGTTATATAGCATACGACTATATTTCTAGAGGAAACTTTGCAAGTGATCAATCCAATTATTTTGATATCAATTCCGACCTTATTGTTAACTACAAAAAGGATTTTGGAAAAAATTTCGGTATTAATGTAACAGCCGGAGCTGCTAATGCCTATCGCCGATTTGAATCCGTTTATACCACTACAGATGGACTAACCATTCCTGAATTTTATTCTCTTACTAATACCATCAATCCATTGAAAGGGTCCAGTACTTTAAGAGAAAGAAGAACGGGAAGTGTATATGGAATGATCGATGCCGAAGCACTCGGCTTTCTCTACCTTAATTTAACCGGCCGCTACGACAAAACCTCCACATTGCCCATTGAAAATAATGGATACTTTTATCCTTCGGTTGGGTTGTCTGCTGTATTATCAGATAAGCTGAAACTGCCGGAAGCAATTTCCTTCCTGAAACTCAGGGGCTCCTGGGCAAAAGTTAATACCGGTTTTATTGATGCCAATAACCCTTATGCTCACCTTACTACCTACGGTATCGGCCCCAAATGGAACAATGTACCATCCCTGGTATGGCCTACCACCTTTATTTCCCCGGATCTTGTTCCTGCAACAGTAGAGTCTGCTGAATTTGGTGGTGTAATCGGCCTTTTCAATAACAGGATTAACCTGGATGTTACTTATTTTACCAATCGTGATTATAACAATTTCATCAATGTAACCCAATCACAGGCAAGTGGAAATACCAGTGTGCTTAAAAATGCCAATGTTTTTCAACGTAAGGGTTGGGAATTCATGCTGAGTGGGTATCCTGTAAGAGGAAAAGACTTTAAATGGGAAACTACTTTCAATTTTTCCAAAGTTCATCGCTGGCTGAAAGATGCTACCGATAACCCCGACGGCTATATTGGCCAGATTAAAGAAGGACAGCGGATGGACCGGATTTTCATTACAGAATCCCGCACGCCAGACGGACAGGCCATCTACAACTCCAATGGAATGCAGGCCTATACCCCCTTTGGCCAGTATTTTGGTGATCGTGACCCCGATTGGATCTATGGCTGGCAAAATACCCTAACCTACAAGAGGCTAAGCCTTACCATGTCGGTTGATGGTCGTATAGGCGGACTTATCTACTCTACCACCAACCAAAAAATGTGGTGGGGCGGAACGGCCAAAGGTACCGTTACTCCTTTCAGAGACGATGCCAATGCAGGCAATAGTACCTATGTTGGTCCGGGTGTGGTAGTTAGCTCCGGTTCAGTTGAATACGACAGTTACGGCAATATTATTTCCGACTCCCGGAAATTTGCCCCCAATACCACACCGGTTAACTACATCAGCTTTATGCAAAGTACCAGTGGCGCCATGCTCAATAATTATTTTTATTACAGTGGTACCTATCTGAAAATGCGGGAGCTGGTATTAACCTATCACCTGCCTTCTAACTGGGTGAAAGGGGTGTTTACCGATGCCTCGGTTTCATTTATTGGAAATAACCTGTTTATCCTTTCCAAGATCCCGAATGTTGACCCGGATGCTGAGAGAGATGAACTTCAAACGCCTTCGATGAGAAGCATAGGGGTAAACTTCAATGTTCGCTTCTGATTTTTAAACGAACAGTAAAAATTACAACGATGAACAAGACTATATTACTTGCAACAATAACCGGGCTTCTTGCCCTGGGCTCCTGTAGAAAATACGACGAGTTTCAGAATAACCCGAATAACCCTACTATTGCTGACCCCTCTCTTTTATTGCCAGCAATTGAACGAACGGCTTTTTCTACCATTTCTGCCGATGCCGCATTAGCCTCTCGCTACATGGTATATACACAAGGCGCCAGCAATGCACAATATTATGGATGGCAACGCAGTGGCATGAGCTACGGTAATATTACACAGGTAGTGAAAATGGAACAGGAAGCAGCCCGTACCAACAAGCCCAATTACCGGTATATCGGTAAGTTCTTTAAGGCCGTATTTGTGGTAAATATGACGCAGACTTTTGGTGATATTCCCTACTCACAGATGATGCAGTCTATTATGTACGGGAATTATTCAGATAGTACCGCTATCCGACCGGTTTATGATAAACAGGAAGATGTGTATAAAGGTGTATTGGAGGAACTGAAAATTGCCAGTGATTCATTGAATACAACCGGTGTAGCAATTGGCGGAGACCTGGTGTATAATGGAAATATTGAAAAATGGAAACGCCTTATCAATTCCTACACCCTGCGCGTTTTGATGAGTTTATCTAAAAAAGAAAATTCCGCCTCTCTCAACATAAAACAGCGGTTCAATGAAATCATTGCCAACCCGGGTAAATATCCACTGATGACAGGCAATGCTGATAACGGACGCCTGCCTTATTATGATATTACCGGCAACCAGTATCCGTATTTCAACAACAACTCCATGAAAACGGATTATTACCTGGATGTATCATTTGTTTCTATCCTGCAGGATCTCAAAGACCCCCGTTTATTTGTATTTGGAAAACCCACGCCGGCCAGTGGCGGACCAGCAACAGATTTTGATGCGTACGACGGGTTATCAGGCAGCGCGCCCCTGGCAGAAAATACAGCCAAACGCGGTGCAGGAAATGCCTCCCAGATCAATGATCGTTATGCGTATACGGCTACCAATGAACCCAGCTTACTGATGAGTTATGCTGAACTACAGTTTATATTGGCGGAAGCAGTGGTAAGAGGCTGGATCAACGGCAATGCAGCTGAATTTTATGCGAACGGAATCAAAGCTTCGATGGACTTTTCCAATTATAATAACACCTATTCTTCAGAAACTATAGACGAGTACATTGAAAGCAATGAAGTGGCCCTGGTATCAGGTCGGGAAATCGAACAGATCATTACACAGAAATACATTAGCATGTTCATGAATACCGGCTGGCAGCCTTTTTATGAGCAGCGAAGAACAGGATTCCCCGTGTTTGATGTAACTGGTGCAGGTATTCTGAATGGCGGACGAATTCCTAAACGATGGATGTACCCCAACGATGAGTTTATTAATAACCGGGTAAACGTAGAGAACGCTATTAAAAGCCAGTACCCCGGTGGTGATGATATTAATGGTATAATGTGGATATTGCAATAATATGAGACTATTAACAGGAACTTTGATCGCACTGGTGCTTAGCATCAGTGCGATTGCACAAAAAGCGAAAAAAGCCGTGTTCGTAATTGTGGATGGCATTGCTGCAGATGTTATCGAAAAACAGCCTACTCCTAATCTTGATAAAATTGCCAAAACAGGCGGGTACGCGCGGGCCTATGTAGGCGGCCAAAAAGGTGGCTATTCCCAAACGCCTACCATTTCTGCAGTAGGATACAATTCATTATTAACCGGCACCTGGGTAAATAAACACAATGTGTGGGATAATGATATTGCTGCACCAAACTATAATTACCACACAATATTCCGCTTTTTTAAAGAACAGTATCCAGAAAAGAAAACCGCTATTTTTTCGAGCTGGCTCGATAACCGCACCAAACTGGCGGGCGATGGTATGCCAGAGACCGGTCGACTCCAGATTGATTATCATATAGACGGACTGGAACTTGATACCCTGCGTTTTCCGCACGATAAGCAGAAAGCCTATATGCACCTTATTGATGAAGAAGTGGTACAGAAAGCCAGTGAATATATCCGGGAGCAGGCACCTGACCTGTCATGGGTTTACCTGGAATACACCGATGACATGGGACATATGTACGGCGATAGTGAGGAATTCTATAAAGCAATCGGCTATATGGACCAGCAAATGGGTAAATTATGGGATGCTATCCAGTTCAGGGAAAAAAATTACCAGGAAGAATGGGTCATTTATATAACCACCGATCATGGACGAGATGCCAAAACAGGCAAACACCATGGCGGCCAATCTGACCGGGAGAGAAGCACCTGGATCGTAACCAGCGCAAAAGGACTGAACAGTTATTTCAAATCAGGTAAAGCGGCGGTAGTGGATATCATGCCATCCATCGCCCGGTTCCTACAGGTTCGGATTCCCCGCCAGCAGGCCCTGGAAATCGACGGTATTTCAATTACAGGGCCCTTATCGGCAAGCGGGTTAAACGCAACCCAGGCAGATGGAAAAATTAACCTGTCCTGGAACCCCATCAATAAAAAAGGAAAAGCAAAGATCTGGATCAGCACCACCAATCATTTCAAAACCGGGGGTACAGATTCCTATAAACTGCTAAAAACGGTATCGGTAGCAGACGGAAAAGCGGTTATAGATTATCCGGCCACTGAAGCAGGTATACTAAAAATTGTGTTGGAAACCCCGGAAAATTTCCTGAATACCTGGCTGTTGCGCTGATTTACCGTAGAAAATTATACCCGCTGAGCAAGGCACGAATTTTTAGCAGGATCTTTTATGAAAGGTCCTGCTAAAACACGTGCTACACTTAGCTGCTTGCTGATCAGTTGTTTGCTGCAGGCGCAATTGCCACCGCCCCATGCTACAAAATCAGCCATGAATTTCAGTAAGGTGATCGGGTGGAAGGATGGCGAAACACCGCAGGCTCCGGAAGGGTTTACTGTTACCCGTTTCGCCCATAATTTCCAAAACCCTCGCTGGATGTACCAGCTTCCTAATGGCGATATACTTGTAGTGGAATCAAATACCCCGCATAGCTGGCTGGAAAAGTTGGGGGCGGCCGTTATAGGTGCTAATAAATCAAACGATATGCGCAACAGCGCTAATCGTATTACACTGCTGCGCGATACAACTGCCGATGGCATACCAGACCTTCGAACCAGTTTTTTAGAAGGATTGAACCTGCCTTTTGGCTTGCTGCTAATCAAAGACAAATTATATGTAGCCAATACCGATGCGGTGCTGGTTTTTGATTATACCGATGGCCAGACCCTGATAAACTCCGTCGGAAAAAAAATCATTGACCTTCCCGCCGGTAAAGTGAACCAGCACTGGACAAGAAATTTGCTGGCCAATAGCGACCAGTCAAAAATTTATATAGCTATCGGATCTGGTACCAATGTAGCCGAGAAGGGCCTCGACCTGGAAAAAGACAAAGCCAGAATATGGGAAATTAATCCTGATGGAACAGGGCTGAAAGTATATGCCTCCGGTTTGCGGAATCCTGTCGGAATGGGATGGGAACCAAGTACGGGTACTCTTTGGGTTACTGTAAATGAACGAGATAAACTGGGCGACGAATTGGTGCCAGACTACCTGACATCCGTTAAAGAGGGTGGCTTTTATGGCTGGCCATATAGTTATTTCGGTCAACATTATGATCCACGCGTAAAAGAAGAGGAACAGGACAGCGCCCTCGTGGCAAGCGCCCTGGTGCCTGATATTCCCCTGGGAGCACATACCGCTTCCCTGGGCCTGGTATTTTATACCCATACCGCTTTTCCGGAAAAATACCAGGGCGGCGCTTTTGTTGCCCAACACGGATCCTGGAACCGATCTAAACTTTCCGGGTATCGGGTAGTATTTATACCGTTCAAAAATGGAAAAGCTGCTAAAGCTCCGGAAGATTTTCTAACAGGATTTATTGTTGATCCTGACAAGGATGAGGTAAGAGGTCGCCCCACCGGTTTACTACTTCTAAAGGATGGGTCTCTACTGCTGACCGATGATACAAGTGATACCATTTGGAGAATTGCTGCCAAATAACAGGCAGCCCAAATTCCGGCAATATGAGTTTATCGTTGTACAGAAAAAAAAGGTCCTTTGATAAAACGCCCGAACCGAAGGCAGGCAAAACCACTGGTTCGAAACTCATTTTTGTAATACAAAAACACCGTGCATCCCAATTGCACTATGATCTTCGTTTGGAGATGCAGGGGGTGCTCAAGAGCTGGGCAGTTCCAAAAGAACCATCTCTAAACCCGGCAGACAAACGGCTGGCTATTATGGTGGAAGACCATCCCTATGATTACAAGGATTTTGAAGGCACAATTCCCAAAGGAAATTATGGAGCAGGTAAAGTGGTTATTTGGGACAGTGGGTTTTATAGACCTGTTGACGGAAGTACCGGAAAAGCCGCCCAGGAAAAATCGCTGCTGAAACAATTGCGGGCCGGATCTCTTAAAATTAAGCTGGAAGGCAAAAAACTGAACGGAGAGTTTGCCCTTGTAAAAACAAGCGGTATGGGTAAGAATGCCTGGCTCCTGATAAGTAAGTCACCCCCTGAAAAATTATCTCCAATGCTGGCTACCCTGGTCAACCAGCCATTTGATGACAAGAATTGGATGTTTGAAGTAAAATGGGACGGTTATCGGGCCCTGGCAGCTAAAAGAAACCAGGTAACAGAACTACTATCACGCAACGGAAAATCTTTCGCAGAAAAATTTTACCCCGTGTTTGATGCTATTAAAAGCTGGAAACAGGACCTGGTATTGGATGGGGAAATTGTAGTAGTGGACGAAAGAGGAGTTGCCAATTTTCAACGCCTGCAAAACTGGCGAACGGAGGCTGATGGCCAGTTATATTACTATGTTTTTGATTTACTCTGGTATAAAGGAGAAAACCTGATGGGATTACCACTGTCGGAACGCAAGAAAAGATTGAAAAGAATAATTCCGGCTGATCATCCGGTTGTTAAACTCGGGTTTTCTGTAGTTGGCAGAGGAATCGACTTTTTTTACAGTGCACAGAAAATGGGATTGGAAGGCATTATTGCTAAAAAATCAGACAGTACGTACCAGGCAGGCGAACGAAGCAACAACTGGTTAAAAATAAAAACGGCGCGCAGGCAGGAGGTAATCATTGCAGGATTTACCAGAAACCAGGGATCTCCGAAATTGTTCAGTTCACTTTTACTGGGTATCTATAGGAAAAATAAACTTTATTATGCCGGTAAAGTGGGTACAGGTTTTTCCGAAGCCCTGCAAAAGGAACTAATGCAACAGTTTAAACCTCTTATAAGAAAGAAAACACCTTTTTCGGAACTGCCTGCTTACAACAAAGCATCGCGATTTCGTCCTGATCCGCCACCGGCAGATATAACCTGGCTTAAACCATCACTGGTTGCAGAAATAAGTTTTGCTGAGATCACGGAAGAGGGGGTATTTCGGCAGGCTTCTTTCAAAGGAATACGGGAAGACAAACCCGCCAAGCAAGTAGTAAAAGAGCAGGAACTGGTAAAAGAAGAAATACTTGGAAAAGAACCTGAAAACGGTTCTGAAACGAACCTGCTCCTTAATAGTTCTGAAAAAACAGCGTCAAAAAAAATCAATCGGAAAGAACTGGTCTTCACTAATCTTGATAAACTCTTCTGGAAGGAAGAAAAAATTACCAAACGAGATTTACTGAATTATTATTACCATATAGCACGGTTTATACTACCATATATAAAAGACCGGCCACAGTCTTTATACCGGTTTCCGGATGGCTATAAGGGTAAAAGTTTTTACCAGAAAGACGTTACCGGAAAGGTTCCGGATTGGATAGAAACCTATAGATACCAACCGGAGGGAGACAAAAAAAATAAACATTTCCTGGTAGCTAAAGATGCAGCCAGTTTATTGTATATGGTAAATTTTGGCTGCATAGAAATAAATCCCTGGAGCAGTACGGTTAAGAAACCAGATTACCCCGATTGGTGCCTGATTGATTTGGATCCGGGTACCAAAACCAGTTTCAATAAAGTAATAGAAGCTGCCCGGCTTTTCCATGAGCTGCTGAATGACCTGGAACTGCCGTGCTTTCCAAAAACCTCCGGTTCAACAGGTATTCATATTTATATTCCACTTGGAAAAAAATACACCTACGAGCAATCAAAGGAATTTGCCCGTGTATTAGCAACGATCGTTCAAAAAGAAGCCAGCAGATTTACAACTATTGAACGGAGCGTGGAAAAGCGAAATGGAAAACTCTATCTCGACTTTCTGCAGAATCGTGCCCAGGCTACGCTGGCAGCTCCCTATTCTGTACGCCCAAAACCCGGCGCTACTGTTTCTATGCCGCTTTACTGGGAAGAGCTTAAGCAAGGATTAAAGATGAAAGATTTTACTATAAAAAATGTACCCGCACTACTGGAGGAGAGAGGCGACTTGTTTCAACCAGTACTGGGAAAAGGTATTGATATGAAAGCTGCTTTGAAACGCATGCAGCAGGTATAATTTTAAAACGCAGCATTATGAGATCAATCTGGACAGGCAGTATTGCATTTGGACTGGTAAATATTCCGGTTAAAGTATTTTCTGCGGTTGCTGAACGGGCGCTTGATTTTGATATGCTTGATAAAAAAGACAACAGTGCTATAAAATTTAAGCGGGTAAACGAACGTACGGGTAAAGAAGTTGCCTGGGAGAATATTGTTAAGGGATTTGATTTGAATGGGAAATATATTGTGCTTACCGAGGAAGATTTTGAAGCCGCCAGCCCGGAGAAAACGAAAACCATAAACCTGGAGGCTTTTGTGAATACAACAGACGTAGATCTCATCCTGTTCGATCATGCTTATTACCTGTCACCGGCTAAGGGAGGAGAACGGGCCTTCAGCCTTTTGGAAACAGCCCTTGCAAAAACTGGCAAGGCAGGCGTGGGTAGTTTTGTGCTGAGAAACAGGGAAAAGCCGGTTTTGCTCCGGTCTGCCAAGGGTCTGCTTATCCTTCATACACTTCGGTTTTTAACCGAAATCAGGAATCCTTCGGAATATACAATTAAAAAAATGGCGCCCAAGCGGAATGAACTTACTATGGCAAACAGCCTTATTAAAAACATGACCGCCACATTTAATATTGCCGATTATAAAGATACCTATACCGCCAAACTTATGAAGCTAATCCGCTCGAAAGCAGCCGGAAAAAAATTGCCGGCCCCCAAAGCGGTATCCAGCAAACCGGCCAGTGACCTGATTGAACAACTCCAACAGAGTTTAGCTAAACCAGCAAAAATGAGAACAACTAAGAAATAATTGCTATTGCACGGGATAATAAAAATGCACCACATCTTCTTCTATTCCTCCGGTTTTTCGGTAAAACTGAAGCGCATAGTCATCGATGCGGTCTGCCTGAACGAATACCTCCTCCACGCCAATAGATTTGCAATACTGCTTGGTGGCCTCAACCAGTTTAGATCCAGTTCCTCTTCGTTGCAGGCTTTCTTTAACTGCTAAATCAAAGATATATACAAGGGGTTTAACCGAATAGTACTGTAAAAGGGTATAAGCTGTTAATCCGCCAATTACCCGGCCTCTTTCATCAAAGGCGGCGAATACGTAAAACCCATCTTTCTTCAACAGCTCCTGCAGGTAATCCGCCGGTGGTAATACAAAGTCTTTCATTTGGAAAACCTCTTCAAATAAGTCAATTACTTGTTTGAACGCTTCCGTTTCGGTCAGCTCTAGTTTTCGGATGATTGGGAATACCGTAGAGCTATCATGGTAGGCAAAAATTGGAATGCCAGGTTGTTTAAGATGAAATTGTTTAATTTTTTCCAACGTAACCTGCCTGGTTAAATCATCGTCTGCCCGCAGTTTTGCCAGTTCGTTTACGCCATGATCCGGGTCGGTTAATTCAACCTGCAGGTAAAATGCATCACCGGTATAAAAAAAACAATGCGATGATTGCTGCACGGCAATGCCGCAATGCCCATGCGTATGACCAAAAAGGGGAATTAAATAAATGGCTGCTTCAATAGCTGTTTCAACTTTTCTGGCTTCCCAATCAAACCATTTATGTTCTGCTACTGGGTAGGAAATGACTTGGTTACTATGCGCCAGTTGGTGCAGGAGATACCGAGGATTGCCTGAATAAAAATTATCAAGTTCTTCCTGTGCAATATGAATATTGGCGGTAGGAAAATCTGCTAATCCGCCTATATGATCCGGATCCAGGTGCGATACGATTATATCCGTAACATTTGCAGGGTCTAATCCCAATTGCTGTATTTGCCGGTAGGCAGTGCGGTTTTCATTAAAACGGAAACCGACCTGGTTAATTAATTCAATGCCCAACCTGTTTTCCGGATTAAGAGTATCGAGTAATCCTATACCGGCATCTAATAAAACAAGTTTCCCGTTTTGTTCGAGTAAGATGCAGTGACCTGGCACATCATCCATCAGTGGAGTGCTGATCTGCAGGCAGTTGAGGTGGTGAATTTTCATGAGTCTATCAGGAATGATGATTGTTTCGAAGTTATGTCTTAAAATTGCTTTTCGTGAACCGTTCAACCAATCGTATGAAAATCACCAGCATCTCCCTTCTTATTACCGTTCTGCTACTGACAGGGTCATTTACTTTGTTTGCACAGCCTGCCGCAAACGCCTATCCAGATAGTTTGGCATACTTTAACAAGCTGCTTTCCCCGCCGGAAATGAAGGAAGACCTCCGCGTGTTTTATACCATTCGGCAACAGGTTAATTCAGGCCTCTATATCTATCGAACCAAAAAGCAGATCGACAGCTTGTATGGCTGGGCCAATAAAGCGGTAAGCAAGCCCCTGCTTGTTAAAGACTTTTATAAGATCATTCTTCAATTAACCGACTTTGAGGGAAGTGTGCATAATTATACCGAACCCTCTACTGGCTTTATGAATGCGTTGAAAAAACAGCCGACATTTTTCCCGTATCCATTAACTTATATCAACGGCGCAATCATTTTTGATGGAAAGCACCCTGAAATTCCGGCCGGATCCCGGATAAGAAGCATGAATGGCAGAATCGATAAAGAGATGTTGCCGGCTTTTTATAAATATTTTCCTGCTGATGGTTTTACGCAAACAGAAAAGCGTTCGGCAAGTGTTGAACAGCTAGCCGGGTGGCGTTATTTTATTGAGTACGGTGCTACCAAGGTATTTAAAATAGACTACCAGCCGCCAGGATCTGCCAAATGGAAAAGCATCGAGATTCCTGCTGTTAGTTTTGCCGAACAGGAAGCCAATAAGAAAAACCGCTACAGTGCGCCGGTAGCTGATAAATTGAATTATAAATTGCAGGCGCCGTATAGTTTTGAAATGATCCGTCCGGATGCCGGCCTGCTGAATTTGCGATGGTTTGGTTTTGCGGGCGGATCGGGAGATCCTGCATTTCAACCGTATGTGCTTTTTTTAGACAGTGTATTTAGGCTATTGGAGCAAAAGCAAATACCAAACCTGGTAATAGATATACGGAATAACCCCGGTGGAAGCGATCCCTTATTTGAACAGCCCGTAATGTATTTAACAGATAAAAGCTTTAAGGAAAACCTGGAAACCCGTATAATTTTTGATCCATCGAATGTGCCGTTTGAAAACTATTTCTGGGGTGTCTCTACTACAGAACGGATGGACAGCGCAGGATTGGCTGCAGGGAAGGCCTTTCTTAACGATTATTTTGAACCCTTTAAAGAGGGAAGGAGCCGTCAGCAGGAAAAATACAACCCGGTATATTATCCCAAATCGCCTGGTTTTAAAGGTAAGCTTTACCTCTTGATCAATGAAAACGTGGCATCGGCCGCATCGCATTTTGCATCGCTGGTAAAAGCATATGCCCGAAATGTTACCATCGTAGGGGTGGAAACGGTCGGCGGTTATTATGTGCATAACGGACATGTCTCCACTGTCTATGAATTACCCAATTCTGCCATTAAAACAAAATTTTCAGTGGTATATGTGGTGCAGGATGCTCCGGAGCTACCTGATCAGCCAAAAGGGAGAGGTGTATTGCCACACTATGAAATATGGCCGCAGTTGGATGATTTTTTAAAGCAACGGGATACACAGTTGGAGTTTGTACTGAAACTTATTGAAAAAAAATAGGTTCTATCTTTTGCTCCTGTTTTATGTGTTGATTTTTCCCCGGCCGGGATTCGTTTGCTAAAACCTGGTATAGGTTTGCTGCAGCATAAAAACCAGGTGTTGATAAAAGAGCGCTATATCTCCTTTATATGATTTTCTGTAACCATTGTAACTAAGCACGGCTTCTAACAGGTCCAGTAATTCGGTTTGTGCATAGCTATAGCTATAGTTTTTTCGGAACTGATGAATGATCTGCATCGGGTCTTGTTTTTCCCGTTCGGTTACAGGAAATTTTGAAGAGGCTGCTTCTTTGGTAAACAGTTGCCCGTAGGCTTCAATTAAGCGATCGAGGTCCAGTATAAAGTCGAGCAGGTCTTCCCTTGCACCACCATCGTCATAAGCACTTTGGTTATTGCCTAAGGCATAAATAAGCCAGCGGCTGATTTGTTTTTGAAAATCAACCGGATGGTAGAAGCTAAACAAACGCCTGATTTGTAGCCTTCTCTTTTTAACCGGCGGACAGAAAATGGGATAAGATTTGCAAAAGCGCTCTACGCCGTTATTCCTGCTCTTCATATACACTGCTTTTTGCGGTTAGGTAACAATCGTCCGAACAAAGAACGTATAAAACCCAGTTGCAGAAATGGGTTTTAAAACCCTATTGCATGGAATAAACTTGCAAAAAAGAATGGGAGTTGTTGTTGTATTGAACGCGAAAAATGCGCATTCAACCGATTGCAATGCGTAAAAAATCTGTACAACTTTTTTATTTACGGCGAAATCTATACTTTCATTCCCCAAACACCAAACTGCTGCTTAGGAATGCTGCCATCCCTTTCAGATAAGGATTTATTAGTATCGGCCGAAGAAGAAGCTGCCTTTAAAATGCTGTATAACCGGTATTGGGAAGGCTTGTATCGAAAAGCTTACAGCCGGCTCGGTAACAGTTCCGATGCGGAAGACCTGGTGCAGGAAATTTTTATTTCTGTTTGGCGTAACCGGCATACCATTACTGCAGAACCCTCCCTGCTGCCTTACCTGCTTAGTGCACTGAAATATGCTGTTATCAAAAAGCTGTACCGCGAAGCGCGGAAAGGCAATACCCTGCCTTTATCTGTACACGAACTTGAACAAATTGGTATAACCGAAGAAGATATACTCCATTACCGCGAGCTTCAGGGGGCACTTTACCGCGAGATTTCTACCCTGCCGGAACGTATGCAACAGATTTACCGGCTTAACAGGATGGACCAGTTACAGGTAGCAGAGATAGCCGCCCGCCTCAATTTATCTGAACAAACGGTACGGAACACCCTTTCGATAGCAGTGAAACGCCTGCGTGAAAAACTGGCTGATTTTTCTACTGCCAGCTTTTTTATCTGATTTTTTTTATTCCGACCGGTATAAATTCATTCCCCGAGGTATTATAGCTCTAAGCACTGCTGTATGAAACCAAAAAAGGGGCTGAACCTGCTTAAGAAATACCTGGCTGCTAAAGCTGATCCGGAAGAACAAACCCGGGTAGACAAATGGTACGACTCCCTGGAGGAATCGGAAGCCGGCCTGCCTATTCCGGATGGCCTGGAAGAAGCCAGTTACCAGCGTACCTGGCAACGCCTGAACAGTACAATCCCCGCCATTCCGTTTTTCAAAAGAACCATAACCCGCCTGTCTGTAGCCGCCCTCCTGTTGGTCAGCTTTGGAACCGTCTGGTACCTGGCAAACCCAACCCGTCCGAAACCGGCTGCACCCCAGGTGCAGTTGGCCGAGCCATCCCCGGATGTGGCTGCTCCGCAGGAAACCAAGGCCGTTCTTGAACTGGCCGATGGAACTGTTATTGTACTCGATAGCGTTGGCACCGGATCACTGACCACCCAGGGCAATGCCAGGGTTTCTAAACTCGGTACAGATAAAATCGCTTATACCTCTCTCGAACTGGAAACCGGTCAACCTTCTTATAATACACTGCGCGTACCCAAAGGCAGTAAACCAGTACAATTACAACTGGCCGATGGAAGCCTGGTTTGGCTGAATGTAGGCTCCTCCCTTACCTATCCCTCTCATTTCATAGGCAATACAAGGGAAGTAAATATGACGGGGGAAGCTTATTTCGAGATCGCTAAGGATCCAGCTAAACCTTTTCTGGTAAAAAAAGGAGATCTGCGCATCCAGGTACTGGGCACACACTTTAATGTAAATGCCTATGATGATGAAGCTGCCAGTAAAATTACCCTGTTGGAAGGATCGGTAGAAGTTCATCCCTCCCTGACCGAAAAACTGGTGATCAAACCAGGACAACAGGCCCAGGTAACAGCAAACCAGGACATGAAACTGGTAAAATCGGTAGACCTGGAGGAGGTAATGGCCTGGAAAAATGGCTGGTTCTATTTCAATGCCATTGGCCTGCCGGAAATTATGCGCCAACTCGAAAAATGGTACGATGTGGAAGTGATCTACCAGGGTACCAAAAGTTCGAAAAAATTTACCGGAATGGTGGACCGGAATAACCCGCTTTCAGAAGTACTGAAGCTGATGGAAATGGCCGGCATTAAATTCCGTATTACAGGAAAAAAAATTCATGTTATGCAATAAATAGCTTCTTCCCGGACAAAACAAAACCGCTCCGACGGCGAATCAGAGCGGCGAAATTTTGGGCCGGTGAATAGAATCCAACGACAGACTGATATTCTTAACCCAAAAATCAAAAGTATGCATTTTAGGGCACTGCCAAAACAACGCCATTGCAACGAATGGAGAACAAAATTTTTGTTGATGAAATTCACCACGATCTTACTATTAGCCGCCTGCCTTCAGGTGAGTGCTAAAGGGTTGGCACAAAAGATCACCCTTTCTGAAAAAAACGCTTCCTTGCAGCGGATCTTTAAACTAATCCACAAGCAAACCGGCTATCAGTTTTTTTATGAAACTGAACTACTGGAGCGTTATGGAACCATTACGCTGAACGTTAAAGAAGAACCACTCGAAAAAGTGTTGGCTATCTGCTTTAACGAAAAACCACTCAGTTTTACAATCCATAATAAATCCATCACGGTAACTGCTGCTAAAACGCTGCCTGCTCCGGAAAGCCCGGAAAAAGAAAGGGTACTGATGGAGATAAAAGGAAAAGTAACCGATGAAAACGGCGCACCACTGGCTGGTGCATCAATTAAAGTTAAAGGTTCTACGGTCGGAACCAGTACCGATGCCGAGGGCAATTTCGCAATCCAGGTACCGGACGGCGGTGCTACACTACTAATTAGTTATATCGGTTTTCAGCCAAGAGAAATCCGGGTAAGTAGTTCCGAAACCCTTTCTATTGCCCTTAAAATGGCAGAATCGCAGATTAATGAAGTAGTGGTTACCGCACTGGGCATTAAACGTTCTGAAAAGGCGCTGGGCTACGCTGTTCAACGGGTAACCGGCGAAAAAGTACAAACCGTGAAAGGAGTGGATATCGGTACCTCTCTAACAGGCCAGGTGGCCGGTTTGGTTATTAAAAACTCCACCGAATTCTTTGCACGTCCTACCATTGAACTAAGAGGAGAGGATGCCCTGCTGGTTATTGACGGCGTTCCTTATGGTAACCTTACCCTGCGCGATATTCCGACCGACGATATTGAAAGTCTCGACGTGTTGAAAGGACCCACCGCTTCTGCGCTTTATGGATCCCGGGCATCTGGCGGTGTATTATTGATCACCACCAAAAAAGGCGCGGCCAATAAGGGATTATCTGTTGATATTAACAGCAATACCATGTTTCAGACTGGTTTTTTAGCCATTCCGAAAGTACAGGGTAATTATGGAAGAGGCGATAATGGCAGCCTGGGCAATGATTATGTATGGGGCCCGCGACTGAATGCCGGTAATACAGCCCGCGACTGGAACCCGGTGACCAAACAGTTTGAGGATGATCGTCCACTGTTATCAAAAGGCAAGGATAACCTGAAGAATTTTATGCAGGTAGGCCTGATCACTAATAATAATCTGAGCATTTCACAACGGGGAGAAAATGGAAGTTTCAGAGCCTCTATCAATCATATCTACAATAAAGGACAATTCCCCAACACCAAAACCAATATGTTTAATGTTACCCTGGGTGGCGAGGTAAAAGCGGGCGACCGTTTCACCCTCGAAAGCCATATGGGAATTAGCCGGCGGTACGCGCCGCAGATATGGGGAAGCGGCTATGGCAACCAGGGTTATCTCTACCAGTTAATGATGTGGACCGGACCTGAATACGATATTCGTGATTACCGCGATTATTGGAAAACCCCGAACCAAACACAGAACTGGATGTACACGGCCTGGTACGATAATCCTTACCTTATCGCTTATGAAAAACTCAATGCCATACAGCAGAATACTATTAACGGAAGCCTGACGGCTAATTATAAAATCACGAATGACCTTAAACTGATTTTGCGGGTTGGCTACGATGTGTACAGTAATAAAGAAACCTGGACCAACCCCACGGCAAATATCTATTCAACAAGAGGCGGATGGAATGCAAGAGGCCGTTACAGCATCAGTAAAGACTGGGGCTGGAGCACCAATGATGACCTGATGCTGAGCTATTCCAAAAAGAAAGGCGATTGGAATATCGATCTCCTGGCTGGTGGAACCATCTATTATTGGGAGGATGAAAGCCTGGATGCCAGTACAAGAAACGGTCTTACCTCTCCTACTTATTTTTCCCTGAACGGATCGGTAGAGCCCCCAACTATCAGTCCTATGTTTCGCCGCCGCCAGGTAAACAGTTTGTACGGAAAAGCCTCGCTTGGTTGGAAGGATGCGGTATTCCTGGATTTTACCGGCAGAAACGACTGGAACTCGGCGCAACCCAAATCCAACCGCGATTATTTTTATCCTTCGATAGGATCCAGTGTGGTATTATCTGAGTTGGTAAAAATGCCCCAACAGATCAATATGCTTAAACTGCGGGCTTCCTGGGCAACCTTCAAGACACCTGCGGATGTATATGCCATCAACCGCTTGTATTCAACTATCAATTCTGCCTGGAATACAATGAATTCCGGTTCTTATCCGGGTAATTTGCTGGGTAGTCCGGATTTGTTACCGAGCTCACACAGAACCTGGGAAATCGGAACGGCCGCTTATTTATTTGGAAAGCGATTGCACCTTGATGTAGCCTACTTCAATAAATATTATTTCAACCGGCAGGTATCTGTTAATATACCTGGTTCTTCCGGCTTTACCAGCACCTTGGTGAATACGGATGAAACCTATGTTCGTAAAGGGCTTGAAATTACCCTGGGCGCAAGCGTGGTTAAAACAAAGAACCTGGAATGGAATACAACCATTAACTGGTCGAATCAGCATCGGTTTTATGTAAACCTGGATTCGGTGTATTCTTCCAAAAATCCCTGGGTTAAAAAAGGAGAGCGCCTGGATACCTACCTCGATTATTACTGGCTGCGAGATCCGGCCGGAAATGTTATTCATAACAATGGCTATCCCAGAGAAAGCGATTATGTGAAAAAGTACGGCTTCTCTGATCCCGCTTTCAGTATTGGCTGGATCAACACGGTTCGCTGGAAAAATTTCCAGTTTGGACTGAATGTAGACGGAAGAATCGGTGGACTCATGTACAACTATATCTATGATAAAATGTGGGATACCGGTACCAACCCAGAGACCGATAACCAGTACCGCTATGATGAAGTAGTGAATGGATTAACCAACTATGTTGGACAAGGCGTGCAGGTAATAAGTGGGGAAGTGGTGTATGATAATTTTGGCAATATCATCAGTGATAGCAGAAAGTATGCACCCAACGATAAAGAAGTGTCTTACCAGGCTTATGCACAGCAGTTCAGGGGCGGAGATTTTGGGGTTCAGAAAAAATCATTTGTGAAATTGCGCGAGATTTCAGCGGGCTATCGGGTTCCTGCGCGGGTGCTGGGTAAATCTGGCATTAAATCGGCTGCAGTTGCTATAACCGCACAGAACGTATTCCTGTTTTCGAATTTTAAATTTTCTGATCCGGATGTGGATACAGAAAACCTGAATTCTCCCTCTCAGCGAATGATCGGTATCAATTTCAAGTTCGGATTCTGATCCGTTTTAAAAATTACCAGTATGACAACTACTATAAAAAAATCAATGTTATTGCTGGCAGCAGCTTTCAGTTTGGGAGCCTGCTCCAAGTTTGATGAAATCAATACAAATCCCAACCAGGCAACACAGGTAAGCTCGGCTATGCTGGCTACTAATATGATCCTGAATATTACCCGGTCTGATATCAATACCACCAAGGCCTTTATGCAGCCCTATTTACTGGGTAAATACCTTACCTGGGGAGAAGGCCAGGAGGCCAATCAGTTCAACAAGTTCGGTCGAACTAATTTTAACCGCCTCCCCTTGCTGCGTAATGTTACACCAATGGTGAATGCTGCACCGGATGAGGGATTGCGTAAATCCTATGAGGGATTGGGATATTTTATCCGGGCCTGGCAGTTTTTTTATACCACCATGCAGGTCGGCGATATTCCCTACAGTAAGGCAATTAAGGGCGAATCGGAGAGTATTATTCAGCCGGTTTATGATTCTCAACGCGATGTGTTTATCGGTATTCTGAATGAATTGGACCTGGCCGACCAGTTATTGGCAGAGGGTACCAATTTCAGTGGAGATCCTATTTACGGAGGTAAAACCGATAACTGGAGAAGAGTGGTGAACAGTTTTCAATTGCATGTACTGATGCAGCTGTATCGCAAAACAAGCGATGCCGGGTTGAATGTAATCAATCGGTTCAAAGAAATTGTACAGAATCGTCCACTGATGCGGAATTTTGCAGACAATTTTGCCCTGACATATAATGCCACCGCGGGGCAAAATTATCCCTGGTCAGATGTGCCCGCAGGATCCAATCCCAACGTGCGTTCGAATTATACCATGTTAACCGCCACCTTACTGAATCCGTTAAAAGCCCTGCAGGATCGCCGCCTTTTTTACTACGCAAAACCATCGCCAGTGCAACTGGCCGCGGGAAAAACCGCCAGCGACTGGGATGCATATATCGGAGCTGAACCATCCAATTCTTTTTCTTCATTGCAGATTATGCGGAATTCGAAAGACTATTCCGATTTCAATAATCGCTATACCAACCTGGTAAATGCTGAACCGGTAAGTATGTTCAGTTATGCAGAACTTCAGTTTATTCTTGCCGAGGCCAGTTTAAGAGGGTGGATCAATACCGCCACTCCCCAGGAATTTTATTCGGCGGGTATTCGGGATGCCATGCGCTTTACCGCCAATTTCACCCCTGATATTGCAGATTATCATCACAATATGAAAATGGATGATGCCTATATTTCAGCTTATCCGGAAACGGAAGGGGTTGCTTTGCAGGGTAGTATGGAAGAGCAACTGGAGCAGATAATACTGCAGAAATACCTGGCCGGTTTTTTACAGGGCTCTAATAATACGGCCTGGTATGAGAACCGTCGCACTGGTTATCCTGTATTTGTGTTGAATCCGGGAACGAACCTGAATATTCCTTCGGATAAGTTTCCGGTTCGCTGGTTGTATCCGTCGAACGAATTGAGTTATAATACCCGTAACCTGGATGCTGCTGTGCAGGCACAATATGGGGGAAATGATAATGTGAACGAAGAAATGTGGTTACTTAAGAATTAGGCAACCGGGCTGTATATAAACCTGCAAACCGGGTAAATTCCCGGTTTGCAGGTTCTTTTTGGGGGAGGTGCTTGCAGGTATGAAATTTCTATATTAGCTTTGTAATTCAAAGTACTTTTTAAAATGCTAGTTAATATGAGAAATGAGATCCTGGCCAGCCTGGATCAGCCGGATCAGCTGGAGAAATTATACCGTTCCAACAAGGCGGGTTTTAAAAAATCTTTTGCAGAATTAGAGGAGGCGCAGATGGATCGGCAATTGGCTGCCTGCTGGAAGGCCCGTTTATTCTACCAGCCGGAGGAGCGGGAGCGGTTCACTGGCAAGGAACTGGTTAGGGTATTAATACTGGTAGTACTGGCCGGTTTGCTGGCAAGGATCCCGGATATATTTTCCATAGAGCAGGAGTTTTATTTTTCCCGTAACCTGGGATTTATTTTGTTTCCGGCATTAATGCTGTTTTTTGGCTGGAGGCAGGCATTGCCGTTGCATAGGCTGGCAGGGGTGGGTATAGCTTTGCTGGTTTCCCTGGTTTTTATTAACCTGTTGCCGGGCACGGCAACTACAGATACAGTGGTGCTTTCCTGCATACACCTGTTATTATTTTTATGGTCTTTATTGGGGTATGTATTTATCGGAGCTAAAGTGGGGGAGGCAGAAAGCCGGCTTGATTTTCTACGCTATAACGGCGATCTGGTGGTTATGACTACCCTGCTGCTGATTACGGGGGGTATTGTTACCGGGGTAACGATTGGTTTATTTTCCCTGATCGGTTTTCAGATTGAGTCCTTTTATTTTAAGAATATAGTAGTTACCGGTTTGCCAGCCGCGCCTATTCTTGCAACCTGGCTGATTCAGAACAATCCTCAACTGGTGGGGAGGGTATCTCCTGTGATAGCAAGGTTGTTTAGTCCGGTTGTTTTGCTGATGTTATTGGTTTATTTGGGAGCGATTCTTTATTCGGGAAAAGATCCTTATAACGACCGGGAATTCCTGGTACTCTTTAATGGCCTGCTGATTGGTGTACTGGCTATCCTGTTTTTTTCCGTGGCGGAAAAATCGGGGCGCGAAAAATCGTTGGTGGAAAACTGGATTTTATTATTGCTGGCCGCCAGTACAGTGGTAGTGAACTGCATTGCTTTATCTGCCATTCTTTTCCGGATTGCAGAATGGGGAATAACCGCCAACCGGGCTGCAGTTTTAGGTGGTAATCTGCTGATTTTACTGAATCTTGTACTTGTTACCGTGCAGTTGGTAGCAGTGGTACGGAAAAAAGCTGACTTCAGCCTTGTGCGGATGGCCATTGCAGGGTATTTACCCGTTTATATTGCCTGGACAATTGTGGTAACTTTTCTGTTTCCGTTTTTTTTCAGGGTTTAAAGTAATTTGGAATATTCATTCCAAATTACTTATTTTTGCACGGTGGATAAACGTGAACAGATTATATTGGCGGCAATGAAGCTGCTTTGTGAAAAGGGGGTACAGGCTACGCCGATGTCGGCAATTGCGAAGGCTGCCAATACCGGAATGGGCACCATCTACAATTATTTTCCTACCAAGGAAGCCCTGATAAACGGGATTTATCTGCATATTAAAACCGCCGAGATCTTGGTAATGGATACTGCGCTGGATGAAACCAAATCACTGAAGCTGCGCTTTTTTCATTTTTATACGGCATTTGTTCACTACTACCTGAAATACCCGTACAGCTTTGCTTTCATGGATCAGTTTCACAGCTCTCCGGTAATTTTGGAAGAAACAAGGGAGGCGGGTAAGGCGAATTTTTTGCCGGTGATCGAATTATTAACGGACGGGCAGAAACAGGGGCTAATCAAAGAGATGGAACTGGAATCGCTCTTACAGTTTTTATCGGGAACGATTAACACGTTTGTACGTTGGTTGCAAACAAAGCCGGCAAAGCAACGGGAAGTTTTGTTGAAACAACAGTTGCGCATGGTTTGGGATGCCATAAAGGAATAAAAATTTTTTGCTGAATGACTGGAATGAATGTTCAGTCCAGATTGAAAAAGAGCAGGGTGGGGGCTCAGCTTATAGCAATAATAAAACGCATTATGATAGTTCTATTTTCATTGATAATCGGGCTGGTTCTACTCGGTTTAATTTATTTGCAGCAACCGATTTTTGGTAAATCGGCTTCCGGGAAACGGTTAGAGCGGATGAAAGCATCCCGACACTACCGGGATGGAAAATTCCAGAATCTTCGATTTACTCCTTCGCTGACCGAAGGGTATTCGATGCCTGGCGTGTTGTTTGATTTTATGTTCAGGAAAGTGCCGAATAAAATTCCGGCGAAAGCGCTGCCCTCGGTTCAGACCGATGTAAAAAATCTGCCGGCAGATAGCAACCTGCTGGTATGGTTTGGGCATTCATCTTATTATTTACAGGTAGAAGGGTTGAAGATACTGGTAGACCCGGTATTTAGTGGAAACGCATCTCCCATCCCCGGCACTACCAGGGCATTTGCAGGAGCCAACGGGTATGGTGTGGATGATATGCCAGAGCTGGATTATTTATTGATAAGCCATGATCATTATGATCACCTGGATTATGCAACTGTAAAAGCGCTTCGTTCGAAAGTGAAAAAAGTAGTAACGGGACTTGGTGTTGGTGCGCATCTTGAACACTGGGGTTATTTGCCCGAACAGTTGATGGAGATGGATTGGGAGGAGTCGATCGAGTTGGAAAAAGGAATACGGTTGCATGCGCTTCCGGCCCGCCATTTCAGCGGGCGGACCTTTTCCCGGAATACAACCCTTTGGCTGTCTTTTTTATTGGAAACCGCGGAAAAGAAAATTTTTCTGGGGGGTGATAGTGGGTATGATACACATTTTGCGGAAATAGGGCATCGCTTTGGGCCCATTGATTGGGCGATCCTCGAAAATGGCCAATATAATCTCGCCTGGCAGGCCATTCATTGTTTACCGGAGGAAGTACTAAAGGCAGCCTGCGATCTGAAGGCGAAGCAGGTAATACCGGTACACTCCTCCAAGTTTTCCCTGGCGCCGCATAGCTGGGATGAACCGCTCCGGGAGGTCAGTCGCCTCAATAAAAACTATGGCATAAACTTGCAGACTCCCCGGATTGGTGAACCCGTTTATCTCAACCAGCAGGAACCGATGTATTCGGCGTGGTGGCTGGAATTGTAGGTGTCAGATACTTGTTGCCAATGTGTTCTAACGTGAGGCTAAAAGATGGCCGACATTGCTAGAGTAGAATATTGTTCTGAGCTGTGAGCGGAGCAGGTAAATTCGTTTCATCCAGCATATCGCGCAGGTCAATTTCTATCAGGCGGCTTATTTGCGTGATAGGAACATCGTTGGCACTTCCTTCAAATGGATTCACCGAACTTTCTCCAACCGTATCAAGTGTGTGAAATGCCCAGGTTACGATCACTGAAAACGGAATATTCAGCCAAAGGGTATAGCCTTCCAAAAATGTTCCTTTGCCAAGGTTTTCAAAATCACGAATAGCACCAAAAGGAACCAGTACTACAAAGATCAGTAAGAGGTAGGTTGCAATGGAAGAAAAATTTCTGGGATAGGGAAAGTTCTTAATGCGCTCTGCTCTACCCTGGTGCTCGGTTAATTGAATAAGCCGTTGTTGTAATTGTGTCCACTGGAAATCATTGAGGGTATTGGACGCGCGTAATTTCGACAGCTCTGCTGATTGCAGGGCACTTAATTGGGTCGCTTTATTTTTTTTGCCGGTAATATATATCCATTCTTCCTGGGAGAGATAAGGTTGCAGGGAGGTTTCCAGCGACTGCTGTTTTTCCGGAATCTGATAATGTTCGCCCAGGAACTCCTGGTTGTTTTGGCGTTGCATATTTTCCCATGGCCGGGGCTCGCGGAGTTGGTAGCGCAGGGCAGTCAGCCAGGCGAAATGCCGGTAAAAAATCTGTTTTACAAAAGGCGCATCTTTGCCACCCAATGCATCGCGCAGGGTATAGGCAAAACTCCGGCTGTCATTTATGATAGCGCCATAGATTTGCCGCGCTTCCCATATCCGGTTATAACTGGCATTATTTTTAAAACCGACGATAAAAGCAACGGCGGTACCTAAAATTGCAATGGGCTGCCAGGGGAGTGCGATAAAACGCGCGCCGAAAGCGAACGCAACGGTAGGCGCTGCTGCCAGCAGTATCATCCAATAGGTATCTCTCCTTGTCCATTTGAAAAACTCCAGTGGGGTATAACGGGTTCCTGTATGCATAGCCTAAAAATACCGATTAGACGTCAGATACCAGTTAGACTGGTATCTGACACCTGTTCTAACACCTGTCTGACGTCTTTCCCGTAAATTCAAGTATGCATCATATACTTATCGAATACCTTTTTATGGTCCTGGTTATTTTAGGACTCGTACTGTTCGCCAATAAAATAAAGATCGCCTACCCGATTATCCTGGTTATCGGCGGATTGATACTTAGTTTTACCGAGCAGTTTTCCCATATCGGTATCAACCCAGAAATCGTTTTTCTGATCTTCCTGCCACCCCTTTTGTATGAAGCCGCCTGGCAAACTTCCTGGAAAGAATTCTGGAAATGGCGCCGGGTAATAACCAGTTTTGCCTTCCCCATCGTAATTATTACCTCTACCATTATCGCCTTTTTTTCCAGTGCCTATATCCCCGGATTTACCCTGGCCCTAGGGTTCTTACTAGGTGGCATTATTTCGCCACCCGACGCGGTTTCCGCTACCACCATCATGCGCCAGGTAAATGCCCCCAAATCACTGGTCAGTATAATCGAAGGGGAAAGCCTGCTGAACGACGCATCCTCCCTGATCGTTTTCCGCTTTGCGCTGGCTGCCGTTCTTACCGGCCAGTTTGATTTCAAAGAGGCTACCCTCAGCTTTTTCCTGGTAATCATCATGGGCGTATTTATTGGTCTGTTGATCGGGTTACTGATTTATCTCCTCCACCGCTTCCTGCCCCTTACCCCCAGCATTGAAACAGTACTTACCCTGATTACCCCTTACGCAATGTACTATGCGGCAGAACACTACCATTTTTCCGGTGTACTAGCCGTTGTCAGCGGCGGACTCCTACTGTCCAGCAAGCGACAGGAAATGCTTAACTACCAAAGCAGAATACAGGGCGTTAATGTATGGGGTAACCTGGTATTTGTATTCAATGGGTTTATTTTCCTGCTGATCGGGTTACAATTGCCGGTCATTACCGACGATCTCGGTACCATTAACCTAAGCTCCGCTATTGCCTGGGGAATCGCCATTTCTGCGGTCCTCATTTTAACAAGGCTTGGGTCTTCTTTCGGTGCCGCGGCCTTCACCCGTTTTATCAGCCGCTTTATTACGGTAGCAGATGCAAATCCGGGCTGGAAAATGCCGCTTATCGCCGGGTGGGCCGGAATGCGGGGTGTGGTATCACTGGCTGCAGCACTGTCCATTCCGGTGATGCTTCCCAACGGAGCCCCCTTTCCCCTCCGAAACCTGGTGCTCTTCATCACGTTCGTGGTTATCCTCATTACCCTTGTTTTCCAGGGCCTCACCCTTCCCTGGCTGATCCGTAAAATTAATGTGAGCGATAAATACAACAACCTTGCTGAAGCTGAACAAAACCTGCTTATCCAAAAAAAACTGGCCATCGTTTGCAAAGAACACCTTCGGACCCGGTACGAGAGAGACTCCCTGCATAATCCTTATGTGTCCAATCTTTTGGCTAAACTTGAAACCGATCTGCTCCACTTCGAAAACCCGGCCAACGCTTCGCAACAGCCCGAATCTAATGCCTTGCTGGGATTTCACCGGATACAGCTCGACCTGCTGACAGTTCAACGAAATTACCTGGCCCATATCAACCGGAAAGATGAATTCGACGAAGAAATTATCCGGAATTATTTTTCCCTGCTCGATCTTGAAGAATACCGAATCCGCGAAAGCCAGCTCACCCTTTTACGGTAGTTGTATCCCGAAACTTGTAACTAGTTTTACGGCCCGGAGGAGCAGTATGCGCAGTATCTGTCTTTTGATGCTAATTTTTATAAATGGAATTGTCCAGGGCCAGCCGCAGCACAATAATGTTGCTGACTGGATGAACGGCTTTGATAAGAGAAAAGCCGCCGCCATAGATTCGCTGAGCAACTACCCCGCCCAGGATACTGCACGCATTAACCGGCTGATCCGGCTTATCAATACGGCTTATTTTCAACAACAACGCCGACAACTGATTCCCTACTGGAAGGAATGCCTGCAACTAAGTAAGCAGCGTAGCTATTCAAAAGGACTTGCTGCCGCTTTTTTATGGAACGCTTATTATCGCAGAGGCGAACAGGACCTCCAGGGATTTCATCGCTTTACCGATTCTGCCATCACCTACAGCAGGCAGGATACAACCAACCGGGCAGCCTGGGCCAACATACATCGCATAAAAGGCCTCCAGTACCAGGAAGAGGAAAATTACCATGCCGCATTAAAACATTATTTTGAAGCGCTCCGGTATTACGATACCGTGCAGGATGTAAACCGTATGCATCTGTTACAGAATATCAGCAGTTCTTATCTCCAACTCAATAACCTGGCACAGGCAGAAATGTATGCCCGAAAAGGAGCCCTGCTGGCCGATATCCTGTCCCTGCCCAAAACCATCCAATTACAGGCATACGCTACCCTGGCTTCCGTGCTGCTGAAAAGAGAAGAGCCGGATGAAGCCCTGCCCTACCTCCAAAAAGTTGACGCCTTTATGCCAGACACCATTGAAAGGGCCCTGAGCGCAAACCATTACCTTGATATGGGCCATTATTTTTTCAAAAAACAACACTATGATTCGTCGCTGCAACATTATCAACGGGGATATGAACTGGCCAGTTCCGGTAAACATAAAATCAATACCTATGGAGCATTGAACTACCTCTTTCAAAATACCCTTCTTCTGGGAAGAAAAAAGGAGGCGTACCATTATGCAACCCTGGGGCTCGCAGAAGCAGCGCATTCCGGCAAAGCAATTTACCGGATTAATGCCCTATTAAATATGAGCGATTATGAAGCGGCTGCCGGAAATACCCGCAAAGCCTTTGCTTATCTGAAAAAGGCAGTCATCCTTAAAGACCAGTTTTCCCGCGAAAACAACCAAACATCTCTTAACAACCTGGCAGTCTTATACGAAACAGCCCAAAAAGAACATACCATACAGGTGCTGGACCAGGAAAACCAATTGAGGGCCGCAGCCCTTGAACGGCAATCTTTCCGGAATAAAGTATACGGTATTTTGCTATTATTACTGGCATTTTTACTGCTGCTTATTTACCGGTATTACGTAAACCAGCAGAAGATTCAGCAGCAACAGGTACAGATCCAGCAACAGAAAATAGTAGACCTGGAAAAAGATCATCAGCTGCTTCATATGACTGCCATGTTACGTGGACAGGAAGAAGAACGATCCAGGATTGCACGTGATTTACATGATGGTATCGGAAGCCTGCTTTCGGGCATTAAATTATCTTTTACCGGTTTCCGGGAAAACGGTTTTGTTCATCAGGCGCAGCTCGCAAACTTTGATCGGAGCCTGGCTATGCTCGATAATTCAATTGCAGACCTCCACAGGATCGCCTATAACCTGATGCCAGACGCTTTGCTCAAATTCGGTTTGCCAGAAGCGGTGGAAGATTTATGCGATATGATTCGGAATTCTACCAGCCTGCAGGTTAGTTTTCAATACACGGGCGAACCCCGTAACTGGGAGCCCGGTAGTTCTATCTATTTATACCGAATTATACAGGAATTGGTCAATAATGTGGCTAAACATGCGCAGGCAAAAAATCTTTTGGTTGAAATGACCCTGGTTGAAAACAGCTTAACCATTACCGTGGAGGATGACGGGGTTGGGTTTGATCCGGACGCAGCCAATGCACATAAAGGAAATGGATTAAATAATATCCGGTACCGGACGGAACTGCTGGGTGGTAATGCCGAAATTATAACTGCACCGGCCCAGGGTACATCCATCATTTTAGCAGTTGATTTAGTAGTATGATAAAAATCTTTATAGTCGATGATCATGCCGTTTTAGTAGAAGGTATTTATGCATTGTTGCAACAGGAACCCGATATGGAAGTGGTGGGGCATGCCGGAACCGGTCAGCGTTGTTTGCAATTTTTCTTATCCGGACAGGCCGACCTGGTTTTACTGGATATTAATCTTCCGGATATAAGCGGGCTCGATTTGTGTAAGCAATTACTACTGGCCCGCCCTGCAGTAAAAATTCTGGCGCTTACCACACACGGACAAATGTCTTTCGTCAAAAAGATGATGGAAGCCGGGGCATGCGGTTACCTGCTGAAAAATTCCGGCAAAAAAGAAATGGTAACGGCAATTCGTGAAGTGGCTGCCGGTATGCACTACCTCAGCTTCGAAGTGGCCCAGCTAATGAAGACGGCGACCCGGCAGGAACAACAATACCCGCTACTGACCCGGCGCGAAAAAGAAATCCTGAAAAGCGTTTGTGAAGGGTTTACCAATGCCCAAACCGCGGAACGTTTCCACCTCAGTATTGATACGATCGACACCCATCGGAAAAATCTCTATGCTAAACTCCAGGTTAACAATACTGCCCAGCTTATGCGGCGTGCGTTGGAATTGGGGCTTCAATGATGCTCAACAGGGCATCCCATAAGCAAAGACTGAATTTTTTCCGGAAAATACCGGAATGTCCAACGGGCTCTTTGGTAAATTCACTGGTCATCAGTTTTTGAATCCGTTTGGGGGCGGCCGGATAAAACTGCATAAATGCGGGGGCGGTAATATCATTGGCAATATAATCATCCGCACAATAAACAGCATGAATTGGAACAGTAAACTGGCTAAAGCTGTCTGATTGAAATTTATCCTGTAGCAAAGCCCTGAAATAATATTTATTTGTACACCAACTGCGCCACTCCATTAAAATGCCCGTAGGAAGATTTTCTCCCCAGCCAATTTTTTTCATGGGTGCATACCCATATACGGAAGTAAGCAGGGGCGCAGCCAGGTACCAAAGTAACCAGATTTCTACCCGTTTATTCAAGGGAAAATACCCATAATAGCCCAGGGCCGCATTTAGCGCAATTACTTTTTTCAGGTGTTGCTGCGCACGAATAAAACCAACCAGTTGTGCTCCCATACTATGCCCGAGCCAGGTGATAGCTGTAAGGCCTTTTTCATTCACCAGGAAATCCAGGGCAGCATTCATATCATACAATCCCCATTCCTGTAAACGGACTTTCGAACGCCTGATATCAGTGGCTGCAGAGCCGCCGATTCCCCGGTAGTCGTACAATAATACATTGTATCCCTGCTGGATGAGATAGTGCGAAAAAGACAGGTAGTATTCTTTTTTAATGCCGGTGGCGGCGCTCAGAACAATGGTTCCTATGGCTCCGTTGATCGGGCAGCCGTAAAGTGCAGAAAGGCGCTGACCGTCTTCCGCCACTATAAAATAATGTTGCATAAAGCGTATTGGTTCTTGCGGAAGAATGAAAGTACAGCGGTCTGGCTGGCTATTTATACCGTAAAAGAGTGAATTTTAAAAGAACTAAATCAAAGAAAACTGATATATTGAAGCCATTATCTGCTTATTATGTCAACGGTTTCGCTTAAGGATATTGCTGAAAAAGCCGGAGTTTCGGTTACCCTGGTTTCTTATGTGTTAAACAACCAGCACGAGAACAGGATTAAAAAAGAAACGGCGGATAAAATCAGGAAAGTTGCCAAATTGCTCAACTATCAGAAGAATATTGTTGCCCGTAGTTTAAAAACCAGTAAAACACAGAGCATTGGGTTAATTGTTTCAGATATTGCCAATCCTTTTTTTGCGCAATTAGCCCGGTGTATTGAGGACGAAGCCGATCGGCAGGGGTATGCGGTGATTTTTGCCAGTTCGGATGAAGATCCTGCCAAATTCAAACGCATGCTTGATTTTATGGCTACCCGCCAGGTAGACGGCTTGTTGATTGCGGCTCCTGCGGGAAGCGAATCAACCCTGCGAAACATTAAAAAAACGGGCGTTCCTTTTGTATTGATCGACCGTTACTTTCCGGGTGTTAAGACCGACTACGTGGGCTTGAATAATTATGATGCGGCCTACAGAGCAGTGCAACACCTGCTGGCTCAAAAGAAGAAACGAATTGGAATGATTGGATTCAGTACCCCCCTTCACACCTTGCAGGAAAGAACCAGGGGCTATCGCGATGCATTGAAAGATGCAGGTATCCGAATTGAAAAAAGCTGGCTGAAGGAATTAGGAACTTCCGTTAATTATGCAGAAATCAGGGCCTCAATGGAGGCATTGTTAAAACTATCGAAGCCGATCGATGGCATTTTCTGCGCCTCCAACCTCATGTCGGGCTATAGCTTGCAATACCTGCATGCGCAGCAGGTGAAAGTGCCGGAAAAGATAGCACTGGTCGGGTTCGACAGTATGGATGATTTTGAACTCTTTGATGCGCCTTACGCGTATATCCGGCAACCTATCCGTGAAATGGGATCATTGGCCATTCAGCAGCTCCTTTCCAAATTAAATACTGAAAACAAGGCGGTTTTCCTGGAACTTCAGGCTGAACTGATCCTGAAACATCCTGCCCGGCACATGTAAGCCGCTTATACAAAGCTGTTATATCCTTTTTTCTTGCGGATTACATCCTGAAAAAATCCTGGCTCCAGTAAATCCTTTATGGAGTCTATGACAAAATCCGGTGCATAGCTAAACTGATCCAGGTCTTCTTTTTTTGTAACACCCGATAAGGTTAGTACGGTTGTAAAACCCATGGTGCCGGCACCCAGGATATCGGTAGACATGGTATCGCCGATCATAATGGTTTCATCAGTTGATAAATCAAGTTTTTTTCTTGCCATGCGCATCATTACCGGGCTGGGTTTACCTACACTAAAAGCTTTTTTACCGGTTGCGCATTCAATCATCGATACAAAGGCCCCGCAACCCGCTCTGAATTTTCCATTGCCTACCGGGCAATTCGGATCCATATTAGTGGCAATTAATTTTGCTCCGTTCATTACCATATTAATGGCTTTATCTACTGATTCGAGCATAATTGTTCTGCCTTCGCCGATAATGACATAATCCGGGCTCTCATCCACAATTGAATAACCTATGGAATGCAACTCTGTTAATAAGCCGCCTTCACCTATTACATAGGCAGTGCCGGATTCTTTCCGCGAAGCCAGGTATTTGGCGGTTGCCATACCACAGGTAAATATATCCTCATCCTGCACATCAAACCCCATGCGTTGCAGTTTGTAGCAAACATCCCGATTGGTACGCTGACTGTTATTGGTTAAAAAAAGGAAGGGGAATCCTGCTGCTTTCAAAAAATCAATGAAGTCGAGTGCACCAGGTATGGGCTGGCTACCCTTGTACACCACTCCGTCCATATCAATTAAAAATCCGGGCTTGTTCATTTGTTCAGGTTGATGAAAAAAAAATGCCAGGGATTGGTATACCTGGCAAACAATTGATACGAATATACGGAATTTAACAACTTGTCTTCTTTAAATAATTGTTTAGTGTGCAGGCATGCAAACCGGTGCTCTTTCATCCGACGATTTATATTTCAGCAGAAAGAAAACACTTAATCCTAAACCGCCTAAAGCCATAAGTGCACCAGCGAGCGATGGATAATTGAATCCAAGTCCATAAGCCAGTGGAAGGCCTCCAAAATACGCGCCCAATGAATTTGCAATATTGAAAGCTGCCTGCATGAAAGCGGCTCCCATACGTGCTGCATCTTTAGCCGTACTGATCATGAGCATATTGATGGGAGAGGAAACCGCCATAGCAAGCAGACCACACAGAAAGGTAAGCACGAGTGAAAAATACTGGTTATCGGAAAAGAAAAATACTGCCAGTAGCGTTACTACCTGTAACATAAATAAAAAAATTGCTGCTTTATCCGGGCGGATTTTATCTGCCATAATTCCTCCGAGTATATTACCAATTACCATCCCTAATCCGGCCAATAGCATAATATAAGGAACAAAAGAAGGCGAGAAACGTGAAACATGTATGGAAAGGGGAGCTACATAACTGAACCAGGCAAAGAGCCCGCCAAAACCAATAGCAGTGATCAGCAGAATCAGCCATGCTTTTCCGGTTTTAAAGAATTGTAATTCTTCTTTCACGGAACTGTTTTCAGGTACCGGTTGATCTGGTAGCCATTTATTGATAAAGAATACCGTAATTGCTCCGATCAACGCTACAATCCCAAAGGCATAGCGCCAGCTGAGTACATGCCCGATAAAGGTAACCAGGGGCACCATGGCCAAATTGGCAACCGTTAAACCCAGGAACATCATTGATATGGATTGTGCCTGTTTTCCTTCTTTCGCAAGCTGAGACGCTACCACAGCGCCAATACCAAAAAAGGCCCCATGGGGTAATCCGGAAAGAAAGCGAAGCAGCATCAGTGCCTCGAAGTTGGGAGCCAGCCCGGATAAACCGTTAAACAGGGTAAAAATGGCCATCAGTGCCAACAGTGTTTTTTTGGGGTTATACCTGCTAGACAAAGCCACCAGCAGCGGTGCCCCTACTACTACCCCGAGCGCATAGGCAGAAATCAGGTAACCTGCTTTTGGTATACTTACTTCAAAAGAACCTGCTACATCGGGTAACAGCCCCATAATTACAAATTCTGTGGTTCCGATTCCCAGTCCCCCGAGTGTTAAAGGAAAAATGCGTTTATTCATAATAGGCCTGATTCTTGCACAAATACGTTTAGTTGAAACGTTTCAACAAAATTATGTAACTTAGTGTAAATTGTACACATCACGCTATGAAAAATTTGTTAATCGGTGGGCTGATTCTTGGAGAGTCGCCCGCAGGCACAAGCTGGAAGCTTGATTTACAACAACATAAAGACTGTATTATCCGTAAAATATATACAGCCGATCCGGCTGCCGCCAACAGTATACGCCAGGCCTTCCCGGATGCCGAACTGGTTTTTGAAGGGAATGAGCTGCTGGAAGACCAGGAAATTTCATTGGTACTCGTAGTGCCACCCCTGCCCGTTCAGGCACCTAGTATCGGAAAAATGCTGGCTTCCGGAAAACATGTACGCATAGTATAAACGAACATTATTTTTCAGAATAATTAATCGGATAGGGAAGGAGTTTGTCAATTTTCTATAAATTGCAACATTGTTTCAAAAATGAAATCCCTCTCCAGCTATAAAATTACCTTCTCCAGCTTATTGCTGCTGTTATACGGTTTCATAGCAACACCTGTTCAGCTATGGCATCACCATGCAGCCCCCCAGGAGGCTGAAGAAGGAAAGCTGCAGGTTGCGGAAATGCGCCCGGCAGATCAGCCGGAGCTACACACCAACTGTTCCGTTTGTGCACATGCGTATACCGTTTACCTGCAGGATCAGTTACTCCATTTATATGTAAACGAGCCTGTTTTTGCCCGCTTGTTTGCTATGCCTTTGTTTCAATTAGACGCAACAGCGCTTGCAAACAGGTTATACCGCGGACCGCCGCCAGCATAATCATTTTTTTCTGGTTCCTGCCTCTTTTACAGGCAGGTTATTATTGCTAATTCAGCCTTTTAAAACAAACTACTATGACTAAAAAGTTGCCGGTAACCGTCTTAAGCGGTTTTCTGGGTGCCGGAAAAACCACCCTGTTAAATCATGTATTGCACAATAAAGAGGGACTTCGGGTTGCCGTAATCGTGAACGATATGAGTGAAGTAAATATAGATGCCCAAAGAGTAAAAAATGAACATACCCTGCATAAAACCGAAGAGAAACTGGTCGAAATGAGCAATGGCTGTATTTGTTGTACGCTGCGGGAAGACTTACTAATTGAAGTTGAAAAATTAGCAAAGGAAAACAGGTTCGACTACCTGCTGATCGAAAGTACCGGCATAAGTGAACCAATTCCGGTAGCACAAACATTTAGTTACCAAGACGAGCAAAGTGGTATTGACCTGGGTAAAATTGCCCGGTTAGATACCCTTGTAACCGTGGTAGATGCTTTTAATTTTATCCGCGACTACTCAACGATGGACAACCTGCAAGACCGGGCATTGACCGATATGAAGGCAGATCAGCGTACAATTGTAGACCTGCTTACCGACCAGGTTGAGTTTGCCAACGTGTTACTCCTGAATAAAATTGATCTTGTGTCCGAAGAGCAGGCTGGTAGAATACGAGCGTTGCTGCAACAACTCAACCCGGCTGCCCGAATCCTTGAAACCAGCTTTGGAAAAATTGCCCCCCACGAAATACTAAACACCGGTTTATTTGATTTCGAAACATCCAGCCAGACGGAGAACTGGGTACAGGAGCGGGAGCAATTGCATGTACCCGAAACCGATGCATACGGCATTTCTTCCTTTGTATTCAGGACTAAACAGCCTTTTCACCCGGAACGATTCTGGACCTACTTAAATGAACAGTGGCCCGCCAATATTATTCGGAGTAAAGGTGTTTTCTGGATGGCGAGCCGCCCTCTTGATGCCCTGAACTGGAACCAGGCAGGGGGTAGTTTGCGGGTTGATAAAGCCGGTGTCTGGTGGTGTTCCATGCCCTATGGCGAACGAATCAGGTATGCATCCTTTGTTGATAACAAGCAGGAAATTGAACAACGGTGGCACAAAGATTTCGGCGATCGGTTTAATGAACTGGTAATGATCGGGCAAGAACTCGATAAAGCCCTAATCGAGGAACAACTCCAGGCATGTATCTGTACCAGAACGGAAATAGAAGCCATGCAAAATGGCAAGCCATTTAAAGATCGTTTTCCTTTATAAATGCAACATTGATGCAAAAAACATATCTTTACTCCCCGGATAAACAAAATAATCCGGGGAGTTGGTATGCATCAAATGTATGAAGTAGTAATAATCGGAGGTTCTAATGCAGGCATGTCTGCTGCCATGACCCTGGGACGATCACTAAGAAATGTGTTGGTAATTGACAATGGACGCCCCTGTAACCGGCAAACACCCCATTCCCATAATTTTCTGACAAGAGATGGAGTTACCCCTTCTTTTTTGTCGGCTGTTGCCAAAGAACAGGTACTTGCCTATCCGTCTGTACAATGGGTGGAGGATACGGTGCAAAGGGTAGAGCAGCTTGCCGATTATTTACTTATTTACACGATAAATGGTGTACAGGTGCAGGCCAAAAAAGTTTTGCTGGCAACTGGTGTGCTGGATGATCTTTTACCCATTCCGGGTTTTGCCGAATGCTGGGGAATATCGGTACTCCATTGTCCTTATTGCCATGGTTATGAAGTCAGGAACCAATATCTGGGCATAGTCGGAAATGGCGATATGGCGATGGAGTTTGCACAACTGATCAGGCAATGGTCAGGGAAGGTACACCTGCTAACCAATGGGCCGTCAGCCCTGACAGCTTCTCAATGGAAAGAACTGGAAGCTGCCGCTGTTCCAGTGTCTACATCGCCCCTGTTTGCCATCCGCCATAAAGAGGGAAAAATGTACCAGCTTGTATTAAAAGACGGAACAATACTACCCTTTGATGCTGTTTTTGCAAGAGTGCCCTTCAAACAAAGTCCACTCGTTCAGCAATTGGGCCTTGCTACCAATGAGCAGGGGTATATTGTTGTAAATGCATTTCAGCAAACCTCTCTTCCGAATGTATTTGCAGCCGGGGATTGTACCACTCCGATGCGCAGCATTTCTACCGCGGTGGCGCAGGGTACAATGGCGGGGGCTGCTCTGAATAAATACCTGTTAGCATAACCTGCAGTAATTACCAGGCTGGTAGCCGTTGAATGGCCAAGCTTTCCTGCCAGCAGTCAAAAACTGGCTTTTAGGGTAAATCCAAAAACACTGCCTTCTCCGATCCTGCTGCTAACCCAGATAGTACCTCCCATTGCTTCCACTATTTCTTTACAAATGGCTAGTCCGATGCCGGAACCCATTTTATCAGATCTGCCGGGTACCTGGTAATAGCGTTCAAAAATCCTTGTCAGATAGGCCTCCTCAATTCCTTGTCCCTGGTCTTTTACAGAGATACGCAGTTCCGATTCAGCAAATCGAACGCTGATTAAAATTTCACTATTGACAGGCCCATATTTAATAGCATTGGTTAGAAAATTATTAAGTACCCAGCCAATTTTATCCGGATCTCCCATTAGTTCAGGAAGCCCTTCGTCAATATGCTGCACCATCCTGATCGATTTTTCTTTTGCAGGAACAGCAACTGCATGAATTGAGTTTTCTATTACCTGGTAAATATTAACAGCCTGCCGGTTTAGTTGAATTTTACCTGCTTCTACCTGCGAAAGATTTAGTAATTCACTTAAAATCCGAAGCATTCGCTGATTATCTGCGTGCAGGCTGTTTACGAGTTCTTTCTGTTCTTCGGTTAACTTTCCTACCCGTTCGTCTAAAAGCAGTTTAATGCTGAAATCAGCGGATGCTAAAGGAGTTTTTAGCTCATGGGAAATGGTTGCAATAAAATTTGTTTTCGCAACATCCAGCTCCTTAAAAGATGTAATATTTTTCAGTACAAATACTTTCCCGGCAGATGTATCCTGACCCATTCCGATTACTTCTTTAATAAAATAGTTTTCCCGGTTATCTACCACCACTTTAAACGGGTTGGTAGAGGATTCTTCTGCTAAGAAACGAAAGAGGTCGTTTCGTTTTGCCACCTGCTCCGCTTTTTCGCCTACTATATCTTTTGCTGCTAAACCCAGAAGTTGCAGGGCCTGTTCATTGGCAAATAGTACCGTATCATTTTTATCGATACCGATACTGGCATCTTTCAGGCTGTTTATAACAGCTTCCGCTCTTGTTTTTTCAAAAATGAGTTTCGCTAGATTACTGTTCTCAAAGTATTCCAGGCGTGCTGCCATTTCATTGAAGGAATGGGCCAATTGTCCAAATTCATCTTTTGTTTGGATATGGATGCGATGGCGGTAATTTTTTTGACTGATTTCCTTTATAGCTTCGGTAAGTTTATTAATGGGATTGGTAAGAATTGAAGGGAAATTGACCACGAAAGTGAACCCGATAAGCAATATAACGGCAACGCTGGCAATTATGATTTTTACTGCCTGTTCGGAAGCGGCTTCTGCATTTTCGGATTTGGCCCGGATGCCTTTCATATTCAACAATAAAATCGATTGGAGGTGTTGACGCAGCCTGGTTCCTTGTAAACTGTCTCCCTGCTTAAATTCCTCCAATGCTTTTCTTAAATGGCTGGTTGCCGTTGCTTCCCCTTTTTCTGTTATGTTCGATTCCTGTAAAATCAGGTAATGCTCCAGGGTGTCGGTAAAACGGTGCTCGCCCTGTGCTACCCGGTCGAAGGCGGCCTGCATCCTGTGAGCGTATTCAAGCGACTCATAGTTAGCGGTAAGCATATTGCTGGTTTGAAGCCGAAGTTTTACCAGGTAATAAATACCTACTGCTCCTGATGTAATTACCAACAGGAACAGGAATACCGTTCCCCAACGGATTTTATTTTTTACACTCATTGCCATTAGGATAGAATAACTAAGTCTACATCATTTTTCGATAGCATTTTCAACAGTTTGTTGAATACACTGGTTTTAAGAATAATCTGCCAAAGGGTAAGATGTGGTTTTCCCATACAAACAGTGGTTATTTTATATAGCTCAATTGTTTTTAGTATAGCTTGTGAAATATCTTCTTCTTTAAGTTGCAGGATCTCTGCCCCGAGTTCTGCAGCATTTTTGAAATTATTAAGCAGGTGCCGTTGTTTATCAAGTGGTATTTTGTCCGGCGCTTCCCGGGCAGTTTGCACATACAGCACAACCCATTGGCTGTTATAATAGGAAGCCAGCCGGGCTGTTTTCCGGATGATGCGTTGTGCAATTTCATAGTTGCTGGATACACATGCAAGAAATCGTTCATGCCGAAATGGGTTTTTTTTGTATTCGATGGAATAGTCCACCTTTCGTTCAACCTGTCCGGCTACTTCCTTTAATGCCAGTTCCCTTAGTTGTAAGATCTTATCGGGCTGAAAAAAATGTATAAGCGCTTGTTGAACTTTACTGGGTTCATAAATTTTTCCTTCCCTAAGCCGGCGAATAAGTTCGTCTGCAGGCAGATCAATATTTACTACTTCATCTGCGAGTTGAAGCAGTTTATCAGGTACGCGTTCCTTTACTTCTATACCGGTAATATTTTTTACATCTTCATTTATGCTTTCAATATGCTGAATATTTACGGCCGAAATAACATTGATGCCGGCTTCTAAAACGTCAAGAACATCCTGCCACCGCTTTTCATTCTTACTTCCCGGAATATTGGTGTGGGCCAGTTCATCGATCAATACTACTTCAGGATGTAGCAAAACCAGGGCAGGTACATCTAATTCTTCCAGCCTTTTCCCTTTGTAAAATACCTCTCGGCGCGGTATAATTGGCAGACCGCTAAGCAAAGCAACGGTTTCTTTCCGGTTATGTGTTTCAATATACCCGATTCGTACATCTATGCCATCTTGGATAAGCTGGTGGGCTTCCTGCAGCATGCGAAAGGTTTTACCCACGCCGGCACTCATGCCAATGTAAATTTTTAACTTTCCTTTCTCCGCGTTGGGACGGCTGATTTTTTGCAGCCATTCTTCCGGGCTATGTTGGCTATGGTGCATATCGTTCAGAATCTGATTGATGTGGAAAAACTAAGGGCAGTATTCTTTTCCTGGGCCATTCCTTCTTTTACAAAAATCGCATCTTTACTCTTCAAAAACCGCCCTTCCAATCGAAATAGTACCGCTGATACGGGCTGATAATCGAGGTTTACTGATCCGCCTGCTGTTTTAAACCCGTTGCGGGTACCTGTTTTGATCACTACGCCATTTTTGTCGCTAAAATATTCTGCACGTATAGCTGCAGCCCAGTGCGGATGGGGACTTAGGCGCAGGATAAGAACAGGCGTATACCACTGGTTTAACTGGCTGCTGTGTGGTGTTTTTTGTTCCAACCCATAGTCGATGTTAGCGATCAGGCCGATTTTGCTGCTTATTTGCAAGATGCCATACAGATTATTATGATACCTCCACAGACGGGCTGAATCCGGCGTATCAGTACCAATAAACGTACTATAGTTCATTGTTATCTTTTCATTTGGTTT
>NZ_LUKG01000004.1:80766-117755 GCF_001601815.1 Flavihumibacter sp. CACIAM 22H1
CCAATAAACGTACTATAGTTCATTGTTATCTTTTCATTTGGTTTATAGGTTAACTGTGTGCCCCAGCTCAACAGGGAGTTGCCATTCAGCCGGGTGATCCGTTGCCAGCCATTTAATACCATTGCGGAAATAATTAGTTTTTCATCGTTTGTGGTAAAACTCAGTTTAGCGCCACTTTCAAAATAGGGCGTGTTTTCGGCAACCATGCTCCTGGTTAAGGTCCAGTTATCACGTCCAACAGCCGCTTCAAACCCGATATGAGAAGGCTGTATACCAATATCGAACCAGAGATTTTTTGTTGCGCTTAATTTATACCCGGCATTTGCTTCGACAATATTTTTTAAAAGTCCAGGCTCTGCTGCATAATTTGCATTCATATAGGTGCCTACACCTATCGCTAAATTTGCCCTTGTTCGTTCTGTGAGGTAAGAGGCCTTGATAAATCCCAGGTTAAGGGTAAATTCATTATGCCTGTTGAAATTGTACAAAAAGCCCGGCCGGGTATTATTGGCAGGTTTGTTAAAATCATAACTGTAGTAAGCTTCCAGGTAACCGCTGATGCTAAAAGGGCGGGTTACCTGGCCGGTTGATGAACTGTCCTGGGCTGCTGTGATAAAAGGTATAAACAGGAAGAGGTGGACGAATATATTTTTCATAGTGGATTCATTATTGTAGGGTGTCTAATGCTATATTCAGTTTCAAAACATGTACAAGGTCTGGTCCTATTGGATTTTTTTCAATATGCTGTTCCAGGAGGGTATTTATTTTGCCCGGTTCCGTTGCCCTGGCTTTAGCAATTCTTGCTACCTGTAATCTTGCTGCAGCAACGGATATATGGGGATCGAGACCGCTACCGGAAGCAGTTACCATTTCTGCCGGAATTTGTTCTTTTTTCACACCAGGGTGGTGAACGAGGAAACTGTCGATCCGCTCCTGTACAATTTTTAAATAATCGGGGTTGGATGGGCCCTTATTACTGCCTGCCGAACCTGCGGCGTTATACTCGACGGCAGAAGGGCGGCCCCAGAAATAACGATCTTCTGTAAATTTCTGTCCGATTCTTTCATACCCAACCACTTTATTGTTGACCATTAGTGTTACCCCGTCTCCACCACCATTGCTTAGTTTGCCGATCAGTGCCACAAGTCCAAAATAAATAAAGCAACAAAGAACCAGCATAACCAGTGATAATTTTGCCGCAGGCAGCATATATTTTTTCATTTGAAAGATTTGATAGTTAAATAAATAGTCCGATAAACAAATCAATTAGCTTAATACCCAGGAAAGGAATTACTAATCCGCCTAATCCGTAGATCAGTAAGTTTCTGCGAAGCAGTGCCGCCGCTCCAATAGGTTTATACGGCACACCTCTAAGCGCCAGCGGTATCAGTAAGGGTATAATCAGGGCATTAAAAATAACTGCCGAAAGTATAGCGGTTTCGGGGCTTTCCAGTTTCATTATATTTAAACCTTGCAGTGCAGGAATTGAACTAATGAATAATGCTGGTACAATAGCGAAATATTTTGCTACGTCATTGGCAATGGAAAACGTAGTAAGGGTTCCCCTTGTAATCAATAATTGTTTTCCTATTTCCACTACTTCTATAAGTTTGGTTGGGTCGTTATCAAGATCAACCATATTGCCGGCTTCTTTGGCTGCCTGCGTTCCGCTGTTCATGGCCACTCCCACATCGGCTTGTGCAAGGGCAGGGGCATCGTTTGTTCCATCTCCCATCATAGCAACGAGTTTGCCCTTCCCCTGTTCCTGCCGGATATAATTCATTTTATCGGCGGGGGTTGCTTCGGCAATGAAGTCATCTACGCCTGCTTTAGCAGCAATGTATTTTGCTGTTAAGGGATTATCGCCGGTTACCATTACCGTTTTAACACCCATTTTACGGAGTCGATGGAACCGGTCCTGCATACCAGGTTTAATTATATCCTGTAGTTCAATAACACCCTGCATCGTATTGTTCATGATTACCACCAGCGGTGTACCCCCGTTTTCTGCAATGGACTTAACCCTGCCTGCGAGGTTTTCAGGAAAAATGTTGCCGGCTTTCTCTACCCTGGACCGGATACTGTCTTCTGCGCCTTTTCGGATTTGCCGGCCATCGGGTAAATTAACTCCACTGCTCCTGGTTTCTGCCGTAAAAGCAATAAATTCCATACCTGGTTGGCTCCGGGGAGAGCAGCCTTTCTGCGCGGCTAATTCAAGTATGGATTTGCCTTCGGGGGTTTCATCTGCCAATGAACTTAATGCAGCCAGTTGAATAAATGTTCTTTCATCTATACCATCAGCCGGGTAAAAGCTGGTAGCCTTCCGGTTACCAATGGTGATGGTTCCGGTTTTGTCCAGCAAAAGTGTATCAATATCGCCGGCTGTTTCAACCGCTTTCCCGCTTTTTGCAATTACATTAGCACGGAGTGCCCGGTCCATACCTGCAATACCAATGGCCGATAACAAACCTCCAATAGTGGTAGGAATAAGGCATACGAAAAGAGAAATATACGCAGCAATAGTAATGGGGGTTTGTGCATAATCGGCAAAGGGTTTTAAGGTTACGCATACAATTATAAAAACGATGGTAAATGATGCCAGTAAAATAGTCAGAGCAATTTCATTCGGTGTTTTTTGGCGGTTAGCACCTTCAACAAGGGCAATCATTTTGTCGAGAAAGCTTTCTCCGGGTGAGGTGGTTACGCGTACAATTATACGATCTGATAATACCTTAGTGCCACCTGTAACAGATGATTTATCACCTCCGGCTTCTCGTATAACAGGAGCCGATTCCCCCGTTATGGCGCTTTCATCAATGGTGGCAATTCCTTCTAATATTTCGCCATCCATTGGAATTATATCACCCGCTTCGCAGATAAACAAATCATTCAACCGAAGGCTGGAAGATGATTGTAGGCTTATTTCTCTACGTCCGTTTTGAGTAATCAGTTGTTTTGCAGGCGTATCCTGCCTGGTTTTCCGCAAACTATCGGCCTGGGCTTTTCCTCTTGCCTCTGCTATGGCTTCTGCGAAATTTGCAAAAACTAAGGTAAGCAGGAGTACCAAAAATACAGCCAGGTTGTAAGCTGTTGAACCTTGTGTGGTATCGCCGGTAAAAATGGCATAAAGAACTACTATCAACATTACTGCACTTCCGATTTCTACGGTAAACATGACAGGATTTTTTATCATCAGGCCAGGGTGCAGTTTCAAAAAGGATTGCCTGAATGCTGTTCTAAGCAGCACCGGATCCAGTAAACGATACGTTTTTTTTCTATGGATAGACATGATTTTTTTATTCGGGATTAATAAAGAGAAAAGTATTCGGCAAAGGGGCCGAGTGTAAGTGCTGGAAAGAAAGCCAGGGCGGAAATAATCAATATCACTGCAAAAATCATTATGCCAAACGTATAACTATCGCTGCGAAGGGTTCCTGCAGTTTCCGGTATATATTTTTTATTGGCAAGCAGTCCGGCTATTGCAAGGGGCCCGATTATAGGTAGGAACCGGCTGATAAGTAACACCAGGCCGGTACTTATATTCCAGAAAACATTGTTGTCGCCCAGGCCTTCCAATCCACTTCCGTTATTGGCTGAGGCGGAGGTATACTCATACAACATTTCACTGAAGCCGTGCGGGCCGGGGTTATTCAGCCAGCTAACTGGTTTTATGGCCCAGTTGTTTGCCGGATAATGAACGAATATATAGGACGACAAGGCCGTTCCGGCTAGTATCAGCAGGGGATGCAGAATGGCAATGAGGGCGGCAATTTTCATTTCCCTGGCTTCAATTTTTCTACCCAGTAGTTCAGGTGTTCTTCCAACCATCAGCCCGGAAATGAATACGGCAATAACGAGGTAAATGAAAAAATTGAGCAAGCCAACTCCACATCCCCCATAAAATGCATTCGTCATCATGCCCAGTAATTGCATTGCATTGGAAACAGGCATGGAACTATCGTGCATACTGTTTACGGAGCCGGTGGATATAATGGTTGTAACAATACTCCAGTAGGCTGAATTAGCCGCGCCAAAACGTAGCTCTTTTCCTTCCATGGCACCGCCTGTTTGCAGAATACCAGTTTTTTCCAATGCCGGGTTGCCGCCTGTTTCGGCTATCATGGTTGGAATTAACAGGCATAGGAAGCCAAGTGTCATTACCGCAAAAATTACCTGTGAAAATTTTCTGCGGTTCAGGTAATAACCCAACGCAAATACCAGGGCAATGGGTATTATTACCTGTGCAATCAGCTCCACCATATTTGTCCGGTAATTGGGGTTTTCAAGGGGGTGTGTAGAATTAGCGCCAAACCATCCGCCCCCATTGGTACCCAGGTGTTTGATGGCTATCATGGCAGCTGCCGGTCCACGTGATACCTGAACCGTATCTCCTTGTAAGGATATATACTGATCCTTCCCTTTAAACGAAGTGGGCGTACCGTTAAAGGCCAGTAGGGTGGCAATAACCAGGCTTATCGGCAAAAGAATACGGGTAATGGATTGGGTAAAGAATACCCAGAAATTGCCGAGCTGATCGGTTACTTTATCGCGAAGGGCTTTAAATAAAACAAAAACAGCTGCAATGCCAGTGGCAGCAGAAACAAATTGAAGGAAACTAATTACAAAAACCTGGGTAAGATAGGTAAGACCAGTTTCACCACTGTAATGCTGGAGATTGCAGTTAACCAAAAATGAAATAGCCGTGTTGAAGGCAAGATCGGGCGATTGAGAAGGGTTTCCATCCGGGTTAAAAAATAGAGAACCCTGTGACACCAAGAGTATAAACGCATATATGAACCAGATCAGGTTAATGCTTAGCAAGGCCCTGAGGTGTTCTTTCCAGGTCATCTGCGCAGCCGGGTTGATGCCACAGCTTTTATAAATAAATTGCTCCAGGGGAGCCATAAAATCCCATATAGATTTTTCTCCTTTTAACCAGCGTGCAATGGCGGCTCCCAAAGGAAGGGCTACAAGTAAGCTAAGGCCATAGGTAAGCAGCACGCCCAGTATTTCTTTATTCATGTGAGGGGCTTTAAAATTTTTCTGGTTTTACCAATACATAACAGAGGTAAATGAATACCAGCGCTGATAATAGAAATAGTGCAGTCATCATAAGCATCAGATTTTTTCAAAGAATTCAATTGATTTAAATAAAAGCCAGAAGCATAAGAAAGCTACCAGCACTAACAGGATCGATTGCAGCATAGGTGTTAAATTGTTGATTCCTGTTTATCTGCCAATTGCGATGCCAGCCCTGTAAACAATTATTTTAATATTGAAAATCAATGATTTATTGATTTGCCTATGACCGGGAAAGGAGAACGGCTATTTCAAAACGATAAAATGGTTTTCATTTTGAAAAAGACTAATGAATGCCATAGTCTTCCAATTTTCTGTAAAGGGTTGTTAAGCCAATGCCCAGGAGGCGGGCAGTTTCAGCTTTTTGCTGGTTGCACAGCTGCAGTACTTTTAGGATATGGGCTTTTTCAATGCTGGCAAGGTCTAAACCGGCCGTTTCTGTAATAGCTGGAAGGGTAGAGGGGTCTAATTCATCGCCATCCGTAAGAATTACACTTCTTTCAATACAATTTTTCAGTTCACGTATATTACCCTTCCATTTCATACTTGTTATCTGGTTGAGATAGGCTGCTGAAACCTGGTTGATTTTTTTATTGGTTTTAGCGGCAAATTGTTTCGTGAAATGAACGGCGAGCAAAGGAATATCTTCTCTGCGCTCTCTGAGTGGGGGTAATTCTATCTGGAAAACGGACAGCCTGTAATAGAGATCTTCCCTGAATCTACCTGCTTCCATTTCTTTTTGGAGATCTCGGTTAGTGGCTGCAATCAGCCTGATATCAACTTTGCGTAGTTGGTTATCGCCCAGGCGATAGAACTCTCCGCTTTCCAATACACGTAATAGTTTAGCTTGCAGTTCAACAGGCATATCGCCCATTTCGTCAAGGAACAGGGTGCCTTTATCCGCTTCTTCCAGCAGCCCTTTTCCGTCTTTCAGTGCCCCGGTAAAGGCCCCGGCTTTATGCCCGAATAATTCATTTTCGAGTAAGTCTTTGGTAAAAGCCGAACAATTGATGGCTACAAAAGACTGTTTCCTACGTGGACTATCGGCATGTATAGCCTGCGCAAATACCTCTTTGCCCGTGCCTGTTTCCCCGGTTAATAAAACTGTGGTATTGGTGGATGCTACGCGCTGTGCCGCAGCAATAGCGGATAAAATAGGGGCAGATTTCCCAATTATCGACTGGAAAGAGTAATGCTTATTTACTTTCGCAAGAAGTTCATTTACCTGGATACGGAGCTTATTTTTTTCTACAGCCCGTTGTACAAGTGGAATTATTTTGTTGTTATCTTCTCCCTTTGTTATGTAATCGAAAGCGCCGTTTTTCATAGCTTGTATACCATCCCCGATATTTCCGTAGGCGGTAAGCAGAATTATTTCAATAACCGGATAATGCTGCTTTAGCCAGCTGGTGAATTCAACGCCATTTCCGTCCGGAAGTTTTACATCGCAGATGATCAGCGCCGGCTCCTCTTTTGCAATCAGTTGCCGGGCGGTTTGTAAACTGGCTGCTTCTTTCACATCATATGCTTCCAGGCGCAGGATTCTTGCCAGTAATCCACGTAGTTTATCTTCATCATCAATAATTAATAAGCTGGGCATCAGTCCTGGATTCGTTTAATTTGTACATCAACCGGAGCAACGATCAGGGGAAATTTTTCAATAACTACGCGCCCTGGGTCTAGCCCAAATCCTTTTTCTTCTGATAAGCTGATTTCTTTCAGTAAAAAATGGAATTTCATGATAATTTTTTCCCAAAAACTCAATTCATTATCCTGGCTCAGGTATTTTTCCATTACCACAAACTGGAAATCACCTACAATATTATTCCGCCCCAGGCTTTCATACCGGCTGGTAACATTTACTTCATGGTTTAGCACCAGGTCTTCCACTACTTTTCTGAACAGCAGGTCTATTCTGGGCTGTACACGGAAACCCAGCCGGAAATCTACCCGTATGATATCATTCGGTATGATATGCTTCACGGAATATTCTGCTGTATACGGATCATCCATAGTATCTACATGTACAAACCAATAGATATCCGCACGTTTCGGTTTTTTGAACAATATGCTGTATAAAATCTTATGTTCAATTTCTTTGGGATTATCTGCACTGCTTAGGTATACCAGGTGGGTGGCATAACGTGGTACCGACTTATCATTGCTCAGTTCCTGGATTTGTGGCACATACTGATCAAGCCGTACAAATTCCACATAACGGTTTTTGATTTTTCTGGCGCGGTACCAATCATACATTATAAAAAACAGCCCACCTCCGATAATGAGGGTAACATAACCACCGTGTGAAAATTTTTCCATATTCGCCCAAAAAAAAGACAACTCAATAGACAGGTAAACCGCCAGGTAAACATAAATAAGCAGGGGGCGTACTCTTTTAATTACCAGGTAATTGGCGAAGAGAATGGAAGTAGCGATCATGCAGAGTGTAATGGCCAGTCCATAGGCAGCCTCCATATTTGCTGCTTTTTTAAAATATAAAACGATGCCGATACAGCCCGCAAATAACATAAAGTTGATAGCGGGAATAAATAACTGACCCCTTGCTTCTGTTGGATAAACGATCCGGAATTTTGGCCACAGATTAAGGCGCATTGATTCGCTGATCAATGTAAAGGAGCCGGATATCAGCGCCTGGCTGGCAATAATGGCAGCAGCTGTGGCAATAGCTATTCCGAAATATAAAAACCATTCCGGCATTACCCCATAAAAGGGGTTGAATCCTTTCTCCAGCATAGCGGCGGTTATTACGGTTCCTTTTTGGGTGCTCAGCAACCAGGCCCCCTGCCCCAGGTAGTTCAGAATCAGGCAGCTTTTTACCATAATCCAGGAATACCGGATATTCCATTTTCCGCAATGCCCCAGGTCGGAATACAACGCTTCTGCCCCCGTGGTACATAAAAAAACACCGCCCAGTATATAAAATCCTTTCGGGTAAGTGATCAATAAATGGATACCATAATACGGGTTAAAGGCTTTGATAACCTTCCATTCATCCATGAAATGAATCAGGCCCAATGCGGCCAGCATAATAAACCAGACAGACATAAGCGGGCCAAAGAATTTACCGATAAATTCAGTGCCAAATTGCTGTATAAAAAACAAAATGGTAAGGATGCCGATAACAATATAAATGATGGTAGTTTGTTGAATAGAAGAAAAAGCAGGCACCTGTTTTAAGCCTTCAATGGCCGAGGTAACCGAAATGGGCGGCGTAATCATACCGTCGGCAAGTAATGCTGCGCCTCCGATCATGGCGGGGATCACCAGCCATTTTCTTCTGCGGCGTACCAGGGCATACAAGGAAAACACCCCACCTTCTCCCCGGTTATCTGCCTGCAGGGTAAGAATAACGTATTTGATGGTTGTTTGGAGGGTTAATGTCCAGATGATCAGGGAAAGTGCACCAATCACCAGTTCTTCCGTAATTTCTTTGCCACTTGTAATGGCATTTAATACATATAATGGAGAGGTTCCGATATCGCCATAAATAATTCCCAATGCAATAAGTACGCCTGCGAAACTGAGCTTTTGATGTGACCCCATAGCTGTTTAATAGGATGTAAAAGTAGAATCGGGGAAGGGCTTCAGCTCTTTTTTGGGCAAGCTTCCTGAAAATCTTTATAAAATCTTTATGTACTGCCTTTAATTTTGTGGATGATTTCGATTTTTCAACTCTACCGCATTGAACGGAAGTATCAATACTTATACAGTATCGGTGCTGTACTGCTGGTGGCAGGGGGTAGCTTTCTGTTTGCTGAATGGATCGATTATCATATTGTAGCGTTTTTACTGCTTGTTACGGTTTCACTTGCAGCTGTAAGTTTTGATATAAAACCAGTACTTATTGCAGCGGTATTATCGGCTGTTATCTGGGACCTGTTTTTTATACCACCCCGGTTTTCATACGCGGTTACTAACCCGGAAGACCTGGCCTTGTTGCTGATGTATTTTGTTATTGTGTTAATTAACTCAGTACTAACTTACCGGATCCGACAGGTTGAAATACTGGCGCGGCAAAGAGCAGAAAAAACAAGAGAAATTCAATTGTATAATGCCATTCTCAATTCCTTATCGCACGAACTAAGAACACCAATTGCTACGATTATGGGAGCAACAGATAATTTACTGGAAAATAGTTCGGTAATCAGCGAAACCAATAAATCGATTTTGTTGACCCAGATCAGTGAATCCGCCACCCGATTAAATCAACAGGTAGAGAACCTGCTGAATATGTCGCGCCTCGAGGCCGGCCAATTAAAAGCCCGTCCTGATTGGACGGATATAAATGAGCTTTTACACAGCCTGGTACGTACAAGTGCGGGTACTGCCACCGGCCATCGGATCAGTTTATCGGTAGCCGGTAATTTGCCCATGGTTAAACTGGATAAACGTATGCTGGAGCAGGCATTATTTAATCTGCTTACGAATGCGCAGGTGCATACCCCGGCAGGTACATTTATAGAGTTAGGTAGTTCGTATGAGCATGGTTGGCTGAGCTGTTGGGTGGAAGACAATGGGCCAGGTTTCCCGATGGATGAACAGGAACTTGTATTCGACCGGTTTTACCGGCTCAAAAACACGTCTGGTTCAGGAACCGGATTAGGTTTATCGATCGTAAAAGGATTTGCAGAAGCTATGGGCGGACAAGTGGTATTATCGAGCAGCCTGCAGGCAGGTTCAAGATTTACCATTACCCTGCCAGCGCCTGCTGCCGTAAATCTTCCCGTACATGAATAAAACACAGATACTGATCATAGAGGATGAGCCAGCCTTGCGAACAATGCTGGAAATTACCCTCCAGGCCAACAACTATGCCGTTCAATTGGCTAAAAAAGGGAAGGATGGGTTGATAATGGCAGAAAATCATCCTCCTGACCTGATCCTGCTCGATCTGGGTTTGCCGGATATACGGGGCCAGGAACTGCTGGTGCAGTTAAGAACCTGGTTTACGAATCCGATTATTATCATAAGTGTACAGAAAGAAGAGGAAGAAATCATCAAAGCACTTGATAATGGTGCCAATGATTATTTATCCAAACCGTTTCGAACCGGTGAGTTACTGGCCAGGATGCGGGCCTCTCTGCGTTCGGTGGTAGCGGAAGATTACCAACCGGTTTTACAGTTTTCAGGCCTGTCTATTAACCTCGAAGAAAGGACGGTGCGAAGAGAAGAAGAATTGATCCGGCTTACCACCACGGAATATAACCTACTGCTTTTGCTGGCCAAAAACGAGGGCAAAGTATTGACCCATGCATTTTTACTGCGAACGATCTGGGGACCTGGATTTATTAACCAGTCGCAATACCTGCGGGTTTTTATTGCCCAGCTTAGGAAAAAGCTGGAACCCGACCCCAATAATCCCAGTTATATAATAACCGAGTCTGGTGTTGGTTACCGTTTTTTAGGTATGTTTGGCTGATAATTTAATGCCTATGCAGGAAAGCTTCTGGAGAGAATTATTAGAAGAGTTTCATCGCCCCTTATCTAATCCGGTATTAATATTTTCATTAATTCTACTGATCATCCTGCTTTCTCCAATTCTATTACGGAAGCTGAATATTCCGGGTATTATAGGGCTCATAATTTCCGGGGTTGTCATCGGCCCGCATGGGCTTAACATCCTTGCTAAGAATTCGGCGATCGATCTTTTTTCAACGATCGGCTTATTGTATATTATGTTTATTGCAGGGCTGGAACTGGATCTGAATGAATTCCAGAAGCATAAGAACCGGAGTTTTGTTTTTGGAGCGCTCACTTTTTTTATACCCCTCTCCATTGGTTACCCCGTTTGTTATTATCTGCTCGGCTATGGTGCCAATGCAAGTTTTTTAACGGCCAGTATGTTTGCAACGCATACGCTGGTAGCCTATCCGATTGTAACCCGGTTTGGAATTTCCAAACAGTCGGCCGTTGCCATTGCTGTAGGTGGAACCATTCTGACGGATACAGCAGTGCTAATCATTCTGGCAGTAATTATGGGTGCTTCCAAAGGAAATCTTAACCAGGAGTTCTGGATTCGCCTGGGAACTTCACTGGCTATTTTTTCCGGTATCATGTTTTTCCTGATACCTCGTATTGCCCGCTGGTTCTTCAGAAAACTCGAAAGCGAAAAAACATCGCATTATATTTTTGTTTTGTCGGTGGTTTTTTTTGCAGCTTTTCTGGCCGAAGTGGCCGGGGTGGAATCCATTATAGGGGCTTTCGTAGCCGGCTTGGCATTGAATAAACTGATCCCGCATTCCTCGGCATTAATGAACCGGATCGAATTTATCGGTAATGCTATTTTTATTCCCTTTTTTCTGATCAGTGTCGGAATGCTGGTAGATATCCGCGTTATATTTAACGGGTATACCGCACTTTTAGTAGCCGGTGTTTTAACAGTGACGGCATTGGTGGGTAAGTGGCTGGCTGCTTTTACCACGCAGAAACTATTTAGCTATAAAACGGCTGAACGTCAGTTGATCTTTGGTTTAAGTTCGGCGCACGCTGCTGCTACATTGGCTATTATACTGGTAGGGTTCCGGGAAGGCATCCTGGATGAAAATATTCTTAATGGCACAATCATCCTGATTCTTATTACCTGTTTGGTGGCATCCTTTGCAACCGAACACGCTGCCAAGAAACTGGTTTTGGATTCGGATGGCGGTATGAACCTGGATAAGGGAACATTACTTGATAAGGAACATATTTTACTGCCTATAGAAGATTATGAAAAGGTAGAGCCGATGCTGGAACTGGCCATTCTTTTCAAGGATAAAAAATCGCCCCATCCGATTACCGTATTATCAGTAGTGCCGAATAATGAAGAAGCCGAAAATAACCTGCTGATTGCCCGTAAAAAACTGGAAAAATCCTACCAGATAGCTGCCGCTACCGATACCAACCTGAATGTAATTGCTTCCATTGATCATAATATTAATAGTGGTATAATCCGTACTTCCAAAGAAATTATGGCCAGTATGGTTATCCTGAACTGGCCGGAAAAAAATACGATGATGGAGAAATTCTTTGGAGAAACCACAGAGAACATGTTATCCGGACTCGATCGGAATATTATTATATCAGATACCAACCGGGTATTGATTACCCATAAAAGAATACTGATATTTTGCCCGCCACTGGTGGAGCTGGAAAAAGGATTTTCTACCTGCCTGGATACGGTACTTCGGTTATCGAAAGAATTGTCGATTCCTGTATTCTGTTATTGCAATCCCAAATCACAACGCGCCATTAATGCCTACCTGGAAGCTTCCAAATCTGGTGCTATCAGCTTTTACCAGTTTGACGACTGGGCAGATTTTCTGGTATTATCCAAAACCATTCAGCAGGATGATATCATGATCTTTTTTGCGGGAAGAAAGGGGTCGCTCTCCTATGATCCGGTATTTGATAATATTCTGCTGAAACTAGACAAGTATTTCGGCTCCACTACCAAATTAATGATCTATCCAAGCCAGTTCGATTCTGATCATAAATTTGAGGAATATGAAGACATTAATGCTGAAACCCTCAATAAGGGCATAGAGAAGATCCAGAAAATTGGTCGCGAAATCGGAAATATTTTCAAGAGTGGTAAAGAAGATTAAAGAGCGGTTGCGGATTTTGATGATCATTTGCCATGCAGGGCCCGGATCCTCCTGCAATACCATGTATCTTGATCCGAAATCCTGCGCAGTATGAAAGTACAGTTGCTTACATTCCTGGCCATTTTCTGCTCGTTGGCCGTATACTCGCAACCCTATCGGCTGATTGCCCACCGGGGGGGAGTAGTGGATAGTCTTCGTCCGGAAAACAGCCTGCCTGCCCTGGAGACGGCGATTGCGCAACACTACTGGATGGTTGAAATTGATCTGCGCATTACTGCGGATAGCGTGCTGATTACCCAACACGACAGAACCTTTAAGCGCTATTTTGGATTGGATAGCATGGTGAGCAGCTTACCCTGGTCCAGGATTCAACAACTTCGCTCCCCAACCGGTAGCCGGGTGCTTAGTTTTGAAGAAATATTACGTACCTGCAAAGGTCGTATCGGGGTTATGATTGATAACAAAATTGACGGCATGGATGAAGCCCTGTTTACCCGGGTATTGAAACTACTGGATAAATATGGCCTGCGTAAAGAGGCCTTAATGATTGGAACAGATGAATCGACCGAGTTTTTCAGGGGTAAAATAAAGCTGAGTTGCACCCGGAAACAACTGGAAGAAAACAAGCTCCGGCCCGACTGGAACCCCGCACACTACTATCTTTTTTCTGCGGATATCAGCAGGGAAGACCTGGAATGGGCTGAAAAAGAAGGTATTCTGGTAGTTGGCGTATTAAACCACCGCAACCCTTCTGCCCCGGATGCATTGGAAATGGCCCGGCAAAGAGCCCAGAAATTAAAGGAGGCGGGGGTCCGCAATTTTCAGCTGGATGCGGCCTTTAAATCGGTACTATAGGGCGGAATGTTAAAATATTATTAGCAATTAGTAAGATCGGATAACTTGTTTTATCTTTGCGCCAGCTTACTGAAAACTACGATTGCCTGCGTCAGCAGGCATTTTATTTGCCCGCTGGTGCCATATAGTCACGAAAACAAACAGGATGAAAAACCAGTCATTACCTATTCCGTCATGGAGAAAAATGTATGTTGCCTACCCGGCAGCGGCTCCAGCACCCGTTAAAACCATCCCTGAAACAGCACAAAAAGAAGAAACAGCAAACAGGGAGCCGGTATCCATGCAAGAATTTCAGCGGAAAGCATTTGTGGGGAATTATTTTGCAGGTCCGCATTGTTTATTTGATCCACGCCTGTTCCGCTAAAATCAATCCGTAGGCAGGATGAAAAACTTGGATTAAATTGGGGCTATAACTCCATTTGCCATGAAGGATTTTTTGCTTGCGGTTTGGGAGCAGACGCGTGCTTTCTTTGGGTTCGATGCCCTTATTAAAATTATATCGGAGGGCGATTACAGCAGTTTACGAACCTTTGAAGGTATTGCTGCACTATTTGCACCGATCATACCTATCATTTTGATTCTGGAACTGATACGCGGACTTTTATATAAAAAGTTCAGTATCATTTCCTACAAAATTCCTTTTTTTTCCTACGTTTTAAATGCCGTGCTTGGTCGGTTTATTGCCATTGGCATGACCTTGCTGGTTATCGGCTGGCTCGAAGATAAAGCGCTTTTCACGGTGCCCTTTACCTGGTATTGGTTTATATACGGTTATATTGTGTGGGAACTTGCGCATTTTGTATACCATTACCTGGCCCATAAGGTACGCTTGCTCTGGTGTTTTCATTCTACACACCATGCGCCGGAAACCATGCACCTGGGGGTTACTTACTCTCATTTTTTCCTGGAAGCCCCTTATGCAGATCTGATACGGACAACTATCTGTATTCTTTTAGGCGTACCCCCACCTATGTTATTTGTAATTATGTTTATTGACGGCACCTGGGGAGCATTCATACATGTTGGTGAAACTGTTATGAAAAAAGGAGATATGGGCTGGTTTGGCAAATGGATTCTCACCCCCTCACATCACCGCGTTCACCATGCGAAAAATGTAGCCTACATGGATACCAATTTCTGTAACCTGCTTAATATCTGGGATAAAGTATTTAAAACCTACCAGCCCGAAAAGCAGGGCATTTCCATAAAATATGGCATCACCAGGGAGATGAAACCAAATAATTTTATGGATGCTTATTTTGGCGAAATAACTGCCCTTGCGAGAGATGTATACAGGGCCCCCGGGCTAAAAAATAAGCTGCTTTACCTGGTAATGCCGCCTGGTTGGAGCCATACAGGTGATCATAAAACAGCGGCCGTTATGAAAAAAATGCAGGACCAGCAAGACGCCTGAACCACCTAAACGATTGCCATGAAAACCAATACTGCCAAACGACAATTTGCAGGTTTTCTCCTGATGGGAATTGGAGCTTTTATCGGTTTTATCAGTTGTGTACTCAGCCTGCTGAACCCGATCCCGGAACTCTATAATTTAATCCTGTATGGTCTTACTTCTGTAGCAATAGTAGTAGCACTTATAGGATTGTATCTTGTATTGGAATAAACTCCTGTTCATGCATGTTTTCCATTTCAGACTTTTAACAGCCTGCTTATTGTGTTGGTGCCTGCCATCACTGGCTGAACGAAAAACTAATTTTCCCATTGATCCGAAAGCTACCAAGGAAACATTGGCCTTATTTACCTACCTGAAGCAGATTTCAGGGCATTCCATACTCTTTGGGCACCAACATGCCACAGAATATGGACATGGCTGGTGGGGAGAGGCAAATCGCTCTGACGTAAAATCTGTAACAGGTAGCCATCCCGCAGTTATTGGTGTTGACTTCAGCGGCTTATCCGGACAACCTGATTCCCTTATTACCAAAGAAGAAAACAGGCTTCGGCAAATTATACAGGATACCTATGAGAGAGGCGGCATTATTACTGTTTCCTGGCATTTTAATAATCCCTTATCCGATGGCGGTTTTTATTGGAAAGAAGGCGTTTCTGCGGCAGCGGTACCCTTACTGATTCCGGGTGCAGCCAAACACGCAGTGTATAAAGCCATCCTTACCAGAATTGCGGCCTTTCTTCATACCGTTAAAGGAAAAAATGGGGCCTTGGTTCCATTGTTGTTCCGTCCTTTTCATGAATTGGATGGCAGTTGGTTCTGGTGGGGAAAAAACCATTGCACCCCGGAGCAACTGAAAGAGTTATGGAAATTCACAGTTAGCTATCTGCGCGATTCTATGCAGGTACATCAGCTGCTCTATGCCTATTCTCCGGATTGTACGTTTCGCACGGAGGAAGAATTCCTGGAGCGGTACCCGGGTGATGCGTATGTTGACCTGGTTGGGATGGACAACTATGCAGATTTTGGACGAGATGGAAAATACGACCTGGCAGCAGCTGCTCATAAATTACAGGTGGTACAGCAATATGCGGATAAAGCAGGTAAACTGACGGCTTTAACAGAAACAGGATTGGAATCTATTCCAAAACCTGACTGGTGGACAAGCGTTCTATTAAAAACCATTCGAACACCCGGCCTGAAACTTTGCTATGTGCTCGTATGGCGTAATGACACAAGAAGCGCTACGCATTACTATGCCCCTTTTCCGGGCCAGCTAAGTGTGCCGGATTTTATCCGCTTCTATAAAGATCCTGCTATATTATTTGAAAAGGATTTACCCCGGCTCTACCAGCCTTAAAGGCTGCCTTTTTTCAATTCTTTCACCGCATAGTCACAGGCCCGCGCTGTTAAAGCCATATAAGTTATGGAAGGATTTACGCAGGAACCGGATGTCATGCAGGCCCCGTCGGTTACAAAAACATTTTTAACGGAATGCAGTTGGTTGAATGCATTAAGTACCGAGGTTTTGGGATCATGCCCCATCCTGGCTGTACCCATTTCATGATTGGCGTTGCCGGGAAACGAGATCTTTCCGCTCACTTTTATGTTTTTATAACCACCGGCTTCTAACAGTTCTGAACCTGTTTTGGCCGCATCTTCAAACATGCGAAATTCATTTTCCCTGAATCGTACATCGAACGAAATGAGTGGCCTTCCGAATGGATCTTTTTTATCGGGATGAAGGCTCATTTTATTATCGGAATAAGGCAGGCATTCGCCAAAATGATAAAGACTTATTTTCCAGGGACCAGCTTCGGTGAGCGCAGTTTTATATGTTGCTCCAATTCCTTCTGCCATGTTTCGCTGACGGTGGGCACCCCCGCCAAAATGATAACCTCTTAAAAAATCGCTGGTATTTTCTGTTGCGTTTCTAAACCGGGGAATATAAATATTTGTTGGCCTTCTTCCTGTATAATAACTGTCTTCATATCCTTCTACATCCGCACTTATAACCAGCCCTTTATGATGATCCATCATATTCAGCCCCAGTTGTCCGCTGTCATTACCCATGCCATTTGGAAACCTGTTGGAAACAGAATTTAACAAAATGGCGGTAGTTCCGATTGTGGCGGCATTAATAAAAAGAATGGTTGAATAAAATACCTCCGTTTTTTTGGTATTGGTATCAATTACTTCAACTCCTTTAGCGCGCTGGGAATCATTATCAAAAACTACGTTGTTTACGAGTGAGTATGGACGTATGGTTAAACGCCCCGTGGCAAGGGCTGCCGGTAAGGTGCTGGAATTGGAGCTGAAATAAGCGCCGAATGGACAGCCCCTGTGACAAAGATTTCTCGATTGGCAAACACCCCGGCCTTTTAACGGGGCTGTTAAATTTGCCGATCTGCCGATGATTACCTGCCTGCTTTTGTAAGTGGAAGCAATTTTTTTGGTAAAGTCCTTTTCCACACAATTCATCTCAAAGGGCGGCTGAAAGATACCATCCGGTAAATGAGGAATGCCATCCCGATTACCGCTGATGCCGGCAAATGCTTCCACATAATCGTACCAGGGAGCAAGGTCTTTATACCGGATCGGCCAGTCTATTCCGTGCCCGTCCTTTAGATTGGCTTCGAAATCCAGATCGCTCCATCGGTAACAGGCTCTTGCCCATAAGAGAGACCGTCCGCCTACTACATCGGCCCGGATCCAATCGTATCGTTGAATTTCTTCGTATGGGTTTTCCAGGTCCTTTACATAAAAATGTTTGTTATCCTCATTGATGGAATAATGACGGGTTTGAACAGGATATTTTTTCCGGTCTTCCTGTGATAAACTATTCCTGTGTTCAAACTCCCAGGGATGCATCAGCGCAGTTGGATAGGAAGGGTGTTGCATGGGGCCTCCCCTTTCCAGCAGCAGCACACGTAAGCCTTTTTCACATAATTCTTTGGCAGCCCAACCACCGCTTACACCAGAACCAACAACAATGGCATCATAGGTATTCTGCGGGGTGGCCTTTGTATTTAGATAGAGAGAATCAGCCGGCATATCTAAAAAAGATCAGTTAATTAAAGAAAATGTTTTTTTATTGCCTGGGGATAGTCGGCCAGTGCAGCTTCTGGTTCGGCAATTTCAGGATGCCAGAGTTTTTCCCATTCGAAACTCAGGTAACCTCTATACCTGTCCCGGGCAAGAAGATCGAGCCCTTCAAAAACCGGTACTTCTCCCTGCCCCAAAAATGTATAACGCAACTTACCGTTTTCTTTGACGGCATCTTTAACGTGCACATGGCGGATGTATTTTTTTAACTGCAGGTAAACCATGGACGGGGCTTCGCCGGTAATGGTCCACATATTTGAAATATCCCAGATCAGCCCGATTTTCGAGTTTTTTACGGCCATCATCAGCTCCTCCAGGTCAGCTGTTTTAACGAGATCTCCATGCGTTTCCATCAATACTTCAACCTTCGAACCCCTTGCATGCTCGGCTAATTCAACCAAACCGCTTTTGATCAGTTCCATCGTTTCTTCCCTGCTTTGTTCCTTGGGAAAATTGTTGGGGAAAACTCGTATATACGGACAATTCAACTGCTCCGCCAGGTCGATGAATCGTTTCCCATCCTCCAACTGTTGTTGGCGTTTGGCGGCCTCCTTAAAATGTAGGGTGCAGGAAGAACCCAGCCCCACAAAATGCAGTTTTTTTTCTTTCATACGGGCCAGCGTTTGTGCGCGACCGGCAGCTGATTGAAAGATCGGCGCTTTGGGTAAATCCATTTCGCGTTGAATGCCCCTGATCTCCAGGCCCTGGTATCCATGGGCCGCAGCAAATGCAGTTATTTTATCAAAATCCCAATCCGGACAACCCAGGGTAGAAAAACTTAGTTTGGGTTGATAACGGTTGGCGGCAAAAGCAGGCAGGGCATACATGCCCGTGAGCAGGAGGGTGCCCGTTCTGATAAAATCACGTCTTGAAGGGTGAAATTTTGCTTGCATCTTGAAAAGATAGCAAACATCGGGCAATTAGCAGACCCTATTAAAGATTTCCTTCTTCTTCGATGGCTACATAATGCACCAGTTTCCCCGATTCATTTACTACAGGAAAACCCTCGATGGAACAATTGTATAAACTTCCATCTTTTCTGTAATTCAGAATGGTGCAGGTGAATGGCTGAATTGCAGCAATAGCCGTTCGGATAAGTTCCCTGCTGCCAGGTTCGGTTGCAGGACCCTGGAAAAGTTTGGGGGTTTTTCCCAGGACTTCCTTCGGCAGGTAGCCATTCATCCGGATCATATTTTTGGTAGCAAAAACAATTTCCTGCTGCGTATTCGTAATCAATATGGTTTTATTTTCCCATATAAGTGCATTATCCAATGTTCGGCCCGGTGAAAATTTCCAGTAAGAAGATCGTTCAAATTTATTCAGGTAAAAAAGGTCCTGAGAAAACTCCTCCCGCCGGCTTCTTCCTTCCAATACAATATCCCAGCAAAGTAGTGGATGCGACATATGAAAAAATTTTAAATCAATTTACAGTTTTGTTCATAGGCTGCAATCATTTGTTGAATTATAACAAGTTTATTTCCCGGTGGACGGCTAGCTTTGTTACACAATTTCTTTATCTGACACTATCTGATATGCTGTTATTTCTAAAAAGTCTGGGGCTTACCATTACTGGTTTTTTACCCCTTGAAAATTTTCAGGATTCTCTTCCCCTAAAGTATGATGTGTATAAAACAACCCATCCTATTCAGATAGATGGGAAAATGGACAAAGCCTGGAAAAAAGCGCCCTGGACCAATTATTTTCAGGATATCGAAGGAAGTAAAAAACCGGTACCCCGTTTTAAAACAAGGGCCAAAATGCTTTGGGATGAAAACTATCTCTATATCCTGGCAGAATTAGAGGAACCCCATCTCTGGGCTACATTAACCGATCGGGATGCCATAATTTTTAATGATCATGACTTTGAAGTATTCCTGGATCCCAATAACGACCAGGAACAGTATTTTGAATATGAGATCAATGCCCTGGGCACAGTAATGGATCTATTTATGACCAAACCATATAAAAAAGGCGGTCCGATGGTTATGGGTTGGAATTCAGATGGGTTGATCAGTGCGGTTCAGTTAAACGGAACCCTCAACGATAACCGTGATATAGACAAGGGCTGGCTGGTTGAAATGGCTATCCCATATAAGGACCTGGAAAGGCCCGGGAGAATTTCTCACCCCGTACCCGGCGCTACCTGGCGTATTAATTTTTCGCGTGTTCAGTGGACCATGGATATGGACGGCAATTCCTATAAACGACGTATAGGTGAAAACGGGAAACGATTACCGGAAGACAATTGGGTTTGGTCGCCACAGGGACTGATTGATATGCATGTTCCGCAATATTGGGGGTATATTACATTCAAAGTAAAATAAACTAACTGCTATGAGCAACCGTAGAAATTTTATCAAAAACAGTTTATTAACTACTGCCGGGTTGTCGCTTGGTACCTCACTTGCTGCGGCGGAACCAGCTTTCAAAAAGAACAAAGCAAAACACTGGATCTGGACCCGGCCAAATTCAAAAGATACAGAAGCAGAATTAATAGACCGGTACGGAGCGTATGCGGCGGCAGGTGTACGGGGTGTTTTATTCGAAGACGATTCGGAGCTTCATTTCAGGACCGCAAAAAAAATGAAGCTGGAAGCACACCGCTGGAACTGGACCATGAATAAAGGCGTAAAAACCCTTATGGAGCAACACCCCGACTGGTATGCCGTATCAAGGGAGGGAAAATCTGTAATCGATCATCCGCCCTATGTTGGGTATTATCGCTGGCTTTGTCCGTCTAAACCCGCCGTGCAGGAGTATCTAAAGCAGGAAGCAGCACAGATTTTATCGAAAGATTATATAGACGGATTGCACCTGGATTATATACGCTTCTGTGATGTGATACTACCATTAAATCTCTGGAAAAATTATAACCTGGTGCAGCAACAGGAGCTGCCTGCTTTTGATTTTTGCTATTGTTCTACCTGCCGCGAGGCCTATAAAAAGGAATCGGGCAAAGATCCGCTTGACCTGCCCTACCCGGATGGTGTTTTATCATGGCGTCTGTTCAGGTATAATGCCATCAACAAAGTGGTAAATCAATTAGCAGAAGTAGCCAATCAACATAAAAAATGGATCACTGCGGCGGTATTTCCGACCCCTGAAGTGGCTCGGCGTATTGTACGGCAGGACTGGACCAATTGGAACCTGAATGCCGTTTTCCCTATGATTTATCATAAATTTTACCAGGAAGATGTAAAATGGATTGGAGATGCGGTTACCGAAGGAGTTCATTTTTTAGCAGGAAAGTTTCCCCTCTATGCAGGTTTGTACCTGCCAGATTTTGATTCTATGGACGAGCTTAAACAGGGTATAGAGTTATCCCTGCAAAAAGGCGCCGCGGGGGTTTCGTTGTTTGGAAACGTAACACCGGAAGTGCTGGCCACCCTTCAATCCGTTAAGACGGTTTGATCAGATTTCGGGTGTAAAAATCTGTGTCTACCTTCATCCTGGGGAAATAAGCGGGTAGATCTTCAGCAGCGATTTTTCGAAAATCATTTTTTTCATAAAAACGCTGCGCTGCCTTCAGTTGCTGAACGGTTCCGAGATAGATGTCATGGATGCCATTATGCTGGCACCACCTTGTAGCTGTGTCAAGCAGGGCCTGCCCAAGCCCGGTTTCTTTTCCCCTGAAATCAGCCCGTACAAACATTTTACGGATAGCGGCAGCCTGGTGTCCGATATCAATTAAGCCGATACTGCCCACCAGGTCCTGGTGGTGCAGGGCTACCCAGAAATTTCCCTTGTTCTGCTGGTAGAATTCTGGAATGATTAGCAGATCTGGTTGGTCATGGATGGTTACCGGAACCCCGAATTCAATTTGCTGAATGGGTAAAATGAGATGGATTACCCCTTGTTGGTGTTCATCTCTGTAAGGTTGAATAGAAAATGGTTTCATTAGCTGAATACGATGGTTTTATTGCCGGATACAAAAACGCGGTCTTCCAATACCAGTTTGAGTGCTTCGGCAAGCACTGCTTTTTCGATTTCATGTCCTGCTTCTATCATATCAGTTAGGCCATCATCGTGTTTAACAGGAATAATTTGTTGGGTAATGATAGGTCCTTCATCTAGGTCATTATTGACAATGTGCGCGGTTGCCCCAATTAATTTAACACCACGTTCAAATGCTTTTTTATAGGGGTTGGCTCCGATAAAAGCAGGCAGGAAAGAATGATGGATATTAATAATTCTGTCGAGGTATGTCTGTACAAAACGGGGGGAGAGTATGCGCATAAATTTGGCAAGTACGATATAATCGGGCTGGTAGCCTTGCAGTAGATTCAGGATGCGGGTTTCGAATTCCTCTTTGGAAATACCTTCATGACTTACCAGGTGAAATGGAATTTTAAACTTTTCAGTAAAAGGTTCGAGTAGGGGATAGTTCCCGATCACAGCCAGTATTTCTGCATGTAATTCTCCGAAGTACTGGCGTACCAGTAAATCGGCTAAACAATGGTATTCTTTTGTTACCAGTAATACTATTTTTTTCTTTTGCTGGGGAATAATCTGAACCTTGGCGGCGGGTGGCAGAAACTGGCGTAATTCATCTTCCAGCGCTGCCGCATGAAGTTCACCCGCAATCTCTAGTCTGGCAAAAAACTGTCCGGTAGCCGTTTCTACAAATTCTTTCATGACCATGATATTATGTCCATGCTGGTATAAAAGGCTGGTTATGCCGGCTATTAATCCTTTCTTATCAGAACATTTTATTCGGATAACATGGTTTTTTTCCATTCAGCTAATTTGAGTGGCAAATTTACCGGGTTTAGAGCATCGGTGCCTGTATGGCTGCTGAAATTCGGCTACATTTGCGCTGGTCAGGTGTTAAATCATTTAATATGGTAAAAGTTGGTGAGTTCAATACACTTACTGTGGCCCGGATAGTGGATTTCGGTGTTTTTTTAGACGATGGCCAGGAAGGGATTTTATTGCCAAAGCGATTTGTTCCTGCCGGTACTAAAATCGGAGACGAGTTAAAGGTGTTTGTATATCATGATTCAGAAGACCGGATCATTGCTACCACGCAGAAGCCGCTTGGCGTTGTAGGAGATATTGTTGCCTTAAAAGCCGTGGGTACTACTAACCAGGGGGCCTTTCTCGATTGGGGCTTGATGAAGGACATTTTTGTTCCCAAATCGAAACAGCTGGGTACGATGCGGGTGGGTGGTATTTATATTGTAAAGATTTATATCGATGAACAAACAGGCCGTGTGACCGCTACGGAAAAACTGGAAGCACTGCTTTCCAATGAGGTTTTGGAACTAAAGGAAAAAGACCGGGTGCGATTGCTGGTTTACCGGCGTACGGATATAGGGTATCTCTGTATTATTAATGGAAAACATACCGGGGTTCTACACTTCAGTGATATTTACCAGAATATCCAGGTTGGAGATCAGCTGGATGGATATATCCGGAAAATCCGGGAACAGAACAAAATAGATCTGGCCCTGGGCGAACGTGGATACCAGCGGATCGGTGGCGAAGCCGGTAAGATCATGGATCTCCTTGATGCACAGGGAGGTTTTCTTCCCTATCATGATAAATCTGATCCGGAAGATATATACGATAACCTGGGCATGAGCAAAAAGGCCTTCAAAATGGCGATCGGAAATCTATTCAAGCAACAGCTTATCCGTATAAAGGAAAACGGTATCGAAAAAATTTAAGGACGTTTTTTCCGTTGGCCAGGTGCATAAGGACGCGCCGACCTGGTACCATGCAGTTTTTTTGCCTGACCGGGTGGAAGGCGGTGAACTTTGTGTTGTTTCCGGGGGTGATGGTGTACGACCACCACTCTTCGCGTACAGGAAGCTACCGTAAATAAGAGCGCAATCAGGGCCAATAGACCGATTCCGAGTTTCATGGAATACGAATTTGGCGCTAATATAAGTAAAGCCGCTCAGGTTCAGGCATAGATACGTTCGATCTGATCGCGGTATTTTTCCTGTATAACCTTGCGTTTGAGGCTGAGTTTTGGGGTTAGCTCACCAGTTTCAACCGACCAGTCCCTGGCTAATAATTCAAATTTTTTGATTTGCTCCACATGGTTGAAGAACTTATTGAAGCTTTCCACCAAATCAATATAAAGTGCTATTACCTTGGGATGAAGGATCATTTCTTCATTGGACGTATAAGTGAGGTTTTGTTGCCGGCACCAGTCTCGCAGGTTCGCAAAGGATGGCACAATCAGCGCCCCTACAAATTTGCGCTCCGAACCAACAACCAGCACCTGTTCCACGAAAAGTGATTCTTTAAGTTTGTTCTCAATAGGCAGTGGGGCAACATATTTACCACCGCTGGTTTTGAACATTTCCTTTTTACGATCCGTAATTTTAAGGAATTTTCCTTCCTCCATTAAACCGATATCCCCGGTGCAAAACCAATCGCCGTCTTTCATTACTTCCGCGGTGAGGTCGGGCCGTTTGTAATAACCCATCATAATATGAGGGCCCCGGGAAAGGATTTCACCATCTTCTGCAATCTTTACTTCTACTCCATTTATAAGGGTTCCAACTGTTCCGAATTTCCGGCCTTGTTTGCCATAGCGGTTTACAGCAATTACCGGTGATGTTTCCGTCAACCCATATCCTTCCATAATAGGTATCTGGGCCGCGGTAAAAATCCGGATCAGTTTAACCTGGCAGGCAGCGCCGCCGCTTACGATGGCTTTGAGATTACCTCCCAAGCCTTCGCGCCACTTACTGAAAACCAGTTTATTGGCGAGTGCCAGCTGGGTATTGTACCAAAATCCCTGGTTTTTGTGGAGTTCAAAACCATCGGCCAGGTCATGAGCCCAGAAAAACAATTTTCGCTTTACACCGGTAAGTTCCATCCCCTTTTGCATGATCTTTTCATAAACTTTCTCCAGTAAGCGGGGTACGGTTGTAAAAAGGGTAGGGCGCACTTCTTTCAGGTTATCGCCAATGGTATCTAAACTTTCGGCGTAATAAATACTGGTACCTGCAAAAAGATATATATAGGTTACCATACGCTCAAAAATATGATTGAGCGGAAGAAAGCTCAGGGCTTTTTGTCCCTCTACACCAATTTCCGTAAATGCTGAATCAATGCAGCTGAGCACATTACTGAGCACGTTTTTATGCGATAGCATTACCCCTTTAGGCGTACCCGTGGTGCCGGAGGTATAAATTATGGTAAAAAGATCTTCGTAGTTAATCCGATTGGCAATAGCGGGGATTTTTTCCAGGGCCTCTGCCGAGCTATTCCGGAGTACATCTTTCCAGTGTGCGGCATTTGCCACATGTTCAAACGTGAATATGTATTGGAGAGAGGGTACCCTCGGCTGTACACTAACTATTTTATGGTAGAGTTCTTCATCATTTACAAAGGCCATTTTTACCCCGGCGTCATTGAGCACAAATTCCAGTTCCTTCACATTTATAGTGGGATAAAAAGGGGTTAATATACCTCCTATTTGCTGCACGGCCAGGTCTACCATCACCCATTCGGGCCGATTTTTAGATAAAATGGCAATCTTATCTCTACCCTCGGGGCTCATATCATTATAGCTGATGCCCAGGTTCAGCAGGCCTGCACTCAATTGATCCACGATCTCCTTAACTTCTCTGACACTGTATTCCTTCCATTGTCCGTTTTCTTTTCCAGCCAGCAGGGAAAGGGAGGGATTTTTTTCCAGTTGCAGGTTCAAGCAGTCAAATAGGCGTTGTGGCTGATTCATATGCTTCAATCGTTAGGGGTGAATAATCCTTTTCAAATATAGGTAACCACTACCAATAAAAAACCGGCAGCCATGGCTGCCGGTTCATCCAACACAAAACAGGCCTTCAAAAAGGCGAATTATAACTTATTTGCGTTGATATTCAATTTGATATTAACCTCCGGACGGATAAATTTATCGCCCAGGCTCTGGTCATTGCCGTAGTACATGCCCCATTGTGTGCGGTCAATGTTAAAATTAGCGATGGCTTTTACTGTGTTGTCAGCTACGGTAACCCGGGCAGGGAAACTCACATTTTTAGTGCTGTCTTTCAGGGTAAGGTTGCCACTGATTTTGTGCGTAGCAGCGCTGTCGCCGTTTACCGGCTCAACGGCCGTAATTACGAAACTGGCGGTAGGGTATTTTGCCGCATCAAAGAAATCAGCACTTTTCAGGTGTCCTTCCAGCTTCCCTTTCATCTCACCCTCCATATCCAGGTCTGTGAGGGAATTGATATCAATGGTAAATTTACCTGCTGTAATACTGCCATCAGCAATGCTGAATTCGCCATTGGCAATTTTTAAGGTACCGTTGTGTTGACCAACGGGTTTGGTACCCACCCATTCTACCACACTTGCGGTGGTATCAATGGAGTAACTGGCGCCGCTACCGGCCGCTGCTGCCTGCGCGTCTGCAGTGGTGGCAGCATCCCCTTCCGGGGCATTGTTACAGGCTGTAGCCAGTGCAGCTACTGAAGCGAATAAGAAGATTGCTTTTTTCATCGTGCGTTGTAATTTTTTCTATTGTTGAGCAAAGATAATGAAAAGCATAACAACAATGTTCAAACATCGATTAAAAATTACTGTGAATATTTTCTAAAATCAATTAATAGCTTGATTATCAGTTCATTTTCATTTTGCTTGTAACCAGCGATAGTCCTGGTTTGCGGGTAATTTGAAGACCCTGCCGCGTTGGAATTGCAGAAAAGCCTCGTAATTGGTAGCGTTGGCCTGGGTCCATTGCTGAAAAGCCGGCAGGTTTTGCGCCGCTCCGAAAAGCCATTGGTTGTAGGCCTCGAAATAGCCTTCTTTAAGTAGCTGACGATGATAGTCAAATAAGCGGAAAGGATAGCTGACCGGCTCTTTTTGATACCAGTCCAGTATAAACCGGCTTCTTAACTTCGTTAGGGAAGCGGCATTGATACCACCACTGACAGAGCCTGCCTGTTTATCCAACGCTGCGCTGAACGCCAGTTCAAACCCGTTTTTTGGGTTAGGGGCAGTAAGGCTGCCCATATTGGTATAGTATTTTTTATAGCCATTGAGCAGCAGCTCTTTTATTTCCGGCGTGCGCCTGCTGTAACTTTCCAGGTTTACAAAGATCTCTCCATAGATCAGGGCCCAGATTTTGTCCTTGGTTAGATAATAATGCTTGGCTGCATTATAGTAGTTGCCGGAGTAATTAGGATCTGATGAAATGCCTTTTTCCCATTGCTCAACAGCGGCTTCAAATTTTTCTTTCGACCAGAGGTATTCTCCGTATTCATTGTAAAGCACCCCGCTCGAAGGAAAGAGTTTAATACCGTTTTTATAGAGTTTTTCCGCTTCCTTGGTTTCTTCGATCGCCCGGTAACTGAGCCCGAGGAGTTGAAAACTCCGGATATCGGGCGTTGTTTTTCCAATAAGCTGCTTACCCAGTTCAATGGCCTTACTATAATTACGTGCCAGGTAATAGGTAAACAGTAAATCATTCTGAAGGTCTGCATTGCCAGGTTCCAGCGACAATGCTTTATTCAACACCAGCGCAGCGTTGGAGTAATCCGTTTCCTGCATATATTTTCTGGCTGAGGCATGGAGGGTTTTTACATCCTCCTGGGCGCTGAGTTCCAGTGTTGTAAAAATGCAGGCCAGGCAGATACCTAAGAAAACGGAACTACGCATTATGCATAAATTAGGTGGGTTAATAAACCATCTCTCAGTTTGGGTTCAAACCAGGTACTTTTTGGAGGCATCACATTTCCGCTATCAGCAATATCAAAAAGTTGCTGGATGCTTACCGGGTGAAGACTGAATGCTATTTTCATTTCGCCGCTGTTCACTCTTTTTTCCAGTTCACCCAGGCCGCGGATACCCCCTACAAAGTCAATGCGTTTATCTGTACGCTGATCTTTAATTCCCAACAGTGGGTCGAGGATTTTTTCGGCCAGGATGGTTACATCCAGGATACCGATGGGGTCGGTGCTATAGCTTCCTTCCTTAGCCGTTAATTTAAACCACTGCTCGCCCAGGTACATGCCAAATTCGTGCAAATGCGTAGGGGAGAAGGCAGCGGGCATCCGTTCCACTTCAAAATGATCATAAAGGGCGCGCAGGAAATCTGCTTCCGAATGCCCATTCAGGTCTTTCACTACCCTGTTATAGTCCATAATATGCAGCTGTCCGGCAGGAAAAAGGGTAGTAAGGAAATAATTGGCATTATCATGATAACCGGCTTCCAATGATTTGCGCACTTTGGCTGCAGAAGCAGCCCGGTGGTGACCATCAGCGATATAGGTAAAAGGTACCTGGCTTTCAAATACCGTGGTTATTTCCTGAATGGCAGGTTCCTCGTTAACCACCCAGATTTTATGTTCAATTCCATCTTCCGCAGTAAAGGTATAAAGTGCCGGTTTTTTCTTCCAGGCATCTACCAGTTGATTGATGGTTTCCACATCGCGGTAGGCCAGAAATACATTACCAGTCTGTGCTCCGCTGGTACGGATATGATTGATCCTGTCCTGCTCTTTTTCAGGCCGGGTGAACTCATGTTTTTTAATGATATCCGCTTCGTAATCATCAACGGAAGAAACCGCAACCAGCCCGGTTTGATGACGTCCGTTCATTACTAGTTCATAAATATAGTAGCAAGGTTTTTCTTCTCTTAGCAGTACCCCATTTTCCTGCAGTGCTTGAAGGTTGGTTTTGGCTTTTTCGTATACTTCGGCCGTGTGTATATCCGAAATTCCGGGCAGGTCAATTTCTGCCTTGGTAACATGTAAAAAGCTATAGGGGTTACCCTTCGCTGTTTCGGCGGCTTCGGCAGAATTTAACACATCATAAGGAGGTGCTGCTACCTGCGCTGCTTTATCTGTATGGGGACGAAGGGCTTTAAATGGTTGAATCTTTGCCATGTTGCTTAAATGTAAGAATTATCCTTTTTTGGTTGCGAAATCTTTCATGAAGTCGGTAAGTGTAACTACAGATTCATAAGAAAGTGCATTGTACATACTGATCCTGAATCCACCTACTGAACGATGTCCTTTCACGCCGTAAAAATTATGTTCTTTGCAGGCAGCCTGGAATTCCTTTTCTACGGCACTATCCTGTATCGTAAATACCGCATTCATAGTACTCCTGTCCTTTTTGGCAACCGGAGCAGTATATATAGGATGCTGGTCGATGGTATTATACAAGAGTTGTGCCTTCTTTTCGTTGATTGCCTGAATAGCGGCTACCCCGCCCTGTTGCTTTAACCAGCGTAGGGTTAACATACAAACATACACGGCAAATACCGGTGGGGTATTTAACATGGAACCGTTTTTGATATGCTCCCGATAGTCCATCATTACCGGTAATTCACGATCCGCTTTTCCGAGAATAGCAGGATCTACAATTACTAGGTTAACCCCCGCAGCGCCGATATTTTTTTGTGCGCCTGCATAGATCAGGGAAAACCGGTTAAAATCCATTTCCTGGCTCAGGATATCACTGCTCATATCCGCCACTAATGGAATATTGGTGGCCGGAATGTTATGCATTTGCGTACCTTCTACGGTATTATTGGTTGTATAATGAAAATAGCTGGCATCGGGGGAGATGGTATAGCTGTCCGGGATATAAGAATAATTGCGGTCCTTAGAGCTGGCTACCACCTCTACTTTCCCGTATAGGCGGGCATCTTTAATTGCTTTCACCCCCCAGGTGCCACCGTCGAGATAAGCCGCTGTATGGTTAGCCGCAAGCAGGTTCATGGGTACCTGGAAAAATTGTGTGGAGGCACCTCCGTGCAGAAACAACACTTCCTTTTCTTCGTTCAGGTGCATCAGTTCTTTGACCAGCGAGCGGGCTTCGTCCATAACAGCCTGAAAGGCATCGGTACGATGACCAATTTCTAGTATGGATAAGCCCATGTTATTGAAGTTCAGAATGGCTTCACTGGCTGCTTTGAAGACTTCCGGAGGTAATACAGAAGGGCCTGCATTAAAATTGTGTACCACTTCGTTGGCTGGTTTGGTGAGTCCGCAAGTTCCTTAAAAATTGTCAATTCTCCTTGTCTTTAGTCACAGGATTTGCCCTTGACAGGTTGATTTCTCCAGTAAAAGCTCAGCGTATCGAGGGTATACAGCATAGAATCTGCCGCTGATGCTGCACGTATCTTGCGTAAGTCGGGCTGTCCTGCATTTATCCAGGCAGTATACCAATAATCCGCTACCGCCTGCACAGACTGGCGCATTCTGCGTTCCACCATACCTCCTAATAGGGCATTGTAGCGTTGGCTGAACTGGGTCGAATATTGGCGGATCAGTGCCTGGTTTCTCCATTCAAAAGCATATTTCTGATCGCTGCTGAAGGAATTACTGAGGGCGGCTTCCTGGCCCAGTACTGAATCTACGGCTGCAGCGCTTTCCAGGATTATTTTCCAGATCATTTCAGCCGGTTGGCTCATATAACGCGCTTTTTCCAGGTAGAAGTCCCATTCTTTATCCGCCAGTAGTTCCGGCAGCCGGCTTTCCCAAAAACCATGTATACCGTGTTGGTTGGTTTTTTGTCCGTTGTGGTTAGAACTGGTATGCAGGGGTACATGGGCGTCACCAATATAGTGTCCCAGGTCGGCGGACAATCGTAAAATAGCCCCCTGGTTTCTATTTTTAAATGCGCCGGTCAGCCTGTTTAGCAGTTCCTGTACCCGCCAGGGAAGAATCCCATGCTGCAACAGGCTGTCTTCCCCATATTTTTCAACGGCAGCTTCCCAACTCCTGGGCAATTCTGTAAAGGGGTAGTTACCGTACTGATCCAGGTCTATAAAATGCCGGGGCCCTTCGTTTTTAAGGACATACCTTCTTTTATCCGGATCGGTAGCATGTGTTTTCAGGTACTGCGCAGCGGGCTTATAAAAAATAAGCATTTCCGGGGGAAGCAGATAAATGGCATAAGCATTGATTTTTTCATGGGCAAAAAATCCCCAGCAATAGAGTCTTTGCGACAGCAGCAGGGCTGTCAGCAGCAAAACGATCGAACGCATAAAACAGGTTTTTCTATCCTTTGGAACCCGTGGTTTCCTGGTCAGGTTCAGCTATCCCCCCCGATACCACGTATTTCATGGCATCAGCGGGTTTGATGTGATCCAATGGACGTACCCGCTGGCGTGGAACCAGGAAGGTTTGCCCGGCAAAGGAGTAGGAAAATGGAATGTATACAGTGATATAGTCGTGGAAGCCGAATTCACTTGCGTCGTCATCCGTCACAAAGCCGATCTGGTAGATGTCTGGCTGGTGGATGGCAACAGCCACCGGTTTATTAAATTTTCTTTTATTGCCGGCAAAGGCCTCGAAAAAATCCTTAATAGAGGAGTAAATGAACTTAACGCCGGGGGCTTTTTCAAGAAACTGATCAAACAGGCTGAAGATCCGGCTGGTGATGAAATTGGAACTCAGGTAGCCTACCACAATAAGGGCTACAATAATTATGATAAAACCCAGCCCGTAGTTCCGGGTGGCAATACTTCCATCCGGCGCTTTTTGCTGAAATATAGGCAGTAGGTTATCTATCGAGGAAACAAACCAATATAAAAGGTACCCGGTAATTACCACGGGGGCTGTAACCAACAGGCCCTGTAGAAAATACTGGAAGATTTTTTTCCACCTCCAGCCATCGCTTTTTATCGGTTGATTGTCCATATATCGTGTTCCAGCTGCAAACCTACTAAAAGCTCAGCAGGCTGTTGCCGGTATTTTCACCTGTTTTTGCCTTCACCCGTTTAGTGGTTACCGCGCAGGTACCCCCCACCAACCGGTGGAGAAACACTCATTTTCGGGACGAATGGTAAAATAGTTTGATGGAAACTTTTGTTACATTCAAAGTTTCCATAGTTTTGTTTCCGAATATGAGTGAACAGGAAGCCAGAGACAGGATACTTATCAAGAGCCGTGATTTATTCATGAAATACGGCATCCGAAGTGTAAGTATGGATGATATTGCCAGTGAAATGGGAATTAGTAAAAAAACTATTTACCAGTATTTTGCTGACAAAGAGGAATTGGTACTAGAAGTGATTGACTGCAGAATTGGTGAATCACAAGGGCAATGTGATATAGACAAGGAAAGAGCGGAAAACGCCGTAGATGAAATGTTTAAGGCAATGGAAATGGTGGAACAGATGTTCCGAACCATGAACCCTTCCGTACTGTTGGATTTAAAAAAATATCATCCGAAAGCATATGAGAAATTCCTGCAACACAAGAACGATTACATCTACAATACCATTCGTGATAACCTGATCCGTGGCATTCAGGAAGAATTATACCGTCCTGAATTGAATATCGACATAATTGCCCGATTCCGTATTGAAAGTATGCTTATGCCGCTTGATCCCGTTTTCTACAGCGGAAATAAATTAACCCTTGCCGATGTTGAACAACAGATTATAGAACATTATCTGTTTGGTATCGTCAGCATGAAAGGGTATAGGTTGGTTCTGAAGTATCAGCAAAAAAAGAAAAAGATCTAAATCATCTAACAATGAACATGAAAACGATGTGGAGGTGCCTATCAATCCTGCTGCTAACAGGCCTGATGAGCGGACCGTTAAGCACCTGCGCCCAGGAACAAAGAAACATTCAACAACTGAGCATTCAGGAAGCGGTTGCCTATGCAAAACAGCATAGTTACCAGGTAAAAAAAGTGTTGGAAGATATCCGTATTCAGCAACAGGTAAACCGAGAAGTTACGGCTAGCGCGCTTCCGCAGGTAAACGGTTCCTTCAGCCTCATCGATAATATTAAACTTCCGGTAAGCCTGGTGCCGGGTGAGTTTTTCGGCGGAGCTCCTGGTACTTTTATTCCTGTACAATTTGGGGTGCAGTACAGCTCTACACTTGGAGCAGAACTGAACCAGATCCTTTTCGACGGCCAGGTATTTGTAGGTTTACAGGCCAGGAATGCCGCCATGGAATTTTCCAGGAAAAATGCAGAACTGACCGAAGAAGCTATTGCTGTTAATGTTCATAAAGTGTATTACCAACTCCTGATCGGTGAGCAGCAACTGGATCTTTTTCATGATAATATCGAACGCTTTGAAAAACTTTTTCACGACACCCGCGAAATTTATAAAAATGGTTTTGCTGAACAACTGGATGTAGATAAAGTTAGCGTTACACTCACGAATCTCCGGACAGACAGCCTGAAGTTGAAGACGCAATTGAATAATGGATATCTCGGGCTTAAAATGCTGATCGGGATGCCCCTGGCAGACAGCCTCGTATTAACTGAACAGCTATCCAATGACCTGATCAAGGAAAATCTGCTGGATACCTCTTATGCATACACCGATCGACGCGATTTTCAATTACTTGAAATCGGAAAAGAACTGAACGATTACAACGTAAAACGATATCGCCTGATGGCCTTGCCAACAGTAAGCCTGTTTGGAAACTATTTTACCAATGCCCAGCGTAATGAATTTGATTTTCTCAAATCAGGCGGGCGGTGGTTTCAGCAAAGTACCATCGGGCTTCGGCTTAATGTACCCATTTTTGACGGCTTCCGCCGCCGGGCACTGATGGAGCAGGCAAAATCGGCCGTTCGGAAAACGGAATTTGATATGGAACTGTTGAAATTATCGATCGACAATGATGTAGCCAGCTCACGCAACCGCTTCCGCGATGCCGTATTAGCAGTGGATGCACAACGTAAAAATATGGAACTGGCAGAGCGGGTCTTTGATCAGACAAAAAAGAAATACGAACAGGGCCTTGGGTCAAATACAGAAATCAATACTGCACAGACCGAATTACGTGCAGCACAAACCAATTTGTACTCCGCCCTTTACGATGCTGCGGTGGCAAGAGTTGATTACCTCAAAGCCATTGGAAAAATTTATTAATAAACCGAATACTATATAAATCAAACTATATGCAAGCGAGTATACAACAACTATTGTTATCCTCTTCCTTACTGCTGCTGTTGGCATGCGGAAACAATAGTATGGTCGATAAAAAGAAAGAAGAACTCTCCAAACTAAAAGCACAACAACTTTCCACCACCGAGCAAATAGCTAAACTGGAAAAAGAAATACTGCAACTCGATTCAACAGCTATCCCTCCTGAAAAACCGAAACTGGTGGTAACAGCGCCGCTGAATACCGCACCGTTTACGCACTACATAGATTTACAGGGTAAAATCGAAGCCGTAAATATTTCTTATGTTACCCCCCGCGGTATGGGTGGTCAGGTAAGGGCTATTTATGTAAAGCAGGGCGACCAGGTTGCAAAAGGTAAACTGTTATTAAAACTGGATGATGCGGTCATTCATCAACAATTACAAACCGCTAAAACCCAGCTGGATTATGCAAAAAATCTGTATAACCGTCAAAAAAATCTGTGGGACCAGAATATTGGTACCGAAGTACAGTTGATTACAGCCAAGAATAACGTTGATCAGGCCGAACGCCAGATTGGTATCCTGGAGGAACAACTCGCAATGACCAATGTATATGCGCAGGTAAGCGGTATTGCAGATGAAGTGAATATTAAAGTGGGTGAAACCTTTACCGGTTCTCCTATGAATGGGATCAGGATTGTAAATACCAGTGATTTAAAAGCTGTTGCCCAGGTTCCTGAAAACTACCTGGAAAGAGTAAAAGTTGGTAGCCCGGTTAAAGTAATACTGCCTGATATCAATAAATCATTCAGTACAAAAGTAAGTGTATCCGGTAAGCTGATTGACCCGAATAGCCGTTCTTTCTACATTGAGTCCAAAATGCCTGCCGATAAAATGGTTCGGCCCAACCAGATCGCCAATATCCGGATTGAAGATTATACCGTCAAAGACGCTATTACCATACCTGTAAATACCCTTCAGAACGATGAAAAAGGAAAATTTGTATTGGTTGCAGTAAATGAGGGTGGAAAACTCCGCGCGAAAAAAAGACCGGTTGAAACCGGCGAGCTCTATGGCAATGAATTGGAAATACATAAAGGATTGCAGGCAGGAGACCAGTTGATTACCGAAGGTTTCCAGGGATTGTATGACGGACAATTGATTACGACCAGCCTGTAACCGGAAATGAATGGTGAATGAAATTATTGCAAACGAGTAAAATAATACAATGAGTGCGCTCGAAAATATAAAAGGTAAGTTCAAACAATTTGGACCAACTACCTGGAGTATAAAAAACAAGACCTCGATTTATCTGATGATGATTTTCGTGAGTATTGTTGGAGTATTCCAGTTTGTTACCCTGCCTAAAGAACAATTTCCGGATATCGTTATTCCAACAATTTATGTACAAACCATTTATGTTGGAAACTCCCCCAAGGATATTGAAAACCTTGTTTCCCGCCCTATCGAAAAAGAGATTAAAGGGATTACAGGTGCCAAATCAAAAAAACAACCAGTACTTCTCAACAGGACTTCAGTGCTATTATCGTAGAGTTTGATACCGACGTAAAAACGGATATAGCTTTGCAGAAAGTAAAAGATGCCGTTGATAAAGCCAAAAAAGACCTTCCAACAGATCTTACAGAAGAACCCTCTGTAATGGAAGTAAGCTTTTCGGAACAACCCATCATGTACGTGAATGTTAGTGGTGATTTTGATCTGCAAAGGCTGAAAAGTTATGCCGATGAATTACAGGACCGCCTGGAGGAATTACCACAAATCAACCGGGTAGATCTGGTAGGTGCACCTGAAAGAGAGTTCCAGATCAATGTTGATAATGCAAGAATGGAAGCTGCCAATATTACGTTTGATGATATTGCAAATGCCGTGGCAAGGGAAAACCTGGATATATCCGGCGGTTTGCTGGAAGTAGGCAGTATGAAAAGAAACCTGCAGCTGAAAGGACAGTTCAAAACTTCCTATGATATTGAAAAAGTGATTCTCCGAAATACCAGTGGAGCCCCGATTTATTTAAAAGACATCGCTACAATTAAAGACACCGTAAAGGAAACGGAAAGTTATGCACGGCTGGATGGAAAAAAAGTTATTACGCTTAATATTATCAAACGCTCGGGCGAAAACCTGATTGAAACGTCTGATGATGTAAAAAGAGTGGTGGACGAATTAAAAGCAACAGAGTTCCCCAAAAACCTTAACCTGGTGATTACCGGTGACCAGAGTAAAGCTACCCGGGTATCTTTTAACGACCTGGTTAACTCCATCGTTATCGGATTTGTGCTGGTACTGATTATTCTGATGTTTTTTATGGGGGTTGTAAATGCGTTTTTCGTGGCACTTAGTGTACCACTCAGCATGTTTGTTGCTTTTCTGTTTCTACCGGCCGCAGATCTGATTGTAGGCGGGCATGTAACATTGAACTTTATTGTGCTTTTTGCCCTCTTATTCGGCCTGGGAATTATTGTGGATGATGCTATTGTGGTGATTGAAAATACCCATAGGATCTTTATGGAAGGTAGGGGTAAACTGAACGCTGAACGTTCGGCAATGATGGCTGCCGGGGAGGTTTTTATTCCCGTATTAGCAGGTACCCTTACCACCCTGGCGCCCTTTGTGCCCCTGCTTTTCTGGCCGGGTATCATTGGTAAATTCATGATCTATCTGCCTACCATGCTCATTTTTACCCTGGCAGCTTCCCTGGTCGTTGCTTTTATTATGAACCCGGTATTTGCGGTAGATTTCATGAACCATGATGAAAAGGTGGAATCAAAAGCGGCCATTTTCAAAAAGAAAGGTTTCTGGATTGCATTACTGCTGGGTATATTACTCATTGTTTCCGGTGCAACTTTCGGCAGAGCCTTACCTGGTGCCACCAATTGGTACTTCTTCTGGGGTAACCTTTTATTGTTCTTTATACTGCTTGCTATTCTGAATACATATGTATTAAGCGATACCATTCACAGTTTTCAGAACCGTGTATTGCCCTGGATTATGTCGCATTACGAAAGTTTGCTCAGGTGGTCATTGAAAGGATGGCGCCCTGTACAGATCCTGCTCGGAACGGTAGGCTTGTTCGTATTCTCCTTCCTGCTTTTTGGG
>NZ_LUKG01000004.1:118355-127626 GCF_001601815.1 Flavihumibacter sp. CACIAM 22H1
GTATACGTATACCTGAAACTACCCGTTGGTACTTCTGTAGAATATACCGACTCGGTAACCCGGGTATTGGAAAACCGGGTATACGGGGTATTGAATATGGACGGTGGTAAAAAGCCTAACCCTATTGTAGAGTCGGTAATTTCCAATGTGGCCGTAGGTGCCAGTGACCCTATGAGCGGAGACCGCAGTACCCGACCTGAACTGGGTCGGATCCAGGTTTCTTTCGTGGAATTTGAAAAACGACACGAGCAATCCACCAAACCTATCCTTGATTCTATCAGGGCGGTGGTAAAAGGTATTCCGGGCGCCGAGCTAAGCGTGGCCCAGGAACAGGGCGGACCTCCGACCGATCCTCCCATCAATATCGAAATTGCCAGTGAAGACTTCGATGACCTGATCAAATCAGCGGTATCCTTAAAAAACTACCTCGATTCTATACAGGTAGCAGGAGTGGAAGAATTGAAAATGGATATTGACCTGAATAACCCCGAAATTTCACTTACCATCAACCGGGAACGTGCTTTACGCGAAGGGGTCTCTTCTGCACAGATCGGTATGCAGATCCGTACTGCTTTATTCGGCCGGGAAGTGTCTAAAATAAAGGACGGGGAAGATGAGTATAAAATTCAGTTACGAAACAGTGAAATACAGCGGAAGAACCTGGTGGATCTGCTGAATATGAATATTGTATTCCGCGATTTTGCCAGCGGAGGCGCTATTAAACGGATCCCGATCAGCTCCTTGGTAGATGTTGATTTTACCAGTACCCTGGGTAGCGTTAAACGAAAAAACCAAAAGCGTTTAATCACGCTTAGATCCAATGTGCTATCAAGTTTTACTCCTACGGAAGTAAACCAGCGTATCAAAGAACATATAGACAATTTCAAACTCACTTCCGAATCGGTTACCATACGTCAAACCGGTGAGGGAGAACAGCAGGCTGAAACTGGTGCCTTCCTGTCAAAAGCCCTGGTTATTGCCCTGATGCTGATCCTGTTTATCCTGGTATTGCAGTTTAATTCGATCAGTAAACCGGTCATCATCCTAACAGAAATTTTATTCAGCGTAATTGGTGTATTACTTGGATTTGCCATTACGCGGATGGAAGTGAGTGTGGTTATGACAGGTATCGGCATCATTGGGTTAGCGGGGATTGTGGTGAAAAACGGGATCCTGGTAATCGAATTTGCAGACGAACTGAGAGCGCGTGGCATGAAAACCAGGGAAGCGGTTATTGAGGCGGGAAAAACCAGGATTATACCCGTGTTACTTACAGCCCTGGCGGCCATCCTGGCCCTGATCCCCCTTGCGGTAGGATTTAATATCAACTTCATAAGTCTCTTTTCCGACCTGGACCCGAAAATTTTCTTTGGGGGTGATAATGCCGTATTCTGGAAGCCGCTCAGCTGGACCATCATCTTTGGTTTAACCTTTGCCTTCTTCATGACCCTGGTAGTGGTACCGGCCATGTACCTGATGGCAGAAAGATTAAGACGTCCGATGCGCAACCAATTTGGTGGAAAATGGGTCTCTATGATGGGAATTCCTCCCCTGACTTTATTGTTTATTCCGATGGTCCTGTACACCATGTTCAGACACCGGGTGGCTGTAGCCAGAAGAAAACGAAAAATCAAAGGGAATGAGGCAGACCCTGCTTATAAAGCATTTGTTGGAAGTTGGTTTTAAAAGAAAGTAATTTTATTCCATGAGAAGTAATCACGAAATAGACTACAAAATCTTTGGGGAAGAAATGCAATATGTTGAGGTTGAACTCGACCCCAATGAAACAGCAGTAGCTGAAAGCGGAAGCTTTATGATGATGGACGAAGGCGTTCAGATGGCTACTATTTTTGGAGATGGCTCCAAACAACAATCTGGCGGATTCCTGGGTAAACTGGTAAGTGCCGGTAAACGCGTGTTAACCGGTGAAAGCCTTTTTATGACCACCTATACCAATATTGGACAGGGAAAAAAACGGGTGAGTTTTGCATCGCCCTACCCCGGTAAAATTATACCGCTTGATCTGATGCAACTGGGTGGCCGGGTAATTTGCCAGAAAGATGCGTTCCTTTGCGCAGCAAAAGGGGTTAGTGTTGGTATTGCGCTTCAGCGAAAATTGGGTACCGGTATTTTCGGCGGAGAAGGATTTATTATGCAAAAACTGGAAGGAGATGGCATGGCATTCGTTCATGCGGGCGGCCATGTTTTTGAACGTGAACTGCAAGCCGGCGAAGTGTTGAAACTCGACACCGGTTGCGTAGTAGCCTATACCCAAACCATTGATTTTGATATTCAGTTTGTAGGAGGTATCCGCAACTCCATTTTTGGCGGAGAAGGATTGTTTTTTGCCACCCTTCGCGGACCTGGTAAGGTCTGGATTCAGACACTTCCTATCAGCCGCCTGGCCAGCAGAATTATTCAATATGGCGGAACACGCCGGAAAGAAGAGGGCAGTATTCTGGGAGGCTTGGGAAATGTACTGGATGGAGATGGATGGTAGTGTTTCTGGCCTGCTAAACGCATAAAAGAACCGGGTTATTTACCCGGTTTTTTTATGGATGCAGGGCAAGTAATTTCTGTTGAATCGGTGTAAAGGCCGTCCAGGGTATGAAGTGGCCTCCCTCTAACCATAAAGTGTCAATACGGGTAGCCTGCACCAATTGTTTTATGCCGAATTCTACATTCACCGGTGGAACCCAGCTATCTGATTTACCATGAATAAAAAGCACTGGTTTTTTAACATCTCCCAGGCGGGGCGACAGGATTTTGAGGTCTGTTTTTAAATAAATCAATTCGGTATTGGAAGGACGGAAAGCGCCGGGGAGGAAAAATTTCAAAGGGGTTTTTTCCAGAATTTTTCTCCAGTGCTCTGGTTTTTCAGCATCCGGATCAATACTGCCTGAAATTAGTACGAGCCCGGTTGCCAACTGCGGATAATCCAGGTCGAGTTGAAGTACCATTGGCCCTCCCAGGCTATGGCCCACCAGCCAGAGTGGTTGGTTGTTTTTGAATTGTGCTAATACGGGGCCCATCAGTTTCGACTGGTCGGCCAGGTTCCAGGCTTTCCCAAAATTGGAATAGCCGAACCCCGGCCGGTCAATGCTGATCATCCGGTACCTGTTGCGCAGTAAACTGTCTCTTAAATAGATCTCAAAGGCATTCCAGCTGCCGGGCGTTCCATGAATAAAGATCAGGGTCGGCAGTGAATCGCTCCCTGTTTGCACATAATGGAGAGGAGCTCCGTTCTGGTAACGGGTGCCGGTTTTTAGCGTAATACCGCTTTTTTGGAAAGCAGCAATGGCCTTGGCATCTGCTGTTCTGAACATAAAACAACTTTGCGCCATGATCAGCCAGCTGACCAGTACAATAAGCAGGAGTAAGAATGGTTTTTTCATAAATACCCTAACTTGTACAATCAAGTAAAAAAAATGTTTATGAAGGTGATAGGTTTCCTGGTTTTGATAGCAATGCTGCCTGCTACCTCAATGGGTCAGAAAAAGAAAGGGGCACCGGTATTGGAGCAATGGAAAACGGCAGCAGCTTCGGGTATTCAGGAACGTTATAACCAGTATAAAGATATCGCATTTGCCATTTGGGAGTATGCAGAGCTGGGTTATAAGGAAGAAAAAAGTTCGGCTTTACTGCAACAGGCCCTAAAAGAAAATGGGTTTAAGGTGGAAGCGGGGGTAGCTGGTATACCCACGGCATTTGTTGCCAGTTTCGGCGAAGGCGGGCCTGTACTAGGGATACTGGCCGAATTTGATGCGCTGCCAGGTTTATCGCAGCAGGCCATCCCGGAAAAAAAGCCAGTAGAGGGAAAAACAACCGGGCATGGATGCGGGCATCATTTATTTGGAACAGCTTCCATTGCTGCTGCTATTCAGGTAAAGGAATTAATGCAGCAGTATAATTGGAAAGGCACCCTGAAAGTTTTTGGCACGCCGGCAGAAGAAGGTGGATCGGGCAAAGTTTATATGGTTCGTGAAGGGCTGTTCAATGGTGTTGATGCCGTATTGCACTGGCATCCTGCCGACGAAAATACTACCTGGGCAGATGGTGCATTGGCCAATAAATCGGCCAAGTTCCGGTTTTATGGCACTGCTGCTCATGCCGCCGCAGCACCCGAAAAAGGCCGGTCTTCACTGGATGCAGTAGAAGCTATGAACTATATGGTTAACATGATGCGGGAGCATATACCTGCAGATGCCAAAATTCATTACGTAATAACACAGGGCGGAAAAGCTCCCAATGTAGTGCCTGATTTTGCAGAAGTGTATTATTATGTAAGGCACCCAAACCGGGAAGTAGTGATGGACTTATTTGAGCGCATTCGAAAAGCATCGGAAGGGGCTGCTATGGGCACAGAAACCAGAACCGATTTCGAAATTATTGGGGGTACATATGATCTATTGCTCAATAACGCCTTGGCAGCGTGTATGCAATCAAACCTGCTGCGCATAGGTGGTGTTCGCTATACTGCCGATGAACTGGAATTTGCTAAAAAAATTCAAAGCAGTTTTGGGTTTGCCGTTGATCCGGTGGAAACTGCCTCAGCCATAAAACCGATTCGGGTAAATTCTGGTAAAACAACCGGGTCTACTGATGTAGGAGATGTGAGTTATACCGTACCAACAGTTGGGCTGAGAGCAGCTACCTGGGTACCTGGAACTCCGGCCCATAGCTGGCAGGCAGTAGCTTGCGGTAAAACAGAAATCGGTGCCAAAGGAATGATGGTAGCCGCTAAAACAATGGCTTTAACCCTGCTCGACCTGCTGCATGAGCCGGCTATTCTACCGAAAGCAAGAGCTGAGTTTGATGCTGCCCGTGGCGCAGGTTTCCGCTATATACCTCTTTTGGGCAATCGTGCTCCTGCCCTTAATTACCGCGATTAAAACGAGGTTTCCAAATTGCTGGTACCAGGTTAAACTACACCAACCAAGTCGAATTACCCTCATGACCGGTCATCCCAAAAAAACGACCGTTCAACAGCATAATAAACCAAACAAGGTATTATGTATTACAAGATACAGTATTTGGACTATATCTTTGTTATGCATGTGAATTAGAAGAAGGCCTATAGGGGATAAAAAACAGATCATCCGAACAAAATGATTTCTGTCATGGGCATAGAATTCTATTGCTTAAAAGCTTTGCCATGAACAAATTACAGATCAAAAACCTGAACAAGACCTATTCCGATGGAATAAAAGCCATCAACAACATTTCCTTGGAAATAAGCAATGGTTTGTTTGGATTGCTGGGACCAAACGGCGCCGGAAAATCCTCGCTCATGCGCACCATTGTTGGCCTTCAAGCTGCTGATAGTGGCGAGATCATATTCAATAACGTTAATGTTATGAATGATCCTTTCTTCCTTAAAAAGCAGTTGGGATTTTTACCGCAGGACTTTGGAGTGTATCCTAAAATAACTGCTTACGATCTGCTGAACCACCTGGCTATTTTGAAGGGAGTTACCAACACTTATGAAAGAAAGGAACAAATATTATCGCTACTACAAAAAGTGAATCTGTATACTCATCGAAAAAAAGAAGTATATACGTTTTCAGGTGGTATGAAGCAAAGATTTGGCGTTGCTCAGGCATTACTGGGCAATCCGAAGATTATTATTGTAGATGAGCCCACGGCAGGACTTGACCCCGAAGAACGCAACAGGTTTAACAGCCTACTCAGTGAATTGGGAGAAGATATCATCATTATTCTTTCCACACATCTCGTGGAAGATGTTCGCAATTTGTGTTCGCAGATGGCCATTATCAATAAAGGGTCTGTTTTACAACAAGGCAATCCCAATGATTTGATTACAGGCCTTCAAGGACGAATCGGACGAAAGCAAATAAAAAAGCAGGAGCTTGACAGCTATAAAAGAGATCACCGGGTTATATCCTCACAATTCATATCAGGCAATCTGAATATTCATGTCATGGCCGATATGATGCCCGATGGGTTCCAGCCCATAGACCCAACTCTGGAAGATGTGTATTTCTCTATACTTAACCAGAATTCAAATTAATCATGACTGCCTTATTCTTATTCGATATAAAACGATTCTTCAAAAGATGGAGCACCTATGTATTGCTTATATTGATTGTTGCATTGGGCGTAGTGATTGGAAAAGATGCACATTTTACAATAAGTGAAAGTGTTTATCAAAATTCACCTTACCAAATTTCTTATATCACCGCACTCTTCAGTTTATCCGCTATATTATTTTCAACCATTTTTGCGGCCCAGTATGCAAACAAAGAGCTGGACAATAATTTTGAGCAGATATTTTTCAGCACTCCAATCAGGAAAAGTCAATTTGTTACGGCAAGATTTGCATTCTTGTTAACAATCAGCTTTTTGCCTACCATTTTATTTACAGGAAGCTTTTTGTTCGGCCATCAATTAGCGGCATCCAACCTAAAAAATGAGTCTGTTTCATTGCTCTATTATATACAACCTGTTCTCTTGTTCACCTTCGTCAACACGATTTTTACAATAGCTGTGTTAAGCTTTGCAGGATGGATCTCAAAAAACAAACTGATCATTTACGTTAGCGGCCTATCATTGTACATGATCTATATGATCACCCTTATTTATTCGGGCTCACCTTTAATGGCAGGCTCATTGCCCCAATCGGAACAAGCAAGGTTTATCAGTGCTATTGTAGATCCGTTTGGGATGTCTGCATATTTTTATCAAACATCGTCCTGGACAGTTGACCAGAGAAACACACAACTCATTTCGATAAAGGGATTGTTTGCCTTGAATAGAATGATTGTCGTACTCGTCTCTTTATTGTTGTTCTATATAAGTGTGAGAAAATTTAATTTTTCAAAAAAACAATCAAAGCTCCGCTCCAAATCAAAAGAAAACACGCACGATAATAAGTTGGCCTTCAGCTATAAACGAGCGCCCACACAGCACAATATACAGGCCCATGTAAAATCGTTGCTTTCATTTTCCAAAATACATTTAACCTATATTGTAAAAAGTATTCCGTTTATCTTGGCTTTATTGTATGTCCTTTTTACAGTAGGGATGGAAATGTATGCAGCCATTGAAAAGGGACTTAGAATTCCCCAGCAATATGTTAGCTCCGGATTAATGACCACCACCATTATTCAGCATTTTTATGAACTAGGTTTGATCATCTTATTGTATTATGCATTTGATATTTTTTGGAGAAGCAACACTGTACGTTTTAACCTGATTGAAAACAGTACGGCCAATACATCAACCGCTTATTTTGCCAAATGGATCTCATTAACAGTAGTAGCACTGATTTTTACGGTTGTATTAATTTCGGAAGGCATTGTATTCCAGTTATTGTACAACTATCCTGCTATTGAATGGAACGTGTATGGCAATCTTTTTCTCTTTATCACGTTGCCATTATTTTTAATGAGCGGATTTCTATTATTGATAAAGATAATAATTAACCGGAAGTATATAGGGATGGGTGTTGCAATACTATTCGTTTTTATAATGGCAACATCCATAGGTAAAAGTTTTATCACATATCCTCTGGCGAAAATATTCCGCGTTATTCAGACGAACTACAGTGATATGAATGGATTTGGCAGGTATGGCTCTGCATATTTGAAAGGAATACTCTTTGGACTTGGTTGCCTGGTAGCATTCGTCAGCATCTACTACCTGACAAAGAAAGCCAATAGAGGTTGGCTGGTATGGATGCCTTTAATTGGGTCTGTTATGCTGTCTTCGTATGCCGGTGTAAAATTATTGGATGGATATAAACCCAAAAGCGAAACAGCTGTTTTAGCTGCACAGGCAAGTTATGAAACGCAGTATCGTAAATACAGCAACCGACCTCAACCAACTGTTACCAATATAAATACAACTGTAGATTTGTTTCCGGAACAAAACGCCTACCACATAAAGGGCGTTTACGAACTTGAAAACAAAACCAATTCAGGTATCGACAGCATCCTGGTCAATTTTGCAGATGATTTTAAAATAGAAAGTGCTACATTTAAAATTGCTGATGAAATAATCACCGTCAAAGATCAGTATCAGGTACTTGTACTCCGGAAAGCGTTGATGCCAAATCAAAAAGCTACCTTTCATTTCGATATTTCCTACGAGTGGAAGGCGGTGAACGGTCACCAATCTTTTAATGCCATCGTTGGGAATGGTTCCTTTATGCGCATAAGCCGATACTATCCTCATTTTGGATATGTATTGGAAAATGAAATTGAAGATGAAGCAATCAGAAAAAAATACAAACTGGGTGCCAGGTCAGCCACTACAAACTTTGACGCTCCAAAGACTGCTAACGATGATTTTATTACACTTGATATGACCATATCTACATCAGGCAATCAAACAGCTCTTGGTGTTGGAGAGTTAACAAAAAAATGGAAACAACAAAACAGGAATCAATTTCAGTACAAAACCAGTGATCCCATTCCGTTTAGGTTTGGTATATCTTCTGCAAGATACGCAGTAAAAAAGCAAAAATATAAAGGCAAAAGTTTTGAAATCTATTATCACCCTACGCATGCAGAGAATGTGGATCATCTCATGAATAACGCACGGTTGACCATGGATTATTGCGAAAGAAATTTTGGAAACTATCCGTTTAAAACTATCCGATTTGCAGAAGTATCGGGCTTCACCAGTGGCTTTGCAGCTACGGCTTACCCTGCTACTATCTATATGACAGAGAACATGGTTTTTCATTCCAATATTAAAGCAGATAAGCAGCAGGATGTTATTAATGAATTAGCTGGGCATGAGTTAGCCCATCTCTGGTGGGGCAATAATCAAATATATCCTGACGACAGAGATGGATCAGCCATGCTTACAGAAACATTGGCCATGTACACCGAAATGATGTTGCTCAAACAAATGCACGGCAAAGAAAAAATGTTGGATCGTATAAAAATGCATTTCGATATTTATTCCTTCAGCAAGGGCTTTTCAGTTGAACAGCCATTGTATAAGGTTCAGGCCGGAGAAACTCATATATCTTATTCAAAAGGAGCCGTGGTAATGTATCTGTTAAGTGAATTAATAGGTGAGCAAAAATTAAATGATGTACTGAGAAATTTCATTGAAAAACATAAATATCCCAACCCAAAACCTGTTTCATCAGATTTCTTGGATGAACTATACCGGTTAACGAACCCGTCTGTTCATTCAAAAATTGATACACTATTTAAAAAAATTGAGCCCCTAAGTTTGGGATTGCCATAAATGCCAGAGAGCTCTTAAAGACAATAGCGTGTTTCAACCCTAATAC
>NZ_LUKG01000004.1:128321-129218 GCF_001601815.1 Flavihumibacter sp. CACIAM 22H1
GGTAATGCCCGACCGGTAGAAAGGTATTACCTGGATAGTTCAATCACTTGAACGGTATTGGCACCATCGGTCGACTTCCATTGCTGGTAGCGCCGCTTATCCCGGATAACAATCCAGGTTTTGGCAAAATCAGTATTATTACCGGAAATAGTGATGGAATTTCCATGCTGAACCCAGTCAAAAGGCAGGTTATCAAATTTGGTAATGCCCAGAATGGAATATTGAATATTTTTCTCTCCCTTTCCATTTCGTCGAAATTCCATCGTTCCCACATTATTGATGGAAAGTCCGGATTCTCCCTGTTTAATTACTTCGAACCGCTGCACATTCCATGTGCCGGTTAACCTGGGTGAACAGGCTGTAAAACCCAGTAACAATGCCCCCAAAGAGGCGTATAAGTATAGTTTACGCATACCCCTTCCAGGCCAATAACCGTTCCGTTTGGCCAAAGCAGGTATTTCTGCTAAAAGAATGCAAAAAAACCATGCCTGGACATGGTTTTCGGGGACTTCATTCCCCATAAATAATTTGTTAAACCTCAATTTGTACCATTCGAAGCTTCCCCGGCCAGCTGTATCATGGCGGCAATATCATCTACTGTTTTGGATTCATTGCTATCATAGCCCACAGATTTGAAGCGGATCTTTCCCTGTTTATCCAGTACAAATTTTGTGGGGATTCCATCTACTTTAAAGCCAGATACCATTTTGTCCTCCGTATCTAATGCCTGCATAAGGAAAGAATAAGGTTTGCCGTTAAAAAACTCTTCTACATTCTTCTTTTTATCGGCAGCCTGCTCCCAGGTATTTACAAATAAAAAAACAACGTCTTTATTGTCTTTATGGTTTTGCTGGGCAGTATACATAGCAGGAAAGGAGGCTATACAAGGGCCACACC
>NZ_LUKG01000005.1:0-16721 GCF_001601815.1 Flavihumibacter sp. CACIAM 22H1
GGGCCATACCAGGGGTCGGGTACATCCAGTTGCCGGCCCGGATGCAGTTCATTCAGCAGTAAATCTACCTTGGTGGCATCGTAGCGCTGGCGCGCAATGGATTTCATTTCATCGATCACATCGGCCGCCATAGCATAAATTTTATCATAGTTGTCAAAATCGGCCGCCCGGAAGCGACGGGCCCGCTGGCTGCTGATATCGATTCCGTGTTGCAGGGCAACTTTTTGCGAGAGACGATGCGGCGCTTCGCCTACATGATAGCCATTGGTACCCGCACTGTCAATTTCCCAATCCAACCCGGCAGCGGCCGCCTTTACCTGTAAAATTCCTTCTGCCAGGGGGCTGCGGCAAATATTCCCGAGACAAACCATCAAAATCTTCATGGCGGCAAAAATAGCACAGTTTGCCGTATGGAATGTGTTAGCCCTTGCATCTCTATTTCAACACAGCGCTGCGTTCCTTTTATCTCAACTAAACTTCATTAATATGGAACCTTCTACTATTCTCCGCAGCGATGCGCTAGACATCCTATTCGAAAACCGGAATAAGCAATACGGGGCCTACCCCCTGCGCCGAAACTATCCCCAACGCCTGCTTACAGCTATGGGCTTGATGGCGCTACTGGTACTGGCGACCAATTTTTTTCTGCTACGGCCTAAAGCGCCCAAGCTGCTCACCGGTCCGATGATTGTACTTGATGATACTCGTTTAATCAAACTGCAGCCCCCAACGGTTGATCCGCCGCCACCACCGGCTCCTGCGCCCTCTGCACCACCGGCTGCATCGGAAAAGTATATTGCCCCCCTGATAGTGCCGGACAATCAACAGACAGATCCCTTGCCGGAGATGGAAACCCTTGCCGATAAACTAATAGCAACCAGTACCACCGAAGGCCCGCTTTCAGACGGTGTTACCCGCCCGCCGGTTCCTGAAAATGCCGGTACCGGCGCTGCCCCCGTTGAACCGGAAAAAGAGAAAGTTGTGGAAATCCTAAAAACAGCCGAGGTAATGCCCAGTTTCCCCGGCGGCCTCAGCGCCCTTCAACGCTGGCTTTCGCGCAACCTGCGCCCGCAGGAAGGGCTCGAACCCGGCCAGCGGGTAAAAGTTATCGCCCGTTTTGTAGTGGATGTGAACGGAAACATCACCGGTATTCAGCTTACCCAGCCCGGGGGCGAGCCCTACGACCAGGAAGTGTTGCGGGTTATTAACAAAATGCCGAAATGGAATCCGGGCAAACAAAACGGAAGCACCGTAGCCGTTTGGTTCAATATTCCCATCATTTTTGAAACCCCGGAAGAGTAGTTACAGGCGAAACACCATATTTTTCCTAAATTGCCCAACGCTAACAAAGCAGATTAAACATGGCTATTGACCCGCAAAATAAAAGAAGAAAGCAATACAGCCTGATGCGATCCATCCTGGACTACGGCATGGGCGCCCTCATCCTGGCCTTTGGTTTCTTCTTTTTATTTTCTGAGAAACTGGGCTTTGATTTCGAGATGGAACCATTTTTTAAATATTTCTTCTCCGGACTTTGTATCGTATATGGGGCCTGGCGAATTTATCGCGGTTACCAGAAGAATTATTTTTCCGAATAAGAATTAAGCTATCGTGTATGTATAGGCGTTGGAAAGTACAGATTATCCTGTTAGTGGCAATGTTTGCGTTCATCCGTTGTAATAACCAACCGGTGGTTTACCGCGGCGATACCGCTACTAAAGGAACCATTCATATCAGTGTGGATGAATCCTTTAAGCCGGTAATCGATTCGCAGATCAAAGTATTTGAGTCGTCTAACCCGGATGCGAAAATTATTCCCCATTATAAAGCAGAAGCAGAATGCCTGAAAGACCTGTTAGTCGACAGCATCCGGATGGTAATTGTTACCCGCCGACTTTTGCCGGTAGAAGAACAACGCCTGAAAGACACCCTTCGGTTTATCCCTATCCAGGGTAGGGCTGCTTTTGACGCGGTTACTGTGATCGTAAACCCCGCCAACAAAGATTCGCTGCTGGATAGAGGTGACCTGCGCTCTATTCTCAATGGGACCAGCGGCTATAAATTCCGGCCGGTAATGGATGGCTTAACCGCTACCAGCACGGTTCGGTTCGCCATCGATTCCATCTTGCGCGGAGATAAACTCAGTAAAGAAGTTACCGCGGCTACCTCCAGTGAAGGCGTAATAGACTATGTATCCAAAAATAAGGATGCCATCGGTTTTATCGGCGTTAGCTGGATCGGCAACCAGGACGATCCGGTTCAGCTCAGCTTCCAGAAAAAAGTTACCATCGCCTCCCTGAAATGTGAAATTTGTCCGGATGAAGCCTTTGTTAAGCCTTACCAGGCCAATATTGCCACCCGTCGTTATCCTTTGGTACGCGGATTGCATTATATTTTAAAGGAAAATTATGAAGGCCTCGGTAGTGGATTTGCGAATTTTCTCATCTATGAAAGAGGACAACTGATTTTCCGCAGGGCTTATCTCTGGCCGGCAAAAATGGCCTTTGAGATAAGAAATGCAGGAATCGACGAGTAATCTCTATTATTTTAATATTTTTATTATCCGACTAACGACTAAAAACAGCAACGAATGAAGAAATACCTCTACAGTCTGGTAGTGGCCGCAGTAATGTGTGGTAATGCCCTGTTCGCACAAAGCGTGGACCAGGGAAAGAAATTTTATTATTACGAACGCTACAAAAGCGCAAAGGAAGAACTGGAGAAAGTACTGGCAGCAAACCCCAATAACATTGAAGCTACGTACTGGCTGGGTCAAACCCTGCTCGATATGAAAGATACAGCCGGCGCCCGCGGTGTTTTCCAAAAAGCCCTGGCTACCAACGGAAACGCCCCCCTGTTGCTGGTAGGAGCCGGACAAATGGAATTAATGGATGGCAAAAAAGAGGAAGCCAAACAACGCTTCGAAACCGCCATCAGCCTCACCAAATCAAAAGATGTAGATATTTTTAATGCGATCGGACGCGCTATCGTAAATGCAAAAGACGGAGACGCCGATTATGCCATTGAAAAATTAAACCAGGCTACACAGATCAAAAAATTCAATAATGCGGACACCTACCTGATTATGGGAGATGCGTACCGTAAAAAAGTAGACGGGGGAAGTGCGGTTCAAAACTACCAGAAAGCACTGGAACTGAATCCCAACCTGGCTGCTGCCAAACACCGGATCGGACGTATTTACCTGACACAGAAAAACTCCGATATTTTTATCCCGGCATTTGAAGATGCTATTAAGCTGGATGCTAACTATGCCCCGGCTGTTTATGACCTTTATTATTATTATTTCAGCCGCGATATCAATAAAGCCAAGGATTATTACGATAAATACCTGGCTGTTTCGGATCCAACTCCCGAAAATGACTATGAGAAGACGGCCATCCTTTACGCATCTCGCCGCTATGATGAGGCCATCAGCACCGCCAATGGTTTTATTGCCAAACTAGGCGACCAGGCCGACCCGAAATATTATAAGCTTATTGCCTATTCCTACGACGAGAAAAAGGACTCCCTGAACGCTAAGAAATTCCTGGAGCAATATTTCGCCAAACAGAAAGAAGCTGGCTTTGTACCGAAAGATTTTGAATTCCTGGCCAATACCCTGGCTAAATTCCCGGGTAATGAAGCGCAGGCCATGGCAAACTATGATAAAGCGATTGCCATGGATACTGCCATGGAATCTAAACTGGAGCTGATGACCAATGCAGCCGCACTGGCCAAAAAAACAGGTAACCGCGTAATGGAAGCCAAGTACCTCGGAGAATTGTACAAAGTCAAAAAAGATCCCAATAACCTCGATCTGTATAACTGGGGATTTGCCAATTACCAGGCAGCACAGTATCCTACAGCCGATTCTATTTTTGCGCTCTATACCGAAAAATATCCCAACGAAATCTTCGGTTACCTGTGGCGGGCAAGGGCTAACCAGGCAATGGACACTACCATGGCCCAGGGCTTAGCTGTTCCGCATTACGAAAAACTGGGAGAAATGGCCCTTAGCCTGGATGCTACCAAGTTTAAAGGACAGGCCGTATCTTCTTATTTCTACCTGGTACAATACTATAATGATATCAAAAAGGATCCGGCAAAAGCACTGGAATACATTGAAAAGGTGCTGGCTATTGACCCGGCTAATGAAACAGCCGTAAAAATCAAAGATATCCTCAGCAAAGCTGCGAATAAAAAAACCAATGCATCGGCCGGCGGTTCCAAACCATCCGGTTCATCGGGAAATTGATGCATCAGATTAAATTAAATCTAATAAGAAGGCCTCCGGAATTGTTCCGGAGGCCTTTTTTCTTCGATAAATGGCCCGAATACCCGTGCAATGAACTTATTTTCAATGTTCCGCGTTTTATTTGGCAGGCTATCTTATTTTTGCCCCACAACAGCAAAAGCATGAATATCTTTTTCTTACAAGCTGCGGTTGCATCCAATACCACAACCAATTATCTGCCCATCGCCATACAGTTACTGTTTGCCCTGGGTTTTGTTGCCCTGACCCTTGGAGGAACCCATTTGCTGGGGCCCTCACGTAAAACAAGTGATAAGTTAGCCAACTTTGAGAGTGGAATTGATGCCGTTGGAAATGCCCGTCAGCCCGTAGCCATCAAGTATTTCCTGGTGGCCATCCTATTTGTATTATTTGATGTGGAAGTTATCTTTTTCTATCCCTATGCCGTGAATTTCAAGGAATTAGGATGGAATGGATTTCTTGCTGTGTTGATGTTTGTGGGGTTCTTTTTATGCGGATTTTATTACATCATCAAAAAAGGCGCCCTTCGGTGGGAAGACTAATCTAAAAATTCCAAGTTATGGCACGTCCGGTTCAATACAACGTAAAGAATGAAGGGGGTAAGATCGTAACCATGGGTGAATTACCCGATGGTCATATGGGAGAAGGTTTTTTTGCTTCTAAACTCAGCGATATCGTTGGGCTGGCACGTAAAAACTCCATCTGGCCCCTGCCTTTTGCTACCTCCTGCTGCGGAATTGAGTTCATGGCTACCATGGCCTCTCATTATGATCTGGCCCGCTTTGGTTCTGAACGGGTAGGATTTTCCCCACGTCAGTGCGATTTGCTGATGGTTATGGGAACCATTGCTAAAAAGATGGCACCCGTAGTAAAACAGGTGTACCTGCAAATGGCAGAACCCCGCTGGGTTATCGCCGTAGGCGCCTGTGCTTCCTCGGGCGGAATCTTCGACAGCTATTCCGTTTTACAGGGAATTGACCAGGTGGTTCCGGTAGATGTTTATGTACCCGGTTGCCCACCCAGGCCGGAAGCCATTATTGACGGAGTAATGAAAATTCAGGAACTGGTCGGCAATGAAAGCCTTCGTCGCAGAAACGGTGATCGCTATAAAGCTTTGCTGGAATCCTATGGCATTCAATAATTACAAATCAGCAATACCATCATGGTTTTGACGAACGAATATATTTTACAGCGCTTAACAGAAAAATTTGGAGAAGCCATTACGCAGGTAGAAGAACCCTACGGATTGCTGACCTTTGAAGTTCCGAAGGAGCTGAACCTGAAAGTGATGCAGTTCTTATACGATGACCAGGAACTTGGTTTTCGCTTCCTGACAGATCTTTGCGGGGTGCATTATCCCGATCAGCTGGGAAGAGAACTGGCCGTGGTTTATCACCTGCATAATATGGTCCAGAATGTACGAATCCGGATGAAGGTGTTTACCGATGTACAACAGCCGGATGTATACACTGCCACCAGCCTTTTTCAATCAGCCAACTGGCAGGAAAGGGAAACCTATGATTTCTATGGAATTAATTTTGTCGGGCACCCGAATCTGAAACGGATCCTGAACGTAGAGGAAATGGATTATTTCCCCCTGCGTAAGGAATTTCCCCTGGAAGATCAGACCCGTATTGATAAGGATGATGAAATGTTCGGCAGAGGCGGCAGCATCTGATCTGGCTATTTCAACCATCTACCAACACCTTAAACAATAGACAGCAATGTCAGAAATTATAACACAAGAACAGCACCATGTTAAGCTTCCGGAAGGATCGATCGGTAAGCAAACCACTACGCTGAACCTTGGTCCGACACACCCTGCAACACACGGTGTTTTCCAAAATATCCTGGAAGTTGACGGCGAGCGAATCGTATCGGCTGAACAAACAGTCGGTTATATTCACCGGGCTTTTGAAAAAATTGCGGAAAGACGCCCGCTTTACCAGATTACCCCACTTACCGATCGGTTGAACTATTGCTCGGCCCCCATCAATAATATGGGCTGGCACCTGACCTGTGAAAAACTGCTGGGTGTTAAAACGCCCAAGCGCGTGGATTACTTACGGGTAATTATTATGGAACTGGCGCGGATTTCTGACCATCTTATCTGTAATTCTATCGTAGGGGTGGATACCGGGGCATTTACCGGGTTCCTCTATGTTATGCAATACCGCGAACTGATTTATGAAATCTATGAAGAGGTTTGCGGAAGCCGACTTACTACGAATATTGGCCGTATAGGCGGCTTTGAACGTGATTTTTCCAATACGGCCTTTCAGAAAATTGAACGTTTTCTGAAAGAATACCCGGTAGTGCTGAAAGAGTTTGAAAACCTGTTTCAGCGTAACCGCATTTTCATGGAAAGAACCATGGGTACCGGTGGCATAGCCGCAGACCGTGCCCTTAACTATGGCTTTACCGGCCCGAACTTACGCGCTACAGGCGTGGATTATGATGTTCGGGTAACGGCGCCTTATTCCTCGTACGAAGACTTTGAATTTGATATACCGGTAGGTACCACCGGCGATAACTACGATCGCTGGCTGGTTCGGAACCAGGAAATGTGGCAGAGCCTCCGCATCATTGAACAGGCATACCGCAAAATCCAGGATTTCAAAGGAGAAGAAGCATCGGTATACCATGCAGATGTACCTGAATACTACCTGCCCAAAAAACAGGATGTATATACTAAAATGGAAGCCCTGATCTGGCATTTCAAAATCATCATGGGTGAAATTGATATGCCAAAAGGAGAAGTATACCAGGCAGTAGAAGGCGGTAACGGTGAAGTTGGATACTACCTGATCAGTGACGGTGGACGCGCACCCTTTCGCCTGCATTTCAGAAGACCCTGCTTTATTTATTACCAGGCATTTTCGGAAATCAGCGAAGGTGCTATGCTGAGTGATGCAATTATTACGCTTAGTAGTTTGAACCTGATAGCTGGTGAAATGGACGCTTAAACGAGACCTGGGGTTGAAATTTTAAATAAACCGATTAAAAATAGAAAGGTTAGGAGTATGGTACAATTCTCTGAAGAAAAAATGGCCAAAGTGCGGGAGATCATCGCAAGGTATCCGGAAGGGAAACAAAAGTCTGCCTTGTTACCCGTCTTACACCTTGCACAGGAAGTGTATGGATGGCTGAGTTCGGAAACAATGGATTATGTGGCTTCCCTACTGCAGATTGAACCCATCGAAGTGTATGAAGTAGCTACTTTCTATTCTATGTACAACCTTAAACCGGTTGGAAAATACATGTTTGAAGTATGCCAGACAGGCCCATGTATGATCAGTGGAAGTGATGCAATTATCGATTATATCAAACAGCGTTTAGGCATTGGCGTTGGAGAAACTACCCCCGATGGCATGTTTACCCTAAAAACCGTAGAATGCCTGGGTGCCTGTGGATATGCACCGATGATGCAGATGGGCAAACATTATAAAGAACACCTGACCCCTGAAAAAGTGGATCAGATCATTGAAGACTGCCGCAAACAAGCGGGCCAACTAAATTAGTGCATGGTGATCAGGTCACCATTCGCTGCTGACTATTCAATATATAAAGACCAAAGTTCCATATGGGCGTTAAACTACTTTTAGAAAAAGCACAGGTTGAAGGCATTCGCTCCTACGAAGTTTATCGGCGGGAGGGAGGCTATCGCGCCGCAGAGAAGGCATTGAAAACCATGGCACCCGATGCGGTTACCGAAGAGGTAAAGAAAAGCGGTTTGCGTGGTAGGGGAGGCGCCGGTTTCCCGGCCGGTATGAAATGGAGTTTCCTGGCAAAACCAGAAGGTATTCCCCGTCACCTGGTATGTAATGCCGATGAATCAGAACCCGGCACGTTTAAGGACCGTTACCTGATGGAATTTCTGCCCCACCTGCTGATTGAAGGATTGCTCATCTCTTCTTATGCACTTGGATCCAATGCTACCTATATCTATATCCGGGGCGAATATGCCTGGATTCCGGATATCCTGGAACAGGCAATTGGCGAAGCAAAAGCAAATGGCTGGCTCGGTAAAAATATTTTAGGTACCGGATTTGATTGTGAAATCTACGTACAAAGAGGCGGTGGCGCCTATATCTGCGGCGAAGAAACAGCCCTTATTGAATCACTGGAAGGAAAAAGAGGTAACCCCCGCATTAAACCACCCTTCCCGGCAGTTAAAGGAGTTTGGGACCGGCCAACAGTGGTTAACAATGTGGAAACCCTGGCAGCCGTGGTGCCCATCATCAATATGGGGGGCGATGAGTATGCAAAAATAGGCGTAGGCCGTTCTACTGGTACCAAACTGATTTCTGCCTGCGGTAATATCAATAAACCCGGGGTATTTGAAATTGATATGACTATTTCAGTAGAGGAATTCATTTACAGCGATGAATACTGCGGAGGTATTAAAAACGGGAAAAGACTGAAAGCCTGTATTCCGGGCGGTTCTTCCGTGCCCATTCTTCCTGCTAACCTGCTGCTGAAAACAGCCAAAGGGGAAACCCGCTATATGAACTATGAAAGTTTGAGCGATGGCGGATTTGCCACCGGCTCCATGATGGGCTCGGGCGGTTTTATTGTACTGGATGAAGACCAATGCGTAGTTAAAAATACCTATACCCTGGCCCGTTTCTACCGGCATGAGAGCTGCGGACAATGTTCGCCCTGTAGAGAAGGCACCGGCTGGATGGAGAAAATCCTGAAAAATATTGACAGCGGTAAAGGTAAAATGAGCGATATCGATTTACTATGGGATATTCAACGGAAAATTGAGGGCAATACCATTTGCCCGCTGGGTGATGCCGCCGCCTGGCCGGTAGCCGCCGCAATTCGCCATTTCCGCGATGAATTTGAATGGCACGTGAAAAACCCGCAGGAATGTGTAACGAGGAATTATGGCCTGGCACATTATGCAGATCCGCTGGAAGTAGTGGGGTGAGGAAAAGCAGAAGGGGAGAATGATTAACTTTTGAATTTTGATTTTATAACATGCCTGAAGAGAAAAAATTATTCAAAGTAACCATCGACAACATCACTGTCGAGGTAGAACCGGGAACAACTATCCTGAATGCTGCCCGGCAGATTGGTGGAGAGGTTACTCCGCCTGCTATGTGCTATTACAGCAAGCTGAAAAACAGCGGAGGTAAATGTCGTACCTGCCTGGTGGAAGTGGCGGCGGGTTCAACCGCCGATCCGCGTCCGATGCCGAAGCTGGTAGCCAGTTGCCGTACCACCGTTATGGATGGTATGATTGTAAAAAGCATTACCAGTGAACGGGTGCTGGATGCAAGGGCCGGCGTCGTTGAATTCCTGCTTCTGAACCATCCGCTGGATTGTCCTATTTGTGACCAGGCCGGCGAATGCCACCTGCAGGATCTCAGCTATGAGCATGGTAAAGAAGGTACCCGCTATGAATTTAATCGTCGTACGTTTAAAAAACACGATCTCGGCGACTATATTCAACTACATATGACCCGCTGTATTCTCTGCTATCGCTGCGTTTTTACCGCCGATCAGCTAACGGCGAAAAGAGTACATGGTGTACTGGATCGGGGAGATCATGCAGAAATTGCCACGTATATCGAAAAATCACTCGACAATGATTTTATCGGGAACGTGATTGATGTTTGCCCCGTTGGCGCTTTAACCGATAAAACCTTCCGCTTCAAAAACAGGGTTTGGTTTACCAAGCCGGTGGATGCCCATCGGGATTGTTCCAAATGTTGCGGAGAAGTACAATTATGGATGAGAGGGGATGAAGTGTTCCGGGTAACGGCCCGAAAAGATGAGTGGGGCGAGATCAAGGATTCGAGCAAAGGCTCAACCGGGTGGATCTGTAACGAATGTCGCTTTGAAAAGAAAGAAGCAAAAGACTGGGTAATCGAAGGCCCGACCAAAGTAAGCCGTCATTCTGTTATTTCCCAGGGGCATTATGTGAATGTGGTGAAACCGAAGGAAACCCTGCCGGATGTAATGGGTGGACGTGCGCCGAAACTACTCATGAATATTCATAATGTAAGTGAAGTGAATCGTCCTGATATCGAACTGTCCAAGATCGATGGTCCGGCGCACAGCGATGATTTCAAAAAATAGCCTCGATAACGGAAAATAGTGTAGGAATTTATGATACAACTAGCAATAGACCTGGCTTTTATTCTGGAGAAAGCAATTCTCATAGGAGGTATTATTACCGTTTCTCTGGTAGTGGCCATGTATTCTACCTGGGCAGAACGTAAGGTAGCAGGTTTCATGCAAGACCGCCTGGGACCCAATCGTGCCGGCCCATTTGGCTTACTTCAGCCACTGGCAGATGGTCTGAAGCTTTTTATGAAAGAAGAAATTATTCCGAATGCCTCCAATAAGTTCCTGTTTATCCTGGGCCCCGGCCTGGCTATGATGACGGCTATGATGACCAGCGCGGTTATTCCCTGGGGTCGGGAAATCGAAGTCTTTGGTCGCACGGTCAGCCTTCAGATTGCCGACATCAATATCGGTATTCTCTACATTTTTGCCGTACTGAGTATGGGAGTATACGGTATTATGATTGGTGGCTGGGCATCGAATAATAAATTCTCGCTGCTGGCTGCCTTACGCGGCGCCTCCCAAATGATTTCTTATGAACTGGCTATGGGGCTTTCTATCATTGCCCTGCTGATGCTGACCGGGTCACTGAGCCTGAAAACAATTGTGGAACAACAAAGTGCTGCCGGCGGATGGTGGAATATCCTGTATCAACCGCTCGGTTTCCTGATATTTATGGTATGTGCTTTTGCAGAATGTAACCGTACCCCGTTTGATTTACCCGAAGCGGAAAACGAATTGAACTTTGGTTATCACCAGGAATACTCTTCCATGAAACTCGGGTTCTACCTGTTTGCGGAATACATCAATATGTTCATGAGCAGTGTGTTGATGGCAACGCTTTATTTCGGGGGCTACGATATTCCGTTTGTGAATGACGCGGCTCTGGTGGAAAGTATGGGTACCAATAACGTGGCTATTTTACAGGGCTTATCACTATTTGCAAAAGCAGCCTTCTTCATATTTTTCTTCATGTGGGTCCGCTGGACCATCCCCCGCTTCCGCTATGATCAGCTGATGCACCTGGGTTGGAAAGTAATGATTCCACTTGCGCTGATCAATATGCTGATAACTGCAGTGGTTGTACTGATCAGACAAAACGGATGGCCTTTTTGATAGGAATCAAACTTGGCCTGTAACCAGTTAAAAAATATTTTTACGCTCGAATTATGCAAACGCTCACCAATAGATCCAAAGCAGTAGATCGCCACCCGATGACGGTGTGGGAGAAAATGTACCTGCCGGCGATTGCCAAAGGAATGAGTATTACTCTTTCGCATTTCTTTAAAAAGAAGCCTACGATCAATTATCCGGAAGAAACCCGTCCGTTTAGCCCGGTTTTCCGCGGACTACATATCCTCAACAGGGACGAAGAAGGCAGAGAGCGTTGTACCGCCTGCGGATTATGCGCCGTTGCTTGTCCGGCTGAGGCCATAACAATGGAAGCAGCAGAGCGTAAGGAGGGAGAGGAACAATTGTACCGCGAAGAAAAATATGCAGCTAAATACGAGATCAATATGCTGCGTTGCATTTTCTGCGGGCTGTGCGAGGAAGCCTGCCCGAAAGATGCGATTTACCTGAGTGAAACGTTTGCGCCGTCGAACTATAAGCGGGAAGGTTTTATTTATGGAAAAAATGACCTGTTGATTCCTGACCCTAAAACGGAGCCTGAACTTTACCGTAAAGCGGTAGGAGAGCGGTCCCGCAAAAGCTGATTGTATTCTTATTAAAGTAACTGCGAACAACAAACATGACTATCACAGAAATTTTATTTTGGTTGCTTACCGTGGTTGCCCTTACAGGCGCCCTGCTGGTGGTTACCAGTAAGAACCCGGTTTACAGTGTGTTGGCACTGATCGCTACCTTCTTTGCCATATCCGGCCACTATATCCTGCTCAACGCACAATTCCTGGCAGTTGTAAACCTGATTGTTTATGCGGGCGCTATTATGGTACTGTTCCTGTTTGTGATTATGCTCATGAACCTGAATACGGAAACCGAGCCACAGAAGAACAAGTGGTTGAAAATGGCCGGTACAGTGGCTGGTGGCTGTTTGCTGCTGGTACTGGTTGCTGCTTTAAGAGATGCAGATTCCAAATCAACGATTGCCCTGGTAAATTCCGGTGATACCGGTTTGATTGAAAACCTGGGTAAATTATTATTCAATGAATACGTGATCCCCTTTGAAATAAGCAGCGTGTTATTCCTGAGTGCGATGGTAGGAGCCGTGGTGCTCGGTAAGAAGGAATAAGGGGTGATCAACTAATAACTATTAACTTTTGATTTTATAAAATGCCAATCAATCTCTACATTTTTCTAGCCCTTGCCCTGTTTTCGATCGGGGTAATAGGGGTGCTCACCCGTCGTAATGCCATCATCATTTTTATGTGTATAGAACTGATGTTGAATGCGGTAAACCTTTTGTTGGTGGCATTTTCTAAAATGCACCTGGCAGATAGTGCCAATAGCGCCCTGCAGGTAGTAACCAATGGCGCCGACGCACAGTTATTTGTATTCTTTATTATGGTGGTGGCTGCTGCCGAAGTAACCGTGGGACTGGCCATTATTGTAATGATGTACCGTAATATCCATTCCGTGGATGTGAATTTCCTGAACAGACTGAAAAATTAATATGAACAATATCATTGATTACGTTTGGCTGGTTCCCCTCTTTCCGTTGGTAGGATTTCTCCTGAACGGATTGCTGAGAAACCATGTATCGAAGTCGCTGAGCGGGATTATCGGCTCCGGTACCATCCTGGCTTCCTTTGTTGTAAGCATCCTGATTTTTATGCAGGTAAAAGCCGGATCAACCGGAGTGGTAACGCTCTTCAATTTTATTGAGTTCGGTAAAACTGTTATTCCTTTCGCTTTTCAGGTAGATCAGCTCAGCAGTTTGTTCCTGCTGATTATTACAGGTATAGGATTCCTGATTCACTTGTATTCTACGGCTTATATGCACGAAGAATCCGACATGCATTTTGCCCGTTATTTTGCGTACCTCAATCTCTTCGTGTTTTCGATGTTGTTGCTGGTACTGGGATCGAACTATGTAATCATGTTCATCGGCTGGGAAGGGGTAGGATTGTGTTCATACCTGCTGATCGGTTACTGGTTCAAAAACATTGAATATACCAGCGCTGCCAAAAAAGCTTTTGTGATGAACCGGATCGGGGATGCAGGCTTTTTGCTGGCGGTGTTTTACCTGCTATCTAAACTGGGAACCGTAACCTATATTGATGTGTTCAGCAAGGTAGACAGTTTATCTGGCCAGGACCTTACCATTATTACGCTTCTGCTGTTTGTAGGAGCAACAGGTAAAAGTGCACAGATCCCCCTGTATACCTGGCTGCCGGATGCGATGGCGGGTCCCACACCCGTTTCTGCGCTGATCCACGCGGCTACCATGGTTACCGCGGGTATTTATATGATTGCCCGGTCCAACATTTTATATACCCTGTCGCCGGTTACCCAAACTGTGGTGGCGGTTGTGGGTATTGCCACCGCTTTACTGGCCGCCAGTATAGCCCTCAAACAAAATGATATCAAAAAAGTACTGGCCTATTCTACGGTTAGCCAGTTGGGTTATATGTTTCTGGCATTAGGTGTAGGTGCTTATACAGGAGCTGTATTCCATGTAATGACACATGCTTTCTTTAAAGCCCTCCTGTTCCTGGGAGCAGGTTCGGTGATTCATGGCATGCACCATGAGCAGGATATCCGGAACATGGGCGGACTGAAAAAATATATGCCAACAACGCATATCACCTTCCTGATTGGGTGTTTGGCAATTGCCGGAATTATTCCATTCTCCGGTTTCTTCTCCAAAGATGAAATTCTGGCCGCTGCATTTGCTAATAACCCGTTGTATTATGTACTTGGAGCCATCGGTGCATTAATGACGGCATTTTATATGTTCCGCTTGTATTCCATGACCTTCCAGGGCAAATTCAGAGGTACGCAGGAGCAGGAACATCACCTGCATGAATCTCCCGCGGCCATGACCATTCCGTTAGTAGTACTGGCCATCTTCAGTTTTGGGGGCGGACTGGTGGGAATACCAGAGGTACTTATGCACGGCGGCCATGCATTGAACGATTTCCTGGCCCCGGTATTTGCGGCGTCTACCAGTAAAATGACACCCCATGCCATCGATCATTCAACGGAATTGATCCTGATGTTTGGACTGATGGCTGTTATCCTGCTGGTAATTATACTTGCCTGGAAAAAATTCAGTGGCTATCAGAAAACAGCTTCGGAAGAAACCGGCTTGGGTAAAGTACTACAAAATAAATGGTATGTGGACGAGCTTTACGATGCTGTCATTACCCGACCGGTGAATGCATTTGGCAAAGGCCTGGAGAAACTGGATCGCTTCGGGATCGACTGGATTGTAAATGGTGTAGGCAGGAGTGTACAATATGCAAGCCGGCAATTGCGCCTGCTGCAAAGTGGCCAGGTAGGCAGTTATGTTTTGCTGATGGTGTTGGGAATAATTCTGCTCTTTGTTTTGCAGGTATTCCTGAAGAAATAATTGATCAACTGAAAGAAACGAGATTCAAATAATGGTACCAGTTTTACTGATTTTGATTCCCCTGTTAACCGGTGTTGCCTTGTTCGCGATCCGGCAGGAAGCAACTGCTAAATCGATTGCATTTTTGTCTACCCTGGTTTCTCTGGCTATAATGCTGGCAGGAATGAGTGTATGGAACGATGCTGCCCACCTCAGTTTCAACCAGCCCTGGATCGGCGCACTGAACAGCCGTTTCCACCTGGAACTCGATGGTATGAGCCAGTTGCTTTGTTTACTAACCAGCTTCTCTTTTCCGCTGATCATTTACAGCACCTGGAATAATACTTATGTTGACGGAAATCGGTTTTTCGGACTCATGCTGCTGGCGCAGGCCGGGCTGATGGGAGTATTTATGGCGATGGACGGTATGCTGTTTTATTTCTTCTGGGAACTGGCGCTGATACCACTTTATTTTCTGTGCTCCCGCTGGGGAGGAGAAAAAAGGATCCAGGTTACGATCAAATTTTTTATCTATACCTTTTTGGGCTCCCTGTTCATGCTGATAGGCCTGATCATGCTCTATTTCAAAGCAGGCGGATCCTTTGCCTGGACAGATTTTGTAAAGCTGAACCTTAGCAGCCGGGAGGAAATGACCATTTTTATATTGCTGGTTGTAGCTTTTGCCGTTAAAATGCCCTTGTTTCCCTTCCATACCTGGCAGCCAGATACCTATGAACAGTCGCCCACGGCAGTTACTATGATCCTGAGCGCCATTATGGCCAAAATGGGGGTTTTTGGTTTATTACGCTGGCTGGCACCGGTAGTACCGGCAGCTACCTACCAGTGGGGAGATAATTTTGCCACCTTGGCTGTGGTAGGCATGCTCTATGCCTCTTTTATTGCCATCAAACAGGATGATCTGAAAAGACTGGTTGCCTGGTCTTCCATTGCGCATATCGGCTTAATGATCCTGGCGTTGTTTGCACCCAGTTACAGCGGACTCCAGGGCATAATGATACAGATGTTCAATCATGGCATCAATATCCTGGGTATGTGGATTGTGGTGAACGTAATTGAACAGCAATTCGGTACCCGTAAAATAAGTGAACTGGGTGGCCTGGCACAGAAAGCACCGGTGCTGACCATTATGCTGGTGATTGTTGCACTGGCTAATATTGCCATGCCACTGACCAATGCATTTATCGGGGAGTTTATGATGTTTAACGGCATCTGGGGTTCCACTGCTACCAAGTTTGGGATGGTATATGCCATTGCGGGTATTATTACCATTATCCTGAGCGCGGTATATACCCTGCGTATGGTACAGAATGTGTTTTACGGACCTACAACCACACGCACCGAAAATGCGGTAGATATCCGCTTTAATGTGCAGCTGGCACTGGCCATTCTGATTGTGGGAATTATATTGATTGGAATTTATCCGAAACCTATATTGTCGATGACCAGTGAAATCTCGCAGCAGATCCTGGACAGGATGAATTTAAAATAAACAGCAAACGACCTGAAATAGTATGAACGCAATTATTCTTTCCGCCTTATTGGGTGTGGTGCTGATGTTCACGGGCATCTTTACTGCAAACAAATCGACGATCCGCATCGTTGCCACCGCAGGTTTGCTGCTGTTGCTGCTGGCTAATATAGCTGAGATGAACGGTATGAAATGGTTCGATATAAATACCCGCAATATGCTGGTGTTTAATAAGTTTGGCCTGCTTTTTAATACCATTGCTTTTGCTGCAACCTTCTTGTATTTTTTGTTATCCGGACGCGATATCCTGAAAGTAGGGGTGAACGGGGCTGAATATTTTGCCCTGATCTTTTTTATTCTTTGTGGTA
>NZ_LUKG01000005.1:17172-29318 GCF_001601815.1 Flavihumibacter sp. CACIAM 22H1
TTTAATAGCCTGCTTTTATTATTCCTTGGAATTGAAATTATTTCCATTCCATTGTATATACTAACAGGGAGCGATAAGCGTAATTTGAAAAGTAATGAAGCAGCCCTGAAATATTTTCTGATGGGAGCTTTTTCTACCGGTATTATGCTGATGGGTATTGTATTGATGTATGGTGCAAAAGGAAGTTTCAGCATTGACCCGGCACTGCAGGCGAATATAGCAGGCAGGCAGGTATGGTATACTTCCGGTTTGCTTTTGTTGTTCATAAGTATGGCATTTAAGGTATCGGCGGCTCCTTTCCATTTCTGGACACCGGATGTGTATGATGGCGCACCTACCGTATTTACCAGTTTCATGGCTACCATTGTGAAGGCAGGCGTGTTCATTGCTTTTATCCGGTTGTTTGAGTATAGTTTTGCCAGTTCAGGATATGACTGGAAACTGATTGTGGCGGTGGTTACGGCGGCTACCTTGTTTATCGGGAATGTTACGGCTATTTTCCAGCAGAGTGTGAAGCGTATGCTGGCTTATTCTTCCATAGCCCAGGCCGGTTTTATGTTGTTTGCCTTATTCAGTTTTAATAACTACTCTAAAGAAGGTATTATATTGTATACGCTGGGGTATAGCCTGGCAACCATCGGCATTTTTGCTGTGTTGGTGAAAATGAAAGACTATACATTCGAAGGCTTTAATGGGCTGGCGCGCACGCAGCCGGTGCTGGCAGCTACCACTACCATCTTTTTGTTATCGCTGGCGGGCATTCCTTCCACCATTGGTTTTTTCGCAAAATACTTTATGCTGGCTTCGGCCGTTAAAGGAGGTTCGCAGCTGTGGTTGGTATTTTTTGCCATTCTTTGTGCGGTAGTGAGTGTTTATTATTATTTCCGGGTTATACAATCGATGTATTTCAAAGACGGGGTAGCCGATACGGAGGAAATTACCCCGGCATTCCGGTGGATTCTCCTGCTTATAGCCGGATTGATCATCCTCTTTGGCATTTTCCCCAATATGGTACTTAATTACCTGTATTTCTGATAACTTTTTTCAACGGTCGGGTAGCACCCGACCGTTGAGCTTTCCTTCTGTCTTTTTCCGTATTTTCATGCCATGAATTTTGCCGACACCTTAAGTTTGTCTATGCGGACGATCCGGTCTAACAGGCTCCGGACGGGCATAACGGTTGCCATTATAGCCCTGGGTATAGCAGCCCTGATTGGTATTAATACGGCAATTCAGGCAATTTCACAGAAGTTTATGGAGAGTTTTTCCAGTATGGGAGCAAACGGGTTTACGATCCGGTATCGTTCGGCTTTCCGGTTTGACCGGGGAGAGCTGAAAAAAGAAGAAAAGGGAGGAAAGAAACTAAAGAAATCCAACACCAATAAACCAATCACCAGGGAGCAGGCAGAAGGCTTTAAAAAGCGGTACAAATTCCCAGCTAAGGTGTCACTGTCGCTTGGTGGAGGAAATAATAATTCGGCTTCATTCGGGAGTAAAAAAACCAATCCCACGGTTTATGTTAATGGGGGGGATGAGAATTATGTGGACATGAATGGGTTTGAGATTGCCGCAGGGCGAAACCTTAATGAGTTGGATGTGAGTACAGGGCGGAATGTTTGTTTAATCGGGAGGGATGTGTACGAGAAATTATTTGGTAGCTCTAACCCGGAAACCCCTTTAGAGAAGATCATCAATATCAATAATATTCCTTTCCGGGTAATCGGTACCCTTCAATCCAAGGGATCCACTTTTGGAAGGAGCCTGGATAACAACATCATCACTACCTATAATTCGGTGCGGCGGTTTTTTACCAGCAGTGCATCATCAACCTTTACGATAGGGGTTAAGACGGCGGATATCAGCCAGATAGAAACGGCTATTGGAGAGGCGGAGGGTTTGTTTCGGGTGTTACGGAAAAATGAAATTAAAGAGGAGAGTAATTTTCTGATCGATAAAAGCGATGCTTTTGTAGAGTTGGCGATGCGGCAAATTGGCTGGTTGACAGGCTCTGCAGTGGTAATTGGCTTTATTACCCTGATGGGGGCAGCCATTGGCCTTATGAATATTATGCTGGTAGCGGTAACGGAACGAACCAAAGAAGTAGGACTGATAAAGGCCATCGGTGGCAAACAGCGGAATGTACGCTGGCAGTTTTTGCTGGAAGCTATTTTAATCAGCTTGCTGGGCGCGCTTATTGGAATTGTTTTAGGGGTACTGCTGGGTAATATTGTAAGTATGTTGATGAGTACCGGCTTTGTGGTGCCCTGGGTATGGGTTTTTCTTGGGGTTCTGATATGTACCGTGGTAGGCCTTGCAGCAGGGTCCTATCCTGCCTACAAGGCAAGCCGGTTAAATCCTATTGAAGCGCTGCGGTATGAGTAGTGATAGGCGTCAGACAGGTGTTAGGACGATGTTCTAACAGGTTGTTATTGAGGAGCCTGATTAAATGCGATACGATATAAGGAATCAATTGATTTCTGATAAGCTTTCCGCCATCCTTTCCCATTTCTGTTGCTAAGCCATTTTTCGACGATTTGATTGTACTGTTCGATGCCATTCAATTCCTGAGCCGTTACGACGCAACCGAATTCCACCGTTTTGAAACCATACCGCTGCTTCAGAGAAGCGATCTCAGCATCTTTGGAAGAGGCCAGGGGCAGCCCCACTGAAATAAACTGGACGGTTCCGTTTTTTAAATCTTTTTTTGCCTGCCTGGCATGGTAAGGGGTGCCCCATCCATATTGGTACCTTAAAATAGCCCAGGCAACAACGAGGACGAGTAAAAAGAGAATGAGTTTTGTGGTAGTATTTTTTCTTTTATGCATGCTTTTAGTTTAGACGTCAGACAGGTGTTAGAACACCTGTCTGACGTCTATCAACTATTTTGCCGTCAACCCCTCCGTAATACGATCCAGTAAATCCTGGAGGTGGTAACGGGTGGCGGTATCGGTATAGGCAGGAAGCGCTAAACGAATTTCCGTTTGCAGGGTACGTAAGGTTCCACGCGCAAAAGAAATCGCATCACTGTTCCGGCTGATAGTCGGACCAAAACTGATTGTAATACCACCCCCTAAACTTGCCGGTGAAGTAGCCGGTTTAATAAAGGTCAGCAACCGCTCTGTCATGTTTTTCTGCAGGTTGCGGCGGTAGATATCAATCGGCTTACGTGCTGGCAGTTCGGTGAAAATATGACGGCGTAAATCCGTCATCAGTTCACTCAATGTATAGGTTTTAGTTCCTAACGCCGCCTCGGCATTGAGTAATTTATTGATGGTACCCGCACTTAACACCCGCGCCAAAGCAGCGTCCTGCAAACGATTCACCACCGCAGTAGCGGTATTGCCCGTTTTTGCAAAAATCTGCTGATCCAATAACCAGGTAGGGGTTGTAAATACCTGCTTGTTTAAAAAATCCATTGCTTCTTTCTGTTGCTCGCGCGATGCATATTCATACACTGCACCTGCCTGCTCAACGGTTTTTGGTGTTTCCAGAACGCCCCCAATGTTTTTACTTACATGACCAATATAGCGGCCAAACTGAGTAACCACTTCATTGTACAAGGTGGTCAGGTGCTCATAATCTTTGTTCGGCTCTTTCGACCAGGTTTGTAGATTGGGTACAATGCGTTGCAGGTTCTTTACCCCGTAAGCACTTGCTTTCATGGAATTATCGCCCAGGTCTTCGTTTTGTGAACGCGGATCATCCGGATTGGTTTCACGTCCGAACCAGAGACGATTATTCTTTAAGCGCTCAATGGTAAGTGCATTCAGGATCGGAGTTTCCTCATCGGCCGATTTTGCCTGGGGATACCATTTATACCCCCATTCAATGGCCCATTTATCGTAATCACCTATACGCGGAAACAGTCCTTTTTCGCCTACATTATCTTCTGGCTGCGCCACATAGTTAAAACGGGCGTAGTCCATGATAGAGGGAGTGTGTCCATTTTCTTCCAGCCATTTTTTATCGCGTAGTTTTTCAACCGGCGTGCTCGACGACGAACCGAAATTATGCCGCAAACCGAGTGTATGGCCCACTTCATGCGAAGACACAAAACGGATAAGCTCACCCATCAAGGCGTCGTCAAACTTGGGCGAACGGGCCCGCGGATCATTGGGCGATGCCTGTACAAAATACCAGTTCCGGAGAAGTTCCATTACGTTGTGGTACCAGTTGATATGGCTTTCCAGGATTTCACCACTACGCGGATCATGCTCATGTGGTCCGCTGGCATTGGGAACATCGGATGGTTTATAAACAATGGCGGAATAACGGGCATCTTCCAGACTCCATTCCGGATCATTCAGCGGTGCTTCTTTTGCAAAAATGGCATTCTTGAAGCCTGCTTTTTCAAATGCTGCCTGCCAGTCATTAACTCCCTGTATCAGATAGGGCACCCATTTTTTAGGAGTGGCCGGATCAATATAAAAAACAATCGGTTTTTTAGGCTCAACCAGTTCGCCGCGTTTGTATTTTTCTACATCCTCCGCTTTGGGTTCCAGTCGCCAGCGGGTAATCATCCGAACGGATTCCACCCCCTGCGGATTTTTTTCAAAATCAACATATTGACGGGTAAAATAGCCCACCCGATCGTCGTAATAACGGGGTTGCATTGGCTGATCCGGTAACAACATCAGGGAGCTGTTGATCTCCACCGTGTAAGAGCCGGAGGGCTGGGCTCCGAACGCAGGTGGTGCACCCGGGGTAGCGCCTGAGGCACGCGCATAGGTTTTCACGGTTTTGATTTCCGTATTAACCGGGAAGGATTTGACCCCGCTTATATAGGACTTATCGGCCTGCAAGCTGCCTACCCGAAAGGTACGCTTGGCATTAGCCTCGAAATTGAGAATTTCATTATCGCTGTTGAGGTAACTGGTAACATCCAGTACAACACCAGTAGTATCTGCATTAAAGGCAGCAATATCAAATGCCTGTGCTATGGGCTGTATATTCGAATTCGCCACGGCTTTGTACATGGAGGACGTGGAATCACCGGCCATTTCGTCGTAAGAAATAAGGCGAAGAAAAACCTTGTTATTGGGGCCTTTTTCAAAACGGATCACATTATCGCCAATTTTATCGCCGGCGTAACCAAAGAAAAAATTCCGCATACCGGCGGCAGCTTTGGAGAGACGATTCACCACCAGGATATCCCGCCCCATCAGTTTATCGGGGATTTCAAAATAGTATTTATCCTCCACTTTGTGAACCGTCAGCAGCCCCTCATCGGTAACAGCCTTTGAAGTGATCACTTCTTTGTAGGGTTTGGGACCTGTGGGCTTGGCAGGCGCTGCGTTGGCAGGCGGGGTGGCGGGCGGGTTGGTACCCGACTTTGAATTGGCGGGATTCGGCTTTTGCTGGGCCAGGGTGCCCATGCTGGTAGTCAGTGCAATAACCAGTACCGGGATCCATTTACCCGGGCTTAAATGTAGATGCATGTGTATACAGTTTTAATTGCTGGAAATAGGTGATTAACAATAAAATAATGCCGATATTAACACAATTCGTCTGGAATTGATGAGCCGCCTGTAAAAATGCCCTAAAAATCAATAAATGCCCTAAAAACGGCCTCTCAGGCATTTTTTTTTAATTTGTAACGGTTTCGGATATTTATTGTGTTAATTTGACTTTTTTAAATTTTTTTTATTTAGACTTGTGTCCCCAATACGCGTTGGGTCAATTCAAGAACTTTTTTTTATACCTGTTTACAAAAAACTAAAAACAAACGATTATGGCAGAGACTAAACCAACTGCAACAGCGAAGGCGACTACATCTGTTCAAGCGAAAAAGAGAAGCAACGCGATTTCATGGATTGCTCCCGTTATGTGTATTTTGGGTGGTTATTTGATCTGGAGATTTGGCATGGGTTCTGCCAGCGGCTTTACCAGTCCTGATCCAAATGGTGGATTCTGGCCTAACCATGTTGGACCAATTGGTGCATTCCACAGCATTTACGAAGGTGGTATCGTAGTACCCGTTCTGATTGCTAACTTTTTGATTGTAATTGTTTTTGCATTGGAGCGTTTACTCACAATCACCAAGGCTACCGGTGCTGGTAACATTGACGAGTTTGTTCGTAAAGTGCAGTATCACCTGGCTAACAAAAATGTTGATGCAGCATTAACTGAGTGCGACAAACAAAAAGGTTCTGTAGGAAACGTAATGAAAGCCGGTTTGCGCAAGTACAAAGAAATGATCACTGAAACTGAACTGGATACAGAGCAGAAAGTACTGTCTATCCAGAAAGAAGTAGAAGAAGCTACTGCACTTGAACTGCCTATGCTGGAAAAGAACCTGGTGTTCCTTTCTACCATTGCATCGGTTGCAACACTTCTTGGTCTGTTCGGTACGGTATTGGGTATGATCCGTTCCTTCTCTAAACTGGGTGATGAAGGTGGTGGTGATGCTGCCCGTGAACTTTCCCGTGGTATCTCAGAAGCACTTTATAATACTGCACTCGGTATCGGTACTTCAGCCCTGGCCATCATCATGTATAACATTTTTACCACTAAAATTGATGGTATTACCTACGGTATCGACGAATCAGGTTTCACATTGACTCAAAGCTTTGCTTCTTTGTATAAATAAGCAATTCATAAAAGCTGGAAACAGTAAACAGGTTCAGCCTAACAGCGTCACTGCCTGAATCCGGCCCAACAGGAATTTTCCGGAAATTTTCGTAACTTTTATGGAATCCGGAGAACCTTGAATCTAAATGTGGAATCCAACAATTAATTAACTATGCCAAAAGCAAAATTACCAAGGAAGAGTACGCATATTGATATGACGGCGATGTGTGATGTGGCATTCCTGCTTTTGTCCTTCTTCATCCTTACAACGAAGTTCAAGCCTTCTGAGGCACTGGCGGTTCAGACCCCAAGTTCCGTGGCTTCTAAGGTAGCACCCCAGAAAGATGTTACCCAGATCACGATTGATAAAGAAGGTAAGGTATTCCTGTCCTTTTCGGACGATGCGCCTAAAAAGGCTATCATGGAAGCCCTTAATACAACCCGTAATCTCGGTTTGTCGGAAGCGGAATTATCAGCCCTGGCTGCTGGTCCCTTTATAGGTGTACCATTTGCACAGCTTAAATCTCTGGCGGCTCAGCCAAAGGAAAACTGGCCGAAACTGGATAATCCGGGTATACCTGTACTGGATACCATCAACAACGAATTGGTTGACTGGATGCGTGCAGTAAAAACCGGCTTTACCGGAATTAAAATGAACCTCCTGGTGAAAGGTGATAATGCTTCAAAATATCCGTCTTTCAAAGGTGTTATTGATGCCTTTAAGAAAGTGGATGAGATGAAGTTTCAGATGGTTACCAACCCCGAAGGTGTAGCAGAAGGTACGGAGCTGTACCGGGAGAATATGAGCCGCGGTGGCAAATCAGCCGAAGCTGCCGAATAAATTATTTAACAACAAAATTTTTGCATCATGGCAGAAATGGATACCTCGTCCCAGGGCGGGGGACATAAAAAAGGCCCAGGCGTAAAAAAGAGTAAAAAGCTGTCTACCCGTGTAGATCTTACCCCAATGGTGGATCTTGGGTTCCTGTTGATTACCTTCTTTATCTTTACGACCACCATGAGCCAGCCCACGGCAATGCGGTTATTCCTTCCGAAGGATACCGAGAAGCCGGAAGAACAAAACAAAGCCAAAGAATCCGGTGCGCTGACCATCATGATGTCCAAGGACAACAACGTATACTATTACGAAGGCATCCTGGCCCCTGATGGGTCTAATTTCAAGAGCAGCAATTTCAAGGAAATCCGGGATGTGATTTTGAATAAAAAGAAATCGACGGATCCTAAGGATTTTGTGGTAGTTATCAAACCGGGAAAAGAGTCTACCTACAATAATGTGGTAAACATGCTGGATGAAATGCAGATCAATGTGGTTAAACGTTATGCCCTGGTAGACATGGCAGAAGCTGAAGCTATGCTGATTGCAGTTACTGAAGGCGGTCCGGCTCCCGCTCCGCAGCAATAAGTTTGTGGAAATTGAATCAAAACGCATCTATTAAAAAAGCGAATCATGGACGTTAATAAAATTTTGAGTGCGGATGTGCTGGACATCATTTTTGATGGCCGGAACAAGGCATACGGAGCTTACGATCTCCGCAGAACCTATGCCAAACGCATGACCGTGGCGTTGATTGCTACCGCTTCCCTCCTGATACTGTTTTTTGCAGGTACTGTCTTAGCGAATAAGCTGAAAGGCGATAAAGACAAAACTGAAATGGTTGTACAGGATGTGGAACTGGAAGCAGTTAAGCAGGAAGAACCTAAAAATGAACCGCCACCACCGCCACCTCCTCCGCCACCCGTTGAACCACCAAAAGTGGAAATGGCTAAGTTTACACCTCCGAAAATTGTAAAGGACGATGAGGTGAAAGAAGATGAAAAGCCACCTGAAGTGGAAAAACTGGAGGAAACCAAAATCGGTACCATCAACCAGGAAGGTATCAAGGATGAAGGCATCGTTGCTCCACCAGTATCCGATGAGGGTAAAGGGGTGGTAGAAGCGCCTAAAAAAGTGGAAGAAGACTGGGATAAAACCTTTACCAAGGTGGAAATTGAGTCGGAATACCCTGGTGGCGCCAGCGCCTGGCAACGTTACCTGAACAAAAGCCTTCGTTACCCGCAGGAAGCGCAGGACAATGAAATTCAGGGAACGGTGGTAATCCAGTTCATCGTGGATAAAGAAGGAGTGGTAAGTGATGTGCAGGCCATCAGCGGCCCGAATGAACTCCGCGAAGAAGCGGTAAGAGTAATCAAAAAATCCGGTAAGTGGACCCCCGCCGTTCAGAACGGACGCCAGGTAAAATCTTACAAGAAGCAGCCGATTACCTTCCGTCTTGAAATTGAATAAGTTTCCTCCGGAATAATTGTACAAATCCCCCTGTTTACCGCAGGGGGATTTTTTGTTGCCTAAATTTGCCCCATGAAATATACCACCCCGCAGTGGGACGATACCATTGTTGCCCTTGCCACCCCTCCCGGAATAGGTGCTATTGGCGTAATCAGGTTGAGTGGCCCGTTAAGTTTTTCTCTTATCAACCGGCTTTTTCCTTCCAAGAACCTGGAGGCCCAGGCTTCGCATACAGCCCATGTGGGGGTATTGCGGGAAAACGGGGAAGCCCTTGACGAAGTAGTGGTAACACTATTCAAGGGCCCGCGTTCTTATACAGGAGAGGATGTGGTGGAGATTTCAGGACATGGATCGCCCTACGTATTGCAGCGAATCATGGATGCCTGCCTGCGTGCCGGTGCCCGGATGGCCAAGCCGGGTGAATTTACCCAGCGGGCTTTCCTGCATGGTAAACTGGATCTTGCCCAGGCCGAAGCAGTTGCCGACCTGATAGCTGCAAATACTGCCGCCGCCCAGCGCAATGCCCTGCACAATATACGAGGTGGTTTTTCGGCCGAATTAAAAGAGCTACGGAACCAATTGATCAGTTTTTCGGCCCTTATTGAACTGGAGCTTGATTTTTCGCAGGAAGATGTGGAGTTTGCAGACCGTTCGCAATTGTATGCCCTGGTTACCGGAGCGCATGAACGGGTGAGTAAACTGGCCGCTTCTTTTCAATTGGGCAATGTGATCAGGAACGGGGTTTCTGTAGCTATTATTGGCAAACCCAATGCGGGTAAATCTACCCTGTTAAATGCGTTATTGAACGAGAACCGCGCAATTGTGAGTGAAATAGCAGGCACTACCCGAGATACCATTGAGGAAGTACTCAATATTGACGGGATATTATTCCGGTTCATTGATACCGCTGGTATTCGCGAGCATACCGCCGACCAGATTGAAAAAATTGGGGTGGAAAAAAGTCTGGAAAAAATGCAGCAGGCTGATATTGTTCTTTACCTTTTTGATGTAAACACTATTCAGCCTGCCGATCTTCAGCAGGTAAAACATGAATTTGATGCCGCCGGCTACAACTATTTGCTGGTCGGCAACCAGGTTGACAAATCTGCCGGAGAGCTTGCATCCGATCAACGGCAACTGACCAGCGGACCCAATATGCTCCTGATTTCCGCAAAACAGGGGCAAGGGATGGAATTGTTGAAAGAACGATTGGTAGACCTGGTGCTGGGTGGCCAGGTGGCTGGTGATACCACCATTGTTACCAATGCCCGGCACTACCATGCCCTGCAGCAGATTTTAAGTTCCTTAGCCGATATACGACAGGGCCTTGACAATCACTTGCCGGGCGATTTACTGGCACTTGATATTCGTAGATGTTTGCATTATGTGGGTGAAATAACAGGGGAAGTAAGTAACGAAGATTTGCTGGATTATATTTTCAGCAAGTTCTGTATCGGGAAATAAGTGGGCTACTTCTTTTGACGACATTTTACTTCATTTTACTAATTAATTGATTTGCAAGTTATTGCAACGTTAAAGCTTACTACAGTTTACCCTTTTTTTATTGTTGTGTGTGTCCTCGTTTGTATCTTTTTCCAAAAAATCAGGAGGTACAAATTGTATAATGATGTAGGTGAGCATACGACAGTTCCAGGCAGTTCCAGACAGCTCCAGGCAGTTCGCGGCAGTGTAAGGGGGAAATAACCGGAGAAATAACCGGAGAAATAACCGACGAGCCGACTGGAGTTAAACGCCAAAAACAAGGTAACATGAGCTCCAACATTCGCCTTCGAAAGGTTTGCCAACATTGTCAGCAAACCTTTATCGCCCAAAAAACAGTCACCAAATTCTGTTCACTACCCTGTGCCCGTCGCAACTATAAAAAACGCAAGAAAGAAGAAAAGGTCACCCAGGCGATTCTTACCACCAACGAACTCGTATTGGACCGCTACGCCTTCACGCCAAAGAATAGCCCGCCCAAGTCAGTCAATAACCGGTTGAACCGGGAATGGCTGAACATCGGAGACATCGCTGAGTTGTTGGGGGTAGGGGAGCGTACCTTATTTCGTACAATAAAAGATGCGTCTTTTCCGAAAGTCAAAGTCGGACGGCGATTGCTGTTCAATAAACAGTATGTATTGGATTATTTCATCAGTAAAAGTGTAGAGATATGAGAGGGAAACTAAGGAAAAAATTACTGAAGTCCGGGAAATACAGTTTGTATATCGATTATTTTCCGCCGGTATGGAATCCACAAAAGCAGGTTTACACCCGCCGGGAATATTTAAAATTGCATTTGCACAGTAGCCCGGTAACATCAATGGAAAAGAAAGAGAACCTGCTGTACCAGGAAATTGCGGAAAAGATTTTCATCAAGCGTATGAAGGCCTTGATGCTGGATGCCAATGGACTGTTCAATAAGGATGCATTGGAGGCAGATTTTTTTGTGTATGCCTTGAATTTTATCCGGGGCAAGCAAAAAGAAAAATGGATACGACTCATTATGAAACGGCCATAAAATACCTAAAACGATGGGTGGGGCAACATTGTAAGTTCAGGGACATTGATGATCGTCTACTACAGAAATTCAAGGACTACCTGCTCACCACCCCGTCTCTCAAATCGGTACACCAGAAACTGGTACAAAATACGGCGGCTTCTTAGAAGAGGTTTTATCATTAAAATTTTGTATTATTAGAATTCGTTTTTCACTTATAGCCTTTTATCCCTTAAACCTAACCTGAAATGACTCTAGTCATATTACATTTAAGTGACATACACTTTAGAGAAAATCGTAATGTAATTGTTTCTCGAAGGCCCAAGATTTTCGATATCATAAAAAATAAGATTAGAGGTTGTAGCAATTTTTTAATTGTTACTTCCGGTGATATCGCATTTTCTGGTAAGAATGAAGAATATGCAATTGCAAGAGAATTTTTTAAAGCGCTTTTTAAAGAACTTAAAGAATACACCAAAGTTGATGGAAGTATTCTATTTGTACCTGGAAATCATGACTGTAAATTTGATACAAAAAATGAGGAAGTAAGAGGATTAATACTGGATGGTATAAAGAATAAGGGTCTTTCTGAGCTGTCTGAGGCTCTATTATCTATTTGTTGCTCACCATTAGATAATTATTTCAGTTTTATCAATTCTGTGCGAAAACATATGAGTATTACTGGTGACACAGTGTTCGATCATCCACTATTGTCTGTTATTAAGTTTAATTTTGAAGGATTATTGTTAAAAATAAATCTATTCAATTCGGCTT